>NZ_JACJIS010000001.1:2003983-2203516 GCF_014138495.1 Flavobacterium gossypii | reverse complement strand
TTTATGGAAGCGGAAGTTTTTTCGGCTCCGCAGGAAGGAAACGGCGAAGCCGCGCGGGCGCTCCCTGAAAAAGGGCCGGAGAAGCCGGAACGGCCTGCGGCTTCTGTGGCGGAAAATATGGAAATATTAGGCAGGAAGCATCGGAAGGAGACTGAAAAACGTCGGGAAAATTGATTTGAAGTATGGTTTTCGACAAAATTTGTCTTTAAATCTGAAGAACCATTTTACAAGAAATGCTTTCTACTTATAAAACTAGTCGAAACGCATGGCTTTTACAGGAGAAATCTTTGTTACTATATAGGAAGGAATCAAAAGAACCGCCAAACAAATAACAAGAGTTCCTATATTTAATAGAAGAATATAAAGCCAGTCCAAATATGCAGGCGCTACGTTTACATAATAACTGTCTGGATTCAACTTTACAATACCGAATTGCTGCTGGATAACAATTAAACCAATTCCGATAACATTACCCCAAAGCAGGCCGCGGATTATTAAATAGAAGGCATTATACAAAAATATTTTACGGACTGTCCAATTGCTCGCACCAATTGCTTTAAGGATTCCGATCATCTGTGTCCTTTCCAGAATCAAGACCAGCAACGCAACAACCATATTAATTGTTGCTACGATAACCATAATTACAAGAATGACTATTATATTGAAATCGAACAGCTGCAGCCATTCAAATATATTATAGTATTTTTCAGAAATCGTTTGGGTATCGAGAGTCTTCGAAGCATCTTCCTTATTTTGGGTATTGTCATACACTTCTTGTCCTTTCTGCTCGATCTTATCAAAATCATCAATAAAGACTTCAAAAGCGCCAACTTGATCTGGTTTCCATTTATTGATTCGTTGCAGGTGGCGAATGTCTCCTATTATATAGGTAGCATCAAATTCTTGAAATCCGGAATTATAAATTCCTGCCACGACAAAAACTCTAAGGTTAGGCAACTGGTTGCTATTTTCTTTCATGAAGAAAGTATTGAACTTGTCTCCAACTTTTAGGTCAAGTCTATCCGCAAGGTATTTTGAAATCAAAACATCAGGATTGAGCTTTTTTGAAACATCGGGAAGTTTTCCTTGGATTAGGTATTCTTCCAGATTCTTCCATTGGTAATCTTTCCCTACTCCTTTATATATGATTCCTTCGAAAGAAGTTTCTGTCCTGATGATTCCTGCCTTTGTAGCTACAGCTTGGATATGGCTGATTCCTTCAACGTTTTTAAATTTAGGGTAGAAATCTTGATTGGTAGAAATCGGATTGATGCTTACTTCAGATTGGTTGTCATCATAATTGGTTATAATAATATGTCCATTAAAAGCCGCAACCTTTTCTCGTATCTTTTGCTGAAGTCCAATTCCTGTGGCTACAGATACAATCATCATAATCATTCCTATTGCAATAGCGGCAATGGCAATTTTTATAATTGGCGCAGATATACTACTTTTATGATTTTTAGCAGCAATCAGTCTTTTGGCTATGAAATATTCTAAATTCAAATTTTTATGATATCAAATTCGGTTTTCAAAAATACAGTTTTATTCTTGGTTTTGTCAATTCTTTCCTGTGGAAATTCATTTGATGCAAAAGGAAAAAGGGAAAAACCGAAAGCTCATGATACGGCTAACAAGCCTGGACAAACTACAATTGCGGAAATAAAAACTGGAGCAGACAATTATGAAAAATACCTTCCTATACTAAAGGACAAAAAAGTAGGCGTAGTCACCAACCAAACCGGAATTTTATCGAACAAGACACATCTTGTCGATTTCTTACTAGAAAAGAAAATCAACCTCCAAAAAATCTATGCTCCTGAGCATGGTTTCCGAGGCACTGCCGATGCAGGTGAATTGGTCAAAGATGGAAAAGATACCAAAACTGGAATTGCAATCATTTCTCTTTATGGAGACAACAAAAAACCAAAACCGGAACAATTAGCCGGTATTGATATCCTAATTTTTGACTTGCAGGATGTGGGCGCTCGATTCTACACTTACATCTCTTCGCTACATTATGTAATGGAAGCTTGTGCCGAAAATAAAATTCCGCTCTTGATTTTAGACCGACCGAATCCGAATGGAAATACCATTGACGGGCCAATCTTAGAAAAAGAAAATGCAAGCTTTATAGGAATGCATCCTATTCCTGTCTTGCATGGACTAACAATCGGCGAATATGGAAAAATGATCAACGGAGAAAAGTGGCTGAAAAATGGCGTCCAATGTGACTTGACCGTAATTCCGTGCTTGAATTACAACAAAGAGATGAATTACCCTCTTCCTGTAAAGCCTTCTCCTAATCTTCCGAACGATCAAGCGATAAATCTTTACGCCAGCTTGTGCTTTTTTGAAGGCACAAATGTCAGCTTGGGAAGAGGAACGGAGCAACAATTCCAAATCTATGGTTCTCCTTTCTTGCCAAAAACTAATTTCAGCTTTACGCCAAAACCTAATTTTGGGTCGAAAGATCCATTGCACAACGGAAAGGTTTGTTATGGAGAAGATCTTTCTAAGGCTCCAAGAGTAAAAGGTATCGAATTGAAATGGCTTTTAAAAGCGTATGCGACAACATCGGATAAAACCAAATTCTTTATTCCTTTCTTTACAAAACTGGCTGGAACAAAGAAACTGCAAGAACAGATTGAAACCGGAATGACGGAAACTGAGATTAAAAAAAGCTGGGAAAAAGGATTAGAGGATTTCAGAAAAATAAGAAAAAAATATGAAATTTATTAATGGAGATATTCCTAAAAATGTGTATTTTTAGATGTGGCTATTTAACATGCCGACGCTAAACCTATAAAATTTACCACCATGAATACATCGCAATTACTTTTAGATTATATGGACAAGCTGCAGGAATTTTTCGAAATGATTGATTATTACGTAGACAAAGCCATCGAATTATTCCACAAAGCAAAAGAATGGGTCGAGAAAATATTGGAATACATAAAACAAGGAATTGATTATGTAGTTGATGCAATCGGCGGCCGATTTAGCGAAACGATAGAACTTCCCGAAGATTATATTTTTGTATAAAAGAAGAGACCTTATTTAGTAAGGTCTTTTTTTTGCTTCTTTGTTATCTTGCTGGCGCCAGATTTGGTTATAAATAGCAAAAAGTAAATCACAACAAAAATGATAAAAAACAATCCGACCATTATCGTGACTTCCATTATCTTATCGAAAAGACTTGTTACGACTATTCCTTGGTTGACAAAAACTAGCAAAATTGAAATTGCTACTGAGGCAAAAAAGATATAAAACAGGTTTCTTTTGTGTTTCATAAAGTGATATTTTATAGTGGCATTCTTTTTTTCATTTCTTCAACAATGTTATAGGCCGCAGGACAGATGGCAACATTTTGCAATGTCAGGTTTGAAATCTGCTGAAACTTCTTTCTGTCGGTATGCGGAAATTCCCGGCAAGCTTTTGGACGTACATCATAAATCATGCAATAATTTTCCGAATCTAAAAAAGTACACGGAACACTTTGCAGCACATAATCATTATCTTCATCGATTCGCAAATACTGGTCAATGAACTGTTGTGGCTTTTGGCGAAAATGTTTTGAAATTCTTTCTATATCGGCAATCGTAAAAAGTGGCCCTGTTGTCTTGCAGCAATTAGCACATTTTAGGCAATCCGTTTTCTTGAATTCCCTATCGTGCAATTCCTGCATTACATAATCGATATTCTTGGGCGCCTTCTTTTTAAGCTTATCGAAATACTTCTTGTTTTCGTTATGCTTATCTTTGGCCTGCTTAGGAAGATTTTTGATTATTTGTTCCAACGTAATTTATTTGCGGACAAAGTTACACTTTCTGCTTTATCTTTAAACATAAACCTTAAATCGATGAAAGACCTTTTTGGAAAAGCCATATTAGATTACCAGACCAATAATGCTCCGGAAAATCTGATTACTGAAACTTCTATATCTGAAGCCGACGAAATGAGCGTTGCTTATTTGTTTCGGGACTTTTCAGCCATGCCAAAAATTGAAAAGCAAGCTATGAAGATGGCCAAAGGAAAGGTACTGGATGTGGGATGTGGCGCTGGAAGCCATAGCCTGTATCTTCGAAATGACAAAAAACTTGAAGTTCTTCCTATTGATATTTCTGCAAATGCGATTGAAGCGTGTCGTTTGAGAGGATTGGAAAATGCAACGATTCAAGATGTAATGAAGATGGATTCGAACGATCCTGGCAACAAATTTGACACTATTTTGCTTTTGATGAATGGCACAGGAATATGTGGGAAATTGCAAAATATTTCTGACTTCTTGCGTCAGCTGAAATCATTGCTTTCTCCAAACGGACAAATACTCATTGATTCATCGGATATCATCTATATGTTTGACGAGGATGAGGACGGCGGCAAATGGATTCCGACCGACAGAGACTATTATGGGGAAATTACATTTACTGTATTCTACAAAAACGAAAAAGAAGAACCTTTCGATTGGCTCTATGTCGACTACAACACTTTGCAGAACGCCGCTTTCGCTAATGGCTTACAATGTGAATTAGCCTTGGAAGGCGACCATTATGATTACTTGGCAAGGCTAACTCTTTAGTTTTTAAATCTGGATTAAGTCAGTTGTAGCAATAATTTCTTTTAAAGCGTCATAAAGCCTATCCAAATCTTCTTGGGAATTGTAAGCATTTATAGAATATCGGATATAAAAATTGCCATTGAGAGGCATGACAGGTATTTCAATCTTATATTTCTCAAAAAGCAACTCTTTTAGTTGTAAAGGTTCCTTCGTTTTGACGGGAATGCTTGCCATCTGTCCTAAAAATTCTTTTGAAACTGGACACAAAGGCTGGGTATGTAGCAGATCGCAGAAACGTTGGTAATTCTCTAGAACCGTATTTTTACATTTTTCGGACACTTCTTTCCAATTATTGTCTTCAAGAAAATCAATTACTTTAGGCGTACACAAAAAGGCAGAAATATCTCTTGTCCCTTGATACTCGTGGTAATCTAAAAATTGAGTATCATTAATCATTTCATTATCATAACCCCAACTTACAACTAATGGATCGATATCGTCTTGAAATTCTTTCTTTACATATAAAAACGAGCTCCCTTTTGGAGCAAGCATCCATTTGTGTAATGTCCCAGTATAAAAGTCAGGATCCATTTCTTGTATGTTCAAATTGATATGTCCAGGAACATGAGCTCCATCAACAATTGTTATCAGTCCGAGTTCTTGTGCTTTTTTGCAGATTTCCTTGACAGGGAATACTAAGGCTGTTGCACTAGAGATTTCATTGATAAAAACCACTTTTGTATTTGCGTTATAGCCTTTCCAAAAGTCTTCTAAGATTTGCTCTTTTGAAATGATCGGCAAAGAGATTTCTTGTCGGACGTATTTGGCTCCTGATTTTCGACAGAAAAAAGTCCATGTTCTGTCCATAGCGCCGTATTCATGGTTTGTTGAAAGAATTTCATCACCAGGCTGCAGGTTCAGGCTTCTCATTATTGTATTTATTCCAATTGTCGGATTAGGCGTAAAAAAGAAATCTTCTGGCTGGCATCCGACGTATTTGGACAGTTTTTCTTTTGCTTTTTTCAAATAGCCGCCTGCTTTTTTTTGTATAAACTGGACGGGCTCGTTTTCTAGCTCTGATTGAAATCTTTGATATTCTTCAAATATGGGTTTTGGGCAAGCTCCGAAAGAACCGTGATTTAGAAAAGTTATAGAGGAATCTAATAAAAAATGCTGTTTCATAATTTTTAGGGTATAAAAAAACCCAAATTTACGATTTGGGTTTTGATTTTTTAAAGAAGAAATTATTACTGCATGTATTTCATCATGATAGCTTGCAATTCTACACCCCATGCCTGAGCTGCTTCCATTGTTTTTTCTGTCAAGACTCCAGCTTTTGCCGTAATTTTTTTACCTACTGGAGACTCATAGAATTTTATCATCTCTTTGACGTCTGCATGTGTGTATTCTTTCATGTAGGCGTCTGCAATCTTATCAAAATAAGCTGGCATCGTTGCTTCAAAGTCTTTTAGGAATGCTGCTTGTTTTGCTTCAGGAATCATTCCGAGAATTTGCTTTTTTGCTACATCAATTTGAGCTGTAGCGCCAGTCATCTCGATTACTTTTTTTACATCGCTTTTAAAAGCCGCATCTTGTGCAAATCCAATTTGAGTTGCTAAAACAAAAGCAAATGTTACTACTAATTTTTTCATGGTTTATTGTTTTTATGTTGGTTTGATTTATTGACGGGATGTAAATACGATCGGAATTTTCATTTCAACGCTAACTGCCTTGCCATTCTTCATTGCTGGTTTCCATTTTGGCGACATTTTCATAACCCTTATGATTTCTACGGCAGTTTCAGCATCTGAAAACTGTAAAAGTTTAATTTTTTTTATGCTTCCATCTGGCTCTACATTAAATGATACTAGGTTTTTACTTTCTGTTTTTGAATTCTGAGCTTTAAATTCGGTATTGAAAAAATCAAAGAACTCTTTCATTCCTCCCGGAAACTCAGGATATGCTGAAATCTCGGCTCCATATACATCTTCTGTATCCATTAATAATTCTTGAGACTGAGCATCATCAAATGATAAAAATACCAAAATTAAAAGAATACATGCCTTTTTTATGATATTGCTCATGGCTTAAGGAATATTTAAATATTTATGAGTCTGCAACGAAACTCTCCATTTCGGATTGTTCATCACATAATCCACAATCAGCGGCGTCATCGCTTCTTTTTTGCTCCATTCTGGCTGCAGGAAAAGAATCGCATTTTTATTTACTTTTTCTGCTTGTTCTTCAGCAAAAATAAAGTCATGCTTATTGTAGATAATTACTTTAAGCTCACTTGCATTGTCATAGACAGTCTGAGTAGGAAGCTTGTTTTTCTTTGGAGAAAGCGTAATCCAGTCCCAGTCTCCGGATAGCGGATAAGCACCGGAAGTCTCTATATGGATCCTAAGATTTTTCTCTTTAAGTTTTTGCGTCAGCGGCCCCATATCCCATGTCAATGGCTCTCCTCCTGTCACAACGACGGTATCGGCATATTTCTTTGCATTCTCTACAATTGCATCTATTGCTGTTGGCGGATGTACTTCGGCATTCCAGCTTTCTTTGACATCGCACCAATGACATCCAACATCACAGCCTCCAATACGGACAAAGTAAGCGGCAGTTCCTGTATGATATCCTTCGCCTTGAATAGTATAAAATTCTTCCATCAAGGGAAGCATTTCTCCTTTTTCAACGGCGGTCTGTAATTCTTTCTTCAACATCATCTTTAAAATAGTCTGCAAAGATAGGGATTTGATTTTGGATTGCCGATTTTTGAAACAAGGGTTTAGGCAAAGTTTAAGATTCAGCTACCTTAAGCCAAAAGAAGGCATAAAAAAAACCGGCAGATTAATCTGCCGGTTTTATAAAATCATTCTATTATTTTTTCAAGACATCAAGAGATTCTTTGATGTATTGGCTGTTTGGATCTAAAACCAAAGCTTTTTCAAAATATTCTTTTGCTTTTGCTTTGTCAGAGATAGCATAGTGAGAACCGATGTAAGAGTAAGCTCCGATCAATCCTGCTTTTACGCTTTCTTTAGCTAATTCAGCTTCACCTTTTGCATGCACAACTTCAATGTATTTTTGGTAGTGAGCAACGGCGCTATCTTTCGCTTCTTGTCCAACAATGAATCTGTTGATTTTAGCTCTGTTCAAGTGAGCATCTTGTGTTGTTGGAGAACCAGCTACTACATTTCCGTAGGCTGTGTCTGCTTTTTTAAGCAATTCTTGTACTTCAGGTTTGTTTCTTTCTGCATCTGTTTTCAAGTCATTTGCAACATAGAACAATACTGCATTTCCAAGGTAGAAATTATCAAGAAGTGCATTTTTAGAATTTGGTGCTTTTGTAGCAGGCTCAAATACTTTAACAGATTCTAGATATAATTTTTGCTTGTATAATGATACCCCTAAGTCACTGAATTCAGCTCCAATCGCAGGATCAATTTCTGTAGCTTTAGCCAAATCTATCATTGCGCTATCGAATTGTGCTTTGTCAGCTATAGTTCCTTCGGCAGTAATTGCTTTTCCTAATTTAGCTTTTGCCAAGAAAAGATAATCTCTACCGCTTACTCTTTTCGGATCCGCCTTTGCAATGAAATCGTTTAAAGCTTTGATACTTTCATCATAGTTTTTGTTTTCGTATGCAGCATATCCTAAATATCTGTAGATTCTAGGATTTACTTTATCCAATTGTTGCATCGCTTGTGCTTCTTTTTGCAATGCTTGATAATCTTTTGCCAAAATCAAGAAATCTGCATGACGCATTCTTGAGTCAAGAGAATAATCAGTCAAGCTCATGTATTTTTCATAATACTCTAATGCTTTTTTGATGTATTCTTCACGCTTAGATGTATCACTAGTACTCCAGAAATAATACGTCTCAGCTAATTCACGATACACAGGGCCGTAATTTGCATTTAATTTTATTACTTCATTAAAAGCAGTAATCGCCTCTGGGAATGCTTTTGCATTTTTAGTAATAACACCCAATTGCATTTTTGCACGTACTAATGAATTGTCTAAATCATAAGCAGTTCTGTAAGAGCTGTAAGCACTGTTTACGTCAGCATCACCAAACTGAGCATCTCCTAAACTCAAGAAAGCTTGAGCATATTTTGAATCCACAGCAATCGCTTTTTTCAATGAAGTTATTGCTTTTTTATAATCGTGATTTTCAGAGTTGATATAGGCTTTACCAATATATAAAAACTCTTCAGCATCTTTCTTTTTTAGGTTTGCAGTCGCTTTATTGAAATTGGCATCAGCTTCAGCAGCATTGCCTTTATCAAGACTGATTTCTCCAAGTCCTATATAGTTAAAATTGCCATTATCTTTAGCAACAATACCCTTGTCAAAATAAATTTTCGCAGAGTCAGCATTATCTAACGCAAGATATACTTCTCCTAAATGAAAATAATTCTTTCCTTTATCAGGGCTAGAAGCGATTAATGATTTCAGGATTGTTTTGGCTTTTTGATATTGTTCAGCATCAATTGCTTTTTTGGCTTGGTCTAAATCCTGAGCAAAAGCTGCAGTTCCAAAAAAGAATAGCGACAAACTGATAAACTTAATTTTTTTCATTTCTCTGTTCTTTATAATTTTTATTTATTTTCCACATCTTTTCTAACTTTAACTTCTCGTAAAGCTAGTCTAACCGGAGCTAGTCCAGATTTCAAAACTATCCTCTGTCCCACGTCTCCTGCAACAAAAGTTGCAAAACCCATACCCAAACCTACGGCACCTTCATAATTTAACATATAAATCTTGCGTGATAAGGGATATAATCCCTCTGCCAGATTGGACTGACTAGGCTTATAATACTCCGAAGAGTTGGGCTCACTTTTAACATTTTTGACTGCCAAAACCTTGACGTTGGTTGTAGAATTCAACATATCTGGCATGGGCTGTGTTATCCAATTGACCCCAATCACGCCAATATATCCGTCATTCTCGCTTATGTATTTGATAACGTCATTGTTTGATTTTAAAGCAAAAATATTTTTGTTGTCTACTTTTGCTACGGATGCTTTTTTGCTCAAGACATCAATAGTACTAGAATTTGCATTGTCAAATACCAATCCTTTGATGGAAGCGACGGGCTTGCCATTCATAAAATCGATTACGTCTTGTAAATCAATTACTGAGTCTTTTGCTTTTTTGTTTGCAATCAGGGCAATGCCATCAATTGCAATTTGTGTTATTCTAGGTGTTATGCCTTTATCAGCAAAAATTCTTTCTTCGCCTTTTGTCAATGTTCTAGACATGACCACCAATTGTGTAGAGTCTTTCTTCAAAAGATCTAAAATAGCTCCTTCTGTAGTCGATACCAAGTTTACCTTTTCGGGTCTTTGGCTATGAAAAACTGAAACTTGGTCTTCCATTATTGGCATGACAGTTTCATCGACATAGAAAGTTACTGTATCGTTTCCTTTTGCTTTCTTATCTGCACAAGAATCAATAAAAAAAATCGCGATTATAAATGCGAAAGAAAAGAATAGGAATCTTAGATATTTTGGCATATCAGAATTAATTAGAAATTCATTTTTATTATTGGTTCTTCCTGAAGAAGCGTACGAATCTAAAAAAAGAGTATACGATCAGCAGCAGTCCGAAGGCTACTCTATAAGATTGAGGCATATCAATAGGCATGTTTTGCCAAAAAATAATGGCGATGCCTAAAACGAAATACATCAAAAAAAACAGGATTCCTAAAATGAGAAGAAATCGCTCAATGAGCGATTTCTGATCTTTATTGGCCATATTCCTACTGACGTTCATTAGTTAGATTTAATCACTAACTTAATCGGAAGGTTATAGGAAACACGTACTGCTTTACCATTTTGGATACCAGGCTTCCATTTTGGAGCTGATTTCAACATTCTGATTGCTTCTTTACCTGTTCCGTAGCCTAAGTCTCTTACAACTTTAATATCGGTAAGACTTCCATCTTTTTCAACAACGAAGTTTACGATTACGTTACCGCTAACATCGTCATCTACTTCAGGAACTCTATAGTTCTTTTTTACGTAAGCATAGAAACCTGCGATACCTCCAGGAAACTCTGGCAAAACTTGTACAGATGTATAAATTTTGTTTGGATCTTCCTCAATAACTTCAGCGTCTACTTTGATTTCGCTTGCTGTACCATCAAGAACTACTTCTCCACCTTCTTTTGCTTTAACTGTTTCTGAACCTGTTTTTTTAAGTTCATCAACAACAGCAACTTCTTCTTTTACGACCTGCTTGTCTACAACAACTGGCGGTACATATTTTTGAATATCTACGTTACTTTGAGTCTGTTTTTGAACAACCGGCTCAACAATAATCTCTTCTTTTTTTACAGGCTCTTGAATATTTACTAAAACTACTTGTTCGTCTAAAACTTCGTCTTTTTTAGCAATATTGTCAGAGATAAATTTAGAAATAATTGGAATGCATACCAAAAACAAGAAGATAAGACCTCCAATAAGCAATGCTTTTAAGGTTCTCTTTCCGCTATTTGTACGTAACTCATACGCTCCATAGCTTTTATTTCTGCCTTCAAAGACATTCTCAATCCAGCTTTGTTCGAATAAGTCTAATTTTGAATTTGACATATTTTAATTTTTTAATAGATTAATGAATCAGACTAATAAATTTTATTGTCTTCCAAAAACTTAATGTCTGCATCTGTTATGTCAACAATCGCATATTTTTTCACCTTAGTGATTGCCATCTCGTCAAGAATATCAACCAAATTTTTATAATTTGATTTTTTACTTGGTTTTATGATAATGGTAATACCACTTTTTTCAAGATCTGCGCCATCTGCTTTATTTTTTGCATCAACGCCAGCTTTTTTGTTCAAGATCAAATCTCTAACACCTGTTTTTCCGTATCCAGATACAACAGGTCCGTCAAGAGGTGGTCCGTCTGTTCTTCCACTATACCAAACCAATTTATCTCCAGATCCTAACACCAAAGTTAAAGTTCTCCAAGCTGGAGTTTCTGGTGGAACTGGATCATCAATTTTAGGTTCATCCGGCATAGCCAAATTCATCGATTGAGGCTTTGACAACGTAGTCGTTAATATAAAGAAGGTAATCAATAAGAATGCCAAATCCACCATGGCCGTTAAGTCAACCGAAGGATTTGATTTTTTACTTCTTACTTTGCCACCGCCTTTTTTACCACCGCCGTCGCCCGTATTTAATTCTGCCATTTCTTACGAATATATTATTTTATTAAAAATCATCACTTCTTAGACCAGTAACCAAGAAAAAGTTATTCTTATTTTGTTTTTGCAAAATGTCTAAAACTTTTTTTACCGTCGGATATTCTTCCTTAGCATCACCTTTAATAGCGATATCTAAATCTTTACCATCTAAATCTTTAGTTACTTCTCTTGAAATCTTTACCCAGTCAGCTAGCTGATTGTTGATAGAATCATAAGGCACTCCTGGTTGAGTTCCTTCTCTCATCCTATCCTCATTTTTCATATCAATCAACTGCTTCATTTGTCTGATATCAACTCCAAAACCATCAAGAAGTGCAAATTTCTTTTTGTCTGCTTCTGAGAATTTAACACCGTATTTCTCTCCCATTCTTCCTAGAGTCTCCGATCTCACTTCTCTTCCTGTCACACCAAAGAAAACTTTCTCTTTACCGATAGTCAAGGTAGCAAGGTTTTCTTCTGGCAATTTAGTCTGAACCGTTGAGGCTGGAGTATCTACTGGCAAAGCTTCTGGGACTTTTGCTGTAGCTGTCATAATGAAAAAGGACAGAAGAAGGAATGCCATGTCACACATCGCAGTCATGTCAATTCTTGAACTTTTCTTTGACAATTTTATTTTAGCCATTGTTTATTTATTTTTTAATCAAAGCCAAGAAGGAGAAACTTCCTTCTCGTGCTTTAATATATTATGAAACTTATTTTAATTAGTCACGGTTTGTAGCTCTTCTGTAAGCTTGAGTGATTGTAAAACCAGCCTCATCGATAAAGTAAGTCAATGTATCAATTTTAGAGGTAAAGTAGTTGTAAACAACAACTGCAAGAGCTGAAGTCGTAATACCTGTCAATGTATTGATAAGTGCTTCAGAGATACCATTTGCCAATTCAGCTTGGTCTGGAGTTCCAGAGGTTGCCAATCCAGCGAACGCTTTAATCATCCCCGATACAGTTCCCATCAATCCTAATAATGTACCCAAAGATACCAATGTAGAAAGGATAGTCAAGTTTTTCTCAAGCATTGGCATTTCTAATGAAGTAGCCTGCTCTATTTCTTTTTGGATTACTTCTGATGCTTTTTCAGTATCAAAGTTCTCTCTTTTTACTTCTTGATATTTAATCAAACCTGCTTTTACAACGTTTGCAACAGAACCTTGTTGTTTGTCACAAGCATCTAATGCACCTTGGATATCTCCAGCTGCGATTTGACCTTGAACGCTTTTTACGAATTTTTCAACATCTCCTTTTCCAGCCGCTTTAGTGATAACAAAAAATCTTTCGAATGAGAATACGATTGTCATCAATAGTAATCCCATCAATACAGGAACGATAAAACCTCCTTTGTATACCATCCCTAGGTAGTTACCTTGTAAAGGCTGTCCATCTGGGTTACTATTTTGGAAGTTTGAAGGAGAACCCATTACAAATTCCCATACCAAATATCCGATAAGAATACAAATTACGATAGTCAATCCTGCAAATACGTTAGAGCTTTTGCTGCCTGCGTTGTTTTGAACCTTTGCGTTTGATGCCTGTGCCATTTTTTTTAATTTTAGTTTTTTAATTTTTAGAATTTAATTTTGGTAATAGATAAAATTATTTACCTGATTATTTTATAAGAACGACAAATTTATATTTTTAGTGGATAAAAAAAAATAAAATGCAGTTTTTTATTCCGTCTTAACTATATATTATTACAATCTTAACGAATAAATAATAAGAAATTTAAAATAATTTGTTTGAAAAATAAGGATAGAGCACTGGTTTAAAACTACTTATCTGCTTTTATCACCAAAAACGCCTAAGTTTTATACTTAACAAACCTAGATTTATTGCGCTGAATTATAACTCAATAATGATAATTTTATTACACTCAATGATATTAAAGCTATATCCTAATTATTTAAGGCTTAATTTGTGGCAATAATTAAAAACAATCCTAAATTTGTAACATTCGTTCATTTTTACTCACCATAAACATTTTTTTGCTCATGGCTTCAAAAGAAGATTTCATCAGTCATATTAACACAGGATATGCTACAAAAGGCGAAAGCATTATACTCGGAGGCGCAATGCTCAATGGAGAAGCGCTGCCAGATGCCCATATAAAAATCCCTTTAAAAACCTTAAACCGCCACGGCTTGATTGCCGGTGCTACAGGAACCGGAAAGACAAAAACCATTCAGGTACTTTCAGAACAACTGTCGCTTCTAGGCATACCGGTATTGATGATGGACATCAAAGGTGATTTCAGCGGTATCTCTAAACCAGGTATCGAGCAGTCTTTTATAACAGAACGCCACGCTAAAATAAACATACCTTACCAAGTTTCTGGATTTCCAGTAGAATTGTTGACATTATCCAAACAGAATGGCGTCCGCCTTCGCGCTACGGTTTCTGAATTCGGTCCTGTGCTTTTCTCTAGGATTTTAGACTTGAACGATACCCAGGCAGGTGTCGTAGCCGTGATTTTTAAATATTGCGACGATAACCAGATGCCCTTGCTTGACTTGAAAGACATCAAAAAGGTCATCAATTATATTACTGAAGAAGGAAAAGCCGAAATCGAAGAACACTACGGAAAAATTTCTACCTCAACCACAGGAACCATACTCAGAAAAATTATCGAATTAGAACAGCAAGGCGCCGATCTTTTCTTTGGCGAAATGTCGTTCGACATCAATGACTTGATGCGGATTGATGAAAACGGAAAAGGCTACGTGAACATCATCCGCTTGACGGACATACAGGATAAGCCGAAGCTTTTCTCCACCTTTATGCTGAGTCTTTTGGCTGAAATATACAATACTATGCCTGAACAAGGCGACTCTGGACAGCCTGAATTGGTTATTTTTATTGATGAAGCTCACTTGATTTTTAATCAAGCCAGCAAAGCACTTTTAGATCAGATCGAAAGCATTGTGAAATTAATCCGTTCTAAAGGAATCGGACTTTATTTCGTGACCCAGAATCCTATGGATGTGCCAAGTTCTGTCTTAGCACAATTAGGACTAAAAATCCAGCATGCGCTAAGAGCTTTTACTGCTAATGACAGAAAAGCCATCAAGATGACTTCGGAAAACTATCCAATTTCAGAATACTACAAAACTGACGAGGTACTAACATCGCTCGGAACTGGGGAAGCTTTGGTTACGGCCCTGAACGAAAAGGGAATACCAACACCTCTTGCCGCAACCATGATGCGAGCACCCATGAGCCGCATGGACGTGTTGACAGACAACGAAATCAGCGAAATCAACAACAGCTCTAAACTGGTAAGAAAATATAACGAAGTGATCGACCGTGAGAGCGCTTATGAAATGCTGAACAAAAAAGTTCAAGACATCCAGAAAGAAGCTGCCGAAGCCGAAGAAAAAGTGCAAGAACAGAAACAAGAAAAAAAGGAAGCGAGCGAGCCGATGAGCCAGACTACAAAAAGCATCATCAAGGTGTTTACGAGCGCGACTTTTATTCGAGGCGTATTTGGAGTACTGACGAAAATATTCAAAAAATAAGATGAAAGCCTTTATTACGATCGGACTGCTCATTTTATCAAATGTCTTTATGACGCTGGCATGGTATGGACATCTAAAGTTCAAGGAACTCAAATGGTTCGAAAATGCAGGGCTGATAACAATTGTGTTGATAAGCTGGGGACTGGCTCTTTTTGAATACTGTTTCCAAGTTCCGGCCAACAAGATCGGATTTAACGGAAACGGCGGTCCGTTCTCGCTCATGCAGCTCAAAGTCATCCAAGAAGTCATCACGCTTATTATTTTTGTAATCTTCTCCCTGCTCTTTTTCAAAAACGAAACTTTCAGATGGAATCATGCTATCGGTTTTATGTTTCTGATACTGGCTGTCTATTTTATATTTAAAAAATAATGAAAAAATATACCCTACAAAAAGCACCTTTTATCGTTCCGACAGACGATGGAAAATTAATCGAAGAACATTTTGGAAACGCCACCAATGGAAACTCCGAAGTATCCATCGCGCACATGGTAGCACCGCCAAAATGGAGCGAGCCTTTCCAAGTTCCAGAATTTGACGAATACACCTATATTATAAAAGGCAAAAAGCAATTTATCATTGAAGGCGAAACGGTAATCTTAGAAGCTGGACAATCGATTAAAATAGAAAAGAACGCAAGAGTGCAATATTCAAATCCTTTTGATGAGCCTTGCGAATACCTGTCTGTTTGCCTGCCCGCTTTTTCTTTAGAAAAAGTTAATAGAGAAGCGTAAGCCCTTATTATTTGGTAACTTTACGTGCAAATGAAACCCGTATGGAAACCAAAAAAAGAATCATAATCGTAGGTGCTGGATTTGCAGGACTGACCCTTGCCGAAGACCTTGAAAATACCGACTACGAAGTATACCTTATCGATAGAAATAACTACCATCAATTCCAGCCACTCATGTATCAAGTGGCTACGGCAAGACTAGAACCCGCAAGTATTTCCTTTCCGCTTCGGAAAGTTTTCCAGCGTTCCAAAAATGTAAAAATCCGAATCGCAGACGTCTTGAGCGTCGAGACTGAAAACAAGTGCCTGAAAACCTCCATCGGGGATTTTTCATATGACTACCTTGTCTTGGCTTATGGCTGCAAGACCAATTATTTCGGAAATAAGAATCTCGAAAATTGTGCCTTCCCAATGAAGTCTGTACCTGAGGCCATACAGTTGCGAAACCGCATACTCCAGACTTTTGAAGATGCCGTTGTTACAAAAAATCCGGAAGAGCTTCAGTATATTCTCAACTTCGTGATTGTCGGCGGCGGCCCTACCGGAGTAGAATTGGCCGGGGCTTTGTCTGAAATGAAAAAGAACATACTTCCGAAAGATTATCCAGACAAGGATTTCTCTAAACTCACCGTCTATCTTCTAGAAGGCTCTCCTAATGTCTTGAATGCGATGAGCGATGATTCAAAAAAAGCTTCTCGAAAATACCTTGAAGATCTTGGCGTTATCGTAAAAACAAGTACCGTTGTCGAAAATTACAACGGAAGAACCGTCAGTCTAAAAAACGGCGAGAGCATTGAGGCGAAAAACGTTATCTGGGCGGCCGGAGTTACCGGAAACCAGATTGAAGGCATTCCGGAAGCATCTATTACGAGAGGAAACCGACTCATCGTCAACCGATTTAACGAAGTAGAGCATTTAAAGGATGTCTTTGCGATTGGAGACATTGCTTACATGACTACTCCTAAATATGTAAACGGGCATCCTCAGCTGGCTGCAGTTGCCAACGAACAGGCAAAGGTTTTGGCGAAGAACTTTAAGCTTCAGACCAAAAATAAACCACGAAAGGAATACGAATATCACGATAAAGGCTCTATGGCAACTATAGGAAAACGAAAAGCGGTAGTCGATCTGCCCAATTTCAGCTTCCAGGGGCGATTTGCTTGGTTCACTTGGATGTTTGTGCATCTGATGCTGATCTTGAGCGTCAAGAACAAGCTGACCATTTTCGTAAACTGGGCTTTCAGTTATTTCAGCAACGATTCTACGCTTCGTGTCTTGATAAAGCCTGTGACCAAAAAAGTAGAAAACTAGTCGAAATAGGATATAAAAAAATTGGGATTAAAGGTTATCATAACTTTTAATCCCAATTCTATTTTATAGCGATATTTATTTCTTTTCCAGCAATTCTAGTATCTTTTCTTCTACTTCGATGCTGTTCCATTTCTCTTCGATATGGTCCATTTTCAGGACTTCTTCCATCAAACGGTTCTGGAAATCTCCTACTTCTAACGCTTGTGAATAGGGATCTAAGCTAAAGGTCACGCGGCTGTACATCGGCAGCCATTTATCGGGATGCTTTTCTGAAAACCATTTTTCTATTTTTTTCTGCAATAGGAATTTTTCATCAGCGGTCTTGGAACTCATTTCCATAAAATTCCTGTAAGACAGTTCGGCTATGGCATCGGTATTAGGCTTTCTGCTTTTTTCATATTCTTTAAAGATTCGCTCCCAATCGTTGCCGAATTCTTCCATGAATTCATACAATACGGTAATATCTTCAAAGCCAGCATTCATGCCTTGTCCGTAAAACGGAACGATAGCATGGCAAGCGTCGCCGATTAAAGCTACTTTATCACTATACGTCCACGGAAAGCATTTCATGGTCACTAAAGTACTGGTCGGGTTCTTAAAGAAATCTTCGGCCAGGTTTGGAATTACGTCTATAGTATCCGGAAGGTTTTTTTCAAAAAAGTCTTCCACTTGTTTTCTGTCTTTGAGCGATGCAAACGAATTTTCGCCTTCAAAAGGCATAAACAGCGTGCATGTAAAACTTCCGTCAAGATTAGGAAGCGCAATAAGCATATAGTCGCCTTTTGGCCAAATGTGGAAGGAATTTTTATCAAGCCTGTGCGTTCCGTCTGGATTTGACGGAATATTAAGTTCTTTATATCCTGTCTGAAGAAATTCTTGCGAATAGTCAAACATGCTCTGGCGCTGCATTCTGTGGCGAACCCTAGAAAAAGCTCCGTCGGAACCAAAAACCATATCATATTTTACGGACTCCCACTCTCCTCTTTCTGTCTCTCCAATATGCAAAGTGGCATCTGCCAACGTGACGTCCCAAATTTTCTTTTCGAAGAAAAATACGGCACCCGCTTCTTCGGCCAAGTCAATCATTTTTCGATTCAGGGTTCCTCTAGAAATAGAATAGATGCTCTCGCCTTCTTTGCCGTAGGGCTGAAAATTCAGCTTATCCTTTAAATGGATTGCTCTTTTGTCCATAGGGATTGAAATGGCCCGGACCGCATCCCCAACCCCGACACCGTCTAATGCTTTCCAGCCTCGATGCGACATTGCAAGATTTATGGAACGTCCGGAAAATTGGATTTTTCTGATATCAGGACTTCTATCATATACATGAACGGAATGGCCTGCTTTTTTAAGGTATATTGCCAACAGCGAACCCACCAGACCGGAGCCTACAATTGCAATATTTAAAGGATTTTGCATTAAGAGTAGAATGTAATTATAAGATATCAAATTTAGGGAAATATGATAACAATTGTTATAAAAATAATTTTTTATTTAATCTTTAGACATCTTTATTGAAAACAATACCACTAAATAACAAATAAACAGAATTTAATTCATGTAATTTGTTAATTTTAAATTAATTACATTATCTTTATCGTAATTTCTTAAAATAAATATTTAGTTGCAGAAGAGCCACAATTCTGTATAATATAAAATCACCCCAATTAGAGAACTATCACGGTATGAGTTTTATTATTAATTTTAAATATTCTATTTATGAAAACAAAACTACCTTTATTGTTTTTATTATTCTGCGGTATTGCAAATGCGCAGACGTACACGTTTAACACGGTAACGCCGATTCCGGATGGAACAGGAACTAGCTGCGGCTCAGGAAATTCCGCAGGAAGCGTCTCAGTCTCTCTTAATGTTCCTATTACGGCAACAATTACAGATCCTACAAAGGTTACAATTAATCTCGATCTAGTTCATACGTGGCTAGGTGATGTGGTGGCCGAGCTCGGAACTCCCGCCGGAGGATCGTGTGCCTTAATCAAAAGACTTGGAGCCGCTACCGATACCAGCTGTGGTGACAGTTCTGATTTTGCTACAGGAAACGTATTGAGCTTTAACGCCGCCAATACGACAGCCATCAATGTGGTTACGCCTGGCGCAGCACAAAGTATTCCAGCCGGCGCTTATGCTCCTACCGGAGGGACTTCAACGTATCCAACAGATATTCCGCTGTGCAACCTGACTACCTTTTTGAATGGCGTGGCTGTCAATGGCGACTGGACGATGACCTTGTATGATAATGGTGAAGAAGATACCGGAAGCCTTAATGCTTGGCAGATTATTTTCACTACAGGATTTGACCTGAATACTCAAGATTTTCTTTTTACAAAGAGAATTTCGGTCTTAGGAAATCCCTTCAATGAGGCATTGACTTTAAAGCTAAACGAAGCCGGAAATACGAGCACCGTATTGCGCATCTTTTCTATAGACGGAAGAGAAGTCTTCAACAAAAGCTATGCTTCAAATGATGCCGGACAAACGATCAGCATCGAAACTGGGGCATGGCAGCAAGGTATCTACATGCTGGTTCCTGAAATTGACGGAAGAAGGCTAAATGCTATCAAACTGGCAAAAAAATAAGCAATCTGATCTCCCAAACTTAAAAGCCTGCAGCACAAGTGCTGCAGGCTTTTTATTTTTTAACTTCTATTTGTTCGGATTCGGTTTCTTCTTCTTTCGAATCTATCATTTCTATTTTTATATCATAACGTTCTTCTTTCCTGCCTTGCCTCGGAAGCGGAGCTCCGCCGATACCTGCCGCCATAGAAGCCAAAAGAATCAGCATGGCATAGGCCAGAAGCCGCAGCTTTTTTTTGAAACTTTTCATAATTTACGCGTGTCTTTGAGCAATTGCAATAGCAGCAACAGCTTTGTCAATTAAAAAATTTAAAGAGGATTGGACCTAGAGAGGTCTAGCGAATTATGAAATAGGAGTATCTTCTCCTGAATTTCTAGAAATGGCTTGCGGACTAAAGAATTGCATCTTTGATTTGAAAGAACAATAGTGTCTGTGTTTTTCGACCCATTTTTACTTTAGCTGCTGTATTGTGAGCGATAATGAAATGGAACGAATAAAGGGGCTTGCTTACCTTGAGATCGAAAGTACCGAGCTCAAGAGCTCTTTTATAAGAAATGGCTTTTTGCTTAGTACTGTTGCTTTTTAAAAAAGAGGTTTTGGAATGAAACGGTTGCTTTTCGAGATTTACAGAACCGGAACCATAGGAAACGCCAAGCAACAGGGTTAGTGCCAGTAGTGTTTTTAGCAGCAGGCTTTTGTAATATGCTGATTGTGATTTATTCATCCCGCCAAAGGTATGTTTTTATGGCAACGTATTATCTAAAAACAACGGGCTTTTTTGATTTTGGAATCTTGACGATATGAAAAGGCTGTGTCATTACCGATGTTCCTCCGCCCGTATTTAGATTCTGTAGGGTTACAACAATCGTGGCTTCATTTTCTGTAACTTGTGTAATGTCTATGGTATGCCCTCCGTTGCCTTTAATTTCATCAAAGACAGCGATGATTTGGAAAGCGTTAAAATCGATATTGGTTTCTGAAAAACTATTCGAGACAGGATTTCGAGCATCCATCTTTTGCATCAGAAGGTTCCAATCGGTTTGGTTGTAGATGACCACATTCTGTCTTGGGATATTTTCATCGCCATTGCCATAGAGATTGCCTTTTCCAATCAGCATCGCATCAATAACGCGCGACTCTTGGTTGCCATCGCTGCTGCAGCCTTGAAGCAGAACGGTTAGTAGTAGTGCAAACATTTTCATAGTCCTGATTTTTAAAATGATAGGTATAAATTTAATAAAAAAACCCGTGCTGGGCACGGGTTTTAAAATTCTTTATTTCTTAATCAGTTTCTTAGTATCGACTATCTTGCCATTGCATACCAAGGCTACCGTATACAGGCCGCTTGGGTAATTCGTGACATCGATATTAATTTCTGAATTTTTCACATCTAGGATGTAGTTGTTCGAGGCTCTGTTAGCACCATAGCTTCCAATAATGGTCAAGTAGGCTGAGCCGGCATCATTAAGCTTATAGGATACCGTAACATTATTTTTAGCAGGGTTAGGTGCGATACCTCCTAAAGAGCTTGGATTCATCGTTACCTGAACTTCGGCATAATCTTTAAGCCCGTCTGCCAATGCTACAACTTCTAGCTTGTATTTTTTAGCCATCTCAACAGATACTGTAAAGTCTTTTCCTTGGTAGATCATGTTGCCTTCGGTATCGTACCAGTTATAGACTACGGCTTCGTTCAGCTGTGCTGCGCTTAATGTAATGACTTCGTCTCTATCCGCTTTTTTATCGTTACCAGCATCGGCAACAAGTCTTCTGCCGCGGGTTTCGCCTTTGTTGACTAGATAGGTTTCGCCTCCTACAACATCGCCTGTTTCGGCATCTCGCTGCACAATATTGTAGACAAACTGCTGCGGAGTCATATCATCATTTAAGAAAGCAAACGTCAGGTTGAGCGTTCCTAATTCGTTAGGCTCAAAGACGATATTGTTCAGGGTAGCATTGTTTGCCCTGACAATTCTTGACATCCTGTCTCTTCCTTCCACTAATCCTCGACCTACAGCTCCTCCTCGTTCCCAGGCTCGGTACAGTCGTTCGTCCATTTTGACTGTTATTTGGGCTTGTTCAAAAATCGGCCTTACGTCTGGGATGTCTTCGGCTACAAATTCTAGGAAGTATTTCTTAGCAACTTTCACAGGGTTTCCTACTCCAACAACGCCTCCGACGCTTCCGTTAGCAAGTACATCGACAACCGTAACGTTTTTCCACGCAATATTGTTGTTGTTCTTGACATTGAGATTAAGGTCTGCTGTTTCTGGGAATGTCATCGAATCGCTGGCGGCTTCAATTCGGGTCAGCAGACAGAAATGCCACGGCTCTGGATTGATGGGCGCGTAATCGGCAGGATTTGGAACGTTCCATGCAAACGTCAGGATAACTTCTTGTCCCGGCTGGAGTACCGGAATCGTAATTCCTGCTAATGCTCCTATTTGTTTGCCCATGAGCACGCCGCCTACATAGTAGGTTCCGTTCCAGCTCATCGGCCAATTCAATGAAGTACCGGCTTTAGCCCAATAAAGTTTCAGCTTTTCGTTTCCTAAAGAAGCAACGCAGCTTTTGTTTCTTACGCGTACGCGTACGTAGTTAGGATTCGTAGGGCTGTAATCTGGATTTTGGTGCACCAGACCACTGTCATTATAGTTTCGTACCCAGATGTCTTCACTGGCCCACATGTATGGCGAAATAGTATTCGGCTCGATTCCTAGATCTGCAGGAGTGTCTTTCACATAGAGGTCTACGGTTGGCGAGTACATTTGTTGTGCACGCAATACAGCGGCATAAGCATCTATAAGTCCATAACCTGCTTGGTTGTTCCATGTTCCGTTGGTTCTTCCGGCTGTGGTAGAATAGCTAAAGCCTGGAATTTTTTGAGAAGTGCCTTCAATGATATCTCGTACTTGTTGCCCAGTAAGACATGGATTCACAGAAAGAATCAAGGCTACCAGTCCCGTTACGTGCGGACTTGCCATAGACGTACCGTTCATAGATCCTGTACTGTTGGTTGGGATGGTAGAAAGAATATTGCTTCCAGGCGCTACTACGTCAAGCTTGGTTCCGTAGCCCGAAAAGCTAGAACGCGCTCCTGTAGAGGTAATCGATCCTACGGTCAAGATATTATCTGTAAAAGTACCTGGGTAGTCCATTACCGGACCGCCGCTTCCAAAGTTTCCTGCGGCAAAAACAACTACAGTTCCTTTGCCTCCTCTTCCGTTTGCCAGCGCATTAAGGATCGCACTTTCTAGAGCCGCACTATACAGCTGTGCATAATAAGCTCCTCCTTGGTCGCCCCAAGAGTTATTGATAACATCAGCTCCGTTGGCTACAGCCCAGTTGATTCCAGAAGCAAGCTGTGCAGAGACATTAGGAACCAATCCTAACGAGTGGCTCACTGACATCAATTTCGATTGTGGCGCTACTCCAACTACCTGAAGATTGTTGTCTTTTACGGCTCCAACGGTTCCTGCTACGTGAGTACCGTGATTGTTGCCTGAGATAAAAACACTAGGGCTGGTACCACTCTGCGCATCAAAGCTCAAAGGCGAGATATTGGCAGCCAAGTCGTTGTGGGTCTTGTAGATTCCTTGGTCGAGGATGGCTACATTCACGCCGCTTCCTTGTGTAATCGTCCAAGCCTGGCAGGCATTGATATCGATGTTAGGATTGGCGCTGTTGCTAAGCCCCCAAAGGCTTCCAAAGTTGGTGTCATTGGTACAAACCGACCTGAAATTAAACATAAAGGCAGGATCGATGTCGGCAAACTGTCCGGTTTCATAAAACAGGTTGGACATTTGCAGCGAAGTGCTTTGGTTGTCTGGTTCTACTGCCAAGATATACCATAAAGGCATTCCTTGAATCTGCTCTACGATCTTCACTTTGTTTTCGGAAGCAGTCTTTTTGAGCAGTTCAAAACCTCTATCGTCTTTTAGCTTGACATAGAAAAGGCTGGATGTTCCGATAGACGCTGCCTGAGGTCTTTTAAAAAAGAGGGAAACGCTTTTGATGCCTTTGATCTTTCTTAGGTCGCTTATGGCCTTGTCAAAGTCGGCGCTTGATGGTTCCGACTGGAATTCCAGCTTTCCAAACTTTTGGCGCTCTCCGGTAGAACTGTCGTCTTGCAGCGTAACGTCTTTAAATTTTAATCCGTCGAGGGAGGATTTCTGAAAATCTTCTGAAGTATTTATGTTCAGGAATTTTCGGTCTAGATTGAGGGCAATTTTTTGGTCTTTATAATAATAAAAATAGCCGTTTTGGGCATTCATTCCAACAGCGCCCAAGAAAAATGCGAGTAGTAGTATGTAAATTTTATTATTCATGATTTCATAGTTTAGATTAATAATTGTTTAGGCATGCTAAATCGGGCCATAGTTCATGGCGGATGAATAGACTTTAAATTCATCTGTAGAAAAGTGGGTATGTTTAATAAGTGTGCCATACTGTTATGTGGAGGTGGTAGCTCCGTATATAACCGTTTAAAACATGCAACTATTTAAACTTCAATAGGTTTACCGAATTTACAATAGCTAAAAACCGTATCCTTACGATTTTCCCCATCGTGCTGTTTTTTTCTAAAAATAAGGGCTATTGGTGTTCTTTTTTTAGGCTTTAAAAGCAAAAAAAGACCGGCAGCAACGCCCGTCTTTCTTTAGATTTTTATCTTTTCTGCTGGTTCTTTTCTTGGGACTAAATTTTTTTTATTTTTTTTCGCAACGGTTCCAAAAAAAGGAGTGAATTACGTTTTTCCTCAAAGAAAAATACACACAACCCATTACTTTACAATAGGTTATAATACAAAAATAACACAACCAATTGCTGCTTTTTTAGTTTTAAAATAACGACGATGCTGCCCCAAGTGTAGTTTGCAACTGTTTTCGAAACCCTCCTATTAAAATCAAACAGGGACTTTCTACAAAAACAGCGACGAAATCCCAATAAGGCTTGCTGTTTATAAAAAAGCATCCCTAAAGCAGAGAACAAGAAAGCAAAATCAGGAAATTGGGAACGCTGAAAAGTTAAAGAGGGATACCAATAAGAACTTAAGATGTAGTAATAAGAACTTGAGCAGTGCCAATAAGAAGATAAGATGTGCCAATAAGAACTTGAGCAATGCCAATAAGAACATAAGATGTGCCAATAAGAACTTGAGCAGTGCCAATAAGAACTTAAGATGTGCCAATAAGAACTTGAGCAGTGCCAATAAGAACTTAAGATGTAGCAATAAGAACTTGAGCAGTGCCAATAAGAACTTAAGATGTGCCAATAAGAACTTGAGCAGCGCCAATAAGAAGATAAGATGTGCCAATAAGAACTTGAGCAGCGCCAATAAGAAGATAAGATGTGCCAATAAGAACTTAAGGGATATAATTATTGCACGCAGATGACACCGATTTTATTAAAACCAGCTTTATTTCGTCTCAATATTCACAATCGTTTCTCCTGATGTGCCAAGATAGTGTTTTACCAAAGCTTCGTATAAGCTGCCTCCTATATCGGAGTTCGTAAAAATCAGCAGGCCTTGTTTTGTTTTCGGCAAGATAAATACAATGGCCCTGACGCCTAGATCGGCTCCTCCATGCGCAAGAGCATAGTCGCCTTGGCCCAGATCGTAGATTTCGAATCCTAGGCCAAAGTGCTTGCCTTTTTCGCTTGCGATCTGCGAAATAACCATTTCTTTAAAAGTATTTTCAGGCAACAACGTTCCGTCCATTATAGCAGTAAGCAATTGGCCATATTCCTCGATAGTCGTCAACAGGTTATCGGCCGCGTTGGGTGTTGTATTCTTTTCTATCTCATACGGCTTTAGCTCTTTGTCATAGCCGGTGGCGTATCGTGACGCGTCGGTATTTTTAGTCCAAACGTAGCTGGTTTCGCTTATTTTTAGGGGCTGAAAAATCAATTCGGATGCTAATTGCTGCAAGGTTTTATGAAACTTGTTTTCTAAGGCTTTGCGCAGGTATTCGTATCCTTCCCCTGAATATTGGTATTGGGTTCCGGGGTCGGACAGAAAACTTAATTTTTTGTCGGCATTGGCCAAGCGCCAATTCGGGAAGCCGGCTTGATGGCTCAAGAGGAGTCGGGTGGTGATTTGTTTGTGTCTTGGGTCTTTGGCAATATCAGGATCAGTCCAGTAGTGGTAGACTGGCTTGTCTAAGTCCCATTTCCCTAGGCTGGCCAATCTCAATGCGACCATGGCCGTTACGGGCTTGGTTACAGAAGCCACATTAAAAATCGTATTGTAGGGTGCGGCAACGCCTGCCTTGATTTCGCCAAAGGCTTTTACCTGCTTGAGCTTTCCGTTTTCGATTATTCCTAGGCCAAGAGCGGGTACCTTATTTTCCTTGAGCCACTTTTCGATGGCGGCATCGTTGTCGAAGGCAGGTACTTCTGAGGTCTGCAATTGTTTGTTGACATGTTCGTAGCTGTAGGATCTGGACAGCTTCCATTCGCCGCTTTCTAAAAGCCAGAGGTGGCTGAATTTTGCCGAACTGCCAAACTTTTCGGGCTGTGAGGGTTGTTTTTCAAAAAACTGATGCACGCCTATCTGGAGCGCTCCGTATATCTTGCCTTGATTCTCTCTGTCATAAAGGGCATAGATTTCTGTGCTTTGGGGCAACAGTTCTCTTCGGGCCTGAAAGTTTTTGGGATCGGTGCATAGTCCGGACTCAAAGTCTTTTAGGAATTTCTTTTTGTCAGACCTGCCGCCTACGTCATGATAGAATTCTAAGTTTTCGCTCATCAAGTTTTCAAACTGGGAGATGTCGCAGGTATTGAAGCCAACGTTAAACAGCAGGCTGTCTTTTGATATAATCGTCTTATAGAGCTCGCTTGTTTTTTCGACCTGTGCATGGCTCTTTTGCGGCAAAGCGAATAGGAAAAGGAATAAAAAATAAAAGAATCGTATCATTGCTAAAGTTTTTGGCAAAGATTGGTTTTTACTGCTATAGGCGCCTAAAAATCAACCCGTCAAAAACCCGACAAAGACCCGAAAGGCTTACAACATATTGAATTTCAACTTAAAATAGAGTTTTTGGTGCCTGTCGATTTCGGCCGCATTACGCAGGATGATAAACAGGTTTGACAGTACGATGCAGATTATCAGCCCTAAAGTAAACTTGCCTCCGAGTTTTAGAAAGATACCGAGCATAAAAACAATAGGCGCTAAAATCGTCCAAAGAATCTGGACGGAAACGATCTGTTTTACCAGTGGGTTTTTCTGCTTTAGGATACTGGCCAAAAGAAGCGGCACCAAAATATTTAAGGGCGGCAACACAACAAACAGCAGAGAGGAAAGATTGACCAGCTTGATTTTTGAATAGTCGATTGCAACCGATTCTTGTTTGGCTTCTGCTTTTTCGCCGCCAATTGTTTCTGTTTTTGTGTTTTTATCCAGCAATTCGCTTTCTTGGATTTCTAGAACTTTTGCTAAGGTTTTGAGCGTATAGCCTTTGGGTAATGTTCCGGCTTCGATTCGCTGTATCGTCCTAACAGAAATTCCGGATTTTTCGGAAAGTTCTTCTTGGGTTAGGTTTTGCTGTTCTCTTATACGTTTTAGTGTTGGCATGTGTTATGTAATTGCGCCACTAAATATAATTAACTTTAGGTAAATGAGCATAAAATTTGTGAGGGCAGATTTTGGATTTGGGAAAGATGCAAATAAAAACCCTTTGTTGAGGAAAGGGTTTTGTTATTGTTTGTGGTTTGGTTTTTTATTTTTCTGCCAGCCTTTCGTTAATAAAGTTAGGCAATGTCTTTACTGCTATTGCTAGCTTATCATTGTTTTCTTTTTTTACTGTTTCGTCTTTTATGTGGTGGTTATAGTTACGGAATAGAAAATAAAACAATAGTCTGTTATAAGTATCTAATTCATTATCAGAAATTATCGACAACATAGATTGTTCAATTTCATTTCTGTTTTTGATTTCTGATAATGCACGTCCCACTCGTCCAATGCTTCCAAAATAATGATTATCCACAGGGTTTTCAATGCGATAGGAAATGCCCAATATAAGGTCTGAAACATTTATGTTTAGTTCTTCAAGTTCTTTGATATAGGTATTTCTTTCTCCCCAAGCATAGCTACCGTCAGACACTCTATCAAAGCGGTCATTCATTATGTCTAAATGTGCTTTTAGAAAAACTTCCCAATTATAGGTCTCAGCAGATAGCAAGGCAATATGTATAGCGTGTTCTCTTGGCCTGCTGTCCATACTGCAGCCTCCAACTACTCTTGTACCTCTCATCTCGTCAAGAAGCTTTGCTTTTTCTTTTCCTGACAATGAAGTCCAATTTTCGGGCAGCTCAACCCAGCCATCTTTTAAATTGTCTTTAAACTTTCTCGTTTTTGTGTCTATTAAACAATCGGAATATCCTATCATTTGGGAATATTTTTGAGGAATAGGATCTGAACTAAAGTTTTTAGGGAAATAAAAGGCGGATAAGGATTCGTCAGAATAGCTCGTTTTCTTTTCGTATTCAAATAACCATTTATTGGTAAAGTCTTTTTGGTAAAGCGAAGTATCATCAGATTCAATGCTAAATCCATAGTCGTTTTTTACATCAAAATGTTCAAACTCTACTCTATCATGATTTCTGTAGTCTTTGTATTTTCTTTTTATGACTAACACATTTCTTTCAACAGTCGCTTTTGGATATTTTTTAAGAAAGTCGTCTAAGGAAATTTGCTTTTCCATATCTTTCTTTGCTTCCTTAAGGTTGCCTCCATCAACTTTTACGAGATGTCCGATAGTCTGGCTTTTGGAATAAAAAACCGTATTGAAATTGCAGGTCTTGTATTTCAAGTTTAACGAGTCCACAATATGGCTCAACTTGGTCATTGTTTGTTGGTTATAAATTAAGCCGTTAGGGTAAACTTGAAATTCTCCGTCTTGGCAGTAGGTTGAAATGGTACAGAGCAGTCCAACTATTAGTGTAGTGATATTTTTCATTGCCATATCTTATAAATAATTTATACATAACGTGTTTATTTATGTATTTATGATAAAACTATACAAAGTTTTTAAAATGGTGAGTTTGTACACTTTGTGGACATGGAATGGGAATCTGCGCAATCTGAAAAAGAGATTTCACAATATATCATAATGATTCCAACTAATACTACGCTATAAAAAAATCTCCTATAACAACTTAGCGCCATAGGAGATCGTATTTTTTATTTTAAAGTCTATTAGTCTAAAGGCGCTTTTCCAAACATCAATACCAACTTGTTATCTTGATAAAAGTTCAACGTCTGGTCTGCTACATCATACGTAAACGTATTGTCCGTTAGCATCTTTAACAGAGTGCCTTCGAGCTTGTTTTTGTTCTCGTCTGCACAGGCCATCAACGTACTTGCAATTCCTTTAAACTTTATGGTGTTTTCTTTGAGTTCATAGCCACCGAAAATCCTGTTGCAGCCTCCAAAGCCGTTCATCGTTTTCATATCAGCCGGAAAAGTAACATAGGCTGAAGTGTCTGTCGGTTCTGCGCCGTTGATCTGAATGACTTTCCATTTGTGTTTGGTGATAAAGGTCCACGCATCTGCTCCTTTTTCGCCAATCTGTTTTTTTTCTACGACTCTTTTAAGCTTGTAGGTATAGCTGCTGGCATCGGCAGGAACATTTTTTCTTTTGGTTTGGATGATATCTATCACATACCTGTAACCTGGCGTATAATCGAATCCTTCAATCTGGCTGTAGAACAGTTCCCAGTCTTTGCTTTTTTTATATTTGACCTGAAAGCAGCTTTGCGGGGCTACTCCTGTGCAGCTGGCCAATTCTTCTTTGATTGTCATTCGGATGGTTTTTGCGTTCGCATGGGTTGCAAAAAAAACAAGCCCGATTAGCAAAACGGCTGTTTTTAGGTTGAAGATTGTTTTCATCTTTTCTGTGCTTTTAAAAGTATTCATATAGCTGTTATTTTACTGCCTTGCATGAAATCACAAGGTCGGCAAGGGGTTTGCAAACTCTGTGCCATTGATTCTTATCATAAAGATACGGAAAGTATTTTTTGTTTTGAACGTCTGCCGCTACCTATTTAAGATTCTGAATTCCAAACAGCTATATCTTTTTAAGCACGAGTACTTTCGACGGCTCTTTTTGCCTGCTGGATGTGCCTTTCGTTGTGGTAAATGAGGAATCTAAAGGTATCTCCTAATTTTAGTCGGATGAGTTTTGTAATGCTGATGCTGGTTTTTGTCTTGTTCAGGCTTATACTCCCCGACTTCTCCAACAATCGTAAAAGCTGTTGCTGCTGCTTGATAAAAGTGTCTAAAACCGACTTATCGAGCTTGCTATAAATAGGATCCATTTTGGCAAAAGTCTTCATTTTATTGAGCCTTGCTTTCGGACGCATGCTCTCTGCAAAATAATTGCCCAGCCATCCGCTCTTGAATTCGGGCTCGGGTTTTGATTGCGATTGATGGATTCGCCTTTCGATTTCGGGCAGGTAGAAATTGCCATAACGATTGAGATGTTCGATGCATTCTAGGGCGCTCCAGCTATGGGGCGCTATCCTATTGTTGAGTGCTTCATCTGTTTGTGCGAGGAGCGACGTTGCATACGCCAGATGGTCTTGTACTTGGGTCGTAAGTTCTTGCAAGAGCTGCTGTGTTTTTATTTTCATCTTTTTTCTGCAAAGTTCCGCAGCCTTGGTTTAGAAATTCTTGATCGAACTCAAGATTTTTTAAGCCTCGACAATGTCTCTGGCGTCATGCGAAGGTAGTTTGCAATGTGCTTGTTGGGTATTTCTTGAAAGAGCTGCGGACTGCGTTTCAGTACTCTTTCATAGCGTTCTTTTGGCGAATGCGTCAGCAGGTCTTTTTCTCTTTCGATCTGCTGCAGGACAAGGTCTTCAAGGATTTCGGCCCAAAGCTTAAGATTTTCAGGTTCTTTGCTGATGAAGTCCATGAATGTTTTTTTAGAGATGATCTTTAAGGTTGTCTTTTTGATGGCTTGTATATAGAAATCCGAAGGTTTTTCGGTGAGAAAAGAATCGAGCGCAACGATGATGTTGTTTTGGTAGCCGAAACGGATAACGCGTTCCTCCTCTCCGTCTGTGACAAAAATTCGAAGGCTGCCGTCTTGAACAAAATAGATGTTAGTATCGGTACTGTCGCCTGTCTTCACCAATTGGTTTCTTTCGACCGTTATCGTTTTTTCAAACAGGCTTCCGATTGCTAACTTATTCACTATTGCCACCGACTTGATGGCATCTTCTTGATTTTCCATGACTTGTATTTTCTATTGCCAAAAAGTTTTTTGAATTGTTGGTATAAGTTCCTACATTTACCACATCAAAATCTCTTTATAAAATAATAAATCGTTTCTGCAAAAGCCATAGGCTGCTGCTTGTCTTGTTTGTCTGTATCAGATATATCAGGACTAAGATACTATTTTCAATAATTTTATAAAGAACAAAATGAAACACAATATAAAAATTGCCGTGATCGGCGGCACCGGAAAATCTGGCAAATACCTCGTCAGTACATTACTCCATCAAGGCATTCCGTTTAAGCTTCTCGTAAGAAACCCTGCCCATTTTAAGACTGGCAATCCTCTTGTAGAAATTATCGAGGGAGACGTAACAAACTATAATGCTGTCTGCCAGCTGTTAGAAGGATGTGAAGCGGTACTAAGCACATTAGGACTCGGAATTCCGCCAAGCGAACCGACGCTTTTCAGCAAAGCTACAGATACCATCATTCGAGCCATGAAGGAAAAAGGCGCCCATCGTTATATCGTAACGACGGGACTGAACGTGAATACTCCTTTGGATAAAAAAGGAGAAAAGACGACTTTTGCAACCGACTGGATGTACCAAAACTTTCCGGTCTCGACAGCAAACAAGCAGCTGGAGTATGAAATGTTGGCGGCCAGCGAAATTGATTGGACCTTGGTACGGCTACCGCAAATTGATCAGACCGAGGAAAGGAGTCTGATAAACGTAAGCTTAGAAGATTGTCCGGGTGACAAGATCAGCGCTACCAATCTGGCCCATTTTCTTATAGACCAGCTATCGGATAGCACTTTTATCAGGAAAGCACCTTTTATTGCTAATGCTTATTAAACAGCAATGGGCCCTTTGAGGCCCATTGTTTTTTTATTTTAGGAAGATTATTACTGCCTATTGAATTTGATTTTTTGCCCAACGTTCAAGCCGTTGTTCTTGGCTAAAACACCACACATGTGGAAAAGCATGCGTGCGCCTACGTTTCCGTCCCAATCATCATCGCCTGGCGCTACTTCTACCAAATCGAAACCTATGATTTCTTTACCGCTTTCACCTAGCTTGCTCAAAAGATAAGCGGCTTGTTCAAAAGAGAATCCGCCCGGTACAGGAGTACCCGTATTGGGACAGTACCAAGGATACATTCCGTCGATATCAAAGCTGATGGCTACTTTTTGTGGCAGCGTGGCAATGATAGCGTCGCATTGCTGTTCCCATGTCTTTCCAGTATAGGCTTCGGCTTTCAAATCCATATCAGTATGTACCAAGACTCTATTTCCTTGCTCGAAAGCCGTTTCTACTTCCTGCTGGCAGAAATCGCGGATACCAACTTGTACGATTTTGGTAATCTGCGGCAACTGCAAAGCATTATACATGATGGAAGCGTGAGAATATTTAAATCCTTCGTAGGCAATCCGTAAATCCATATGAGCATCAAGGTGCAACAGTCCAAATTCATGGTGTTGTGTAGCCAAAGCTTCATAATAGCCTAATGGTGTAGAGTGGTCGCCCCCCAAAAGTGCTACTTTTTTGCCTTTTTTTGTCCAATAAAGCACGCGTTCTTTTACTTCGTCCTTAAGGTCTTTGCAGACTTTGTTTATCTTGTCTAAATCCGACTGCAGTGCCGGCAGGCTTTCGATAACTTCTCCGTTTTCTAAAGCTTCGATAATCGGCTGTGCCAATCCTTTGTATTTGGCGCTATCTGCGACCCATTTCTCTGTCTGTTCATTCTGGTCAAGATAGATGCCGAGCTTCCATAATTCCGGAAATTCTTGATGGTGCAAATCTACTTGGAAAGAGGCATCAAGAATCGCTTCTGGACCTTCTGATGCGCCTGCTCCATAACTTACGGTTACTTCCCAAGGCACCGGAATGATAATGATTTCGCTGTCTTCTGCCGAAAAAGGAAGGCCGAAAATACTTGCGTCTGCCAAGCCTGGCTGGCTCGGGTCAAAGTTTTTAATTATTTGTTCTTTTGTCATGATGTATATTTTGGGCGTGCAATTGGCGAAGTAGCACTAACTGCAACGAATTTTCGATCTATTACTTGTGTGACTGGATTCCTTCTTTTAAAATCTGTCCGAATTCATACATATCTTCAAAAGAACAGTATAATGGTACAGGCGCCAATCGGATTACATTCGGCTCTCTCCAGTCAGTTATGACCCCATTTTTCATAAGGTAGTCAAATAACGAGCGTCCTTCTCCGTGCAGGAATACGGATAGCTGCGAGGCTCTCTCTGCAGGGTTTTCAGGCGTGATGATCTCAAAAGTGCTGCTGACTTCTTTGTCTATTTCTTTCAGGATAAATTCGAGATACGAGGTAATCTTGTCTCTTTTTTCAATCAGGGCATCCATTCCGATTTCGGCAAACATTTCTACTGATGCGAGATACGGTGCCAATGTCAATACCGGAAGATTGCTGATCTGCCAGCCATTCGCTCCTGCTTCTGGCGAGAATTTCGGTTCCATCAAAAAGCGTCTTTCTTTGTTGTGGCCCCACCATCCTGCAAAACGATTCAGCTCATAATTGTCGTGGTGGTCTTCGTGTATAAAACATCCTGACGCGTTTCCAGGTCCGGAGTTCATGTACTTATAACTGCACCAAGCTGCAAAATCTACATCCCAGTCGTGCAATTCAAGTTTTATGTTTCCGGCAGCATGCGCCAAATCCCAGCCTACATAAGCGCCGACTTTGTGTCCTGCTTCGGTGATGGTCTTGATGTCAAAAACTTGTCCGGTATAATAATTTACGCCTCCGATCAATACCAAGGCCAATTCGTCTCCGATCTCTTCGATCTTGGCTAAGACATCTTCTAATCGGATGTTGTGTTCTCCTTCTCTTCTATGCAATTCTACGATGGTATCTTCTGGATCTAATCCGTGAAAGCGCACTTGGCTCTGAAACATGTATTGGTCGCTCGGAAAGGCTTTTGATTCGCAGAGTATCTTATATTTTTTCTCTGTAGGCCTGTAGAACGAAACCATTAAAAGATGAAGGTTTACAGTCAAGGTGTTCATTACGGTGACTTCGGAAGGAAGCGCCCCTACTAATTTGCTTAAAGGTGCCGCAAATCTTTCGTGGTAATCCCACCAAGGTTTTTCAGCATAAAAATGGCCTTCGACAGCCAGCTTTGCCCAATCATCCATCACTTCGTCTACATACGCTTTTGTTCGTTTTGGTTGCAGTCCTAGGGAGTTTCCTGTGAAGTAAATCACTTTTCTACCATTTACTTGTGGGAAAAGAAATTCGTTTCTGTAGTGGTGCAGTTTGTCTTGCGAATCTAGTTCTTGTGCGAATTCACGGGTATTTTGAAAGGTCATTGGTTGTTTTTTAATGGTCGTAAAAATAGGAAAAAAGATTGAGTGTGGAAAAATTTTGGGAAGGGTGCAGTTTGGAACTGATATTGTGAATTTTTCGCCAGACAAAACAATTCTGTAAAACAAAAAATCTCGCCATTGCTGACGAGATCTTGATTTGTATAAGGAAGTACTGATTATAGGATCAGCATCGCATCACCATACGAATAGAATTTGTATCCTTCTTTGATCGCTTCTTCGTACGCTTTCTTCATCAGGTCATGTCCAGTAAACGCTGAAATCATCATCAAAAGTGTTGATTTTGGCGTATGGAAATTGGTAATCATGCAGTCTGCAATACTAAAATCGTGTGGAGGGAAAATAAATTTGTTTGTCCAACCATCATATGGATTCAATGTTTTTGCAGAGGAAACCGAGCTTTCGATAGCACGCATCGATGTGGTTCCTACGGCACATATCTTTTTCTTTTTCGCTTTGGCTTCGTTAACGATATCGCAAGCTTCTTGAGTGATTTTCAACTCTTCAGAATCCATCTTGTGTTTTGACAAATCTTCTACCTCAACTGGGTTGAAGGTTCCCAATCCTACGTGAAGTGTTACTTCTGCAAAGTCAATTCCTTTGATTTCTAATCTCTTCAAAAGGTGTTTTGAGAAATGCAGTCCCGCTGTAGGTGCTGCCACGGCTCCTTCTTCTTTTGCGTAGATAGTTTGGTAACGCTCCGCATCTTCTGGAGTTACTTCGCGGTTGATGTATTTAGGGATTGGAGTTTCTCCAAGCTCTGTCAGTTTGTTTCTGAATTCTTCATAAGAACCGTCATAAAGGAAACGCAATGTTCTTCCTCTTGATGTCGTATTATCAATTACCTCAGCTACTAATGAATCGTCATCTCCGAAATATAATTTATTTCCGATTCTGATTTTACGTGCTGGGTCAACCAAAACGTCCCATAATCTTTGTTCTGCATTTAGTTCTCTCAACAAGAAAACTTCAATTCTGGCTCCTGTTTTTTCTTTATTTCCGTACAATCTGGCAGGAAAAACTTTAGTATTGTTCAATACCATCACGTCACCTTCCTCGAAATAATCGATTACGTCTTTGAACATCTTGTGCTCGATGGTTTTAGTTTTTCTGTTTACGACCATCAGGCGAGACTCGTCTCTATTTTCTGCTGGGTATTCTGCTAAAAGCTCTTTTGGCAAATTGAAATTGAAGTGTGATAATTTCATAATAGAATTTAGATTTGAGGTATGAAAACTTAGGTTCTTACTGAAGGCTAAATTTCAGACCGGGTGCAAATATACGATTGCGCGATAGGCCTTGTCAAGTGTTTTGGCTTTTATTTAATCAGAAAGTTGCAAAGCGCCCAACTTGCAAAGTGCTGAGGCCTATAAACATTGGGATTGTTATAACTCTTTTATTTGAAAACCAATACTTTTTAGGTCATCCCAAAAGTCTGGGTACGATTTTGATACGACTTCTGCTTCTTTTATAATTATAGGGATTTTTAGCGATAAAGGCGCAAAGGCCATTGCCATTCTATGATCGTTATACGTTGCTATTGAAACATTTGGATTTATTTCGGTTGAAGCTTCTAATTGCAAGGAATCGTCTGTTACTTTTATCTTGGCTCCGAGCTTTTCTAATTCTGATTTTAATGCTTCCAGTCGGTCGGTTTCCTTGATCTTAAGGGTATGCAGTCCTGTCAAATAGCACGGCATTCCTAGTCCGAAGCAGGTTACAGCAACCGTTTGTGCAATATCGGGAGAATCGTTCAGGTTTAATTCCAGTGTATTTGTGTTATGGCTTTCAATCTTTTGAAGAGTAACCGAGTTCGTTCCAAAACTAGTCTTTACTCCGAAATTTTTATAAATTTCTGCCAGAGCCGAATCGCCTTGAAGACTGTTTTTCTTATAGCTGGAAAGTTTTATTTCTGTGCCAATTGCGGCGAGAGCCACTATCGAATAGTAATACGATGCCGAGCTCCAATCGGATTCTACTGTCAAGGTATGTGGTTCGCCATTTGGTGACTTTGGCAGTATTGTAATTGTGTTTTCTTGGAATTTAGTTTTGACTCCGATTTCTTCTAACAGAGCCAGCGTCATCTTGATGTAAGGCACCGATGTTATTTTTCCTTCCAATAGAAGTTCCAGTCCATTTTCAAGTTTTGGTGCGATTAACAGCAGTGCAGAAATATATTGGCTGCTGATATCTGCGGGAAGTGAGACTCTGCTTTTGGAGAGTTTTCTTCCTTTGATTCGAATCGGCGGAAAGCCTTCTTTTTCTTCATACGAAATCGAAGCTCCTAATTGTCGCAACGCTTCCGCCAGAATTTTGATCGGACGTTCTTTCATTCTCGAAGAACCTGTAAGGACCACTTCGCGGTTTTCTTGGGTTGCAAAATAAGCTGTCAGGAAACGCATAGCGGTACCTGCATGATGTATGTCGATGACTGAATCTTTTGTGTTAAGCGCTTCCGCCATTACATCGGAATCATCAGAATTTGACGTATTCTCTAGAACAATATTTGGAAATAACGCCTGCAAAAGCAACAGCCTATTGGTTTCTGACTTTGATCCTGTTATGGAAATTTCAGATTTCGGATTGCAGATGGCAGGGTTTAAAACTAGATTCATTTGTTACTATGCTACTTGAGCTTTTCGTTGTTTTGTGAGTCTTATACTTTTTTAAGCACTACTTTTTCGTTCTGCTTTTCTATCATTTTTTTGTAGAAATCTCTTATCGTGCCATAAAATTCGGGCGAGACATTTGAATAATTAATTTCAAACACGGTTGTTAACTGAATCTGCCGTCCTGCTTGCGAAATATTGTATTTGAAAGACCCTATGTTTTCTTCCATCGAAAGAGCAATAGGTGCAGGAAGCGATTCTATTTCATAACCATCAGGTATACTGATCGTAAAGAAATGTTTGTCATGATGAGGATAATTAAAATCGATAGGAAATTCACGCTCTTCATCCTTAAATGGGTTTTCAGTCCTTGCATAATAAAGCATGGGTGAGAAATAGGCTTTGCTGCCTATGTTCTCAACAATATTATTATGTGTAAAGTTATAATTTTCTATTAATGGTTTGGACAAATCAATGTCATTAGCAGTCGAATATTCTTCAATTTCTATTCCTTTGTACATTTTTTCGATTTCTTCAAGATATTTATCTTTCGGCAGGGTTAAAAAATGCTCTCGAAAAACATACCCATTATAATCATAATATTGCTGTCTCGTTTTCCCAATTATTTTTCCATCTGTCTCAATAGAAGCCATGACGTTAGTAATCTCCTTGGAACTCATCTTAGGCATAAGATCGACTTCAATAGACGTTCCATCTTTCCGTATCATTCTTCCTTTCCAATTGAGCGCTTCGACAGGCAAGATATTTGGCACTGCACTTTTTGTGGTCGCATCTAGCAAAAGTAATTGATCATTAACAAGTTCAACGGCAGCAATAACATAATTATACGCTGACGGATTTGGAAACAAAGCAATGCCGTTAGATCGCGTACTGACTAGAACAGGATTCGTTTCTATCCCAGCATATCGTAGCATTGCTATCAACATCAGGTTGATTTCTGCTACATTCCCAACTTTTTCAGCATAAGCTTTGCTAACGCCAACATGACTAAAATAGCCATTTGTCCTGTCCCAATTCATTTTGGCCTGAACGTAATTAAAAATCATGTTTACTTTCATGTCATTTGAAGTGACATTTTGTAATAATAAATCAAGATCTTTTTGAAAATAAGATGTGGATTTTATTTCTCCTCCAAAACTTTCAGCATCATATATATTCTTGGCAACGGAAGCCCAATCAGTAGAATAGGACTTAACCACTCCTTCTGATATATTTGCCGAAGCCAGCACCATTTGTAACGTCGGAATATAATTTTCAATATTATTCACATACGCTTCTGCCTTAAACGCCTTTACATTATCTACAGAATACAAGCGCCTCTTTTCACTAAAACTTTTTCCTTTTCTTGCTGGAATGTCTGGAATAGTCTTATCAATGTTTAAATTTCCTTTTATATAGGTATTATAAGAAAAAAAATCGGGCATCGCCACTAAATATTCAACATGATTGGCAGGAATTGGATATTGAAAATACCAATCATCAAAAGTGATAAAATTAGGCGTTTTGATCGTATACTTATATTCAATTATGCTGCCCTCTTTTACTTTTGGTAATGTAATTTTTTTATTGCTATAGCTTCCATTGACTTCTTCAGTGAACTTTCCGTCTTTTTTCAATTTGGTTTTTTCAATCTTGTCGCCAACCAGATTATAGGTCGCTACATTATCATAATCAACCTCGACTTGGTTTCCTCCACTATAGTATTGTATCTGCTGATCAGCAAAAACATAGCCTTCTTTTTTGTAAATTTTAATTTTCAGCTCAACTTCGGTAGTAATAGTCCAATTTAAAAAGTCAAGATCAAAATAGGTTTTCCCTTTTTTAAATAGGATAGCTGCTACTGCTGTTGTATCATTAGGATGTGCTTTTTCTTTGAGCTCATCAATTGTAACGTTCCCTAATTCGTATTTTTTTTGACCTAATGCACATACGGCAAACAAGAAGATACTGATTATCAGAAAGCTCTTTTTCATTCTGTTGCGTCCTATTGATGGTTAACTATACTATTTTGTCTTATGATTTAGTATTGTTACTTAAGTTTCTCGTTGTTCTTGTGTCGGTCTTTGTCTCTATTTGATTTCAAGTCCATTTTTTTATCAAAAGCTTCTTGGAGATTGATTCCTGTCTGGTTGGCAAGGCAAAGCACAACAAAAACGACATCGGCAAGTTCTTCTCCTAAGTCTTTATTTTTATCGGATTCTTTTTCAGACTGCTCACCGTATCGGCGTGCTATGATACGGGCCACTTCACCGACTTCTTCGGTGAGCTGCGCCATATTGGTAAGTTCATTAAAATAACGGACTCCATGCTCTTTAATCCAATTATCAACTTCGAGCTGTGCATTTTTTATGTCCATAATTATACTTTTTTAAGCACTACTTTTTCGTTTTGTTTTTCTAGCATCTTTTTGTAGAAATCTCTTAGCGTAACATAAAAATCTGCTGGGATATTCGCATAGTTAATTTCTATTGCAGCCGATACTTGAATCTGTCTTCCGGCTTGCGAAATATTGTATTTGAAAGAACCAATATTTTCTTCCATTGCAATAGCAAGAGGCGTAGGAAGCGATTCAATTTCATAGCCTTCTGGAATGGTAATAGCGAAAGAATATTTGTCTTGAGAAGGGTAAACAAAATCTATAGGAAATTCTCTTGTTTCATCTTTAAACGGGTTTTCAGTTTGTGTATAATGAAGCATTGGCGAGAAATAGGCTTTGTTTCCGATATGTTCGACAACATTTGAATGTGCAAAGCTGTAACTTTCCATCATTGGTTTTGATAAATCTTTATCATTTGCCGTCGAATAATCTTCGACTTCTATTCCGTTATAGCGTTTTTCCATCTGCTCAAGATATTTATCTTTTGGCATGGTCAAGTAGTGCTCTCTAAAGCTATAGGCATTGTAATCGAAATACTGTTCTCTTACTTTTCCCGTAACTTTTCCATCAGTATCGATAGAAGCTATAACATTAATAACTTCCTTAGATTTCATTTTAGGCATAAGCCCAATTTCTACAGAAGTCTTGTCTCTTCTTATCATTCTTCCTGTCCAATTCAATGCTCTAACAGGCAAAATATCTGGCAAGGCATTTTTTGTAGTCGCATCCAGCAATAATACTTCTTTGTTTTCAAGCTCAATAGCCGCAACCACGTAGTTGTATGCTCCTCTATTTGGAAACAAGGCAATTCCATTAGAACGTGTGCTTACCAAAACAGGATTTGCTTTAATTTCAGCATAGCGTAGCATAGCGACAAGCATCAGATTGATTTCTGCTACATTTCCTACCTTTTCGGCGTATGCTTTTTTGACTCCAACATTGCAATAATAACCAAATCGCTCGTTCCAGTTCATCCTAGATTTCACATAATTAAAGATGGCATTAACCCTATCTTCTCTTGAAGGAATGTCCTTTAATACAGCATCCAAATCTTTCTCAAAATAGGAAGTAGCTTTCAGCTCATCTCCAAAATCTTTATACTCATAGATTTTTTTGGCTACAGTTTCCCAATCGGTAGCATACGATTCAGATCCTCTTTGAGGATAATAAGTCGAAGCAAGCTCCATCTGGATCATGGAAGTATAATTGTCCATGTTATTCACATAAGGTTCTTGTTTGATCGCTTTTACATCATCTATGGAATATGAAGTGATTACCTCATCAAAACCTAATTGGTTGTTCCTAGATTTGATTGGAGCTGTGCTATTAACAGGTAAATAGCCTTTCATGAAAACATTGTAAAAAAAGTATTCTGGTATTGTCGTTTTGTATTGGACATGGTTTGCTGGAATAGGATATTGAAAATACCAATCATTCATCAAAGCAAAATACGGCGTTTTAAGTGTGTATTTGTACTCGATGATACTGCCTTCTTTTACATTAGGCAATGCTATTTTTTTATAGCTGTAATCTTCGGTAACCTTCTCAGTAAATTCTCCGTCGCTTTTCAGTTTGGTTTTTTCAATTTTGTCGCCAACCAGATTGTAAGTTACTGCATCATCAAAAAACAGCCTGACTTGCTTTCCGCCTGTATAATAACCTACTTGTTGATTTGCTAACGAATAGCCGTCTTTTTTATAAATCTTAATTCTTGTTTCTACTTCCGTAACCAGAATCCAGTTTCTTTCGGAATCTACATCAAAATAGGTTTTACCATTCTTAAACAGAATTGCAGCAACGGCAGCCGTATCTTTTGGATGTTTCTTTTCTTTTAGTTCTTCGATGGTAACTTTCCCTAGTTCATATTTTGCTTGGCCAAACGCACACAACGCAAATAAGAATAGACAGATTGTTAGGAGGTTTTTTTTCATGGTTGTTAAGTTCTATTGGTTTTTAACTAGTACTATTTTTGCATTATCGTTTTTGGCAATCTGTTCGCGGAATTTCCTGAAGTTTTCATATTCCTTTTTGTCAAACAGTCCTGAATTAGTTTGGCATGTCCTCTTATAAAGTAACTGATTTTCATTTAAGACAACATATTCTGTTTTATAATACCCAAAACTATCTTTTATTTCTGTATCTTGTGGTCTAGCCTCGATAGTAAAGCCTTGGGGCAAGTCTATTGTGACTTCGTCATAATCATAAAATGCTCTTGAAATTTCAAATGGGTTATTCCGATTTCTATAACGTTGAGGAACCACTGAAGACGGATTATAAGCATTTAAAGCAAAAATTAATCTATTACCTGATTTATTTGCATATTCAGTAGCTTCCAAAGAGATATTCTCTGTAAATTCGATATTATCTTTATCATTAGCAATAGTTATTTTTGTGACTTTTAAATTATTAATATGATTAAAATAATCCTTATAAATCTTCTTTAAATCATCTATCGACTTCCCATCAAAATATAATTTATTGTCATATTGAATTCCTTTGGATTTAATTTCTACTTTGCCAGAAATTGCTCCATCATTGGAAAGGCTATAATTCCCTTTAGTAATCTGGGTATTGTCTTTCGCCTCATATATTTTTGTTCTAACAATTTCTCCTCCTTCAGGCTTAAGAACAAGGGCGTTTCTATCATCAGTAAAATCGCCTTGAAATCCAAAAGGCAAGGTTTGGCTAGTACATTCTAACCAAATATATTTTTCTCCATCAGGAATTGCCAAAATAACATGATTACTTTGCATTGATACGAAATCAGGGATAACACTTTTTTTACCTCGATCACCGTATAATCTCACATAATACGATTGTACTCCTACAACATCTAAAAGTGATTTTGTATAATTCGTTAGAGCTTTACAATCTCCGTATCCTAAACGATCAACATCTTTTGCTAGCATTGGTCTCCAACCGCCAATCCCTTCTTGAATGCTAATATATCTTACTTTTTCTTGAACGTACTTATAAATTATTTTGGCTTTTTTTAATGGATCCTTTTCGTCACCGATTAAAGTTTTAATTTTAATTTTAGTTTCTTCTGGCAATTCAGATGTACCTGCTAAAATCTTATCTGAAAACCATTTCCCCATATCGGCCCAACTTTTTGCACTACCGTCAACTCCTTCGAGATTGAATACATCTAGTCCCATCATCACGTTAGGCGCATAAGAATTAAAGGCTGGCGAATAGTCTTCATATTTATAAGCAACAAGATTATTGGCTATAAAAGACAAACCACTTTCTTTTTCTTGTTTTGAAATATTCGGAACATTGAGCATATTAAATTCTTTATACTTAAACCCTAAATCTGGGGCAACTTGAATATTTAGTACCGCTTTTTCTACACCAACAGAAAAACCTTCAACAGGATACCATGATGGAATAAAAGCTGTATTTGAAGTTTCTTTCTCACTTTGAAAAACAACTGTGAAAGGATATTCTGTAGGCGTATATTCGCCATAAAGTATTTTATTATCCGATATAATTGAGCCTTCAGAAACTGAATTTTCTTTAAAATCTTTTCTTTTGATTTTTTTGATTTCCTTACCAGAAGAATTATAAATCTGTGCTTCAATAGATTTAATACGTTCCCTTCCGAAAAAAGACTCTGAAAGGTCCACATGTTGCAATCCGTTTTCATTAAGTACCGTTACAATGCTTTTTGTAGTTATTACCATCGACTTTCTTGAAGCAATGACAATGTCTTTTTGATTCAAGCGCACCACGGCATTTGCGTTTTCTTTAAGTTCTACAGGAATGTTTGCGACAGTATATTCAATATCCTGTGCGATAGTCACTTCGGCAAATAATAGGAAGATAACCAGGGGGAGTAACAATTTTTTCATTAAATGTTAAATTTTTCCAAAAATAAAATAATAAAACTAATCTACAAGTCTTATTCTTTGTTTTTTGTGTCAAAAATTATGGTCACCGGACCGTCATTTAGCAAAGCGACTTTCATGTCGGCTCCAAATTCTCCGGTCTGGATTTTTTTGCCTAAATCAGCCTCCATTTGTCTCACAAAACTCTCATATAAAGGAATTGCGATATCTGGTTTTGAAGCTTTTATATAAGATGGGCGGTTTCCTTTTTTGGTAGAAGCATGAAGCGTAAATTGACTGACGACAATAATGTCTCCTGCGACATCTTTTACGGATAAATTCATGACGCCTTCTGCATCACCAAAAATCCGAAGATTGGCAATCTTGCCAGAAAGCCATTCGATATCTTCTTTTGCATCAGCATCTTCAATGCCGAGCAAAACGAGCAATCCATTTTGGATTTCACTTACTTTTTTTCCTTCAATAGTAACTGAGGCATGGGAAACTCTCTGAATGACGGCTTTCATTTTATAGTCTTAAAGTCGAAAGTCATAAAGTCAAAAATCAATCATATCAGTCTTTACGACTTTCTGACTTTTGGCTTTACAACTTTTGCCTATTTCTGATTTCTATTTTCATCGCTTTCGGCTCTTTCATCAGCATAATCATCGGTGCGATAATGTTCGTCATCGCCCTCTAAAATTTGAAGATAGCTTCTATAGCGCGACCAAGCGATCTCATCTTTTTCTAAAGCTTCCTTAACGGCGCAATGCGGTTCTTCTTTATGTAGGCAATTGTTGAACTTGCATTGGTCTTGTAAGGCAAAAAATTCTGGGAAATAACCGCTGATTTCTGATTTCTCCATATCAACAATCCCAAAGCCTTTGATTCCTGGCGTGTCGATAATCCTAGCACCAAAAGACAAATCGTACATTTCGGCAAAAGTCGTCGTGTGCTGGCCTTGCTTGCTTTGTTCGGAAATAACAGTAGTCTTTAAATGCAATGTCGGTTCGAGCGCATTGGCTAATGTTGATTTTCCGACACCTGAATGTCCGGAAAACATCGATACTTTGCCAATCATCATTTCTTTTAGCTTGTCGATTCCTTTTCCTTCTGTTGACGAAACGCGGAGGCATTGGTAGCCTATATTGGAGTAAACATATTGAAGGTACAATTGCTCGTCTAGCATTGCATCGTCATAGGTATCTATTTTATTGAAAACCAAAACGGCTTCAATTCCATAAGCTTCTGCCGTCACCAAAAATCGATCGATAAAGCTAGTCGTTGTCGGTGGATTGTTAATCGTGATGAGAAGGAAAACCTGGTCTATGTTAGAAGCAATGATATGAACCTGTTTTGACAAATTCACAGATTTGCGAACGATATAGTTTTTTCGATCATGAATCTTGTGAATCGTGCCTGTGACTTTGTCTGACGTTTTGTCGAGTTCATAATCCACGATGTCGCCTACTGCAATCGGATTTGTGCTTTTGATTCCTTTCATGCGGAATTTGCCCTTAATCCTGCATTCCATAAAGTTTCCGTCTTCGGATTTCACGGTATACCAGCTTCCGGTAGATTTATAAACAGTTCCAGTCATTCATTTCAGATTTCAGATTTCAGATTTCAGATTTTTCCGAAACAAGAAAGCGTATTGTTAAATTTAAACGACAAAATTACTGTTTTACAATCGAACAATATAATTTCGTCATTTAAATTTAAGGTTGCTGTTTATCCGTTAATGATTTTTTCTTGGTGGCTGATGCTTTCTTGGTGTATTGCTTTAAAAATTCTTAAGATGAATTCTTCGCTCAGGCCTTTTTCTTCTCCCTCTAAAATCATCTTGCCTAAGATCTCATTCCACCTTTTGTTTTGCAGCACCGCTACATTTTTTTCTTTTTTTAGTGCTCCGATTTTATCGGCGACAACCATCCTTTTTCCTAAAATCTCAATAATCTTGGCGTCATATTCATCAATATCTACACGAAGGCGGTTTAATTTTTGGTTGTAATCGGAAGCTTCTTCGGTTTCTTTCCTGACTCTTAAATCTTCGAAAATTTGTTTTAGTCGGGTAGGCGTGACTTGCTGTGCGGCATCACTCCAAGCATTATCAGGATCTGTGTGCGTTTCGATAATCAATCCGTCATAGTTCAAATCCAAGGCTTGTTGGGAAACTTCTTGAATCATCTCGCGTTTTCCTGTAATGTGCGAAGGATCGCAAATCAAGGGCAAATCTGGGAAACGATTCTGCAATTCGATAGCCAATTGCCATTCGGGTATATTTCTGTATTTTGTTTTTTCGTAAGTCGAAAATCCTCTGTGGATGACTCCTAGTTTTTTGATTCCTGCATTGTATAAACGTTCAACACCTCCCAGCCATAAGGCTAAATCTGGGTTTACAGGATTTTTTACTAATACAATTTTGTCAGTATTTTTTAAAGCATCGGCAATTTCTTGAACGGCAAAAGGATTTACTGTTGTCCTCGCTCCAATCCACAAAACATCAATGTCATGTTCTAAAGCCAGTTGCACATGAGCTGCATTTGCTACTTCGGTAGCCATGAGCAGTCCCGTTTCAGCTTTTGCTTTCTGCAACCATTTCAAACCGATGGCCCCAACACCTTCAAAACCGCCCGGACGTGTTCTTGGTTTCCAGATTCCTGCTCTGTAAATACTGACGTCTGAGTCTTTTAATTCATGGGCAATTTTCAATACTTGTTCTTCTGTTTCGGCACTGCAAGGTCCGGCGATTACTAATGGATGCGCTAAATTGAAATCGTCCAACCACCTTCTCAATTCTTTTGAATTTTTCATTTTTATTTTGGTATTTCTTCGGCCTAGGCCAAAGTTAGTTATTTTTTAAATCTATTGTTTAAAGCCTATCGATCGCTTCTTGAATTTTTTCTTCTTTGATACACAATGAAAATCGGATATAGCCTTCGCCATTGCTTCCGAAAATAGTTCCTGGCGTAATAAAGATGTTTTTCTCGATTAAAATTGTATCAATAAATTCTTCTGAAGATGTTATAGCTAATGGCAGCTTTGCCCAGACGAACATTCCTGTTGCTTTTTTATCAAATGTACAGCCCAGTTTTTCGGCCAATTGAAAGATCAGCGCTCTTCTTTTCTTATAAATCGTGTTTTGGACATCGAACCATTCTTTTCCACATTTCAACGCTTCGATGGCTCCTTTTTGAATTCCATAGAACATGCCGCTGTCCATATTGCTTCTCACTTGTAAGATAGCATCGATGAATTCTGATTTCCCAGATACCATTCCGATACGCCAGCCTGCCATATTAAAGGTTTTGCTAAGCGAATTTAATTCCAAAGCAATATCCTTAGTACCTTCAACTTGAAAAATAGAAATTGGATTGTCATTCAGCACAAAACTGTACGGATTATCATTGACCAGAACAATCTGATGCTTTTTTGCAAAACTGACCAATTTTTCAAACATCGATAAGCTACCGCTGGCTCCTGTCGGCATGTGCGGATAATTAATCCACATCAGTTTGACTTTAGACAGGTCTTGCTTTTCTAATAAGTCTAAATCAGGTTCCCAATTGTTTTTTTGTTTTAGATCATAGAAAATTGGACTTGCTCCTACTAAATTAGTTACTGAGGCATAGGTTGGATAGCCCGGATTTGGAATCAGGACCTCATCACCTTCATTCAAAAACGCTAAAGAAACATGCATGATGCCTTCTTTTGAACCCATCAAGGGCAAAATTTCGGAATTGACATCGAGTGAAACGCCAAACTGGGCATTATAGAAATCCGCAATTCCTTTTCTCAATTCCGGCAATCCCTGATAGCTTTGATATTCATGTGCTTTTTCATCATCTATTGCTTTTTTGATAGCCTCGATAGCACTTTTGGGTGGCGCTAGATCAGGACTTCCAATTCCCATATTGATTACCGGCCTTCCTTCCGAAATCATCTGGCGTACTTCCCGCAATTTTCTTGAAAAGTAATACTCTTCAACCGTATTTAATCGATTGGCGAATCCTTTGCTTCCTATTACAATATCATTTTCCATGTTTCTTTTTTTTAGCTTCTATTTCCTCTTTTGTATTCTCCTAAAACCTTGAAATGTGTCGTCATTAATTCTAGAATTGATTTTGCTTTTTCATAATGTTTGTATTTTTCAAAAGTCACATCCACAAAAAAAGAATACTGGAAAGGCGTTTCTATAATCGGCATCGACTGGATTTTCGTCAGGTTCAGCTTGCAATTGTTCATCACGTTTAAAATTGTCGCTAGGCTTCCAGGCGTATCATCCAATTCAAATTTTATAGAAGCTTTGTTGATTTCTTCTTTAGGCAGGACTTTGTTTTGCGTTTTCAAGATTACAAACCGCGTCTTGTTGCTTTTTATCGTATGGATCCCGGAAGCCAAAATATCTAGCCCGAACATTTCTGCCGCAATAGGGCTTGCTACTGCAGCAATTTCCTTCAGTTGTTTTTCTTGAATTCTTTGGGCTGTTTCTGCCGTATCGCCGCTTTCTACTAATTTTATATGCGGATATTTTTTAAAAAACTCGCCACACTGCAATAAGGCAATTGGATGCGAATGAACTTCTTTGATGTCTTCTATTTTTTGGCCTTTCAGCACCATCAGGTTCATGTGAATGTCCAGATAATGTTCTCCAATAATGTGAAGATTGTTCCTGTCAATCAAGGCATAGTTAGGTATAATCGAGCCTGCTATCGAATTTTCTAGAGCCATAATCGCTTTCTGGGTTTTGTTTCCTACCAAGCTTGTCACCAAAGCATCGAACGACATGCATTCGTCCAATTCCAATGCTTCATTGAAATATTCTTTAGCGACTTGGTGATGGAACGAGCCTCTGATTCCTTGAATTGCAATTTTTGTTTCCATAAGTTTAGGCAAAAAAAAAATCCCGGTTTGCATCGGGATTTCTATATTGATTTTTAAATATAATTCTATTTACATAACAACACGACAATCCCGTTTCTGTTTCCAGAAATAAAAAGAATTGCTAAAATAAAAACGGTTGTTTTGCATTTTTTGTTTTGTTATTCGGCTAAAGTAGAAAAATTTGTTTTAAGCTTTACATAAAACAGTCGTTTTTTAGGAATATTTTTAACTACAACGTTTGAATCGTCGATTAATTTACTTGCTATGCAATTCGGATAACATATATACGTTTTAATTATTCATTTTATTACTTTTGTTCAAAATCAAGAATCATGTCAATCGAAGTTACTTCCATCTCAAAAAATTACGGTAACCAAAAAGCCTTGGATAATATTTCCTTTTCTATCCAAAAAGGCGAAATTGTCGGTTTTTTAGGCCCGAATGGTGCTGGAAAATCTACGCTGATGAAAATCCTGACCACTTTTATCACTGCTGATGAAGGAAAGGCTTCGGTAAACGGAAATGATGTTTCAAGTGCTCAGAAAGAAGTACAAAAATCGGTTGGCTATTTGCCAGAACACAATCCGTTATATCTTGATTTATATGTACGTGAATATTTAGCTTTTAATGCAGATGTTTATAAAGTGGCAAAATCCAGAATTGAAGAAGTAATTGCAATGACCGGACTGACTCCTGAAAGCCACAAAAAAATAGGGCAATTGTCTAAAGGATACCGCCAGCGTGTGGGCTTAGCAACTGCCTTGCTTCACAATCCGGATGTGTTGATTTTGGACGAACCGACGACAGGTCTTGATCCGAATCAGCTGGTAGAAATCCGAGAATTGATCAAAAATATAGGGAAAGACAAAACGGTTTTTCTATCTACACATATCATGCAGGAAGTGGAAGCGATTTGCGACCGTGTTATCATTATCAACCACGGAAAGATCGTCACCGATAAAAAATTAAACAACCTGAAAGATGAAAAAGAACAGGTTATCGAGGTTGAATTTGATCACAAAGTAGAAGAACAGTTGTTGAGAACAATTCCAAATCTAATTGCTCTGACCAACACAAATGATAAGATTTGGGAACTGACTTTCTCCACATCTAAAGACATGCGTCCTGCTATCTTTGATTTTGCTCATGATAATGGATTAAAAACATTACAGCTGAATCTGAAGAACAAAAATCTAGAAGCTATTTTTAGAGACGTCACCAAAGAATAGGTCAAGGATAAACCAAATGACCTTGGTATAATTGCGTAACTTCGATAATTGGAGGCACATTTTTCAAGACAACATTTCCTGTACTGTAAATGGTTCCTGAAATTTTATTTATCGGATTTATGATCATATTATTTGAGCTTCTATGAAAAAAAGAAACTTCTTTAGCTCTTAAGTCTGAACCGTCAAATCTTGCATCGCCATCATAAAAGGCTACATTCAAAGCATCAGTGAATCCTGAAATAGCAAAATAGGACGATTTATTGTCTTCTATATTTAGGTTGACACAGTTGACCTCAAGTTCAAAGGTTCCCGAAGCTGTGTTTCCAAACATTCCAGATTGTAATGACAGGTTCGGAAAACTTAATACGCCATCTGATTTTACTCCAAATTGGGAAGAAGAATATACATTTATCAATGTGGGAGTCGTGACATACACTTTTGTCGTATTGTAATCTCTGACCCAATTGCATCCGTTTGAATTTCGGAGAAAAAGTTCATTATTCGAAACTTCGGCCGTAATGCCACTTATTAGGTTTTCACCTGTTCTTACAACTACTTTCGTTTCCGTTCCTTGTTTTATGATCAATTCGATTCCTTCAGAAATATTAATTTTCTTAAAATCTTCAACGCTAAATTCTTTTTCAATCGGTGAGCCAGATGTCTGGAAACAGTCGCTTGCGTTCTCTGAATCGCATGATAAAAATGCTATTATAAATAGGAAGAATATTGTTTTAAGCATTTTTGTTTTCATTGCGATATAATTTTATAAACGGACTCCTATTCCAAATTCAAGAGCTTCCGCTTTTGCTGCATGAGTCTTTAAGGCAACTCCCATAAAAATCTCGTCCATAAGATAATACTTAAGTCCCAATCTTTGATAAATTGGAGGCAGATAATCCAGCGGAGCATAAGCATAATAGCCAAATTGTGTTTCTAAAGATAGTTTATTGACAAACAATTCATGTCCTACAAAAATTCCTGCTTTTCGATAATCTGTATCTGGACTCACAGAAAGAGTTGGATCTGCTGCAATCCTCTTTACTGTTTCTTTTAAATATTTCATCACAAAAAAATCAACTCCAATATGGATGGCGCTTTTTCGATTCAGCCTTTTATCTGCATAGGCAGAAAATACATAAAACGGATATTGTCCGCTTCCTACCAAATCGCTTTCATTAAATCCTGTTCTAAAAGCAAGATTATATCGTATCGGTTCTGTAAACTTGATAGAATCTTTATTCAGTATATAATTTAAGGATTCTTTGCTATCAAAATTATAAACAGCTCCAATATTTAGAGCTACTGTATTTGTCCCTTTATTAGGAGATCTCAAATTGGCATTCGAATGATGAAAGAATGTAACTCCCGCTTGAAGTCCTAATCCATTCCAAATTCTTTCTTTCTTATAGTTCAGCATAAAATAAGTCGCCGGCATCCAATGCGTTCCATAGGCCAAGTTTTCCGGATTGGTATTTACATCGTATGGATTGGTATTGTACGCAACTCCTTGTGCAATTCTCAGCATCAAATTCCTTTTGAAAAAATAAAAATTATAATGCCCGTACAATCCATAAAAGTAACCTAACTCCTCATTTTTCATATTTTGATATTCGAACGAAAGGCCATAATCTGGGTAATTATAACGAGACTGCCATGCTTTTTCGCCATATGTTTTTCTATTGATGCTAATAAGAAATCCTTCTGGACTATGGTCTGTAAATTGCGATATTTCTTCGGTATGATTTAAAATTTTTCCGTAGAAATTATTAATATCAAAAGTATATCTGCTGTTGTTTTCCTGTGAAAAGCTCAACATTGGCAAAAGACAAATCAGAAAAAGAAATTTGTTCATTCTGTTATAATTTATTTATAATCTTACACCAACACCAAATTCTACTGCTTCGGCCTTTGCAGCATGTGTTTTTAATGTCATTGATGTGAAAATGGTATTGCTAATATAATATTTCAAGCCAATTCTCTGGTAAAATGGCCCTAAGTAATCAAATGGGGAATAAACGTAATAGCCAACCTGAGCTTCAACGGATAAATCATTTATAAAAAGTTCGTGCCCGATGTAAAGTCCTATTCTTCTATAATCTGTATTGGAATCTACGTGTTCGTTTGGATACGCGACTGATTTAAATTTGATATATTCTTCCAGATATTTCATTATGAAAAAATCGGCTCCGAATTGGATAGCGCTTTTTCTCGAAAGACGCTTGTCTGCATAAGCAGATAGCACATAAAAAGGGAATGTCCCGCTTCCGATAATATCACTTTCATTAAATCCGGTTCGGAAGGCAATATTGAATTTGATTGGCTGTCTATAATTTATAATCGTATCATAAACTCTTGTATATCGCTGATTTTGTTCGCTTTTTTCAAAAGAATAATTAACTCCCAGATTCATAGCCAAAGTATTCGTACTTGTATTTGGTGATGCTAGGTTTGCATTTGAATGATGAAAAAAGCTAATACCGGCTTGAATACCAATATTCTTGAATAGATTTTCTTTTTTATAATTCAGCAATAAATAGGTTGAAGGCATCCAATTTGAACCGTATGCTAGATTGCGGAAGTTGGTATCTCTGTCATAAGGATTTGTGTTATAAGCAACTCCCTGCCCTATTCGGAACATCAGATTTCGGTTAAAAAAATAGAAGCTATAATGACCATAGAGTCCGTATAAGTCTCCCAAAGTTTCATTTTTGGTATTCTCATAGTGAAAGGAAGCTCCGTAATCTGGGAAGTTATATGCCGACTGCCATTCTTTTTCTCCAAACGTTTTTTTGTTGAAACTGATTAAGATTCCCTCGGGATGTTCTGTAATCAAATGCCTGATCGTATTGTTGTGAGGCAAAATATTACCGTAGAAATAATTAGCATCAATCGTAAATTTTCCGTTCTGCTCTTGCGAGAAAGAGAGGGTTGAAATGAGGAGAATTAGAAAATTAAGTTTTTTTGGCAACACTATTTGTTTCGGATTAGCATTGCCAAAAATAACTAATAAAAGTAAGCTTACAAGTTTATGTTAAAAAACCTCTCTTGCGATCGCCTTGATATTTTCCGCTTTTCCCATAGAATAATAATGGAGAACAGGAATTCCTTCTTTGATTAGCTCCTTGCTTTGGTTGATGCACCATTCGATTCCTATTTGTTTTACAGCTTCTGAATCGCTGGCACGAACGATAGACATGATCAGTTCATCAGGAATATCAACCTTAAAACGGTGCGGTACCAAGTTCAATTGCTTTTTTGTAGAAATTGGCTTTAGTCCCGGAATAATTGGAACCGTAATGCCTTCTTTTCTGCATTTCGCGACAAAATCGAAAAACTTTTTATTGTCAAAAAACATCTGCGTAATAATATAGGAAGCTCCATTCTTTATTTTTTGTTTCAAGAAATAAATATCGCTGTCCAAACTGGGTGCTTCCATGTGTTTTTCTGGATAGCCAGCCACTCCGATGCAGAAGTTGGTTGCAGAAGAATTCTGCAATTCGTCATCTAAATAAATTCCATTATTCAGATTTGAAATCTGTGTTACCAATTCTGTAGCATAATGGTTTCCTTCTTTTTCTGGCTTGAAATAGGTCTCATTTTTAACGGCGTCGCCGCGCAAAGCCACTACGTTTTGGATGCCGAGAAAATCCAAATCAATCAAGAAGTTTTCGGTGTCTTCTTTCGTAAAACCACCACAAAGAATATGCGGAATCGCATCAACTTGGTATTTGTTTTGAATTGCCGAACAAATACCGACCGTTCCAGGGCGTTTTTTGACAATCTTTTTCTCTAACAAACCGCTAGGCAGTTCTTTGTATTCGTATTCTTCACGATGGTAGGTCACATCAATAAACGGCGGATTGAATTCCATCAAAGGATCAATACTGTCAAAAATGGATTGGATATTTTGGCCTTTTAATGGAGGCAATATTTCAAAGGAAAATAAAGATTTTCCGTTCGCTTTTTCTATATGTTCGGTTACTTTCATCAATTTATAATTTAGAATTTAGGATTTTTGATTTAGGTGAGCTAAAATCAAAAATCCTAAATCAGACATCCAAATTTTCTCTAATCTGCAATATTTGGGTTAAGCCATTTTTCGGCATATTCATACAAAACGTTTCGGCGTCTGGCATAATCTTCGACTTGGTCTTTCTTGATTTTTCCAAGACCGAAATACTTGCTCTCCGGATTTCCGAAATAATATCCAGAAACCGAAGAAGCAGGCCACATGGCCATACTTTCGGTCAAGGTCACGCCTATCTCTTCTTCTACATTTAGTAATTTCCAAATCGTAGGTTTTTCTAAATGGTCAGGGCAAGCCGGATATCCGGGCGCAGGACGTATTCCTTTGTAGCTTTCTTTGATTAATTCTTCATTGCTTAAAACCTCATCCGAAGCGTAGCCCCATATTTCTTTTCTGATTTTCTCGTGCAAATATTCCGCAAAAGCCTCAGCAAAACGATCTCCTAAAGCTTTAACCATGATCGAATTATAATCATCGAGATTTTTCTCAAATTCAGCTGCTTTTTCATCTACCCCGAAACCTGTCGTTACGCAAAAAGCGCCCATATAATCAGTCTTTCCAGAATCTTTTGGTACAATAAAATCGGCTAATGCAATGTTTGGAGCTCCTTTTGTTTTTGCCGATTGCTGTCGTAGGGTCAAGAAAGTTTGCAAATGTTTTCCGTTTTCATCAAATAATTCGATATCGTCGTCATTAATTTGGTTTGCTGGAAAAATCCCATAGATTCCTTTCGCTTCGAGCCAGCTTTCTGACAACATCTGCTTCAACATTTTTTGAGCATCAGAAAATAAAATAGTAGCTTGTTCCCCGACTATCTCATCGGTCAAAATATTTGGATATTTCCCATGCAAATCCCATGTCCTAAAAAAAGGCGTCCAGTCGATATAATCAACTAATTCGTCCAGCTTTATTTCGATGGTTTTTGCCCCAATAAAATTAGGTTTAGTTGGAGAGAAATTATCCCAATCTAGTTTTAATTTATTTTTTCTGGCTTCTTCAATATCTAGGAAATTTTTGTCGCGGCTTCTGTTCAGGTATCCTTCACGCAATTCGTCATATTCTGAACGAAGGCTTTTGAAATATTCTTGGTTGGTATTTTTATTGATTAGATTCCCAGCAACTGTAACCGCTCGAGATGCATCGTTTACATGGACAACGGTTTCTCTGTATTCAGGAGCAATTTTCACGGCCGTATGCGCGCGCGAAGTTGTCGCTCCGCCGATCATGATTGGAATATTGATATTTAATTTGTCCATCTGTTTTGCCAAATAGACCATTTCATCCAAGGAAGGCGTAATCAAGCCGCTTAGACCAATAATATCTACTTTTTCTTCAATGGCAGTCTGGATGATTTTTTCTGGCGGCACCATGACACCAAGGTCGATAATTTCATAATTATTACATCCCAGAACAACCGCTACGATATTTTTTCCAATATCATGGACGTCGCCCTTAACTGTTGCCATCAGTACTTTTCCAGCAGAACTTGAAGTCCCATCTTTTTCAGCTTCTATATAAGGTAGCAGATACGCAACTGCTTTTTTCATAACCCTTGCCGATTTGACTACTTGGGGCAGGAACATTTTTCCGCTTCCGAATAAATCTCCAACGACATTCATTCCGGCCATCAAATTGATTTCAATGACCTCTATCGGTTTTGTCGCAAGCTGTCTTGCTTCTTCGATATCGGCTTCAATAAATTCATCAATCCCTCTCACTAAAGCATGGGTAAGCCTCTCCTGAATTGGAAGCGAGCGCCATTCTTGGGCTTGTTTTTCTGTTACTTCTTTGGTATCGCCTTTTATGTTTTCGGCAAAAGATAAAAGCCTTTCCGTTGCATCATCTCTTCTGTCAAGCAAGACATCTTCGACATGCTCTAATAAATCTTTTGGTATCTGGTCGTAAATTTCCAGCATTTCTGGGTTTACGATTCCCATAGTCATTCCGTTATTTACGGCATGGTATAAAAAGGCAGAATGCATGGCTTCGCGAACACGGTCATTTCCTCGGAAAGAAAAAGAAACATTACTCACACCTCCACTGACACTTGCATACGGAAGATTTTCTTTGATCCATTTTGTAGCTCGGAAAAAATCCACAGCGTTTTGGCGGTGTTCTTCCATGCCTGTCGCCACTGGAAAAATATTAGGATCGAAAATGATATCTTCTGCTGGAAAACCGACTTGGTCTACTAAAACATCGTAAGAACGCTTGCAGATTTCAATCCTTCTCTGGTAAGTATCGGCTTGACCGACTTCATCAAAAGCCATTATGATTACCGCCGCGCCATATTTTTTTATCAATTTTGCCTGACGGATAAAATTGTCTTCGCCTTCTTTTAGACTGATCGAATTGACGACGCTTTTTCCTTGTGCGACTTTCAAGCCTGCTTCGATGATTTCCCATTTGGAACTATCAATCATCACAGGAACTCGAGAAATATCGGGTTCTGCAGCAATCAGGTTCAGGAAAGTCGTCATGGCATGAACACCATCAAGCATTCCTTCATCCATATTGATATCGATGATTTGGGCACCGCCTTCTACTTGGGCTCTGGCAATATCTAAAGCTTCTTCGTACTTTTCTTCTTTTATGAGACGCAAGAATTTTCGAGAACCGGTAACGTTTGTCCGTTCGCCGACGTTCACGAAAATACTTTCGGGAGTTATGATTAAAGGCTCAAGGCCTGATAATTTTAGGTGTTTCTTACAATCAACATCTGCCATTTTCTGTTTTTCTTTAGCTGTAGCTTTTTAAACTGGTTCTACAATTCTTGGTGCATATTCTTTTGCGGCTTCTGCAATCAGGCGGATGTGCTCTGGGTTGGTGCCGCAGCATCCTCCTATTATATTGATGAGATTATCTTGGAGATATTCCCGAATCAAAGCTTGCATTTCTTCTGGAGTCTGGTCGTATTGTCCGAAAGCATTCGGCAATCCTGCATTGGGATGGGCTGAAATATTAAACGACGTATTGTGCGACAATCTCTGCAAGTAAGGCTTCAATTGATCCGCACCCAAAGCACAATTAAATCCGACGCTTAATAAAGGAATATGTGAGATTGAAATCAGAAAAGCTTCGACTGTTTGGCCTGAAAGTGTCCTTCCAGAAGCATCTGTAATTGTTCCAGAAACCATAATCGGAATATCAAGATTTCTTTCTTCTTTGACTTCTTCGATAGCAAATAAGGCCGCTTTGGCATTCAGGGTATCGAAGATCGTTTCTACCAACAAGATGTCTGAGCCTCCGTCGATCAATGCTTCGACTTGTTGTTTGTAGGCGATTCTCAAATCGTCGAAAGTAACGGCTCTATACCCTGGGTCGTTTACATCGGGTGACATACTGGCTGTCCTGTTGGTCGGACCAATAGAGCCTGCAACAAAACGAGGCTTGCTTGCGTCTTTTTTAGTAAACTCATCGGCTACTTCGCGAGCTAGTTTTGCCGATTCGTAGTTTAATTCATAGACGAGATCTTCGAGATGATAATCGGCCATGCCAATTGTAGTTCCTGAAAACGTATTGGTTTCGACAATATCCGCGCCTGCTTCAAAATACTGACGGTGTACATCGCGAATGGCTTGGGGCTGGGTCAATGACAGTAAATCATTGTTGCCTTTCAGGGGATGTGGAAAATCTTTAAATCTTTCGCCACGGAAATCTTCTTCAGAGAAATTGTAGCGCTGAAGCATGGTTCCCATTGCTCCGTCGAGAACGAGAATTCTTTCTTTAATAGCTTTGTGTATGTCTGACATTTTTTCGATACTAATGGTTATGCAACGACTCTGTTGAATCCAAAAGTTCATTATTTTTCAGAAAGCAGGAAATGGAGTGTTGAAAAAACCAAAGCCATTTGCTTCTTAAAAATTAAATATCGATATGTTGTCAGGAAAAGGGAGAGAAAACCGAGGTTTTTCTGTGTGTTATCTATCCACTTTCGTGGTAGAATGTAGCACCTTCTTTAAAGCTTAAAGGGTTGCTAAGGCTTCACCGGGTCTAATCCCTCTGCCTTTCGTGATAACTGTCAATATTTGTATGAACACTGCAAAGTAATGCAATATGTTTGGTTTTTGCAATAGCCGAAAGGAAATTATACTGCTAACTTCAAATCTTGTTTTTCTGCAATTTGGATGATTTTCTTAAGTAGCGTTTCAGAAACAGCTTCTTTTTTTATTGGATTTATGAAGAAAAATTCTTTTCCGAATTTCTTCAGGCTAGCATTTATAGATGCATTAAAATCCGCAGGAAGCTTTTCTATGACTGGATTCGTACTGATAACATCGAAGTCGTTTTGCAATAATTCGAAATATTCAGGAAGCAAATCGTCGGTTTCAGTAGTATCGACAGCGATAAGATTTTCAAGTTCATTTTCTTGAACAAAACTGATGATATCTTCTACCTTAAACGGAATTGCAAACTGAATAAAATTGGCTTCCCAAGAATTTTTTACAGTTGGTTTTTCAAAAAAAGCTACTGTAGAATTGGTTATTATCGGCAATCTTAATTCAAATTTTCTGTTTTCCAAAGGTGCTTTTTGGCTGGCAAGTATTTGGTTTATCAAAGAACTTCCGACGGTTTCTATTCCGAAAAGAATAATATTTATTTTTTTAACTGACATGATTTTGAGGCTTTAGGTTTAAAAAGAGCTGCTTTTGACTGGCAATCAAAAGCAGCCTTTTCAACAAACAAACAAATAAAACAAACTAAACAATTTTGTGATTTATGCTTTATGCGGCATAATTATATTCTTTGTACAAAATCAATTCGACCGGAGTTGTATTGACCAAGTTGTCATAAACCGGACTTTTTTGCTGTACTAATTTTAACCATTTTTGGAGCACTTGCAGCGAAGCATCAGTCGTTGGTTTCAGTACAATTTCAATTTTGCTGAAACCGACTCTTTCTTCTTGGCTTATGGTTCCCGTGATTTCTACCTGTAGCGATTTTAGGTTTATGCCCAATTCTTCGGCTACTTTTTGGCTAACCGCATTGACGCATCCTGCAAAACCGGCAAGGATATATTCAAACGGACTAGGCCCTTCGAGTTCTGGAAATTTTTTATTGTTGCTGATTCTTACATCAGAATTCTGTGTCTTTACAACGAATTGTTCGTTATTTCTGGAGTATCCTAAAACATTTATTGCTTTCATAATTTTTTTATTGAGATTGATAATTATTTGATAAAAAACAAAAAGTCCTTTTGGCTGGCTTACCAAAAGGACTTTACACTTGAATATAAACAGAGATTAAGTCGTTCGCTTTTGGCAATGGAGTTTGAGGTGGCAATAAATCCACATATGTCTTTTACAGCAAATCATCATTGTCGTGTTCATCTTTTTTATTTTTTGTTCCTCCTCAAAAATTCGAGGAGGAGGATTGAAATTTATTTGAGTTAGTTAATAAGAATTTCAATCGTATCTTTTATAAATTTTGTTTTGTTCCAAAAAAAAACCTCTGCGAAATGCAGAGGTTTTTTTGCTTTATATTTTAAGAAACTTAAAATTTGGCAATAGTACGCTCTGCGGAATTTTTCCACATCTTACAGTACATATGACAAATAATAGTTTTCATTTTTATTTCTTTTTAATGATGCAAACTTGAGAACTATTTTTCAATTAGCAATACAAAGAAACAAACTTTAACATTTATTTTATTTTTCTACATAAAAAAACCCGCTGTTCACAAAGCGGGTTTTACAAATATAAACTACTAGTAATTAGTTTTTTACGATTTTTGTTGTTCCTGATCCAGAATCAGTTTGAACATTTAAGAAATACAATCCTGTAGTCAAATCAGAAATGTTGATTTGAGTTTCAGAAACACCATTTGTATTGATATTTCTAACTACACGTCCGTTCAAATCTGTAATTTGAATAGCATTGATTGCCATATTATTTTTGCTAGCCAAGTTTACCAAGCCGTTTGATGGATTTGGATAAACAGCAAAATTAGAAGCAAAGAAATCAGAAGTACCTAATGAAGTAGCTGTAACAGTTACGTCATCAATTGACAAAAAGTCTTGATCTGTACAGTCATGATGTCTGAAAGCAATATAAATATTCTGTCCAGCAAAGCTTGAAAGGTTTAATGTTTTTGTTAAAGAAGCTCCAGTAGTTCCTCCAGGATAGATTTCAGTAAACTTTATAGGTGAAGCAAGAAATCCAGCTGTAGTATTTGTAGTTGCTGCATAAACAGTATAACGCTCTAAACTCCAACTAGCTGCTGCTGCCTGAACTTTCCATGTAAGCGTTATCGTAGAAGATCCAGATACATAAGATGACAAATTAATCATCGGGCTAATTACCCAGTTGTTTGGCGTTAGCGGATCACCTTGCCAAGATCTTGAAATCAATGAAACAGGTGTAACTGGAACGTTATCTTCATCATTAACAGTAAACAAGTCTCCCCAATTAAAACCGTCGCCATCTGCGTCAATAGTTGTCCAATCGCTGATATCTTCATCATCAAAATTATCACTCCAAACAACAGTTTGAGCATTTGTAGTAAATAATGAGCCTAATAGTAATCCAGAAATAAGTAAAGTTTTTTTCATAATAAATTAAAAAGTTAATACGCCGGCAAATATAAATGCTTTTTAATTTGTTTTGTAATAAAATACTTCATTTAACAATTTTTCAAATAAAAAATACCTATATACAGGTAGATTTAACGTTAAATCACAAACGGAACAAACCACTTATTCAAACCACCACTTGGTTGGATTTTTATAACATCCAAAAAACAACTGATTAAGCTTACTTTTTATAAAAATAACCTGAAAACGATTCACTACACGAAGCAAGAGTGTTTCATAATAGCTCACAATTTACAAAGGCATGCGGAAGTTCTGTATGGAAAAGTTTTTTCTGCATGGAATCACTAGAGTTACGTATAGATTTTTATAAATTCAAACGAAAAAAAATTTCTATACGGCATCTAATAGAATCCATCAGCAATTGTAAAATTCTTAAGAAGCTTTAAACCTTGTGCCAATCGAGATACATACGGTCATATTAAAGGGTGATAAAATCGAGAGATTTCAACAATAGCTCTTGCTTCAACTAAAAAACCCATTCCTAAAAGAAGTGGGTTTGATTTTTTATAAAACTGCTATAATTTAGCTTCTTATAATTTTTGTAGTCCCTGAACCCGAATCGGTTTGGACATTTAAAAAGTACATTCCGGCAGTCAGGTCTGATATATTGATTTGAGTTTCTGAAACGCCGTTAGTATTGATATTTCTCACAACACGTCCGTTTAAATCTGTGATTTGGATCGTATTGATTGCCGTATTGTTTTTGCTAGCCAAGTTTACCAAACCAGTTGACGGATTTGGATATACAGAAAAAATAGTAGCAAAGAAATCATTTGTAGACAATGTAGCAGCCGTCACTTTATAATCATCAATCAACAAAGCAAATTGATCGTTAGAGATACAATTGAGAGAGATGTATACATTTTGTCCTGCATATGCATCTAAATTATAGGTGTATTGTGTCCATGCAGCAGTTGTCTGAATATATGCGCCGGTTGAAATCACTGTGAAATTAGCTACTGCTGTACCAGTTGTAGAAATTCCGATCTTAAAACGCTCATTTGGATAGGCTGATGCTGCAGATTTTGCCCAGAATGTCAATGAATTTCCAGTCGCTCCTAATTGAATTCTAGGAGATATTAACCAATCATTGTTTGGAGCTATAGGAGGCATCGAGTTAAAGCACGCAATCACTTTATCTCCAGTATGGGCAGCCCAAGCTGTACCGACTAGAGGGTCAGTTACCAGACTATTAAAAACTATAAATGCGCCTGTATATCCAGAATTTTCAAATTCTACCGGGATTGGATCTTCCTCGTCACCGACATCAATACCCCAAGTTTCGCCTCCATCAACATCGGTAAGCGTCCATGAGCCAATATTTTCGATAACAAAATTAGGGTAGGTTTCAAAGCCATCTTCAAAAAGTGTAATTTGGGCGCTCAGACCCATTGAAGATAAAAACAAAAAACAAAGTAACGTTTTTTTCATAAAATTAAAGTATTAACAAGTTAGTAATAAAGTACGTTTTGATAAATTCGAAGCATAAAAAAACCCACTTGGAAAAAGCAGGTTTTCACAAGTAAAAAATTCACATTTTCTTCGCTTCCAATAAGCCCATCCTCATTACTATTTAGTTAATACTCGACCAATATATAAAAAATAACAAATTCCGCAAAAAAAGAGATATTTATTAAACAAAAGAAGCCGACTAGTCAAAGTCGGCTTCTTTTTATAAAGTTTTATAACAATCTAGTTTTTCACAATCTTTGAAGTACCTGAACCTAAATCAGTTTGAATATTTAAGAAGTACAGCCCGGTAGTCAAATCAGAAATATTGATTTGAGTTTCTGAAACGCTGTTTGCATTAATATTTCTAACAACGCGTCCGTTCAAATCTGTAATTTGTATAGTATTAATGGCAACATTATTTTTGCTAGCCAAATTTACCAAACCAGTTGACGGATTTGGATACATTGAGAAATTGTTCGAAAAGAAATCATCTGTACTCAAAGCTCTATCAATAGATAAAGCATCGACTCCAATGATATTTGAATTTGCACCATCAGGACCACCATTTGTTACAAAATATCTAAACGCCAATTTACATGGCACAACTCCTGTTAAGCCTGATACGGTATAAGAATATTGTGTCCAAGTGAAAGGGTAACCTGTCGGCGTCAGAGTAGGGTTAATTGTTAACGCCAAGGTAGTAAAGTCGCCAAGACCTGCAGATCCGCCTGTTGGATTTACTGTAGCTGCACCATTTGTACTAAGTCTTAATTCCAAACGGTCAGCGTAAACTGTACCAACGCCTGTTCCGCCTGCTCTACTGTAAAATGTCACTACATCACCATTCTGCAAGCTAACCACAGGAGTTATCAACCAGTTACTAATTGTACCTGTACCACCAGTTGTACTATTAAAGTTACATAAAGTGAAGGAAGTTGCAGCACCATTGTATGCGCCAGTAGCGAAGGCAGTTCCGCCTCCTTGAGCCCAGGTTGAGGCTCCAGCAGGTGTACTCTGATTTGTAGAAGTCCATCCAGCTGTCGCCAAATTGGCGTAGGTATCAAAATTTTCAGTAAACAAGTTTTGAGCTTGGCTTAGTGTTGAAGCCAATAAAAACAAAGAAAGTAAAGTTTTTTTCATAATTTTTTAATTAAAACGTTATACATAATTTAAATTCAATCATCATAACTCAAATATAATCAATTTCATTAACACATTTTAAAAATTAATAAAAAAAATCTGTCTTCTCACTTTCTTCCTTTCTGACATAACTCCTTTGTCAATTAAATATGCTTTCATACATTTGCAGTCAAAATCGAGAAGAGGAAAAATTTGTACTGATTGCAACCTCTGATACTAAACAAATAGAGTATCATAAAAATGCTAAAGCAGAAAACTCTCCTTTAGCCTTCTCTGCAATTTTTCCGATTCCTAAAAATTTAAAAATATGGCTTATTTATTTACGTCAGAGTCTGTGAGTGAAGGACATCCAGATAAAATTGCGGATCAAATTTCAGATGCACTAATTGATAACTTTTTGGCTTTTGACGCCGATTCAAAAGTTGCTTGTGAAACTTTGGTTACAACTGGACAGGTAATTCTGGCGGGAGAAGTTAAATCAAAAACATATCTAGACGTTCAGCAAATTGCACGCGATGTCATCAAAAAAATTGGCTATACCAAAAGCGAATATATGTTCGAGGCTAATTCGTGTGGTGTCTTATCTGCTATCCACGAACAATCACAGGATATCAACCAAGGTGTAGACAGAGCCAGTAAAGAAGATCAAGGTGCTGGTGACCAAGGAATGATGTTCGGTTATGCAACTAATGAAACTGAAGATTTTATGCCTTTGGCGTTGAATCTTTCTCATAAATTATTGCAAGAATTAGCGGTTTTGCGTCGTGAGAACAAAGAGATCAAATACCTTCGCCCAGATGCAAAATCACAAGTAACATTAGAATACGACGATAACAACAAGCCTGTAAGGATTGATGCTATCGTAATTTCTACACAGCATGATGATTTTGATGAGGAAGCGAAAATGCTTGCAAAAATCAAAAAAGATTTGGTTGAAATCTTGATTCCAAGAATTATCAAAAATAATCCGCAGTATGCGCATTTGTTCAACAATAAAATCCAATACCATATCAATCCTACTGGAAAATTCGTAATTGGAGGCCCACATGGCGATACAGGATTAACTGGAAGGAAAATTATTGTTGATACATATGGTGGAAAAGGAGCTCACGGTGGTGGTGCTTTTTCTGGAAAAGACCCAAGCAAGGTAGACCGAAGTGCAGCTTATGCTACTCGTCACATTGCCAAAAATCTAGTTGCAGCTGGTGTTGCTGAAGAAATTTTGGTTCAGGTTTCGTATGCGATTGGTGTTGCAAAACCAATGGGAATCTATATCAATACGTACGGTACTTCTAAAGTAAATCTTACGGATGGAGAGATTGCTAAAAAAGTAGAAGAGCTTTTCGATATGAGACCTTATTTTATCGAGCAAAGATTAAAACTGAGAAATCCAATTTATAGTGAAACTGCGGCTTACGGCCACATGGGAAGAAAACCTGAAACTGTAACCAAAACTTTCAAAACGCCAAATGGTGAAGAGAAAACAGTTACTGTTGAATTGTTTACTTGGGAGAAATTAGATTTCGTTGATAAAGTAAAAACCGCTTTCGGATTATAAATCCTGCTGTTTTAGACATAAAAAAACCATCCGTTATTGGATGGTTTTTTTATTTTTAGTAAGTTCCGTTTTTCATTTTCTCTAAGACGGATTCTAAATCTGCTTTAGTCTCATCTCCCATATCTTGAGAGAATTTCAAGGCTTGTTCTTGTGTAGCGATTGCTTTTTGCTTTTCGCCATTTTTGTAATAAAGCTGCGCTAAAGTGTCTAGATAATACGGATTGTTTTTTTCAATTCTCAAGCTAGATTCCGACCATTGGATTGCTTTTTTGATCGACTCTGGGTTTTTAGCCTTTTGAACCACAAACCACGCAGCTTCATTGGAGGCATTTGAGAAAGAGTTTTTAAAACTGCTCCAGTCGTTATAGGTTTGGTATCCTTTTCCTGGAGTGCTGTACATTTCATCTAAAATTTCGATTTCGTTTTGGCGTCCTTTAAAGGTCTTTTTATAGAAGGCATCATATTCTTCTATAAACTGACTCTCTTTATTCGTAGATTCTGCAAAACCCTGAAGTACTCTTAGGTACTCGATAGTTGCATTATAATCATCTGATTTTTTTTCTACTGTTTTTTTATAAACAGCCATCATCCTATTTTGATATTCATCGGTCGTTTTCTCCGAAAGTTGCGAGATACCATTAGAAATAGCTGTTGGAAGCTGCGTTTCTATTGTTGGAGCATAGTCGCCATAATAATCAACCATTTCTCCTTGGCCAGAAGCTGTTTTTTGTTCTTGCAGGATAGCATCATAATGTTTCAAAAGATAATCAATCGCCTTGAAATTAGTCTCATCAAAGGGTCTTCCTTCATTAAATAGGCTATAATAAAATCCGCTATTTTGAATTTCTGCTAAGGCAACTTTTACAAAATCCATGTCCGGTGCTGCATCTTTTGAATGGCTGTCGACTATCCTGCTCCAAGCAGCAAGCAGTTTCTTTTTGTCAAAATCTACTTTTGTATAAACGGCTTCGTTTTGGTCATAATAGGCTGGATAAGCGGCAACGGTATCGACTGCAACTTCTGCGACTTCAACCGGAACTTCTTCTTCAACTACTTTTTCAGCAGGAACGGCTACAGCTGTTGTTACCATTGGCGGACTAATAGCCCATCCTGAATTACTTTCTGAAAGCGGCACCATTTTTTTTACGATTTCGGAATCTTTGGTCTTCTTTGAATTCAAAGCCTTATTTAGGTCGATCTTAGCTTTGACTAATTTCAGCTGGTCGCCGATCGAGCTGTAATACACACTAAAAAGGGACTCGTTTTTAGAAAGACTTCCTTTTATCTGCCCTAAGATAGTTCCGTCGGCATCCATAATAATTGTCGATGGATTATCGGTAATCTTATTTTTAGACGCCCAAGATTTGTCTTTTGCAGTAGCTAGGTAATAATTGTATTTGTCGTAATCGGCATTGTATTCATAGGAATAGCCTCCTATAGCATATTGCTGGTTCTGGATAAACGCGTCGAATGCCGTTTTCGCGTTTTTATCATCAGGTTCATAAGAGACTACCAAAAATTTTTGAGGAGTTTTCTTAGTAGCTTCTAGTGCTTTTTGCAGATTGTCTTGCACTACCAATTTAAAATCTGATGCTACCATTGCTGTAGTGTCAGCAGCAAGACCATATAAGTCAGCTTTCCCTGGATAGGTCCAGCTGGTTTCTTTTTTAGTCTCCAAAGGCTTTACTTGCGATTCTACAGCTTTTGGCTTCCTGCTTTCTGGAACAAAAGTTATCGGGCTCTTTTTGTTTTTTTCGGAAACAACCAATTCGTTTTTTTCATTAAGATAGCCTTGAAGTTTTATTTGTCCTAAGTAGTTAGCATTGTATTCAATTTCTATTTTATTTGTACCTCTTGGCAAGGCATATTTATACAATGTGGTTTCGCCATTATAATCTTCTTTAGCCAAATAAAAATAGTCTGATTTGTTAATTTCGAAATTCAGTTCGGTTTCGTCAAAATTCATCTCACCCCCCAAATCCGAAATGCTTTTGTATGTAGGCTCAGAATTACCTGTCTGGGTTCCAATATGTAGTCCTGAATAATAAGAAGCAACACCTTTAAGATTTACTTTTACTTTTCCTAAGCTCGGATTGGAATCAGACGAAAATGCGACTGAAAAATCAGATCCTTCAGAATGATTGTTATTTAGGTGTAGTGTATCGTTCTTAATTTCATAATTTCCATAAAAAACAACAAGCTCGTACTGATTGTTTTCATGCAGGTTCAGCTTGATATCCTGTCCATAGGAATTTGAAATGTAGGTCGTCTTTTCAATCTTATTTTGAGCATAGGAAATTGCAGAAAGAAACAGCAGCAATCCAACAGAATACTTCTTCATATTGTGGCTTTTTAGGTTATTTATCTGACAAATGTAACTTATTTTTCAGCAAATAATTCAAAAAACAAAAGCCGTCTTGAATAGTATTCAGCCAAGCTATAGGCAGGATTAAGGAGCAACTAACCAAAAACGCCTTAACCGTTGAGCAAATAGCTTGGCTGAAAATCTCAAATTTTCCTTCTCTATAAATTATACTTCAATGACAGCATCAAATATCTCGGCTGTATCCTGTATTGCGAAGTTGTAGTTCGATATTGATTAAAACTGTCGTCATTCAAAGTTTTGGTGTCTAACAGGTTTGTCGCGCTTATTTTATACTCAAACTTGCTGTCTTTCTTTTGGTAAATTAGGCTTGCGTCTAGAAAATCATATTCATTTTCTACAGTCTTGCTGCTGTTGTAATAATGATAGAACTCGTACTCGGCTACAAAAGAAAAGCTATCTAGGAAATAATAATCCAATTTAGCAAAAGGCTTGTCGGTATAGAATTTTGAGCCGGCATAGTCGTTCACCATAAAATTATAGCCTATTTCCAGATTTGGGAGCGACTTGTAATTGGTTGCAGCTTTCAGAGTATAATTCTGCATAAAACTTTCTTGTGTTCTTACGCTTCCGTTTTGGATGTTGTTGAATTTCGACCAGTTTAGGCCCACTCCGGCAGAGGCTTTATAATCTCTAAGAAACGAACGTCCATAAGCTCCATTAGCATTAATTGTCTCGTCAGCCAAGTTAGAGTTATAAGGTGTCAATGTTTGGTTTACATTTTCAAAAACAATCCTGCTTTTTACGGCATCGGTTGCTTTGCTATAGGAAATGTTGGCAAATATATTTTCAAAGTTATACATGTTATACTTGAAATATCTCAAGGAATGTACCTGTGAAGTTGAATTTTCAAGAAATCGGTTTCCGTTGTATAAGCTGCTATATCCAGAAAGTACATTCCCCATTGCTAGATTGTTGATATCTGTAAAAGTATTGGTCAAAGCAAAATTATAGGTAAGTGTTTCCGACTTTTTAATTTGGTACAAGGCGTAAAAATCTGGCAATAATTTAAAGAAATCTTGCTTGTAGCTTGTTCCTAATTGTTCGTTATTCATTTGGTAAGAATGCATGCTAAATCCAGGCGTAAAGGTAAATTTGCCCGTCAGGAACTTATAATGCAATCCGATAAAAGCATCGTTAAAATCATACCTTACTTTATTATTGTTTTCTGGAGCTTCAAGGTCATTTCTCGTCCCATTGTCTAAAATCTGGAAAATGCTCGAGTTAAAATTCTGGTGCGAATTTGTATTTCCTAACGTAACATTAATGTTGCTTTTTGGCGTAAGCATATAGTAATAATCTAACTTGGCATCGAGCTTATTTGTTTTTACGAATCGGCTTTGGCTTAAATCATTCCTATTTTGGTTTTCTACATATCCTGACAAGGCGAAAGGCTGGTTGAGCAGATTTGCATTATAGAAAGGGTCTTCGTCTTGATATAAATGCTGCGCTTCAAAAGCAAAAACATTTTTGTCATCCAACGTATAATAGAGGCTTGCATTTTGGTTTATCGATGTCGGATTTTGCTTTTTAGTCGTATAAATATCTTCAGCAGTCGTAATATCGTTAACGGTATATTCTCGAAGCAAATTGTTATTCTCATCTTGTTTCGACTGTTTCATCAAAACATCGTAATCAAACTGCAGCTTTGTATTTGGCTTGTAGCTCGAGCTGAACTTAAACAATCCGAGATTGCTTTTTTGGTGGGCGATTTCTTCGTTTTGCTGTCTTACTCCTGTCTCTAGAATTGTGCTTCTCGATTTCGTTTCCAAGTCCGTTTCCGATGAAGAAAGGATTGCAAAACCGCTCAAGCTCCATTCTTTAGTAACATTGTAAGAGAAGTTCGTGGCTCCAAACTGTGTCTCGATTTCCTTCGCACGATTATTTCTGAGCATCGCAATTCCTAAGTCGTTCGACGAAACATTGAAAGAGCTTCCTCCTTTTTGCATCATGCCTCTAAAGCCTCCTGTGAACTTAAAATAATCCTGTATGGTCAAAGGCAGTTCTCCGATATTATTAAAATTAGCAATCACGTTGATGCTGTATTTCGGATTATAGTAGAACAATTTCGGATTTACGACATACCGACTATCTTCATGCCCGACTCCAATTCCGGCGTTCATGTCGCCAAACCAAAAGTTCTTTTTGCCGTCTTTCAGCTTGATATTCATCGCGACGTTTTCTTCGTTGTTTTCGAGACCTTTCAGAGCACCAACTTCATTGTAATTTCTCAACACCTGAACTTTATCGACAGCATCGGCTGGAATATTTTTTACTCCTAATTTAGTATCGCCATCAAAAAAGTCTTTTCCTTCTACCATTAATTTTTGGACTTTTTTTCCTTCAACTTCTATCTCACCATCTGCATTTACCTCAACACCTGGAAGCTTTTTTAATACATCTTCTAATTTTCTTTCTGTTCCGGTCTTAAAGGAATCGGCATTATAAACAATCGTATCTCCTTTGATTGAAACGGGCATTTCGTGTACGATCTCAACTTGATCCAAATCTACTCCTTCTTGCAAAACTATGGTCTGGATCATATTTTCTGATTGCGTCACAAGATCAATTTCCTTAGCTTGATAGCCAATATAACTGACCTTTATTTTGTAGGTAGCATTTGGCTTCAGCGACAATAGGAATTTTCCTTTGTCATTCGTAATCGCATAAGAATCCATTGCTTTTGTACCTTGGTTTACAGCCATGACGTTTGCCATTTCCAAACCAACAGCATTTGAATCGGTTATAAGGCCTTCAAATCGTATATTTTGGGAATAACTATAAAGGGACAAGAAAAAAAATGCGAGAAAAAGTATCTTTTTCATTTGAGATAAGTTGTTGGGTGTAAAACTAGTAATTAATTGCCGATCCTGATCTGAATATTTCCTTTGGAATCCTTCATCTGTTCCATCTGTTTTTCGATTAGTATATCATATTCCTTCTTCGTTACTTTTTTCCCGCTTTTTGGCACTTTGATCGTTATTTTATCCTTTGGATTCAATACGATTTTGGAACATAATACTACTGTTGTTGCATCGTTTACTTCCATGATCAACCCAGGAAGTCCCCAATATTCGCCAGGTCCTTGGCTGATTGGAATTTCTGGCGTATACCAAACGGTTATTGTTCTTTCCTTCGGCTCACTTACAGTAAATAGTTGCGTTGCGCCCTCGCTTTTTTTCTTTTTCATTTTTTCATATTCTTCCATATCTTCCTTGGTAACAGGAATTACGGATACGGCTTTGTAGCAGGTATAATTGCCTATTTTTTTTGTCTCGTTCATCAGTTGCCAATTCCAGTTCGGCAACGAATCGGTGATTAGGAATTCTTTTCCGAAGAAATCTTCTTCAGAAAGCATCATCTTACTCTTTATATTTTTATAGATTTTTCCATCGCTTGCCGAAGCAGTTTTGATAACCACTCCTCCTGAAGACGCATCTGGAGCTTCTAGCTTTTGAGGTTCTTCGTAAATAGATTCGGTCTTATTAAAATTCAGCACATAGGTTTTTTCGAAAGCTTTTTTCATTTTTTCTGCAAACATGGCTTTCATATCTGGAGTCATGTTCGGGCCATCAATTTTTATATCGTCTTTGATTATTGTTTTTGACTCATAAGTCGCCTGTCCTTGGAAATCTTGGGCTTTCATTAAACTTGCCGAAAACACCGTTACCATAAACGCTAATGTAACTGTTGACTTTATCATTTTATTTGTTTTTTATGTTAGTAATGGTACAAATTAAACGACAAGAAATCTCTTTTTCAGTTAACCAACGTTAACGATTGTTAACGGTATTTTTTCAATGGAATTTGTTTATACTTTTGAAAAATGAAATCAAAGAATTACAAATACATTTTATTTTTTATTTCGATAACGATCCTTGCCACAATTGGTTTGCAGATTTATTGGAATATAAAAAACTATGCTGAAAACAAACGACGGCTGATTAATGATGTGCAGATTGCGTTTGACAACAGCGTCGAGCATTATTATGCCGAAGATGTAAAAAGTGATTATATGACTTTTATTGGCAACGCTACCTTTAAAGATCCGCATTTTGTGGATAATGTTATTTCTGATTCTGTGTTTATCAATAGTTTTAAGGAGAAGAAAAAAGCAACCCCGACAAAAGAAAGAATAGCAGTCGGAACATTTACTGAAGACAAATCGCCTAAAACGACTACGTTTATTACGATCAAGAATCCGTCTGAAAAGACGAACAAACGAATCTTAAAAGGTTTTCCAGATAGTATGTCTAGTGAGAAAACACTATCTTCAAAGAAAAAAGGAACTCAATTTCAAATAAATACTGACGTTAGCCTGCCTCATAAAACTGAAATAAAAGTCTTGAGCGGAAAACGGGCCATGGATAGTGTTTCAAAAATCCAGAATTTCACCAACAAGATCCTTGTTTCTTTGACGCGCGACTCGATACAGTTCGACAAAGTGGGCAATGCTTTAGATAAGGAATTGGCACGAAAAGGCATTCCTATTCGATATGGAATTCAGCATTTGAAAGCAGATACTGTATTTCAGAATTATAAGATTGATAAAAACAGTGATCTTGCTTTGAGTACGATTTCTAATTCTACATTTCTTCCGCAACATCAGAAATTAAAGTTATTATTCTCGAATCCGGTGCTATTGATCGTGAAGCGAAGTATGGTTGAAATTATTCTTTCGTTGCTGCTTTCGCTTTCAATTATCGGCTGTCTTTTGTATTTGCTCAGAACCATCAACAAACAAAAAAAGGTAGATGAGATCAAAAACGACCTGATCAGCAATATTACACATGAATTCAAGACACCGATTACGACAGTCGCTACTGCTATTGAAGGCATTCGGAATTTTAATGACGTAAATGATCCCGAAAAGACGAAGCGTTATCTTGATATTTCAAACCAGCAATTAAAAAAATTAGAAGTGATGGTCGAGAAACTTTTGGAAACGGCTTCGCTGGATACGGACAAGCTTTTGCTTCATAAAGAATCTGTAAATATTGTTTCTGCCATCAAGACACTTATCGAAAAGCATAAAATGATCAGCCCAGAAAAGACGATTTCTTTCGACACCAACATGGAGCAGCTGATTATAAATATCGATCCTTTCCATTTTGAAAATGCTCTTTCGAATCTCATCGATAATGCTGTCAAATATGGCGGTGCTACTATAAATCTTCACTTGAACTATGTTCAAAACAATCTGGAAATTACGGTCGAAGACAACGGCTCTGGAATAGACAAAAGCCAAAAAGAGAAGATTTTCGACAAGTTTTACAGGATTCCTAAAGGAAACACTCATGACGTGAAAGGTTTCGGTATCGGGCTCTATTATTCCAAAAAGATTGTTGAGAAACATGGAGGAACATTGGAATTGCTTCCTAATCCAGAACTGACCGTATTCAAAATAAAACTATCCGATGTCTAGCAAAACTAAAATAATTCTAGCAGAAGATGAGCCTGCATTGGCCCAGATCATCAAAGAAAGTCTCGAGACCCGAAACTTTGAAGTTGTCTTGTGCAAAAACGGCGAAGAAGCTTTTGATGCCTATACTAAAGAAAAACCAGAACTTTTGGTCTTGGATGTCATGATGCCAAAAAAAGACGGATTTACGCTAGCGAAAGAAATTCGTAAGCTGGACAAAAAAACGCCGATTGTTTTTCTTACCGCAAAATCGCAAACGCAGGATGTTGTGGACGGATTTCAACTTGGGGGTAATGATTACTTAAAAAAGCCTTTCAGCATGGAAGAATTGATTGTCAGGATTCATTCGCTTTTGGGCAGGATCCAGCCTGAAAAGAATGAGGAAGACATTGTTATCGGCAGCTATCTCTTTAATCTGACAAAGCAGACACTGAACCATTCTGGAAACATGCTCTTTCTTACGCATCGTGAAGCTTCGCTACTTCATCTTTTGGTTGAGAACAAAAATGATATCTTAGACCGTTCCCTTGTTTTGAAAAAAATCTGGGGCGATGATGATTTCTTCAACGGTCGAAGCATGGATGTTTTTATTACAAAATTGAGAAAAAAATTAAGCCTCGACCCTAACATTCAAATTATAAATGTTCGGAGTCAAGGCTATAAATTGATTTTATAATTCTTGGAAGTTTCGCAGGCTAATTTCCGATTCTCATTGTTGGTCTTCCACCTCCTTTTTGAAACTGTTCGCGCATTTCCTCCATTTTTTTTATGACAATTTCATCGTATTCTTTTTGGGTAACCACCTTGCCTTTTGACGGCGCCTTGATTTCTGCTTTTTCTTTAGAATTGAGTACGATTTTTGAACAAAGAATTACGGTCTTATCATCGCTTACTTCTAAAATTAATCCTGGAAGTCCCCAATAACCTTCTGGGCCTTGGTTGACAGGAATTTCTGGAGCATACCAAGCGGTAATGTTGATTTCTTTCGGAATTTCGAAATCATCCATGAAGTTAGTTTTCTTTTCCTTTTCCGCTGGTTTCTCTTTTTTAGCTTCTTCTTTCTTAGGCCTAAAATTCCTAAAATCCGATTGACTCACGGGTTTTAACGCCGTTGCCTTATAGCAGGTATAGCCTCCGATTTGTTTGGTCTCGCCTTCCAATTTCCACTCTAGTTTTGGCAATGAATCTTTTACTAAAAATTCCTTTCCCATAAATTCTTTATCAACAGCAAATGTTTTCTCTTTTACATTTTTATAATAAGTGCCACCACCGCCCATCATGGAAGACATCATTCTGAATCCTCCATTATTTTGTCCAGGTGCTTCCAGTTTTTCTTCTTCTTTATAAATAGATGCAGTCTTGTCGAAATTGAGAATAAATGTCTTTTCCAACATTTTTTTCATCCTTTCTTCTATAGACTTCTGCATTTCTGGCGTGATCTCTTTATTACCCGACAGCCTTGACTTCATATCAGCTGTACTTGTTTTAGATTCATAAACCGCCATGCCTTGAAATTGCTGGGTCTGTGAACCTGTCGATGAAGTTCCTTGAAGTTTTTGAGCTTGCAAACTGGAAATTGAAACTAAAAAAACTACAGATAAGAGGTATCTTTTCATAAATCAAGAATTTAATATACAAATATGACGGATTTGGACAATATTTGCTACAAAGCTTTTGTTAAATAATATTTAGCATCAAATAAGACAACATTTAAATATTTTAATTTAGACACGCATCTGAAAGGATATTCGTAAATTGGCACCTATATGAAGAAACTCATTTTTATACTCTTGGCCTTGATTCCCATGCTGGGCTTTTCACAGCAGCCAAGTATTATTCCCTTTTTTTCTAATGCAGAAAAATGGGAAAAAGGGTACTATATCGGCAAGGATAATTTTGGCAATTTCTATTCTATTAATGAAAACGAATTTAAAAAGACGAGTCCTACCCAAGTTTTCTTTTATAAAAATGTCTCTTTAGGAAAAATCCATCAAGTCGACCTGCAAAATCCGCTTCAGTTAGTCTTGTTTTACAAACAGTTTACTACGGCAGTATTATTGGACAATCAGCTGAATGAAACTGTAAAAATCAATTTTTCGGAACTTCCGCAGCCTTTAAATCCAGAAGCTGTGAGCTTGGCTTCTCAAAACAGACTTTGGGTTTATGATATTCTTTCACAAAAACTAGGATTGTTTGATGTCCAGAAAAGTACTTTTCAATCCATAACGCCACCGTTTAAAGAAAACTTGAAATTTTACCAATCGGATTACAATTATTTTTATTGGATCGACACCAAGCAGAATTTATATGTGTCGAATCTCTTTGGAAAGGTCAATTTTCTTGGGCAAGTTCCAGAATACAGCCAAGCGCAGGTCGTATCCCCAAAGCAGATTTTACTCAAAAACGATAACGGATTGTTTCTCTATAATTTAGAAGACCAGTCCTTATTGCCGATAACTTTAAATGAAAAAAGCTTTATCCGTTTTTCATTTAAAGACCAAATTTTATCTATTTTTACCGAAAACGAAATCAGTCAATATAAAATTACATTACCATAATGCACATAGCAGTAGCAGGGAATATCGGGGCAGGAAAAACAACGCTGACGAGATTGTTAGCAAAACATTTTAAATGGGAACCGCATTTTGAAGACGTCGTAGACAATCCATATCTGGATGATTTTTACCATCAGATGGAACGTTGGTCGTTTAACCTTCAGATTTATTTCTTGAATAGCCGTTTCAGGCAGGTGCTCCAAATACGCGAAAGCGGCAAGAACATCATCCAAGACCGAACGATTTATGAAGACGCGCATATTTTTGCGCCCAACCTTCACGCTATGGGGTTGATGACAAATCGCGATTTCAATAATTATAAATCGCTTTTTGAATTGATGGAATCTTTGGTTGAAGGTCCGGATTTGCTGATTTACTTGAGAAGTTCCATTCCGAATTTGGTGAATCAAATCCATAAGAGAGGAAGGGAATATGAAAATTCAATTTCTATCGATTACCTCAGCCGTCTGAATGAAAGATACGAGGCTTGGATCCAAAGCTACACGAATGGAAAGCTTTTGATTATTGATGTAGACAATATCAATTTCGTGGACAACCCAGAGGATTTAGGTGCCATCATTAACAGAATCAATGCCGAGATCAACGGATTGTTTTAAGCTTACTAAACAATACAAAAAAAGCCTTCCAAATTGGAAGGCTTTTTTTGTATCCTGAACACTTTATTTCTTTTTAAAAGCTTCGAGTTTCGCATTGACTTCAGCTTCAGTTCCTTCAAAAACTTCAACCGATTCAGCAGAATCTGTAACAGTCGTAACAGTAGCTTTTACTTTTCCGTCTGCGCTTTTTACTGATTCTATTCTGATTTCTTTAGTCGATTGTTTTACTTCAGGCGCTGGCGCTTCAACAACAACTTCAACCGCTTCTACTTCTTGAACTACCGCTTTTGCATCATGCCCTCCTAAAATTGGAGCGATTACCAAACCGATAAGGCAAGTCAATTTAATCAAGATGTTCATAGACGGCCCAGAAGTATCTTTAAATGGATCGCCGACCGTATCACCCGTTACAGCTGCTTTGTGGGCATCAGAGCCTTTGTATGTCATTTCTCCATTGATCATAACACCTGCCTCAAAAGATTTTTTAGCATTGTCCCAAGCACCTCCAGCATTGTTTTGGAAAACAGCCCAAAGTACGCCTGAAACAGTAACTCCTGCCATATAACCTCCAAGCATTTCTGCAATCAGCTGATTGTTTTCTGGATAGACTAGTTTTCCTAAAAGAACGATAGCAATTGGGAATCCAATCGTCAATATTCCAGGAAGCATCATTTCTCTCAAGGCTGCTTTTGTAGAAATGTCTACGCATTTTGCATATTCTGGTTTTCCTGTACCTTCCATAATGCCAGGAATTTCACGGAACTGTCTTCTTACTTCGTATACCATGTCCATAGCTGCCTTCCCGACAGAATTCATAGCCAAAGCCGAGAATACTACAGGAATCATACCTCCTATAAAAAGCATCGCTAATACAGGAGCTTTGAAAATATTGATTCCATCAATGCCTGTAAAAGTCACATAAGCTGCAAACAAGGCTAATGAAGTCAAGGCTGCAGAAGCAATAGCAAAACCTTTTCCGGTTGCTGCTGTCGTATTTCCTACAGAATCCAAAATATCGGTACGCTGACGCACTTCTTTAGGCAATTCGCTCATTTCGGCAATACCTCCGGCATTATCTGAAATCGGACCAAAAGCATCGATTGCTAACTGCATTGCTGTTGTAGCCATCATCGCAGAAGCTGCCAAAGCCACTCCGTAGAAACCTGCGAAAGCATAAGAAGCCCAAATTGCAGAAGCGAACAACAATACGGTCGGGAAGGTTGAAATCATACCTGTTGCCAAACCAGCAATGATATTTGTTCCAGCTCCGGTACTTGATTTTTGAACGATTGCCAAGATTGGTTTTTTACCTAATCCGGTATAATATTCCGTAACAGAAGAAATTACAGCTCCTACAAATAATCCGACCAATGTCGCATAAAAAACTCTCATCGAAGAGATGTCCATATAGCCTTCCCCGTAAAATTTCATTTTCATTGTTGCAGGCAACATCCAGGTCACCAAAACATAACATGCAACTGCTGTCAAACCGATAGAAACCCAGTTTCCAACGTTTAGCGCTCCTTGAACTTGGGCTTCTTTTGCATCATTACTGCTGATCTTAACCAGCATAGTTCCGATGATTGAGATGATAATCCCTACACCAGCAATTGCCATCGGCAAAAGAATCGGACCGATTCCCCCAAAAGCATCAGCAATACTTCCGCCCATATCTTTAATCACATAATTTCCTAAAACCATTGCCGCCAAGACAGTTGCTACATACGACCCGAACAAATCGGCTCCCATACCTGCAACGTCTCCAACGTTATCTCCAACGTTATCTGCAATTGTAGCAGGATTACGTGGATCATCTTCTGGAATACCAGCTTCTACTTTTCCAACTAAATCGGCTCCAACGTCGGCTGCTTTTGTATAAATTCCGCCACCCACACGTGCAAACAAAGCAATCGATTCAGCTCCAAGAGAGAATCCTGCCAATGTTTCCAAAAGGATGGTCATTAATTCGTTAGCTGTTCTTGTTTCTCCATTGTAAAGTCCTTCAACCCACTGTCCGTTCATGAAGAAATGGAAAAAGAAGATAAAAAATGCGGTCAGTCCTAAAACGGCAAGACCTGCAACGCCAAGACCCATTACTGTTCCGCCTCCAAATGAAACTTTCAGTGCTTGCGGCAGGCTTGTACGCGCTGCTTGGGTTGTTCTGACGTTTGTTTTTGTAGCAATCTTCATCCCCATGTTTCCTGCCAATGCAGAAAATACGGCTCCGAAGACAAAAGCAATCACGATAGATAAGTGTGTGGTTGCTCCAGGTAAAAATGTAATTGCTGCTAATGCGATACTAGCACCAATAACGAATAAGGTTAATAATTTGTATTCTGCTTTAAGAAAGGCCAAAGCTCCCTCGTAGATGTATTCTGAAATTTCTTTCATCTTTCCATCTCCCGGATCTTGTTTTAAAACCCAAGATCTTTTAATTACCATAAAAAGAAGTCCGACTACTGCAAGTATTGCCGGTACGTAAATCATTATTGACTCCATAAAAAGTTTGTTGGTTTTGGTTAATAAGTTGTAAATGTAACGAAACCAACATAAATAAAAAAGCAATATTCTGTATTGAATATTGCTTTTTTAATAATTTTTTAGGATTTTGATTATCTAATGCTAAATAACTCTTCTGGCCTATTTTCTAAAGATTCGAAACGATCTACACATTGCTCGATAATTTCTTTTGCTTCGTTTACATCACCCCATCCTTCTACATCAACTTTTTTCTGCTCTAAATCTTTGTATACTTGGAAGAAATGCTCAATTTCTTTTAGCAAGTGAGGATTCATATCGGTCAAATCATTCAACTTGTTCCAAATCGGGTCAGAAACTGGTACACAGATAATTTTCTCGTCTGGTCCTTTTTCATCTGCCATGTGGAAAACGCCGATCGGCTTCACTTCCATCACGCAACCTGGGAAAGTAGGCTCGGTTACCAAAACCAATACATCTAGCGGATCGCCGTCTAATGCTAAAGTTTCTGGAATGAATCCGTAATCTGCAGGATACATCATAGAAGAGAAAAGCATTCTGTCGTAGCGTATTTTTCTCAGTTTGAAATCGTATTCGTATTTATTTCTGCTTCCTTTTGGTATCTCAATCAATACGTCAAAAGATTTTTGCTTAGCTGCACTCATATTCTAATTTGTTTCTATATACTAATTTAGCGGGTGCAAAAGTAAGCATTAAGAAACATTGAAACAATAAAAACTCGCACAAACAATCTAAAAATAAAGATTTCTTAAAAATAGAAACCGAAAGATGCTTTTACGGCAAATTTATTGGCATCAGGGAGGTTCAAGTAGCTTCCTCTCCAAGCAAAATCAATTCGCAAGACTTTGAATATATTGCCTACTCCTGCATGGTATTCCCAATATAAATCATCAGGTGCTGTGTAAGGAATTGCTGTTTGGGCATTTATGGCTCTATTTTCGTCAGAGATTGTTCCATAGACTCCTTTTATACCGATAATTTCCCTCCAGTTTAGCTTGCGAAGGAAAGGAACTCTGGCAAACAATCTTCCGTTGAAATTATGCTCAAAATGAAGCGAGACATATTCGTCGGCCATAAATTCGTAGTAATTCATTAGATTGTAGGTATTATCGATTATGAAAAAAGACTGGTTACCTGGCACAACGCCCATCAAACCAAGAGGTACAGCTCCGAAGATTTTACCGGCTTCAAACGTGGTAAAAAGCCTTCCGAAACCGCCTACCAAAACAGGCTGTCTGTAATAGAATTGTACTTTTTCGTAATCGAAATCACTTCCGAAAAGTCCTTTGACTCCTTGACTAAAGCTAAGGAAGAGTCTTGCATAATTTGAATCGACATTCGTACGTTCTACTCCAAAACCGATAGGTCTTCTTCCAGGCATGTAATCGATCGAAGCATTAAATTCATACTGTTTCACTTCGCTTTCAATAACTCCTTGCGGATTTTCCAAGGTCGGCAAAACTTTATAATAATCTAGACTAAATGTATTTGGAGAAGCAGATTTTAAAGTCCTATAAGACACTCCTGCTTGGAACACCAGATTTTTCAGAGGCTCTATTTCTGCCGAAAAGTTAGTCAAATTGACCGAAGTCAGCTTACTGTTATCTCCGCTGGCAAAAAGTGAAGAGGAAGCAAAGCTTCTTCCCAGAAGATCATTCGATGTTGTAAGGCTGACCCCTATTTGTTCTATATCACGCCTATTTCCTCCGGATATGATAAATCGGTTTTTCTTGTTCAAAAGCACTTTTCCAGAAATACCGTATTTGAATTGGTTGTCGTCGAATCCATAAGCAGTATAGGCTTGTATACGCCACGGATCATTAGGCCCGAAATAAGTCCTTCCTCCTGTCCTAATTCGGATTCCTTCTACGTCGTTATATCCGAAGGTCGAAAATATGGGCCCATAGTCAAAATTATCCATTTCGATATAGCCACTGCCCAGTATGGAGACGAGATTATAAAGCCGCTTAAACTTCTTGACCGTCTTTAGCGTATCCAGCATTTTATAGACTCCCTTTTCGTCCTTGTTTAAACTTTCAAAGCGATTCTCGTTCCAAAATTCGTCTGATTTAGCATAAATTTCAGGGTCATAGGAATTGACATCCTGCTTATAGAATTTGTCGTCTTTTTTGATATCAAATTTGTGATTCTTGAAGAGCGTGGTTCTTTTTCCGTAGACACCTCTGGATTTATCTTTTTTAGAGAAAGCGAAATCAGACATCATATGATCTCTAGTCAGTAAAAAGACAGAATCATTTAGTACTTCGAATTCTTGCTCGATATAAATCTCCTTGACCCAGTTGATATTAGCACCACGGCTTGCCGTAAGGTTTATTTTCTTAATCGCGAAGGTCGTATCGTTTACCCAAAAATCTCCTTTGAAGGTAAGCTCGTTTTTCCTTCTTGGGTAAAACACGATATTATAGCACCATTTGTTATCTATGTAAGTACTATCATGCAGTACATAATTATAAACATTGATTCCCGTTCTGGAAAGCGGACTCACAAAATCTTTGTCGAAAAATTTAAGGTAATTATCGTAAATATCGTAGTCAGCATAAAGGTCCTTTATAAAAGCAATTAACTGCTGATTATTGCTGAATCCTGAGTTTTTATTCGCTTTGGCGACTTCCTTTATCCTACCTGTTGTGTTATCCCCATATACTTGGCTTAACGCTTCGTTTATAAAAATCGGCAAATACGATTTTCCCGTTACGTCAGAAGTATCGACTTGTTCAAAAACAAATTCCATTCCTCTGAAAAGCTTGCTTTTCATCAAGGCGCTATCAATCGTGTTTAGGTCAAATTCAACTTTTTCATACTTATCGTACTCGTATTGCTTGAACTGGCGCAATCCGTTTTTCTTCTTGCGTTCCCATATTTTTCGTAGGATATCTATCGCAGGATTGTTCTTTTTTGAAGTTTTTCCGGTATAGATTACAACTTCGTTCAGCATTTTACCAGCGCCCAGATTAACTTCCATATTATAGGTAACCGGCTTTTCCAAACGAATTTCTTTTGGTTCCATCCCCACAAACGACACCACGATAGCATTCTGGGTTGTTTTGGATTCTAAATAAAACTTGCCTTCTTCATTGGTAATGATACCTTCGGTGGTTCCTTTAAAAACGACATTCGCATAAGGAAGTGGCTGCTTGAATTCATCATAAACGATACCGCTTACTTTGGTCTGGGCAGCAAGAAAGTTTATAAATAAAAAGAAAAAGCTTAGGCTTACAAAAATTTTCTTGTTCATATTTTATTGCAAAAAAAAACTTCATCAAAATTATTCTGATGAAGTTTCAAATATAGTTAATTTGAGTGTTTGATTTCTTGATATTTAGATTTTTTGATTATTCGAAAAATCTGACATCTAAAAGAGCTCAAAAACTTATTTATACATTACTTTTTTTACAGCTTTGATAACATCGGCAGCATTTGGCAACCACTCTTTTAAAAGTGTTGGTGAGTAAGGCGCTGGAGTATCAGCTGTCGTGATTCTTTGGATAGGTGCATCTAGATAATCAAAAGCTCTTTCTTGAACGATATAGGTGATTTCTGAAGCAACGCTGGCAAACGGCCAAGCTTCTTCTAAAACAACTAATCTGTTGGTTTTTTTCACAGATTTCAAGATAGTTTCATGATCCATCGGACGAACGGTTCTCAAGTCGACAATTTCACAAGAGATTCCTTCTTTTTGTAATTCTTCTGCCGCAGCATATGCCTCTTTGATGATTTTACCAAAAGAAACGATAGTCACATCAGTACCTTCTCTTTTGATATCGGCTACGCCAAGCGGAATTGTATATTCTCCTTCAGGAACTTCACCTTTATCTCCGTACATCTGCTCTGATTCCATGAAGATAACCGGATCGTTGTCACGAATAGCCGATTTCAACAATCCTTTTGCATCGTATACGCTAGATGGAACTACCACTTTTAATCCAGGTGTATTGGCAAACCAGTTTTCAAAAGCTTGCGAGTGCGTTGCTCCCAATTGTCCTGCAGAAGCCGTCGGCCCTCTAAAAACCATTGGCATTGGGAACTGTCCTGCAGACATCTGGCGCATCTTTGCCGCATTGTTAATGATCTGATCGATACCAACCAATGAAAAGTTGAAGGTCATGAATTCTACAATCGGACGGTTGCCGTTCATAGCAGAACCTACTGCAATACCTGCAAAACCAAGCTCAGCAATCGGAGTATCGATTACTCTTTTTGGTCCAAATTCGTCCAACATTCCTTTTGAGGCTTTGTAAGCACCGTTATACTCGGCTACTTCTTCACCCATTAAATATATAGATTCATCACGACGCATCTCTTCGCTCATCGCCTCGCAGATTGCTTCTCTAAATTGGATTGTTCTCATATTATGTTTTATTATCTTCTAAAAATTGAAAGGCAAAAATAATTATTTTAAACAACTAAATCGAATAAATTATAATTAATAAGTTCTTAATTATTGTTTTTGAACGGGCAGATTTCAACGAAAACGATATAGCCCCAGCCTTCCCGAAGAAACGAAGTGATTGCTAGCTTAGTTTAAACACACAACAACTAGACAACCATAACTTCAATAAGAAAACACTTAAAACAATAAATACACAATAAAACATCCCTAAAAATAAAATATGTTAAAAAATAACACTAAATAATTATCAATATAAAAAAATTCTATATTTGGTTAACCAATTTATCTAGAAATCGACTTTTAGATAAAAAGAAAACACAAAATTTTAACCAAAAACCGCAACCACTATGCATGTCAAATACTTTTTTACAACCCTCTGCGCACTCCTATTGAACACCGTCCTACATTCACAAACCTATGTCACTACCGACACCAGCCTGCAAACGCAAGTTAATGCCGCTGCGCCAGGAACTACATTTATAATTCCAAACGGAACTTATGCTGACTTTTATTGCAGCTTTACCAAAATTGCAACTGCAGAAAATCCAATTACTATCAAAGCGGCAACGGTAGGTGGCGTTACTTTTACTAGCGATTCTCATTTTGTTTTTAAGAAATCAGCCCATATTACACTGGAAGGATTTGTCTTCAATTGCCAAAGCAATAACACTTTAGTCAAGCTTGAAGCCTCAAACAATATCAGAATTACACGGAATGTCTTCGAACTCACGACAACAAATTCTATAAAATGGCTTGTCGTTGCAGGCTATTACAACGATTATACTTTCCAATTTCTAAGCCACCACAACAGGATCGACCACAATATCTTTAAAAACAAGACTACCGCAGGCAATTACATTACTATTGACGGCACTTATAATCAAGATCAGACCGTGAATCAGCAGTCGCAATACGACCGAATTGACCACAATTACTTCTACAACAATGGTCCTAGACTTGAAAATGAAAAAGAAGCTATTCGAATCGGAAACAGCCAATTATGTAATTCGAGCGGTTTTACTACCGTAGAATTTAACCTGTTTGAGGAATGCGATGGAGATCCCGAAATTGTTTCGGTCAAATCATGCGACAACATTGTACGACACAATACATTCAACAGAAATTACGGTTCATTGACCTTGCGTCAAGGCAACCGGAATATTGCTGAAGGGAATTATTTTTTTGGCGGAGGCAAACCTAACGGCATGTTTGGAACAACACCAATATACACTGGAGGAATTCGAGCTTATGGTGCCGACCATGTGATCAAAAACAACTATTTGGAAGGACTTCAAGGAACGCTTTTCGACGCACCGATTGCACTCACGCAAGGCGATGCAAGAACCGGAATCGACACTGACTTTAGCTTGCACTTTAGAGGAGAACGAATAACAGTCGCTTATAATACGCTAGTCAACAACGCCTACGGAATTCAGATTGGCTACGCAAAATCAAACGGCTCTTATAATATCAAACTTGAAGACATTACCATAGCAAACAATCTGGTAACAGGCTCGCAAAACAGTCTAGTCAAAATATTTAACGACCAGCTCGGAGAAGTAACTTGGCTCAATAACATTTTATATCCAACCGGAAGCGCACAATTAATCGAAGGAGGGCCAGCTTTTACGACGAGCCAAGCTGTAGTCCAAAATCCGAATCTTGCTATTAACGGAGGAATATGGAAATCTACCAGCTCGTCTCCTACTATTGGCAATGCCGTCCCAACGCTAAATATCAACGAAGACATCGACGGCCAGGCAAGACCTTCGACAAGCAATGCCGGAGCAGATCATTATAGTACTGCAGCAGCGGTTTATCTTCCTGTGACTATTAATGACGTCGGTCCGAATGCTTATGAAGAAGCACTTTCAGTAGACAAACAAGAAACCCTGAAAGCAATCATCTATCCTAATCCAACAAAAAGAAATTTTGAAATCAGCCTTGATTCACAAGAAGAAACTACTGTAGCGATATACGACGTACATTCTCGATTAATTTCTGAAGAAACTTATATTCCTATTTCTGGAACGATTAAAATAAGCTTAGAAAAGCAGCCAGCAGGATTGTACTTTGCCAAAATAAAAACAGCAAATAAATCAGGAATTTATAAAATCATGAAACAGTAATATTGGTTAACCAAATTATAATATCGAAAGCAAAAGCCACACTACACTGTGGCTTTATTTTTTCTAATGAAAAACCAAACATAAGCCAGAGCCAAGAAAGTCGTTCCGGCACTCAAATACATTATCATCGGAATTTTAGCAATTACATCTTGGTATATCCAGCCTGCAAATAAAGCTCCAAGGCCAATCCCAGCTTCAAGAGCAATATACATCGTAGCCATAGCCTTACCTCGATGCTCAGGATAGCTCATATCGACCGTCCATGCATTTAAAGCAGGCGAAACAATTCCCGTTGCGATTCCATACAAAGCCGCTCCCGTCAGAAGGCCAGCGATAGAATCAGAAAAAGCGACAACAATCAAGGAAATAATTAAGATTCCCAGCCCTATACTCATCGGTTTCAGGCGTCCGTACTTGTCTGAAGCTTTTCCGGCACCAAAACGAATCAGCAACGACGTAATCGTGAAAACCATAAAAAACATCCCTTTGTTGGCAATTCCCAGAAACTGACTCCAATCCGGAATCAGCGTCAAGATTACCCCATAAGCCATATAAGACAGGAAAGTAACGACTGCCGCTGGCAATACTTCTTTAGCAATGATATCTTTTCGTGAAATCTTCAAAACATGAAGGCTAAAACGGTGTTTGTGCTGCAAGGTCTCCTTCATGTTCATTAAAATAATGATAGACAAAAGCGCAAAGGCAGAAGATGCGTAAAACAACATGTCCATTGAAAAGTGCAATTTGATCGTACTTCCGATAGCCGGACCGATAGCCATTCCCGTACTAAAGCAAAGCCCATGGATGCCCAAAGCTTCGCCCCAGCGCTCTCGCGGAATGATATCGGCAACATAAGCCGCAGTTGCCGTGGGTTTAAAACCCGTAGAAAATCCGTGAACCAATCTCAAGAATAAAAATCCTGAAACAGTTCCCAATACCGGATAAAGAATACCACAGACAAAACACACGATAGAACCCACCGCCATTACCGGAACTCTTCCCAAAGTATCTGTCAGCCTTCCGCTGAACGGACGAGAAATTCCTGCAGTTAATGTAAAAAGCGCAATAATCAATCCTTTGTATTCCGCACCGCCCATACTGCTCAAGTATTCTGGCAATTCTGGAATCAGCATATTAAAACTTGCAGAAAACAACAAGGAGCTTAAGCATACTAATCCGAAATGAACATTATATATAGGATTAGGCTTTTGGGCAGAGGTATTCATTGGGAACTTTTAAAAGCGCAAAGATACCAAACTTAAACGCAGTTACTATCGATATAACTTTTCAATTTTCTCACAATATTCTCAAATCCACAACGAAAACGAAAAAGTTCTAAAGATATTATCAAAATATTATGCATGCATAGTTTTTTATTTCAATTATAATGTTTAATTTCGGAGCCTAAATATCAACACTATAATTTTATATAAAATGAAAATATTAGTTTGCATCAGTCACGTTCCTGATACTACTTCAAAAATCAACTTTACGAATGGCGATTCAGAATTTGACACAAACGGAGTACAATTTGTAATCAATCCTAACGATGAATTCGGCTTGACAAGAGCAATCTGGTTCCAAGAGCAGCAAGGCGCTAATGTTACTGTAGTCAACGTTGGAGGCCCAGAAACAGAAGCAACTTTAAGAAAAGCATTAGCAATCGGAGCTAACGAAGCTATCCGTGTGAATGCGAATCCAACTGACGGTTTCTTTGTTGCCAAACAATTAGCAGAAGTAATCAAAAGTGGCAACTATGATTTGGTAATTGCTGGAAAAGAATCTCTAGATTATAACGGAGGAATGGTTCCAGGAATGATTGCGGGATTGACAAACTCAAATTTCGTAAACTCATGCATCAACTTGACTGTTGACGGAAACAACGTAAAAGCAGTTCGTGAAATCGATGGAGGAAAAGAAACTGTTGCTACGACATTGCCATTAATCATTGGTGGACAAAAAGGCTTGGTAGAAGAAAAAGACTTGCGTATTCCAAACATGAGAGGAATCATGACAGCAAGAACAAAAGCCTTGACCATTCTTGAGCCGGTTGCAGCTGATTCTAACACAAAAGCGGTAAAATTTGAAAAACCAGCTCCAAAATCAGCGGTAAAACTAATCAGCCCAGACAACTTAGACGAGCTTATCAACCTATTGCATAACGAAGCAAAAGTTATATAATTTGAGATTTTAGATTTCAGATTTTAGTTGTAAAAACAGTAAAATTAAAAAATAACGATTTAAGATTTGCTTTCATAAATCATAAATCACAAATCATAAAGTATCATGTCAATATTAATATACGCAGAATCTGCAGAAGGAAAATTCAAGAAAGTTGCTTTCGAATTGGCTTCATACGGTAAAAAAGTAGCAGAATCTTTAGGAACAACTGTTACAGCCGTTACAATCAATGCTGGCGATGTTTCTGAACTATCAAAATACGGAGTAGACAAAGTCTTAAAAGTAAATGATGATAAATTATCAAAATTTACTGCTAAAGCTTATGCTGATGTGATCAAGCAAGCTGCCCAAAAAGAAAACACAAAAGTAATCCTGCTTTCTTCAACAACAGACAGCCTTTATTTGGCTCCGCTTGTTGCCGTTTCGCTTAATGCAGGTTATGCTTCAAACGTAGTAGGATTGCCGGTGAGTACTTCTCCTTTCCAAGTAAAAAGAAATGCTTTTTCAAATAAAGCATTCAATATTACAGAAATCAACACAGAAGTAAAAGTCTTAGGATTGGCTAAAAACTCATATGGCGTATTTGAAAGTGCTTCTTCATTGACTCAAGAAGATTTCTCGCCATCAATTGGTGACGCTGACTTCGGAGTAAAAGTAGAAAACGTTGAAAAAGTAACTGGAAAAGTAACTATTGCCGATGCAGAAGTTGTAGTTTCTGGAGGAAGAGGCCTAAAAGGACCTGAAAACTGGGGAATGCTGGAAGATCTTGCTGCTGTTTTAGGAGCTGCTACCGCTTGTTCAAAACCAGTTTCAGATTTAGGATGGAGACCTCATAGCGAGCACGTTGGACAAACAGGAAAACCTGTAGCTACAAACCTTTATATTGCTATTGGTATTTCTGGTGCTATCCAGCATATCGCGGGAATCAACTCTTCAAAAGTAAAAGTTGTTATCAATCAAGATCCAGATGCGCCGTTCTTTAAAGTAGCCGATTATGGCGTTGTTGGAGATGCATTTGAAATCGTTCCAAAACTGACAGAAAAATTAAAAGAATTCAAGGCGAATAATTCGTAAATAATTTTTTAAATTGTGCCCATATTAGGGCTATCTAAATTTAGATAGGAATATCCGAGTTTAGATAGCCCTTTTTCATTTTTTTAAAGCTTTTTACAATCACTAAAAGCCATTCATTTTAGAAAACAACAAAAAACAAACATAGACCTTAATAATGAGTTTAGTAAAACTAACCATAAAAGGAATTTCATACAGCCAAACACAGAATGGCGCCTATGCGCTGATTTTAAATGAAGTGGACGGAGAGCGAAAACTACCGATTGTTATTGGTGCTTTTGAGGCTCAATCAATTGCTATTGCCTTAGAAAAAGAAATAAAACCGCCAAGGCCGCTGACTCATGACTTATTCAAAAATTTCGCTGAAAGATTTGATATTGTCGTCAAGCAGGTAATCATCCACAAGCTCGTCGACGGCGTTTTTTATTCCAGTATTATTTGCGAAAGAGATAAAATTGAGGAAATCATCGATGCCCGAACTTCAGACGCCATAGCTTTGGCACTGCGTTTCAGCGCTCCGATTTTCACTTACAAAAACATTTTGGACAAAGCTGGAATTTTCTTGAAAACGAATCCGCAAGAAACCGAAAACCAAAGCCAAGAATTAGACGATGTGCTTTCAAACCCCGAAACCTTTGGAATGGAAGAATCGAACGAAGCGGGAGAAGCATACACCAAATTCAGCTTATCAGAACTTCACGAACAGCTAGAAACAGCCGTCCAGAATGAAGATTATGAAAAAGCCGCGAAAATTCGAGACGAAATTAGCAAAAGAGAATCTTAAATAATTTCGCAAAGAACCCAGTAAAACTCAAGCCTAAAGTCAGAAAAGATGCAACAATATTTAGACCTAGTAAAACACGTTCTTGAAACAGGAACGCAAAAAGGAGACAGAACCGGAACTGGAACAAAAAGTGTTTTTGGCTACCAGATGCGTTTTGATTTAGCCGAAGGCTTTCCTATGGTTACTACCAAAAAATTGCATCTCAAGTCTATTGTCCACGAATTATTGTGGTTTTTAAAAGGCGAAACCAATATTGCTTACCTAAAAGAAAACGGAGTAAAAATCTGGGATGATTGGGCAAACGAAGATGGAGAGCTAGGACCTGTTTACGGGCACCAATGGCGAAACTGGAACAGCGAAGAAATCGACCAAATTACTGAGTTGATTGAAATCTTAAAAACAAATCCGAATAGCAGGAGAATGCTAGTTTCAGCATGGAACCCTTCTGTTTTGCCAGATACTTCAAAATCTTTCGCAGAAAATGTAGCCAACGGAAAAGTTGCGCTTCCGCCGTGCCATGCTTTTTTCCAATTTTATGTAGCCGACGGAAAATTATCCTGCCAATTATACCAAAGAAGCGCTGATATCTTTTTGGGCGTTCCGTTCAACATTGCTTCTTACGCACTGTTGACCTTGATGATTGCACAAGTGTGTGATTTGAAACCAGGAGACTTCATCCATACTTTTGGTGATGCGCACATTTACAACAATCACATCGAACAATTAGAGTTACAGCTTTCCCGCGACCCGAAACCGCTTCCAAAAATGATTCTAAATCCGGAAGTCAAAAATATTTTCGACTTTAAATTCGAAGATTTTACTTTGGAAGGTTATGAACCGCACCCACACATCAAAGGCGCAGTTGCTGTTTAAAATTAATTCCTATTTTTTCATGAAATCGACTCTACTTTCAGCATTATTTCTAATGATGCCTGTTTTTCTATTGGCCCAAAACGGAAACGATAAAAAGATATTTTTAGATTCTTTGGAACGTTCAACGGACAAAGAAGATTATAAATATTTTAAAATCGTAAAAAATTACAATATCCCGAGCGAGACCTATGATGTAAAAAATTATTACCGCTCCGGAAAATTATACGGCGAAGGAAAAACTGTCGATAGTCTTGGCTTTAACAAAATAGGCAAATTCACCACCTATTATGAAAACGGCAACAAGAAAAGCGAAGGAAGCTATAATAAATCAACTCCAACCGGCCCTCACAAAACTTGGCATGAAAACGGAAAATTGGAAATGGATGGCGAATATTTTGAAACCGAAAAATCAGTCGGCAATTTAAGAATCAACCAATTTTATGATGCCAAGGGAAAACAGACCGTCAAAGATGGAAATGGAACTTATGAAGACGAATCTTACGGAGCAAAATTTAGCGGCGCAATAAAAAATGGCCTGAAAGAAGGCGATTGGAAAGGTAGCAACCCAGAAGCTAAAACTTCATTTGTAGAAATTTATGAAGGTGGAAACTTTGTTTCTGGCGAAACTACTGACGCAGACCATAAAAAATATCCGTACACAAAAATCATAGAAACTCCCCAACCTTATAAAGGAATACAAGATTTCTATAAGTTTGTCTCTAAAAATTATAATCCCGGAAGAATAAACGGTACGCTTAAAGGCAAGATAATGCTAAGTTTTGTAATTGAAAAAGACGGTTCCGTTGCCGACATAAAGGTGGTGAAAAGTCTAGACGAAAAATTAGACCGCGAAGGAATTCGCGTTGTAAAAGCGTATAAAGATTGGAAACCAGGGAAAGTTCGAGGAATATTTGCCCGAGTTTCTTTCGCTCTTCCGATTGCGCTCAGCTTTGAATAATAAAACATTCTTTCCACACCCTATTTTTTAATTTTAAAAATAAATCCTATCTTTAAAATCAAATTTCTATTGTATGGAAAATAACCAACACGAACTCTACGAATATGCCCGCGGCAGGATGAAGCAGAAAAAGCGCTTGTATTTTCACTTTGTCTTATTTTTTGTCGGAAGCATTTTTTTCGTCATCATTCACAGAGTTTTAGACCTTGATATCTATCCTGGCTCGAATTGGGATGTATGGGCCATACTCATTTGGGCATTTATTTTTATTCTTCACTTTATCCGCGTGTTTATTACCGACAGCTTCATGAATAAAAACTGGGAAAGAGCCCAAATTGACAAGCTTGTCGCCAAACAAGAACGAAAAATACAGCAATTGCAGTCTAAAGTGGACAATAATACCCAATCTTAAAATACGCAATCCTAATGATTACTATAATTGCTGCTGCCGCAGAGAATAATGCTTTAGGCAAAGACAACAACCTACTTTGGCATTTGCCAGACGATTTCAAAAGATTTAAAGAAATTACTTCAGGACATTATATCATCATGGGAAGAAAAACGTTTGAAAGCTTCCCGAAACCATTACCCAACCGTACACATGTCATCATAACCCGTCAAAAAGGATACAATCCTGCCGGATGCATTGTGGTCGACAGTATGGAAAACGCCATCGAAGCCTGCCCTAAAGAGGAAGATGTGTTTATCATTGGAGGCGGCGAGATTTACAACTTGGGAATGCCTTTCACAGATATTATCGAACTTACGAGAGTCCACGAATCTTTTGAGGCCGATGCTTTTTTCCCAGAAATAGATAGAAATGAATGGGAACTGATTTCGGAAGAATACCATCCTACCGATGAAAAACATTTAGTTGATTTCAGCTACCAGACTTACGCCAGAAAATAGCAAAAAAAACATCCTGAAAAAAATTTCAGGATGTCTAGTTAAACTTTCAATAGGTTCTCTAGAAAATAGCTTATTCTATAGACAGTATCTGATAACTTAAAATAAATATTAGTGCCGCCATCAAAACTCCAGAGATGAAGATAATGACATTGGCAAATTTTCGAGAATACATCTCAAAAAAGCCTTTAATACCAAATACCACAAAGGTACTAAAAACGAAAAAAACTAAAATTTCCAAAAACAAATTTAACCCTAAGAACGTTTGTGGCACCCCAATTTCAGCGTCATTCCTAAAAACTCCGCCGTTGATACTGTTCACAAGAAAAAATGAGATAGCTAGTGCCAGTAGTATCCATTTCAGTTCCGCTATTAATAGTCTTGAAAACATGCTATTGAATTTAATTGTTTAACATAGTGTAAAATTGCACAATATATAAATGCGGCACAATCGCCTAATTCTGGTAAATTTTTATCTAACCTAATTTAGTGACCTTTTGTTCATTTGTTTTTGCAATACCCTAAACGCATATCGAACGATGTTTTTGTAATCGCATAAGAATAGTTTATCTTTGCGCAAACTATTGAAAATGTCAGAGAATATCACTCCCTATAAAGATTCATCGTTAGGAAAAAAAGAACAGGTTGAACAAATGTTTGACACGATTTCTGGAAAATATGATGGATTGAACCGCGTCATCTCTTTTGGTATTGATATCAAATGGCGTAAAAAAGTATTGAAAATCGTAGCTGCAAAAAAGCCAGATACAATTCTAGATATTGCCACAGGAACTGGAGATTTGGCCATTTTACTTTCTCAGACCAATGCTACAAAAATTATCGGCCTTGATATTTCGGCCGGAATGCTGGAGGTAGGGAGAAAAAAAATCGCAGCAAAAAACCTTTCTGGCAAAATCGAAATGATTCAGGCAGATTCAGAAAACATGCCTTTTGAAGACAATTCCTTCGATGCTATCACCGTTGCTTTCGGAGTGCGAAATTTTGAGCATCTCGAAAAAGGACTTTCAGAAATCCTGCGTGTCTTGAAACCAGACGGAGTTTTTGTTATTTTAGAAACTTCAAATCCGACAAAATCACCTTATAAGCAGTTCTATAATTTCTACACAAAAAACATTCTCCCATTAATAGGAAAGCTATTCTCTAAAGACAATGCCGCCTATGGCTATCTATCAGAATCAGCCTCAGTTTTTCCTTATGGAGAAGCCTTGAACAATATTTTGAGAAAAATTGGGTTTATAGAAGTTGCAGATCAGCCACAAACTTTTGGAGTTGCAACAATTTATTCTGCATCTAAGAAATAAGTATGAAAAAAATATTTGCCATTCTTCTTCTATCCCTATCACTGAATAGCCAAGCGCAGTTCGGCACCAACCTATTCAGCAAGGATCCGATTATCAATTTGGAAAACTGGGATAAGCAGCGCGTCCACTGGGGATATTTCCTTGGATTTAACGCTTATGATTTCAAATTTGACTATAAAGAGCCTGGAAAAGACATCCAAGTAAAAGGAACTACCGGTTTCAATGTAGGGCTTATTGGAAACTTAAGACTGCATGAACATATCGACCTACGATTTGAACCAGGACTATATTATACTCAGAGGGATTTGCTTTTCCCTGGCTTTGCCAATGAAAGCGATGCCTTGAGACAAGTAAAATCAACGTATATCCATTTCCCCTTGCTAGTGAAATTTTCTGCTTTACGAACAGGAAATGTCCGTCCTTTCTTAGTTGGCGGTGTTTCAACTTCTCTAAACTTAGGAAGTAATTCGAAATCTAAAGAGGATAACGTGAACAACCGATTCCGAATGAAGCAATGGACAAATAACTACGAATTAGGATTTGGTGTGGACTTATACTTAGAGTACTTTAAGTTTTCTCCTTCTATTAGAGGTGTTTTCGGACTAAATGACGAGTTAATCCGTGACAACGACCCAAACAGTCCTTGGACAAGCAACATCGAAGCGATGAGAACCAGAGGCGTTTTCGTGAATTTTACTTTCCAATAAAAGTTTAATTCCTTTTAAATTCACTTAAGATAATTGCGGTTGCTGTAGCCACATTCAAGCTTTCTGTCTGCTGTAAATCGCCAAATCTTGGAATCGTAAGTCTATTTTTAACCGCTTTCTCAATCTGAGGCGAAATTCCGTTGGCTTCATTGCCCATGATGATGATCCCTTCTTTTGGAAGTGTGGATTTATAAATATTCTCACCGTCCATAAAAGTACCAAAAACAGGCAGCTGGGTTTCGTTTATGAATTTTTCAAGGTTTACATAATTCACATTCACTCGTGCGATAGAACCCATAGTAGCTTGAACCACTTTAGGATTATAAATATCTGCCGTCTCTTCCGAACAAACCAATTCTGTAATGCCAAACCAATCACACAATCGTATTATCGTCCCTAAATTCCCAGGATCTCGGATGTCATCCAAAGCTACAATCAATCCAGATGGATTTATACTTTTGGATTCCGGTTGCTTGAAAACGGCAAGGCAATCATTCGGAGTGGTCAGGGCGCTTATTTTTTTTAACTCAGTTTCCGAAATAGTGAGTATCTTTTTAGGGCCAATGCCAGGGAAAACAGCAGCAGTAGAAAACAAATATTCCAGAGAAAAATTAGAATGGATCAATTCTTGAATCACTTTTTTCCCTTCGGCAAAAAATAATTTATGTTCCTTCCTGAATTTTTTTTGCTGTAAGCTCGTTATTAGTTTTATTTGGTTTTTACTAACCATAAAAAATGTATTTTTGAATTAAATATGCCGCGACACTTGAAAAAGATAAGTACAAAAATATCACTATTATTTCTAATAGGAATTATATTGACTGCCTGCAACACTGTAAAAAGAGTTCCAGAAGGAAAAAGGCTTTTAAAAAAGAATGAAATCATCGTAAACGATGGGATAACAAAAGATGAGGCCATCGGCAATCTTCTGTATCAAAAGCCCAATAGTACCATCTTGGGATATAATTTGCGATTGAATTTATATAATCTTGCAAAGCAAAATCCAGATTCTTCTTTCAAGGCAAAAATGGCAGCCAATCCAAAAAAATATGAAAGGCTGTCTAAATTACTTTCTAAAAAGCAGGTAGAACGTCTGGGAAAATCTTTTTTCTACTCGGGTATCCACAATTTCCTTAAAAGAACCGGAGAGCCTCCTGTTATCATCGACGAAGCAAGAGCAAAAAAATCGACGGCAAGATTACGTGCCTATTATTTCAACAATGGATTTTTTAACGTAAAAACTTCATATAAGATCGATACGCTTCCTAATAAAAAAGGACAGATACAATATACCGTAATTACAGGAAAGCCTTATATCATCGACTCGTTATCAAGACAGATTGCAACACCAGCATTGGATTCTTTGTATGAAAAAAACAAAAACAAGTCTTTAATCATTCCAGGAGAACAATTCCGATCTGTAAATTTCGAAGCAGAACGTGAGCGAATTACAACCAACTTCAGAAATAACGGAGCCTATTATTTTCAGCCAACAAACATTAATTTTATCTGTGATTCGATTGACACTAACCATAAGACGAATGTCAATTTAAAGATAACAGACAGAAGCGTCAGAGTTGGAGATACGACAGTTGTAAAACCTTTCAAGCTCTATAAAATAAGCGAAGTAAATATTTTTACCGACAGCCCTTCAAGCAGCAACAAGGTGAAAGTAGCAGATAGCGCTACCTATAATAATTTCAACATTTACAGCAAAGACAAACTTCGCTACCGTCCAAAAGCTTTGACCGATGCTATTTTTATTTCTAAAGGAAGCAATTATGCTGATTTCAGGAGAACAGCAACATCAAGATCTTTGAACAACCTTCGAGTTTTCAACTATCCGAATATCCAGTTTGTGGAAGATTCCACAGACGTCAACGAGTCATCCTTGATTGCCAACATCTACTTGACTCCGAGAAAGAAATTTAGCTTTGGCGCTTCTGCCGATGTCACCCACTCTAACATCCAAAATTTTGGTATTTCGGGAAGCATGACAGGAACCTTTCGAAATCTTTTCCGTGGTGCTGAAACCTTGGAACTTTCTCTTAGGGGAAATATTGGTTCTTCAACAGATTTGGGAATCGCCAATCCCAATAACGTATTTTTCAATTTATCAGAATATGGTGCTGATATAAAGCTGAATGTACCTCGCTTTTTTTCGCCATTCAATACCGACAAAATCATTGCTAAGAATATGATTCCGAACACGATTTTCAGCGTCGGATTTGCAAAACAGCAGAATATCGGTCTGGACAAAGAAAATCTGACCGCCTCTATGTATTACACCTGGACTCCGAAAAGAAATACGACTTCACGTTTTGACTTATTCAATATCCAATATGTAAAAAACATCAACAAGGCGAATTATTTCAATGTATACCGTTCGTCCTATGGAAGGTTAAATCAATTGGCAAATGATTATTCAGGCCAGGTTGACCCTGACTATTTCAGCAACGGAAACTTAATTATTGAGTCGGGAACAAATGGCTTCCTCCAAGATGTAATCGGCCCTAATCCTACAATTACAACAACACCAGAAGATTTAAGAGTTATTGAAAGTATTTCTGAAAGAAAAGAAAGGCTGACAGAAAACAACCTGATTTTTGCTTCCAGCTATACTTTTACAAAAAATACAAAAACGGATCTTCTAGACAATAATTTTTGGATTTTCAAGACAAAAATCGAATCTGCTGGTAACTTTTTGGGACTGCTTTCGGATCTCGCAAACCAGCCAAAAAATTCACTTGGCAACAAAACTATTCTCGAAATTGAATATTCCCAATACATTAAAGGAGAACTCGATTTCATAAAACATTGGGATTTATCGAGCAACAGAGTCTTGGCCATGAGAGCTTTTATGGGTATCGCCATACCTTATGGTAATTCAGACAATATTCCTTTTTCGCGAAGTTATTTTGCAGGTGGTTCTAACGACAATAGAGCTTGGCAATCCTACGGATTAGGTCCAGGAAGCAGCGGCAGCATCAATGATTTTAACGAAGCCAACTTAAAACTTTTATACAGCGTCGAGCTTCGATTTAAGATGTTAGGCAAATTAAACGGTGCCATTTTTGGAGATGTAGGCAACATCTGGAACGTCCTAGACAATGTCAAAGATCCTAAATCAACCTTTACGGGAATACGCTCTCTAGAAAACATTGCTGTAGGTTCTGGATTTGGATTCCGATATGATTTTAACTTCTTCGTGATTCGTCTGGACATAGGCTTTAAGACCTATGATCCTGCTAAAGAAGTCGGAGATCGATGGTTCAAAGATTACAATTTAGGACACTCCGTATTAAATATTGGAATTAATTACCCATTCTAATTTCAGAAATTATTATTTTTGTAGTCTTTAACTATAAACAAAAAACACAATGGCTCATAATATAAAACCAGGCGTTGCAACGGGCGATCAAGTTCAGGAAATTTTTAACTATGCAAAAGAAAAAGGATTTGCATTGCCAGCAGTAAACGTAACCGGGTCAAGCACAATCAATGGCGTTCTAGAAACGGCGGCAAAATTAAAAGCTCCAGTTATCATTCAGTTCTCAAACGGCGGTGCTATCTATAACGCTGGAAAAGGTTTATCTAACGAAAATGAGAAAGCGGCAATTGCAGGAGCTATCGCTGGCGCAAAACACATACATACTTTAGCAGAAGCTTATGGAGCGACTGTTATCCTTCATACCGACCATTGTGCAAAAAAATTATTACCTTGGATTGACGGACTTCTAGATGCTTCTGAAAAACATTTCGCAGAAACCGGGAAATCTCTTTTCAGCTCGCACATGATCGACTTATCTGAAGAGCCGATCGAAGAAAACATCGAGATCTGCAAAGAATACTTAAAAAGAATGAGCAAAATTGGAATGACTCTCGAAATCGAGCTTGGAATTACAGGCGGAGAAGAAGACGGGGTAGACAATTCTGATGTTGACAGCTCAAAATTATACACACAGCCAGAAGAAGTCGCTTTTGCGTATGAAGAACTTCTAAAAATCAGCCCGCGTTTTACAATTGCTGCGGCTTTCGGAAACGTACACGGCGTATACAAGCCAGGAAACGTTAAGCTTACGCCGAAAATCCTTAAAAATTCCCAAGACTTTGTACAAAACAAATTCAATACCGGACACAATCCTGTTGATTTCGTTTTCCACGGAGGTTCTGGATCGACGTTAGAAGAAATTAGAGAAGCAATCGGATACGGAGTCATTAAAATGAATATCGATACCGACTTGCAATTTGCTTTCACAGAAGGAATCAGAGATTATATCGTTAAAAACATCGATTACCTTAAAACACAAATCGGAAACCCAGAAGGCCCTGAAGCGCCGAACAAAAAATACTATGATCCAAGAAAATGGATGCGTGAAGGAGAGGTTACTTTCAACACAAGATTAGAGCAGGCTTTCAAAGACCTGAACAACGTAAATACATTATAAATTCAAAATTGCAAATTACGAATTGCGTTACCGCCTAATTCATAATTTATAATTCATAATTAAAAAATATTATGGCTTGGTTTAAAAGAACAGAAAAAGGAATCACAACCGCTACAGAAGACAAAAAAGATGTTCCAAAAGGACTTTGGTATAAGTCTCCGACAGGAAAAATCGTTGATGCAGATGAGCTAGCAAGAAATTTATACGTGAGCCCAGAAGATGGTTTCCACGTTAGAATCGGAAGCAAGGAATACTTTGAAATCTTGTTCGACAATAACGAATTCAAGGAATTGGATGCCAAGATGACTTCAAAAGATCCGCTTCACTTCGTGGATACTAAAAAATATTCTGATCGATTAAAAGATGCAATGGACAAGACCAAATTGAAAGATGCGGTAAGGACAGCTGTAGGAAAATCAAAAGGAAAAGATTTGGTAGTATGCTGTATGGATTTTGCCTTCATTGGAGGTTCTATGGGTGCTGTTGTTGGAGAAAAAATCGCAAGAGGAATCGACCATTCTATCAAAAATAACATTCCTTTCGTCATGATTTCAAAATCAGGAGGAGCAAGGATGATGGAAGCTGCTTATTCATTAATGCAGTTGGCAAAAACTTCGGCTAAATTAGCACAATTGGCTGAAGCTAAAATTCCATATATCTCCTTATGTACCGATCCAACGACAGGTGGAACAACGGCTTCATACGCTATGTTAGGCGACGTGAATATTTCTGAACCAGGAGCATTAATTGGATTCGCAGGACCTCGCGTTGTTAAAGACACCACTGGAAAAGATTTACCAGAAGGTTTCCAAACCGCAGAGTTCGTCTTAGAACATGGATTTTTGGATTTTATCACTCCAAGGAAAGAATTAAAAAACAAAATTAATTTATATCTGGATCTGATCTTAAACAATCCCATCCGATAAAAAATAAAAAATCCCGATGCTTATCGGGATTTTTTTATATCAAAATATTTCATTCTTACATTCCTGTTCGAATCGCTTCAACAGGATCCAATCGAGAAGCAGAAATAGCCGGCAGGATTCCTGATATGAGTCCGATAAAAGCCGCTAAGCTCGTGCCTAACACAATATTCCCAAAGCCCAAGACAAACTCAAATTCGAGCATGCTTGTCAGGGCAGCAGCGATTCCCCACACCAGAAGCAATCCAATCAAGCCGCCGATAAGGCATAAGATTATTGCTTCAAATAAAAATTGCAATAAAATAAATCTATTTTTAGCGCCAAGTGATTTTTGAATTCCGATTAAATTGGTACGTTCTTTTACAGACACAAACATAATGTTGGCAACACCGAATCCTCCAACTAAAAGAGAGAAAAAGCTTATCGCCCAACCTATTAGGTTCATTGTTCCGACAATTCCGTCAATCAAATCTGTAAATCCAGATAAAACGTCTATAAAAAAATTATCGTCTTGTCCTACTTTCAAGCCTCGCTTGTTGCGTAATTTCTGAATGATTTCACCTTTAAATGCATCAATATCAATTCCCGCATCAGGTTTGATGACGATAATTGGCGTCATGGAATCATTATGATCTCCAAATTTATTTCTCAAGAAATTGACCGGAATAAATGCCGAAGTATCATTGCTTTCACCAAACATTCCCTGGCCTTGTTTTTCTAAAACACCAATAACCGTGAAGCGTTGTCCGTACAACCTGAGTTTCTTGCCAATCGGATCTGTATTTCCAAACAAACTGTTGGCAATTTCATACCCTATGATAACAACCGCAGTTCCTGAATTTGACTCCGATTCATTAAAAAAACGTCCTTCTTTAATTTTTTGAGGCTGTATTTCAACAAACTCATAAGTAGCAGGCACGACGTTTACATCGCTGACGACCTTTGTTTCGTATTTGATAATCTCGCGTTTGGTAAATAACTGATACGTAGACTTATCCATTCCATTTACTGAATTTTTCAGGTATTGGAATTCATCGTAAGTAACATCAGGATATTGCTCTCTTTTCCAACGCGGCACTTCTGAAGGTCCAAAAGAAAAACGTTTCAGATACATCGTATTTTTATCAAGCGTACTCATATCGCTCTTAATCTTCCTATCCAAAGAATCAACGGCTGTCAACACAGCAATAATGGAGAAAATTCCAATGGTTACGCCAAGAAGCGAAAGAATGGTACGCAATTTATTATTACGCAAGGCATTCAAGGCAAAGCCAAAACTTTCTCGCAGCAAGCGCAAATAAACAACCATAGAGCAGAATTTGTGTTCCCGTAAAATTCAGTAATTTTAATACAATTTCCTAAAAAACTTCCAGATTTATTTAGAAAGAGGAAAACTTCAAAAAACTAAGCTTATCTCTTGCAAAATATTTTGCTACAATCTTATTTGACAGCAAAATCAGCAGCTAAAAATGCCTAAACTCACACTCTAAATAAATCTTGAAAAAAACCTAAAAAACATGGCTTTATTGTTTTACAGTTAAAGTTACAATAACTACTTTTGCACCTTTAAACACAACTACACAATGAGTACTTCAAAAACTATCAAATCGGCCTTAATTTCAGTCTTTTCAAAAGACGGATTGGAGCCAATCGTGAGAAAATTACACGAGCAAAACGTAACTTTTTATTCTACTGGAGGAACAGAAGATTTCATCAAGGCTTTAGGAATTCCTGTAGTTCCTGTTGAAGACGTAACTTCCTATCCGTCAATCCTTGGAGGAAGAGTAAAAACTTTGCATCCAAAAATTTTCGGTGGCATCTTAAACCGTCAAGATCACGAAGGCGATGTTCAGCAGATGGAAGAATTCGAGATTCCGCAGATTGATTTGGTAATTGTTGACTTGTATCCGTTTGAAAAAACAGTTGCTTCAGGAGCATCCGAAGCTGATATTATCGAAAAAATCGATATTGGCGGTATTTCTTTGATCCGTGCTGCTGCAAAAAATTTCAAAGACACGGTGATTGTGGCTTCTGTAGATCAATATGCCGATTTCTTAGAATTGATTACAAAACAAAATGGCGAATTGACATTAGAAGACCGAAAGCTTTTTGCAACCAAAGCCTTCCATGTTTCGTCTCATTATGACACAGCTATTTTTAATTATTTCAATACCGACGACACTTTTTACAAAGAAAGCGTGCCAAACGGACAGGTTTTACGTTATGGCGAAAACCCACACCAAAAAGGATTCTTCTTTGGAGATTTTGACGCTATGTTTAAAAAACTTCACGGAAAAGAATTGTCATACAACAATCTTTTGGATGTCGACGCAGCAGTTAACTTGATATTAGAATTCAAAAACAATGAGCCTACTTTTGCTATCTTAAAGCACAATAATGCTTGCGGACTGGCTACAAGAAGCACCATGAGAGAGGCATATCTAGATGCTTTGGCTGGTGACCCGACTTCTGCTTTTGGAGGTGTTTTAATTGCTAACGGAAAAATTGATGCAGACACGGCAAGAGAAATCAACCAGCTTTTCTGCGAGGTTGTAATCGCTCCAAGCTACGACGAGTCTGCTATCGAAATACTTTCTGAAAAGAAAAACAGGATTATTTTAGTACAAAATGAAGTGGAGTTACCTCAAAAACAAGTTCGTACTTGTTTGAATGGATTATTGGTTCAAGATAAAAACAATGTGACGGACAATAAAGAACACTTAAAGACCGTTACTACAACTCCCCCATCTTCAGAGGAAATTGAAGATTTGTTATTTGCATCAAAAATCTGCAAGAACACAAAGTCGAATACAATTGTATTTGCAAAAAACAGACAGCTTATCGCATCAGGAACCGGACAGACGTCTCGCGTAGATGCTTTAAAACAAGCTATAGAAAAAGCGAACAGTTTTAATTTTGATTTGAAAGGTGCCGTAATGGCAAGTGATGCTTTTTTCCCATTCCCAGATTGTGTGGAAATCGCTCATCATGCCGGAATTACTGCCGTAATTCAGCCAGGAGGTTCAATAAAAGATGAATTGAGTATCAATTACTGCAACGAAAATAAAGTTGCAATGGTATTTACAGGAACTCGTCATTTCAAACATTAATTTACGTAACTTTGCATGTTAAAATTTTATAAACATTTTTAAACCCTAAAACTACTTATGGGATTTTTTGATTTCATGACTGAGGATATCGCGATAGACCTTGGTACCGCTAACACCCTGATTATTCACAACGACAAAGTTGTGATTGACAGTCCATCAATTGTAGCTCGCGACAGAGTATCCGGCAAGATCATTGCTGTTGGTAAGGAAGCGAGCATGATGCAAGGTAAAACCCATGAAAACATAAAGACGATAAGGCCACTGAAAGACGGGGTAATTGCTGATTTTGACGCATCCGAAAAGATGATCAGCATGTTTATAAAAAGCATTCCTGCTTTAAAGAAAAGATTGTTTACACCAGCTTTGAGAATGGTCATCTGTATTCCGTCTGGAATTACAGAAGTGGAGATGAGAGCGGTAAAAGAATCCGCAGAACGCGTTAACGGGAAAGAAGTCTATTTGATCCATGAACCAATGGCTGCTGCTATCGGTATTGGAGTTGACATCATGCAACCAAAAGGAAATATGATTGTAGATATCGGTGGTGGAACTACCGAAATTGCAGTTATTGCTCTTGGAGGAATTGTCTGCGATAAATCAGTCAAAATTGCAGGTGATGTTTTCACAAATGACATCGTTTATTATATGAGAACGCAGCATAACCTTTTCGTTGGAGAAAGTACTGCTGAAAAAATAAAAATTGAAATCGGTGCCGCGATTGAAGACTTAGAAAGTCCACCAGACGACATGTCGGTTCAAGGTCGAGATTTGTTGACCGGAAAACCGAAACAAGTCGAAGTTTCTTTCAGAGAAATAGCAAAAGCCTTAGACAAGTCCATCCAAAGAATTGAAGATGCTGTAATGGAAACTTTATCTCAAACTCCTCCAGAATTAGCAGCCGATATTTACAATACAGGGATTTATCTAGCAGGAGGAGGTTCGATGCTGAGAGGATTAGACAAACGAATTTCACAAAAAACTGACCTGCCGGTTTATATTGCCGAAGATCCTTTGAGAGCTGTAGTTCGAGGAACGGGAATGGCACTTAAAAACATACCAAAATTCAGAAGCATATTAATAAAATAACAGCATAGTTCATGCAGCAAATATTTAATTTTATATTTAAAAACAGCAACAAGTTGCTGTTTTTGCTGCTTTTGGGCATTTCGTTAGTGCTTACGATTCAGTCCCACTCCTACCACCGAAGCAAAGCTGTGACCTCTGCCAATTTTATTAGTGGTGGTGTCTATGAAAGAATTCATAACGTTCAAGAATATCTGAATTTAAAAACCCAGAACGAACAACTTGCAAAAGAGAATGCTATTCTTAAAAAAATGCTTTTCAATGCAAAAGATTCAACTGGAATTGTAGTCAGAGATAGCTTGAAAGGTTATGGAAAAATCAATATCATCCAAGCAAAGGTTACCAAAAATTCCTATAACGTAAAAGAAAATTACCTGACATTAGATGCTGGAAGCAAAGCCGGTATTAAACCTGATATGGGCGTTGTCAATAGCCTTGGGATTATCGGAATCGTTGAACATACTTCAAAGAACTACGCTACCGTAATCAGCATCCTGAATATCAAATCAGAAATCAATGCCCGCATAAAAAAATCCAACCATTTTGGTACTTTACGCTGGGATGGAAAAAGCACGGGCTTTGTCCAGCTGATTGACGTACCTAGATTAGCAAATGTTCGAAAAGGAGATACGATTGTTACAGGAAACGAATCTGTGACCTTTCCACCAAATATAAATATCGGTGTAATCGACAAAATTTATACCGACAAGGAAACGAATTATTTTACATTGAACGTAAGATTATTCAACGACATGACCAATCTTGGCCACGTATATGTCCTTGAAAACTATGAGCGAAAAGAAATTGAGGAATTAGAGGCTAAAACGGAAGCAGAAAATGAATAGCACCTTATTATTAAATATCGCTCGATTTGTACTTTTGCTTGCCGCACAGGTATTGATTTTTAATGAAATCGATTTCTGGGGCTATGTAAATCCGTATCCTTACATCTTGTTTATCATTCTTTATCCTGTAAATGGTAATAGATCCGGACTGCTTTTAGCCAGCTTTCTTTTAGGAATTATAATGGACATGTTTTGTGATTCTGGAGGGGTACATGCCACGGCCTGTGTTATCTTGGCTCACGTAAGACCAACTTTTTTCAAATTTTCTTTTGGAGTAAGTTATGAATACCAAACCGTAAAAATCAATGATAAGCTGACTCCGGAACGATTTTCATTCCTCTTGATTTCAGTATTCACACATCATATCATATTGTTCTTACTCGAAATATTCAAGTTGAGTTTTATATTCAACATTTTGCTAAGAACACTTTTCAGCTCGATTTTCACCCTCATACTTTGTATCGTAATTATCTATATATTTAAGCCTAACACCAAAAGATGAGAAAAATTCTTCTTCCCTCTTTAATAATTGTGTCTGCAATTTTAATTGTGGCCAGGCTTTTTTATCTTCAAATTATCGACGACTCTTTCATCAAAAAGTCTGACAATAACGCCATCAAGATAAAATACGATTATCCTGAACGCGGTTATATGTTTGACCGAAATGGCGTGCTTTTGGTTGCCAACCAGCCATCGTATGATGTCATGGTTATTCCAAAAGACGTTAAGGAAATCGATGTTCCAGAATTTTGCAAGCTTTTAAAAATTACAGAAGAAGAATATAGAACCAAAATAGAAAAGGCGACAGTCTATAGTCCGAGGCTTCCTTCTGTATTCTTACCTCAACTGAACAAAAAAGAATACGCTGGCTTTCAAGAAAAAATCAGGAAATATCAAGGATTTTATATCCAAAAACGTTCGCTCAGGGACTATCAGGTCAATGCCGCTGCCAATGTTTTCGGGTATATCGCACAAGTAAACGATGCCATTATCAAAAAAAATCCTTACTACAAAAGCGGTGACTTGATTGGAAAACAAGGCGTTGAAGAAGTATACGAAGAATTCCTTCGCGGAACCAAAGGCGTAAAGTATATCCAAAAAGACCGTTTTAACAGGGATATCGGTTCTTACAAAGAAGGCATTTACGACACGATTGCCATTCAAGGTGAAGATGTGACGCTTTCTTTGGATATCGAACTGCAGAAATATGGCGAAGCTTTGATGATCAACAAACGAGGTGGTATTGTTGCGCTGGAGCCAAAAACTGGCGAAATCTTGGCACTAGTATCTGCTCCGTCTTATGATCCGGCTATTTTGGTAGGAAGAGACCGTTCAAAAAATTATACCAAACTAAGTAAAGATACCTTGGCAATGCCCTTGTTTGACAGAGGGCTTTTGGCAGAATACCCTCCTGGTTCGCCATTTAAAATCATGACAGGACTGATTGGCCTTCAGGAAGAAGTTATCGACGAAAACACTACTTTTCATTGCAGTCATGGTTTTTCGTATGGTCGCGGTGCTTTTATGAAATGCCACGATTCTGGAGACAATAATCTTCATACAGGAATCGCGCATTCTTGCAATACCTATTTTGCCAACGTATTCAAGAGAACGATCGATAAATATCCGAAGCCTGGCTACGGAGTTGATGCCTGGAGCAATCACTTGAAAAGTTTCGGATTAGGAAATTTTATGGGCTACGATCTTCCGGCAGGAAGAAAAGGACACATTCCAGATTCAAGGTATTATACAAGATGGTATCCGAATGGTGGCTGGAGAAGCACAACTATTATTTCAAATTCAATCGGCCAAGGCGAAGTTTCGACAACGCCAATCCAATTAGCAAATATGATGGCGGCTGTTGCAAATGAAGGTTATTATTATACGCCTCATATCATCAAAAAAATAAAAAGCCATACAATTGATAAAAAATATACAACGAAACATGTTACTACAGTTGACAAGCAGTATTTTAAGCCTGTAATTGAAGGTCTTTTCGGAGTATATAACGAAGGAACTGCACGATCGCTTAAAGTCGAAGGAATCGATATTTGTGGTAAGACTGGAACGGCAGAAAACTTTACAAAAATTAATGGCGTGCGAACACAATTGCAGGATCACTCCATCTTTGTTGCTTTTGCACCAAAGGACAATCCAAAAATAGCAATTGCCGTTTTTATTGAAAATGGATATTGGGGTGCTCGTTGGGCTGGACCAATTGCCAGCTTAATGATCGAGAAATATCTTCGAGGCAAAATTACCCGAACAGATTTGGAAAAAAGAATGTTAGAAGGAAGCCTACAAAGCGAATACGCGAAAGTAACGAGCGGACAGCCATTCAAAATAAATCAATGATATTATGAAAAACCAAAGCGTAACAAATAATATCGACTGGATTACAATTCTCCTATTTATCATTTTGGTAATAATGGGCTGGCTGAATATTTATTCTGCTTCTCTGCCTCTTGAAGAAACTTCAATTTTTGACATCGATCAGATTTACGGAAAACAGATTCTTTTTATCTGCCTCACGATTCCACTGGTTTTAGTAGTGCTTACGGTTGATGCCAAGATTTATGAAAAGTATGCCTTCGTCTTTTATATTATCGGCCTAGTATCCTTGCTAGGGCTCTTCGTGTTTGGAAAGACCATCAAAGGACAGACCAATTGGTACAGCATTGGTGGCTTTACTTTGCAACCTTCTGAATTCGTCAAAACCTCAACAGCGCTGCTTTTAGCAAAATATCTGAGTGACGTCCAAGTCAACTTAAAGAATTTCAATGACCAACTAAAGGCTTTTGTAATCATGGGGGTCCCATTGTTGCTGATTCTAGTACATGATACAGGAACTGCAATGATTTTTGTGGCCTTGATTTTTGTTCTATATCGCGAAGGATTGCCTTCTTGGTATTTATGGACTGGCTTTTCTGCCATTCTCTTGTTTTTTATGGCATTGCTTATTGAACCACATTTTGTGTTGATTATAGCATTCGCCATTATTTCGATTCAGTTTTTGCTATCGAAAAGAATTAATCGAAACCCTATTGCTTCAGCCGTGATTTTTGTCCTAATCGCTGGATTTACGTATTCTGTAGACTTCGTCTATGACAATGTCCTAGAAGCCCATCAGAAAGATAGGATTAATGTATTATTTGGAGAGAATGTCGATTTAAAAAACGAAGGATATAACTTGAATCAATCCATGATTGCGATTGGTTCGGGCGGTTGGTTCGGAAAAGGCTTTCTCGAAGGCACACAAACCAAAGGAGGCTTCGTTCCTGAACAGCATACCGATTACATCTTTACGACAGTTGGTGAAGAATGGGGCTTTGTAGGAGCCATTGTAGTTATTGCCTTATTCATATCGCTTTTCCTTCGGATTATTTATCTAGCAGAAAACCAAAAGACCAAATTCAGCCGAGTTTATGGCTATTGCGTTGCTACATTCTTGTTTGCCCACTTTATTGTAAATATCTCAATGCTTATCCGACTCTTCCCAACAATAGGGGTACCGCTTCCTTTCTTTTCGTATGGAGGCTCGAGTCTTTTTGCCTTCAGCATACTGTTATTCATCTTTATCAAGATGGATGCCAACAAAGTGAATGAATGGTAGGCTTTTAAAAGCTCCAAGCTTTATAGTCGCCGCTTTTTTCTAATTTGTCTTCTACAGAATCCGGCAAAATAGGAAAGAAGTCAATGCCTGTCTTTTTTTCAATTTCATCAACGGGAACTACAAATTCGTATAACGGCTTCTGGCTGTTTTCGTGTGGCACTAAAAAGCCAATCATTCTGTAATGGCTATTATCAACATCCAACAATACTTTATAAAAATAATTGGGCACGGCTACTTTTTCATTTCCGATTGTTTTTAGTCCACCGGATAAGATACCACCCGTTACGACATAAATACCGTCATATTTGTCTGCCCAATACCGTACCTTTTGTTCCAACCTATTCCATACACCTGCATTGAAATCTTTTTTCTGCGGAGAAATATTCGAAGTATAAAAAGTATCTTCAAAAGCTTGTTTGGAAAATTTCATATCGCCTGCCGGACAGAGATGTCCTTTATCATAACCTGATTTTCTATAATTTTTCCAATCGGCAGAACCCGTTTTTACTTTAGGATCTTTAACAAAATAAGGTCTTTTAAAATCACCACCTCTGCTAGCTGAAACCTTGGCTTCATAAAAAACCCATTCTGCCTGCTCATATTTTTCATTGTAAGATAGGACATAATTTTCATGAGTAACGAGCTGATGAGTTGTAGATGTCGGAAGGTATTTTTCGACCGCATTTTGAACATCCTTATAAATTGAATCTTTTTTAATTTCAGAAACAGCAACATCGGCAGGCTTTTTTTCTATTATTTCTTTAGATTTATTCTTACTGAAGAAATAGGTAATTATAACACCTATTGATAATACAAGATACAGTATGGCTTTTTTACTCATTTCTAATAAAATGTTATAATATTTAAAAAATGGAATGTTATTTGTTATAATTATTTTTATTAACATTAAATTATTCCATAACTAAATTACAATTAATTATGAAAGCCAAAATTATTTTAACCTCAATTTTTTTCGCAGGGATTAATGCAGTATCCGCACAACAAAACAAAGAAGTCTCGACGCTAACAAACGATTCCATATCCATTGTCACTTCCGTACAATCAGTCCAAACACAGAAACTATTGGAAGAAAAAGCTAAAGCCGAAAAAAAAGCTCTTAAAGATGCCGAGAAAAAAGCAGCAGAATTCAAAAAAGAGCAACGCAAGCTCGAAAAGGCTCAAAAAGAAATGGACCGTGAGAAGAAAGCATTTGAAAAAAGACAAAGCAAAATTCTTTCTGCAGAAAAAAGTGTTTCTAAAGCAAAATCAAGGCTAGTGGATGAAAAAAAATCCTTAGAAAAGAATAAAGCAAAACTCAATAAAAAGAAAGCCAAAGGCAAACTCACAGCTATTGAAATTCAAGAAGAAAATATCAAGATTAGCAAACAGGAAGTCAAAATACAGGAACTTGAATTAAAAGTTCAAAACGAGGAAAGCAACTTAATTAAGGTGAGATCCTAAAAAACAAAAACCGCCAATTGGCGGTTTTTGTTATACTATATATTTTTAATGACAAACTCACTTCGGCGGTTCAACTCATGTTGTTCTTCACTGCACGATTCTTCTGGCACACATTTTACAATTTGTACGGTTTCACCATAACCGCGAGAAGATATCCTGCTCGCAGGAATTCCTTGCTCAATAAAATATTCTCTGGTTGACGCCGCTCTTTTATCAGACAAATCGAGATTGTATTTGTTATTGCCACGGACATCTGTATGAGAGCCAATTTCAACCACCATGTCCGGATATTTTTTCATAAGGCCGATTACCTTGTTCAAAATCGGTTTTGATTCTTTACGGATATACCATAAATCGTAATCAAAATAGATAGGCTCTGTTTTGATGAGCAATCTGTCTTTGTCTCTTACCACATCTTTTTCGTCTGCTAAAAGTTTTTCAACTCGTTTCTTTTTTTCGGTTTCAGCTATTTGTTTTTCCTTTACTTTTTTAGCTTCTTCCTCTTTTTTCTGCTGTTGCACTGCCTCTTCTTGTTCTTGTTTGATAACAGCCAATGATTTTAAAGGCATTGAGGCATCATTATTTTTATTTCTTTCTTTTAATAGCTTTAGGCTTCTAAAATTATCGGTGTATTTTTCTTTAGAAGCCAGAATCGTATAGCTGGTTTCACAAGCCGCTTCAAAGACAAATTTTCCGTCTGCAGCAGTACTTCTTCTTTCAACTTCTTTTTTATTTGAATCCTGCATGATGACTAAGACCTCTGCCAATGGAAGCTTTGTAATTTCATCCGTGATAATTCCGGAAATGAGCTGCTTGCAGTCTTCAATTATCAATGGCTTGGTTTCATTAAATTGGTAAATATCGTCGTTACCCTTTCCTTCTAGCCTGTTTGAAGAAAAATAGCCTTCTTTTGTTTCGGGGTCAATGGTAAAGGCAAAATCATCATACCCAGAATTGACTGGAAATCCAATATTTACTGCCTTTGAAAATTCGCCATTTTTGCTTTCCGCTACAAATACGTCTAAAGATCCAAAACCCAAATGTCCGTTAGATGAAAAGTAAAGTTTTCCATCTTTTGCAACGAACGGAAACTGTTCTTTATGTTTCGTGTTTATATTTGGCCCGAGATTTTTCGGCGTGCCAAAACTTCCTTCGTTTATAGCTACAGAAAAAATATCGAAAGAGCCTAAGTTTCCGGGCATATCAGAAGCAAAATAAAGTGTCTTCTCATCGGGGCTCAAGGCAGGGTGCTCTGTAGAAAAATCATCACTGTTGAAAGGCAATGCTTTTATATTTTTCCACTCGCCATTTTCAAAATCAGCACTGAAAATCTGAAGGTGTGAAACTTTTTTCTTGTCCTTGCCTTTTTTTCCGTTGTTGAAGTTATTTCTGGTGAAATACATCTTTTTGCCATCTTTTGTAAAAACAGCATTTGATTCGTGCATTTTCGTATTTACTGAACTGGAAAAATCAATCGCAATGGAATCGCCTTTTTTGACACTCTCAATCGGAATGCTAAATAAATCCAAGTAATTTTCGTTATTCCATTTGTAGACTTTGCTGTCTTTTTTAGGGGAAGCATAAATTAAGTCTGTTCCTCTTTTTATGGCTCCAAAATCAGAATATTGAGTATTAATTGCCAAGTTTTTGATTTCAAATCGATTTCCTAATGCCGCAATATTTTCTAAAACGGCAACTTGCTTATCAAATTCTGCAACCTCAGCATCCCTGCTTCTTAAAAGAGCATTTGCTTCATCATAATTTCCAACCGCTTTTAAGGCATGGACGTATCTAAAATAAAACTCTTCGTCTACCATTTTTTCATGATTCTTAAGCAGAAAACGATACCATTTTTCGGCATTTTTGAGGTCGTTGGTATAATAATAAGAGTCTGCCAGATTCTTGACAATATCATAAGTGCGCTCGTCTTTGATTATATTTTCATATAGCGGAATGGCCTCGCTATAGAAAGTTCTTTCGAAATAAGCGTTTGCTCGTTTCAAATCTTGCGACTGTGCATTGCTATTCTGAATGCAGAGAATGATAGCGAGTATAAGTAATAGTCTTTTCATACGTTGCATTTTAGAAGAATCTTGGGGATTTGTCATAGCCTTTTTTCATAAAGTTGATATCAAACAGCAAAAACACTTCATGGGTTCCTGAATTGAAATCTCCTAAATTGGTTACGGTATAATCATAAGCATAGCCAACCCGTAGGCTTGGCGTGACATTGATATTAAACAAGCCGCTGACAGCATCATCCAGTCGATAGGAAAGTCCGAATTCGAATTTGTCGTACAGTAAAACATTCGCTGAAACATCAACAACTCCCGGAGCACCTTTTACGCCTTTTGCCATAAATGACGGCTTTAATTTCAAATTTGGATTTATCTGAAAAACATAGCCTCCTGTAAAGAAAACATGAACATTTTCGGAACCGAACCTATTGATTCCCTGTTTTTCTTCCAGGTGTTTGGTTGCTAAAAGATTTGGTGCAGACAAGCCTATGTAATATTTATCTGTAAAATAAAAAGCTCCCGCGCCTAGGTTTGGAAAAACACTATTGATATTTTGATCGAAGGCAGGATCTGTGCTATTTGAGCCGCTTTCCAGTACAAAACCATTAAAATTAGTCTCGAAGATAGTTACTCCGGCTTTTAATCCAAACGAAAGTCTGTGCTTGTCATTCAACTGCAGGACATAAGCAAAATCGCCAAAAATGTTGTTTTCTTTTTTAGCGCCATCTCCAATATCGTCAGAAATAAAGGAAAGACCCAATTCTACATTCTTGCTGGCGGGAGCATGGGCAAAAAAGGTAAATGTTTTTGGTGCTCCGACTGCTCCGACCCACTGCGTTCTGTATAGTCCTCCTAGATTTAGGACTTCGGGCGTTGCAGTTGCATACGCGGGATTCACCACGCTCATATTGTACATATAATGAGTATACTGCGGATCTTGCTGTGCTGTTACTTTATTTAAAAAGCTTATAAGAAATATAAGGAGTAGTATTTTTTTCATCTGGTTCAGATTATTGATGAGTATATTATCGATTTAAATAAAGTCGTCCTTGTTGTGGAGGCTTATTATCCTTATTGAAATTAACAATATAGAAATAGACTCCATTTGGAGCAACGCCATCAATTATTGCTGACTGACTACTTCTTCCATCCCAATCGGGGGTATCTCGATTTCCCTTATACATGACATTGCCGTAACGGTTGTAGATTTCTAAGGTAAAATTTGGGAACAAAAATTCGATATTCGGAATATTAAACGTGTCGTTTGTTCCGTCTCCATTAGGCGAAAACCCATCGGGAATCATCAATTCGTATTCTTCTCCATCGCAATCTGATAATGAAACTGTGACAGCCAAGGCATTTTCTGAAACACAGCCTGAAGCTGTTGAGGAATCAAATCCGTAATAAGTCATTCCGTCTTGTAATGCTTGCGAATTTGGAAGCTGGTTGCCGTTCTGCAACGCATCAAACCAAAGTATCGTTCCTGAGCCGTTTACATTGGCGGCCAAATCAGAAAGAGTCGGTGCTGGGGAGTCCAATCCGCAGAAATTTTCTCCTCCCGCATCCAATGTTGGTGCTGGAATATCGTTTATTGTAACTACGGCCAGCGCTTTCTGGGAAACACATCCAAAAGAAGAAATTACAGCAACATAATAATTTCCTGATGTCAAAACAGTCGTACTGCTCAATGGCGATGTTCCGTTTTCTGCATACCAAGCATATTGTGGTCCGTTAGGAAGAAGGCTTGCTACTGTAGCATTTTCATTGATACAGAATTCCCTATTGCTCGTAGTTGGAGTTTCTGGAAGCTTGTAGATGACAAAGCTATCGACAATAGACAAATTTGAAACGCCACAGGTCGTTTCGGTGTTGATTATTTCAGAAACTGTAAAAGTTGTCGTTCCCGTATTCAAAACCAGGTTACTTGGTATGGTAAAGCTTCCTGTTCCGCTTACCACAGAAAAAACCGCAGTTCCTGTAGCAATATTGGCTCCGCTTAAAGAATACGTTATTTGGACGCTGGACAGGTTTACAAATCCAGAAAGAGTAGCAATGACAGGCTGGTTTTCGCAAACATCATTGATGACAACCCTGACATTTGCAACGTCTGGTTTTGGCAATATCAAAAATCCTTGAGATAAAGAAGCTGTATTTTCACAAAGCGTCTGAAGATTTATAATATGAGTTATGATAATTGTAGTGTTGCCTTGGGCTGGAAGCAGGTTAGACGGAATAATAAAAGTGCCTATTCCTCCAACGACGGTCATGATGACTTGCTGTGCTGTAGCCGAATTGCTTCCGTTTAGGTTATATGTAATGCGATAAGTTCCATCTGCTAAGTTTGTATTTCCTGAAAGCTGTACTTCGACATCGGAATCTTCGCAGGCATTGTCTATCGTCAAAGTACCTGCATTAATTTTAGGCAATGGATATACATTCAAAATATCTGAAATGTCCCCTATGATATGGTCACAGGCATTATAACCTGTAGTTTCATGGATATTTACGATACTGACAGTATAGGCGCCTACAAGCGGAAAGGAGATAGCCGGAATTGGAAATGTCACAACACCATCAATAAATCGTACCAATATCGTATTTCCTGAAGGAATCGGACCGGTAATTTGGTACTGCAGATTGTAACTTCCGTCAGGTATGTCTTCTGCCCCTTGTGTTAGCGTTGCCACAAAAGTTGCTCTTCCTATCTCATCCTCGCAGATATCTGATGCTACTACTAATGTCGAGCCTGTGAAATCTAGCTGTTCTTCTATGATTATTCTTACCGTTGAAGATTTAGGATTGCAGACCGGATGCGAAGGCTGTACTGTGTAAGTAAATCCGTATTCTCCCGGGCCAAAGGTATTATAGATATTTTGGACATTGATAAAAGTATCTTGCGGGCCAGATAGTTCTGATGTTCCTGATTCAGACCATTTCCCACCTGGATCTTGTCCGAAAATATAGTCTAGCAGATTGAGATTGGTATAAGGAGACATATCATCAGAATCACACAGAATCAAATCTGATGTTTCACCGGGCTCTGGAGCTGGATGTACCGTTACGTCAACTGTTGCTGAAACGGCAGGGCAGGATCCGATAGCTGGCATCGTATAGGTAAAAGAAAAAGTTCCTAATCCGGAAACCGTTGCATCTAGAAGATGATTTCTTAAGGCACCGCTTCCGCTGTTATCGGTCCAAAAGCCATTTAATTGCGGATTGGGAAAATTTCCTAAGAATTGAAATAAGTTTACGCTGCTGTTATCATCACAAGCAGAAGCATTTGGATTGTCAACTCCCGCATAGCCTCCGATAGTCACTGTAACTGTAGCGACATTATCAGCGCAAGAAGCGTCGTTTACAGTATATATAAAAACATAGGTGTCACTTTCATTAACGCCCCAAACGTTAAGAATTCCTGTCGAAGTATTTAGCCCTCCTGATTGCTGGATATCAGTCCAAGTACCGCCTGCTGTAGGAGTACCGCCAAGAAGATTAAAAAGATTAATGCTTTGAGTGGACGTATCTGGAATATTGCAAATCGTTATAGAAGCATCTTCTCCGGCACATTGAGCATTAATAGAATTATAGGAAAAAAAGAAAAAAAGAAAAAGCAGGAGTCGAAAAAATCTAGCCTTTAGGGGAAGGCAACTATTTTTCAGGTTCATATTGTTAAGTTTAGGTGTAGTAAAAATATATTATTTTTTTTCACTAGACCCAAATAACATTAAAAAAACGTTAAAATGCAGGCATGGTAATCAATTCTTAACATCCAGCGCATCTCGAAGTGCATTTCCCATCATCATAAAAGCTAATGTAAGCAGCATTATAGCGGTTCCTGGAACCATGGCTAAATAAGGCTTATCTAAAATGATATCGCCATAATAATCTTTTATCATTCCTCCCCAGCTTGGAACAGGGGGTTGCGCCCCAAGTCCTAAAAAGCTGAGTCCGCTTTCTACTAGGATCGCCGAAGCAAAATTAGCCGCAGAAATAACAATAACCGGCGCTATGATATTTGGAAGAATATGATGGACTATTATTCTCAAATTATTATATCCTAGTGCTTTTGCAGCAGTAACATATTGCATTTCTTTTACAGAAATAATCTGGCCTCGAACAACTCTGGCTACTTCTACCCACATCGTAAGGCCAACGGCTACAAAAACCTGCCAGAAGCCTTTCCCAAGACTTAAAGTGATTGCTATAACAAGCAACAATGTGGGAATTGACCATATAATATTGACCAACCACATGACAAACGCGTCTACTTTTCCTCCATAATAGCCGCCAATGGCGCCAAAAAATAGGCCGACAACAAGTGAGATGAATACGGCTACGAATCCGATAGAAATTGAAACTCTTGATCCTACAAGCATACGGCTTAGGTAATCCCTTCCGGCTTTGTCGGTTCCTAAATAAAATTTTTGAGTTTTTATATATTCCTTTGAGACGTCTTCTAGATTAGTATATCCTGGAAAATCTTTTAGAGTTGTTTCTTTTTGTATGATGACTTTTGGATCGTCATTATATAGCGTATAAACAATCTTATCCTTTTCTATGATAAAGCTAGAAATTGGTTCTTTTGAAAATTTTTGTTCGTGTCCGAAAAAATAATCCCAAAAACCAGACTGTATCTTTTCTTTTAGGGGAATGGAAAGCATCTTGACTTCAAAGCCAGGTTTTTTTGAGCGGATTGTCAGGTCGCCCCAATTGGCATTTTCGGAATTATCTGGCGCCAAGACATAAGCAAATATCGAAAAGAGCATCAGCAGTAGAATAAATCCAAAACTGAAAACGCCCCAGAAATTCTTTTTGAACTTCTGGAGCGCTATTCTTGATAATGATTGTGTGGATCTACTCATTAAAATATCCTTGAGCCAATTACGACTTCACTAATTTATCTTTCTTTTTAACATTTACAGTTCCTTTAATCGCTGTTTTCGGTTGCAAGTCGTCAAGAACATTTAACGCTTCTTCTACATAAACATCTTTGGAAAGGCTTTCGTGCCAACGATCTCTTTTTTCCTTTAGCAGATTATCATTCTTGATCATTTCATTTTCGTAAGGCAATGAAGTGAATTTCAAGCTGTTTTTATAATCTGTGATGGCTTTGTATTTTTTAGCTTTTTCTTCAAGAGAGGCTTGTTCTTGCTTGAATTTATCAATATTTAAACTGAAATTTTTCTCTTCTTGTCTTTCTTTGATCCATCTTGCGTTTTCTTCAATCAACTTGAATTGGTCGCTTTGTTCCATTCTTCTCTTACTGTTTTCTACAGCTAGATCAAAATTGCTTTGTTTGTTCCAAACTTTATAGTCAGCCGCATCGATTTTATCCCAAGGCATCGCATTGTCAATATCGCGTTCGCCCATTTTGATATATGAATAACGGTCTGGCAAAGCAACATCACTTGAAACACCATTCAATTGGGTGGAACCTCCGTTGATTCTATAGAATTTTTGTGTTGTAGTTTTTAAAGCTCCTAAGTCGCCCATAGAATTGCTTCGCACAAACTGATTCAAATCGATAACATTCTGTACCGTTCCTTTACCATAGGTCTGCGTGCTTCCTATAATTACGCCTCTTTTGTAATCTTGGATTGCTGCTGCTAATATTTCTGAAGCCGAAGCCGAGAAGCTATTTACCATCACTACCAATGGACCATCCCATTGAATTTTAGGATCTTTATCGTATAGGATTTCTTTTTTCTTGCCTGCAGATTTGATTTGCACAATCGGTCCTTGATCGATAAACAATCCTGCAATATCAACAACTGTTTTTAAAGAACCTCCACCATTATCGCGGACATCCATCACAATTCCTTGTACTCCAGCTTGTTTTAGTCTTTCGACTTCAAGGGCAATATCTTTTCCTGCATCGCGGCTATCTTCGTTTTCAAAATCGATATAGAATTTTGGCAGATAGATAATTCCGTATTTCTTTCCGTCTTTTTCTACAACGCTTGATTTTGCATACGTTTCTTCAATCTCAACTTCATCTCTAATGATAGAAATCACTTTGATCGTTCCGTCTGTTTTCTTTATCGTAAGCCTAACTTCAGTCCCTTTTGGTCCTTTGATTTTTTTAACGACATCGTCAATTCTCATTCCTACCACATCTACAGGCTCTTTGTCGCCTTGTCCCACTTTCAAGACTACGTCTCCAGGCTCTAGTTGTTTTCCTCTCCAAGCCGGTCCGCCAGAAATCAATTCTGTAATTTCAGTAAAATCATTTTTCTTTTGAAGACGCGCTCCAATACCTTCTAATTTTCCGCTCATGCTAACGTCAAAACGCTCTTTGTCGTCTGGGGCGAAATAGGAAGTATGTGGGTCAAATCGTGTAGCAATCGAATTGATATAAACCGAAAACCAATCGTCTCTATCCAAGTCTTTGATGAATCCAAAATATTCATCTAATGATTTCAGCTGGCTTTCTCTGGTTTCTTTTTCAAGAACATCAAAAGGTTTTTTCTCGATTTCCTTCTTCTCTTCTTTTTGTTTTTTCTCTTTATCCGCTTTTTCTTTTTCTGTCAAATCTGAAAATTCGTCAGTGTCAGAAGCTTTTTTACCTTCTTGAATTTCTAGCTTATTTGTAAGAGAAGACAAAGTAGAAAGCTTGATCTGCTTGTACCATCTTTCTCTCAACTCACTAGAATTCTTTGCATAAGAATGTTCTTCGTAATCGGTATTGAAAGTCTCATCCTTTTTATAATCAAAAGGTTTTGATAAAATATCTTTATAATATTTTTTGCTTTCGTCGATTCTTTGAAGCAGACGATTATACGTCAAGTCAAAAAACGACAAATCTCGGCCTAAAATCTGGTCGTCAAGTTTTGTCTCATATTTTGAGAACTCGTCAATATCCGACTGAAGGAAAAATCTTTTTGAAGGATCAATTGCTTCCAAATAATCTTTGTAAACTCCTTTTGAAAAAGTATCATCAATTTTTGCCGGATCATAATGGCCACGCTCAATAACAAATGTCAAAAGCTCCAGAAGCAGCTTGTCTTTTTCAGGGTCATTTTTTACTTCTCTTGGAACGAAACTCCATAAGGCTGCAGAAAGTGCAACTACAACCAATAATATCTTATAATTTCTTTTCATAAACTCCATTATAGCATTCATCAAATTTTGTTCTAAATTACTGAAAAAATTATGCCACGATTTTTTAAACCGCATAATTTTTTGTTAAAGATGATTTGGATGGGTCAAAAGTCTAAATCATTGCAGAAGGGCTATTTCTACAAGTTTCAAAGTTATATAATTTTGTAACATTGAGAAACTTTAAAAAAGGTTATTTTTGTAATCGACGAAGGTCATTTTCATGTCCGAATTTTACATCATAAAAAACAACAAAGTCTTTATTTTCAAGACAAACAATCAGGCAAAAACTTTAAAATGGGAAAGAAACCTTTAATTTTAGTTACCAATGACGATGGAATTTCTGCTCCAGGAATCCGTACCTTGATCAGCGTAATGAAAGAAATTGGCGAAGTGGTTGTGGTTGCTCCTGATAGCCCGCAATCTGCTACAGGCCATGCCATCACAATCAACAATACTTTATATCTCAATAAGATAACAGTCGGAAATGATGTCGATATTGAATATTCGTGTTCCGGAACTCCAGTAGACTGCGTAAAGTTTGCCGTAAATGAAGTCTTGAAAAGAAAGCCAGACCTTTGCGTTTCGGGTATCAACCACGGCTCTAATTCTTCTATCAACGTAATTTATTCTGGAACCATGAGCGCCGCTGTTGAAGCTGGAATTGAAGGAATCCCTGCTATTGGTTTTTCGCTACTTGATTATGACTGGAATGCTGATTTTGAGCCTACCAAAAAGTTCATCAAGAAGATTGCCTTAGAAGTTTTAGAAAACGGTCTTCCAGAAGGTGTCATCCTAAATGTAAATTTCCCAAAATTGCAGGAAAAAGAAATAAAAGGAATAAAAGTCTGCAGACAAGCAAAAGCGATGTGGGCGGAAAAATTCGACAAAAGAACTTCTCCGATGGGACGTGATTACTACTGGCTAACTGGAAAATTTATCAATCAAGACAATGGCGAAGATACCGACGAATGGGCCTTAAAACACGGCTATATTTCTTTAGTACCTGTACAATTTGACCTGACAGCCCACCATGCCATACAGACATTAAACACATGGAAATTAAACGACAAAAATTGATTCAGTTCAGTTTTAAATTGTTCAAGATATGAAATACTACATTATTGCAGGAGAAGCATCGGGCGACCTTCACGGTTCTAATTTGATGAAAGCCATTTTTAAAAAAGACCCACAAGCTGAAATTCGTTTTTGGGGAGGCGATCTCATGCAGCAAGCGGGCGGAACCTTAGTAAAACACTATCGTGATTTGGCCTTTATGGGATTTGCAGAAGTTGTCATGAATCTAAAAACGATTCTGAACAACATAAAACGATGCAAAGCCGACATTTCCGAATTTAAGCCCGACGCTATCATTTTTATTGATTACCCCGGATTCAATATGCGAATTGCCAAATGGGCAAAAGAAATCGGAATCCCGACTCACTATTATATCTCTCCTCAAATCTGGGCCTGGAAAGAAAATCGTATCAAAGCAATAAAGCGAGATGTTGATTTCATGTATGTCATTCTTCCTTTTGAAAAAGATTTTTACGAGAAGAAACATAATTTCCCTGTAGCATTTGTCGGCCATCCCTTGATTGATGCCATACACAACAGAAAACATGTGGATGAAGAATCATTCAGAAAAGAGTTTAGCCTAGATGAAAAACCGATAATTGCACTTTTGCCGGGCAGCCGAAAACAAGAAATTGCTAAAATGCTATCGGAAATGCTTGCTGTAGCTAAAGATTTTCCAGCATATCAGTTTGTAATTGCGGGTGCTCCAAGCCAAGAATATTCTTTTTATGAGCAATTTTTGAAGAACAAGAACGTACATTTTATTTCGAACAGGACTTACGATCTGCTGAGCATTTCTTCTGCAGCTCTTGTGACTTCTGGAACTGCTACTTTAGAAACAGCTTTGTTTAAAGTTCCTGAAGTAGTTTGTTATAAAGGAAATTGGATTTCTTACCAGATAGCCAAACGAATCATCACATTAAAATACATATCGCTTGTCAATTTGATAATGGACAAAGAAGTTGTTACCGAATTAATTCAGAACGACTGCAATCCAAAAAGGATTAAAAAGGAACTGCATAAAATCTTAGAAACCAGCCAAAGAGAGAAGCTTCTCCAAGACTATGAAATTTTAGAAAAAAAGCTGGGAGGCATTGGAGCCAGCGAGAAAACAGCTCAATTGATTGTTGATAAGCTTAAAAAATAACACTTACTTAACACACGAAAATAATAAGCTAAAAATCAGATTATTGAAACTTAATTTTGAGTCATAAATCCTTTCAACAAAATAGTTACTAACAATTTCTTGATAAGATTTTTGCCCATTTAAGAGAATTTACATTATATTTGGAATCTGTTATATAATAATCATGTCATCTGTTCGTTTATATTTAAAACTATAGCATTTGAAAAACAAGTAATTCTACGGAATTTTATTAATAAATCTAAAGCAAATACGCCCCTAAGTCTTTGTTTTTGCTGAAAAATAAAAAATAAAATATGTCTGCAAAAAAAATCTTATTTCTGTTCTTACCGCTGCTTTTATTAGTATCGACATTAGGCCACTCACAAATTATTACCACTAAAAAGGAAGCTCTTAAAAAAGGAGTTTACGAAAAGCCTGCAGAAAAGAAAAACACTATCGTTGCCGAAAAACCAGCACCGGTAATTGCCGAAAAGGCAAAAGTTTCAAAAAACACAAAACCTCTTAAAAATAAAAAATCTGTAATTGTTGAACAAGAAGATCCGGATCTTGTTGTTTCGACACCTACTGAAAGTTATATCTCCTTACAATTAATTAACAATGCCATGAATTTCCTAGGCGTGAGATATCGCGGAGGCGGTACTACAACTGCTGGAATGGATTGTTCAGGAATGGTTACTGCCGTTTTTAATCTTTTTGACATAAAACTACCTAGAAGCTCACATGACATGGCTTTGGTTGGTGAAAAAGTTGATACCAACGACATCAAAAAGGGTGATCTAATTTTCTTCCGAACTAATGGAAGAAGAGTAATCAATCATGTTGGAGTTGTCATTGAAAAAATAGGCGATGAGATAAAGTTCATCCATTCTTCTACCAGCAAAGGCGTTGTTGTTTCTTCAACAAATGAGCCGTACTACAAAAGAACATTTGCTCAGGTTAACAGAATTATCCAACAATAATTACATTTTTTGTTAATTTTTCGTATTTTCGTTTTTATGAAAATACTGAAATTCCCGTTAGCTAGAATTGCCATTTGGTTTATTCTAGGAGTACTCGCCGCATTTTATATTGAACCAAGCCCAAAATTTTCTTTACTATTTTGTGGCACTTCCTTGATTATTTTTGGAATAGCCTATTATTTCTCCAAGAAAGATTTCCTGCAAAAAATCTATTTTGGAATAGCGGCTTATGTGGTATTTTTCAGCATAGGCATCTCAACACAAGCTATTCACAACGAACGATTTTCCAAAAATCACTATAGCCACAAAATTGACGAGTACAACCATCATGTAGAAGTTGTCCTTCATGAGAAATTAAGAAGCAATGCTTCTAATAAACGTTATGTTGCTATGGTTTGTTCTATAGATACTTCTAATGCCAAAGGAAAAATCTTGTTGAGTATAAGTAAAAAAGGGCTAAAACAAGATTTTACTATTGGTTCCAGACTTTATGTGTACGGCACGATATCGGAACCCCGAGCGCCAAGCAATCCCAACCAATTTGATTATAGGAAATATCTAGCCAACAAATCAATTTATGGGCAGCTATATGCGAATGTTTCAGAGATCAAAGTAAGCCAAAAGATTGATAAAAACATTTGGTATTACGCCTCTGAATTTCGAAACACTATCATCAAAAACCTTAAAAGTTCTGGATTTAAAAATGAAGAACTCAATGTTGTCATAGCCTTGATCTTAGGACAGCAACAGGACATTTCTCCTGAATTGCTGAAAGATTACCAGCTTGCAGGTGCTGTGCACATTTTATCCGTTTCCGGACTCCATGTAGGCTGCATCATGATTTTCATCGGATTTCTTTTGGGCGGATTGCCAAAAAACAGATGGGGTAATTTTATAAAAATTGCAATACTTCTATCCTTTTTGTGGGCTTTCGCGATAATCGCTGGGTTTTCTCCTTCTGTTACGCGTTCCGTAGTAATGTTCAGTTTTGTCGCTGTCGGAAAATATGCTCGTAGAAAAACAAACATCTTCCATACACTAATTGTGTCGATGCTGTTTATTCTGCTCTTTGAGCCTTCCTTTATTTTCGACATTGGCTTCCAGCTTAGCTATTGCGCCTTATTTTTTATCGTATGGATGCAGCCTTTGTTCGCTTCTGTGTGGCAACCTAAAACTTGGATCTTAAAATATTTCTGGGACATCCTGACGGTTTCATTCGCCGCGCAGATCGGAACTTTCCCATTAAGTACTTATTATTTCCATCAATTTCCGGGATTGTTCTTTATAACGAATTTATTGGTGCTTCCGTTGCTCGGCTTTATTCTGGCTTTGGGCGTTTTTGTACTAGTATGGGCCTTTTTTGATATTGTTCCGACTTTTCTTGCTAAGAGTTTAGAATGGAGCATCTCACTACTAAACAAAATCATCAATTGGGTAGCCTCTTTTGAATCTTTTATATTCCAAGATATTTCTTTTAGCTGGCAAATGTTAGTGGCTTGTTATGTGCTTATATTGGCCTTTGTGCTTTGGGTAAAACAACCTAATTTTCAGAGATTATCTTTTGCTCTAAGCAGTTTAATTTTATTACAGCTGGCTTATTTTGGAAATAAGTACTTCAACCAAAGTCAAGAAGAATTAATTGTGTTTAATTCAAAAAGGAATACAATTCTTGCAGAAAGAAATGGAGAAAATATAGTTGTTTATACGAATGGCAATTTATCTGAAGCGAATCTAAATTTTATTATCAGACCTTATCTAGTTGGGAATTTCAGTCATATCAGCAAGACAGAAAGAATACAAAATCTAGCCTATTTTAATAAAAACAGGATTTTAATTGTTGACAGTCTTGGAGTTTTTCCAAAAGGCTTAGATCCTGATATCGTAATCATGACACAGTCACCCAAAATAAACCTTGAAAGAATCCTTCAGGAATCTAGGCCAAAAATGATTATTGCAGATGCCTCAAATTACAGAACGGATACTCAGAGATGGAAAGCAACTTGTGAAAAAGAAAAAATCCCTTTTCACGCAACTGTTGAAAAGGGATTCTATAGCTTATCTAAATAGATTTAGACTTTGATTAGTGGCATTAACTGCTCAGGAGTATGATAGCCTACAATTGGGCTTTTTACCTCTCCTTTGCTGTCAAAAATATACATTGACGGATATCCTTGCACTTTCAGGAACATTGTAAAATCATGTACCGCATTACGGCCTTTACGTGCCGCATCGTATTTTGGATTTGTATATTTTTTCCCTTTGTAGGTCACTTCAGAATCGCCTTCAGCATTAAATTTCACAGCATAATAATTAGCATTGATGTATTCTGCTACTTCTTTAGACTGAAAAGTATTCTTGTCTAACATCTTACATGGTCCACACCAATCCGTGTACACGTCCATAAAAATTGGTTTTGGCTTTTTCTTTTGTGCAGCAAGGGCTTGATCTAATGTAAGCCATTTTACTTCCTGAGCTTGAACTGCAGCTATTGAGCCTACAGCTAAAAATAGTACTAAAAGTAGTTTTTTCATTTTTTTATAGTTTTGAATATTGGTTTCAAAAATAATGCCGTTTAGGCTACATTATTCTCTTTCATTACTCGATTTAACCATTTTAACATCAATAGCAATACTATTGCAGCAGCTAAAACTAAACCGAAGTTAAGGAAAAAGAAGTTTTCTTTTTGAGGTATTTTTTCCCAAAGTGATGATAGCATTCCTGAAAGTTTATTTCCAACAGAAATTGCCAAAAAGAAACCACCCATCATCAACGCTGTTATCCTTGGAGGAGAAAGTTTTGAAACAAGTGACAGTCCCATTGGAGAAAGGCATAATTCACCGATGGTAATTACACCATACGAAGCAATCAGCCACCAAGAACTTGCTTTTAAAGTCATATCGTTTGTTGCAAAAACAGCACCTACCATTACTAAAGCCGAAAGAGCTGTAATTACCAAACCGATAAAGATTTTTGTTGGCGTGCTAGGTTCTTTTTTTCTTCTTCTCATAAAACCAAATACACCTACCACCAATGGCGTCAAGACTACTACCCAGAATGGGTTAATAGATTGGTACAATTCTGTTGAATACAATTTTAAGTTTGTTCCTTTGGCTGGAACTTGATCTCCAGGCAAGGTTGCAAAATATTTTCTTGATTTTTCTAGCTGTCCGATTTCGCTTGAATAATCTGCTTTTGCTTTTAATTCTTCTTTAGAAACAGCTGGCATTGCTTCTTCTTTAGCTCTCATTTCGGAAATTGTTTTATCAAATGTAGCTTGGTCAGCCGAAACGATATCATTGTTTACAACAACTTGTGCCATTCCTAATTCATCTGCTACATTAGAAACTGCAGTCGGCATGCTTCTGTCTGTATGATCTTCTGCCCAAACGGTCAAGGCGTCTCCATTTTGGTGGAAAATTGCAAAGAACAAAATCACACAGGTAAACACAGCCAAAAGCGCTTTAATCGCTCGACTTTCTTTCGCCTCAGCTTTAAATGCCAAGTAAATGAAGAATCCGATTACAGGAAGACATCCGATAATAAAAGCATCGTTAGTATCAGAACCTAAGAAATTTCCAGGAATCAAATACCCGATTATTCCGAAAATAAACATTGGAAGAACTGTCAAACCAAGAATTTTTCCAGTTGACATATCCCCTTTTTCGACTGGCTTAATAACATCCACATGTTTTATGTGTTTTGTTCCGATTAAGAATACAACTACACCAATCAACATCCCGACTCCAGCAGCAGCAAACGCGTGCCCCCATCCGTAGTTGATTCTCATGTATGCGGCAACGAAATTACAGATAAAAGCTCCTACGTTGATTCCCATATAAAAGATGTTGTAACCTGCATCTTTTTTATCTTTCATTTCATCGCTACTGTATAAATTTCCAACCAGCGTCGAGATATTTGGCTTAAAGAAACCGTTTCCTAAGATAATACAGAATAATGCTATATAGAAAGTCATCTCGCTATGAATAGAAAGCAAGAAATAACCTGCTGCCATCATCAAACCTCCCATGACGATCGATCTTCTATAGCCTAAAACTCTATCAGCAAGCAATCCTCCTATAAAAGGAGTCAGATACACAAGACCTAGATACGTCCCGTAGATATCGGATTTTTTAGCAGGATCAAAGCCCATACCGCCATTATTCCATCCGTCGAGCATGTAAAGGGAGAATATCCCTAACATCAAATAATATCCAAATCTTTCCCACATTTCTGTTCCGAATAGGTACCAAAGGCCTTTCGGGTGTGATTGCTTTACTGTTGTTTCCATTTATTATAGTTTAGTTTAGTTATTATCGTACTCCGTGCATTAATTTTTTCAATACTGGATTTAATGCTGTGACAATCAATCCGGCTACAATAGGGACTATTGTAAAAATCAGGAAGAAGGTACTCATATCGTATTCTTTAGTAATGCCTTCAATCATTCCACCTAGCGAACCTGCCAATTTATTTCCGATTGCAATCGCAAGATACCACATCCCGAACATAAATGCAATCATTCTTCCAGGCACCAATTTGCTGACATATGACAAACCAACTGGTGATAGGCATAATTCCCCTAGTGTATGGAATAGATATGCGAATATAAGCCAAATCATGCTAACTCTTACTGCTCCAGCTTCAGCGCCAGAAGGGATAACTTTTGCTCCGTACGCCAATATGGCAAATCCTAAGCCCATAATAATCAGTCCTAGGCCGTATTTAACTGCTGCGCTTGGATTGTATTTGCTATCCCACCATTTAGAAAACATGGAAGCAAAAGCAATAATAAAGAATGAATTTAGGATACTAAACCAAGAAGTCGTGACTTCAACTTGATTCTCTTTAAGCTGGGTTATTTCGGCCTTTATAATCTGAGATTCTTTGGTTGCTTTTTTATAATCGTTTCTGATTTTTGCTTCCAAATCTTTTGTCAGGTAAACAAAATTCCCGATTTCATTATGAAGCGCTACTTTGTCATTTACTTTCAGCAAATCTCTACTAGAAATTGTGAATGTTTGATCTACAACTTCATCTGTCGGTTTCAAGACCGTAGTTTCTGTCACTGGATTAAAATCAAAAACAAAATCTCCGTTTTCATCGACATTTTGCTTTTTGGTCTTTTCATCAATCTGAGCCGTCTTAATCGCCTGGTATTTTAGTTCGTAGGCTTTTGAATTGTAATCGTTATTCAACATCCAGATGACAATTCCCCAAACGCCTAGAAAACTTATGGCTAGAATAATATTTGAAGTTGATATTCTTTTATACGTCTGCTTGAATAGCAGGAACAATACCCAAGAAATCAGAATCAATGGAATTATAGTCAGAAGTGTATTTACGATATTAAAAATAATCGCTTGATTCCCCATCAAAGTCCGGTCTGTAAAATCTCTTGCAAAAAGAACCAATGAAGTAGCTCCTTGTTCAAACGACAGCCAAAAGAAAACGGTAAAGAAAGCAAAGATAATAACCGCAATCATTCTGTCACGGACTACTCTTGTATAACGCGCAATCCTAGAAATTACCAAGAACAAGAATAATAGCAATCCAATTATTGTTATGACTAAAGAACCTGGCAAAACATCTTTTGAAATTAAAAATTCCTGAGGCAGGAGATGAATATTTGCAATTTTAGAGGCAGGATCATCAATCAGATACAACAATCCGATTATGGAGGTGATTACGATTAAGACCTTATCCAACATGGTAAAAGGATTCCTTTTGTCTTCTGGCTTTACTTCAGCTTGTGGTTTTGTAATGTCAATCTGTCCGTCAGGTGAAATCGCTTCAATAGCTTTAGATTTTTTAGGAACATCGCCAATAGTTCCGAACAAAGGTTTTGCCAACCAGAATTGCAAAGAACCCAAAAGCATAAAAATCCCAGCTAATCCAAAGCCCCAGCTCCAACCAACTTTTTCGGCAAGATAACCGCACAGCATCATTCCGAAGAAAGCTCCTGCATTTACTCCCATGTAAAAGATAGTATAAGCACCGTCTTTTTTCTCAGGCAGGTCTTTGTACATTTCAGAAATAATAGAAGTCATATTCGGCTTAAAGAAACCCGTACCGATAACCAGCAAAACTAGTCCAAAATAAAGTGAAAATTCGGTTTCAAGCGCCATAGAAGCATGGCCTAAAGTCATGATTATTGCCCCGATAACAACTGCCCAGCGATAGCCTGTGAATTTATCGGCAATGATACCACCCGCAATTGGAGTCAAGTATAAAAGTCCGGCATAGGTTCCGAATAAAGCTCCGGCATTTTCTGAAGACCATTCCCAGCCCGGATTGGTTCCGATGGCGGCCATGGTCAAAAAATTAATCAATAATACCCTCATTCCGTAGAAAGAGAATCGTTCCCACATTTCAGTAAAAAACAAAACGAATAATCCTGATGGATGGCCTAAAACTTTTGATTTGAAAAAATCGTTATTGGATGAGATTTCTGACATTCTAAATTTATTTATTCTATTTTGTTATTTGACTTCTTGCATCAATTTTTTAATCAATGGAGTTGCTACGATTAGGAACACTCCTGCAATTAGAGAATATATTGCTAAAGTATAATATCCATCTGTGTATGATTGTAATTTTGACACCAAATCATCGCCTGTATTTGATTTCGACATTGCCGCACCTAATTTTCCTGCAGCTAACTGGCCGAAAGCACTTGCCAAGAACCACAATCCCATCATCATTCCGAAAAGTCTTTTTGGCGATAGTTTAGTAATGATTGACATTCCAATCGGACCAAGGCAAAGCTCTCCGATTGTAGTGATTAAATAGGCAAAAGTGAACAAATTCAAAGAAGTTATACCTTCAGAATTCGCGAAAAATCTTGTGTAATAAAAAAGGTAGAATGACGCTGAAAGGAACAAGAAACCAATTCCAAATTTGATAATCGTATTCGGCTCAATTTTCTTTTTCGCCAGCCAAAGCCATAAAAGACCAATAATCGGGCTTAAAATAATTACAAATAAAGTATTGGAACTGTTGTTTACGATATTAGGGTCAATGTTGAAGAACAATAAACTGTGGCTCAAGTTATCTTTTGCAAAAAGAGACAGTGATCCTCCGCTTTGCTCATAAATTGCATTAAATAAGAAGTAAAAGAAAATAAACAGGAATGCTGCAAATAATTTCTTCTGTAGGCTGGCATTTTTCAGGTTAAACAGTTCATATGTAAAATACAATACCGCAATTGCGCCAATCGTATACATGAAATAATCTGTATAGTCTGTATTTTTTACCATTATAAAAATAAAGGGGATGCTAAGCAACGAGCATACATATACCGCAATCTCTCTGAATTTTCTTTTGCTTACGGATAAATTCAAGAGTGGAGAATCTCCAATAGGACCTAAGTGTTTTTTTGTAACAAGGAAAGTGATCAGCCCTAAAGCCATTACGATTGCCGCTGAAAGGAAGCACAATGTCCACGAATGGTATTTTCCTAAATAAATACACAATGCTCCACCAAAAAGTCCACCGATATTGATTCCCGCATAAAACATTCCGTAACCTGCATCTCTTCTTGGATCTTTTTCATGGTACAATTCTCCAACCATCGAGGAAATATTCGGCTTAAAGAAACCGGTACCGATTATAGAAAAGGCTATTCCATAATAAAACATAGTTTGAGGAGAAAATGCTATCAGCAAATTCCCTAAGATCATTACGATTCCGCCAAAGAAAAGCGATTTTCTAAATCCTAATATTTTGTCGGCAAAAATACCGCCGATAAAAGTAAAGGCATATACGAATGCTTGAATCGCGCCATATTGCAAATTGGCAGCATCATCTTTTAATAAAAGTTGGTCGACCATAAAAAAAGTCAAGACACCACGCATTCCATAAAAACAGAAACGTTCCCACATTTCTACTAAAAACAGATACCATAGCTGTCTTGGATATTTTCCTTCAAAGTTTTGGATATCTTCAATTGTTGGTACTTGGACTGCGGGGGTATTCGGGTCGGTCATTTCCATTTATAGGTTCTCTTTAATAAAGTTTGTCATTTTTGTATAGAGTTGCAATCTGGTTTTTCCACCATAAATTCCGTGGTTTTTGTCAGGGTAGATTGCCCAATCAAATTGTTTGTTAGCCTGTACCAATGCTTCGATCATCAGCATTGTGTTTTGCACATGTACGTTGTCATCGGCACTTCCATGTACCAAAAGATATTTCCCTTTTAGCTTGCTGACATGATTGATCGGTGAGTTTTGGTCATATCCGGAAGCATTTTCTTGTGGCGTCTGCATGTATCTTTCTGTATAAACTGAATCATAGAATCTCCAGTTTGTTACCGGCGCAACGGCGATAGCCATTTTGAAAACGTCGTTTCCTTTTAAGATGCAGTTAGAAGACATAAAACCGCCATAACTCCATCCCCAGATTCCAATTCTGCTGTTGTCAACATAATTGTATTTTCCGAGTACTTTTGCGGCATCAATTTGGTCTTCAACTTCAAATTTTCCTAACTCTTTATAAGTTACTTTTTTAAAATCAGCACCTTTGAAACCTGTACCTCTTCCGTCAACGCAAGCTACGATATAACCTTGCTGCGAAAGCATCATATACCACAAGTCGTTCGTATCGATCCAATTATTTGCTACTTCTTGCGAACCTGGACCTGAATATTGGAACATCAAAACTGGGTATTTTTTAGAGGCATCAAAATTCTTCGGCTTGATTATCCAAGCATTCAGCTTATGTCCTTTTTCTGTAGTAAGTTCAAAAAATTCTTTTGAAGGCAAATCGTAGGCTTTCAACTTTGATTGCAAGGCCTCGTTCTTTTTGATAGATTGTACTTCCTTGCCTGTTTTTGCATCATTCAAAGAATATTGCGCCGGAGTCGTGGCATTAGAGAATGTATTGATATAGAACTGAAAGTTCGGGCTGAAGGTTGCCGAATTAGTTCCGGTTGCAGAAGAAAGCCTTTTCTTGTCTTTTCCGCTTACTTTTATAGAATATACATCTCTGTTGATGGAACCGTTTTCAACTGATTGGTAGAAAATAGTTCCTGATTTTTCATCCAAACCATAATAAGCAGTAACTTCCCAGTTTCCTTTTGTGATTTGATTTTTCAGCTTTCCTGTTTTGTCGTAGTGGTAAATATGGTTGAAACCGTCTTTCTCGCTTGTCCAAATAAAACTGTTATCTTTTAGGAAAGTAAGGTTGTCCGTGATATCGACATACGCTTTGTCTTTTTCATTCAAGATAACATTTGCTACGCCTGATGTTCCATCTACAAAAAGCAGGTCTAAATTATTCTGGTGCCTGTTGATGACTTGAGCACTCAAGACATTAGCTTCATTCGTCCATTTTATTCTTGGAATGTAAAAATCAGTATAACTTCCTAAGTTGATTTGTTTTGCAGCATTGGCCTTAACATCATAAATATGCAAAGAAACCAGCGCGTTCTTTTCTCCTGCTTTTGGATATTTGAAAACCTGCTGTACTGGATAAAGACCCTGGTTAAAAAGATCCATTGAAAACTCAGGCACTTCGGTTTCATTAAATCGGATAAAAGCTATTTTGTCGCTTGAGGCATTCCAGTCAAAAGCTTTTACGAAAGAGAATTCTTCTTCATAAACCCAGTCCGTAATACCATTGATGACTGCGTTTTTCTTCCCATCAGTCGTAATCTGTTTTGAAGTCTTAGATTGAAGATTATAGACAAACAAGTTATTGTCTTTTGCGTACGCAATCTGAGTTCCGTCTGGAGAAAAAGTAGGCTCCTGAATCTTAAAATCAAACAATTTTGTCAATTGCTTGGTTTGGATATCATACAAATAATAGTCGGCCACAAAAGAATGGCGGAAAATCTGGTCTGATTCGCAAGCAATCAAAATCATATTTTCTTTTGAATTGAAAGTATAACTGTCAATCATCGGAAGATCTTTGTGATTTTTCGTATCAATTAAGGTCGAGACTTTCTTCAAAGTCGCATAGTCGTACAAGTCAATCTGCATGCTTCTTGACGGTCGATCAAAATTTAAAACAGTATATTGATTGGTGTTTTTTAAGGATTGTAATTCTTCCATTCCTTCGGCCCTAAATGCTCCTCCCCAGATTTCCTCAAGAGTTAATTTCTGCTGGCCAAAAACCGACATGCACAAGAATAATAGCAATGCGGTAATCTTTCGTGAATTCATCATATTTTGTTAAGGTAAAAAAACTGTCAATTTTAGTGAAAAATTTGCAATAAACCTTGATTTTTTGTGTTAAATGCAATTTCCGGAATTTCAATTTGCATTTATATTTGAAATGCTCCTTATTTTGAATGAAGAAAGAAATTTCTTTTCAATCGAAACAAACGCCTTTCTTGTTATTATTTTAGTGTTATATTTGAGTAAACCCAACCCAAAATGAAAAATTATCTGCTGTGCTTACTAGTTGCCTCTGTTTCAGTTACCGCGCAAAATCGTAAGGATTGTTCTAAATGTTCTTCAGAAACAATCAGCGAGAATAGCATTGAAAACTTAGATATTTATGCCTTAAAGCTTTTAAAAAATGAAATCTACGCTCGTAAAGGTTATGTTTTTTCTAATCCTGAATATGCCGCGTATTTTAAGAACAAATCTTGGTATAAACCGCTAAACAATAACGATGCTATTGAATTTTCTGACATCGAACAGAAGAATATCAGTCTGCTTGCGCAAAAGATCAGCGAGATTTCTCAATATGTCGCAAACGAGCAAAACAGCAAATACAAGACTCTTTCCGAAGAAAAAACCAAAGAACTATTTACAGTTAAAAAGAAAAAAGAACTGGGAATCAATTTCTCTATCTGGAAAGTTTACGATTATCAAGATAAAACTGGAAACTACTATTTGGTCTTGACAGAAGAAAAATTCAAAGAACCAAAAGATGGGAATTACTTCAACAATTCGATCAAGGCTTTTAATTTTAAGGTTGAAAATGATACTTGGACCAAAACATTTGAGACTAATGATTTTAAGCAACCAGAAGAGGAAAGCATCTGGTTTTGGACAAAATATATTTATGTAGAAGATTTTGACAACGACGGAATCATCGAACCCATAGTTATTTATGGCACAAACGGATATAATGGTTATGATGATGGAAGAATAAAAATACTGCTCTATTACAAAGGAAAAAAAATCGGACTCAGAATCCAAAATGGAATATTAGACGACCAACGGAATTTCAATGTTGATGCTGACTTTTACAACCTGCCTAAAAACCTTCAAGACAAAATCGTTTCGCAAATGAACTTGATGGTTGAAAACAATCATTCTATCTTGCCGTACGGCTGGCAGAAAAAGATGGCAAAAAAGATGACTTTCATTGAAGAATAGTCGAAAAATTACAAATAAAAACGCTTTTTAAATTCGTAAAAAGAATAGCCTGAAACTGTATCTTTGCAGGACTATTGTAAGACATAATTGCTAGATAATGAATAAAGCCATTTCGGGATTTTCAAAATTATCCAAAGAAGAAAAAATAAGCTGGATTGCTAAAGAATATTTTTCGAATCCAGATGAAGCCATTGCTATCTTAAAGAATTATTGGAATTCTGATGCCAAGATCCAAAAACTGCACGATGATTTTATCGAAAATACCATAACTAACTTTTACCTTCCGTTAGGAATTGCTCCCAACTTTTTAATCAACGGAAAATTCTACACGGTCCCGATGGCTATCGAAGAAAGCTCGGTAGTTGCAGCAGCAGCAAAAGCAGCAAAGTTTTGGTCTGAAAGAGGCGGCTTCAAAGCAACAGTCTTGAATACTGAAAAAATCGGCCAAGTCCATTTTATCTATACGGGAGAAACTTCAAAACTAGAACGATTCTTTGAAGAAAAGAAAAACAAGTTTTTTGAAGAAACAGAAAGCATCACCAAAAATATGCAAAAACGCGGTGGAGGAATTTTAGACATTATTCTAAAAGACAAAACCGATTTGCTTCCGAATTATTTTCAACTTCATGCCTCTTTTGAGACAAAAGATTCCATGGGTGCGAATTTTATAAATTCTTGCTTGGAACAGTTTGCAAAAACATTACAGAAAGAAGCCCAATCCTTCGAATTATTTTCTTCAGAAGAAAAAAACATTCAAGTCGTGATGAGCATTTTGTCGAATTATGTTCCTAATTGCATCGTCAGAGCTGAAGTTTCTTGTAAGGTGGAGGAATTAAATGAAAATAAAAACATTGATCCACAAAATTTTGCTGAAAAATTTGTCAGGGCGGTCCAAATTGCAGAAGTCGAGCCCTACAGAGCGGTAACCCACAACAAGGGAATCATGAACGGAATTGACGCTGTTGTTTTGGCGACCGGAAATGATTTTCGTGCTGTAGAAGCTGGAATTCATGCCTATGCTTCTAAATCTGGACGCTATCAAAGTCTTTCGCATGCTAAAATCGAAAATGGTATGTTTTATTTCTGGATGGAAATTCCATTGGCTTTAGGAACAGTTGGCGGCTTGACATCATTGCATCCTTTAGTAAAACTAGCCTTAGAGATGCTTGAGAAACCTTCTGCTCAAGAATTAATGCAGATTGTAGCTGTTGCCGGTCTGGCGCAGAACTTTGCTGCATTGCGCTCCTTGACAACGACAGGGATACAAGAAGGCCATATGAAAATGCACTTGGGGAATATCATCAACCAACTTGAAGCAACAGATGAAGAAAGAGTCTTAATCGTAGATTATTTCCAGCATAATCCAGTTTCTCATGCTGCGGTCGTAGAATATTTTAGCGATTTGAGAAAAGTTAAATCTTGATTACTTGAAAAAAACATTTTACAGCAACGGAAAACTACTTATCACAGGCGAATATGTCGTTTTAGATGGCGCAAAGGCATGGGCATTGCCGACAAAGTTCGGGCAAAATCTTATTATTGAAAGCGGCAAGAACAATCAGATTGAATGGAAAAGCTTTGACAAGGATGGAAGCATTTGGTTTGAAGATTCTATCTCTTTTGAAAGTATTCTAAAAAAAGAATCCTTTCTTTCAGACAAGATCAAAAATACATTAGTCGAAATCTTGCATGAAGCCTATCTTCTAAACCCTAAATTTATTAAAGAATCCGAAGGCTATAATATTACGACTGAACTGACTTTCCCTAAATTTTGGGGTCTCGGCACCTCCTCGACTTTAATAAACAATATAGCACAGTGGCTCAACATTGATGCTTTTGAACTGTTACGCACGAGTTTTGGAGGAAGCGGCTATGATATTGCATGCGCCCAAAAAGATGTCCCTATCTTGTATCAACTAGAAAATGGCAAGCCTACAATCCACAAGGTAGCTTTTAATCCTGAATTTACTGGCAACCTCTATTTTGTATATCTGAATAAAAAACAGAGCAGCAAGGCCGCAATCGCGTCGTATTATAGTAAGCAGAATAACATATCGGAAGTCGTCAAAAAAATCGACCTGATTACTGAAGCTGTTTTAGTCGCCGATAACCTAAAAGCTTTCGCCTACCAAATCGAAAAACATGAAATGATCATGAGCGATGTTTTGGAAATGCAAACCATACAAGAAGCTTATTTTAGCGATTTCAAAGGCGTCGTAAAAAGCCTCGGAGCATGGGGAGGCGATTTTGTCATGGCCATTTCGAAAGAAAATCCCGCGGCTTATTTCAAAGAAAAAGGATTTCCGACTCTTCTTACCTTTGATGAAATGATCTTAAAATAAAAAATCCCGACTATCTAGTCGGGATTTTTTATTTCTATATGTTTGATTCTTAGAATCCGAAATCAAGTCTGTTGTCTTCGATATCTGCTTTCTCTTTTAAAGCAGGAACGATTCTTCCAGCTGCAGCAGCGCTTTGTGCTTTAAGTCTTGCTGTATAAGTATCGAAGTTTTTAATAGCTGGTGCTTTTGCAACACTTTTGGTTTTCAATTTGAAAACTCCAGATCTACCTTCGATCAATTCAGATACTTTGTTAGGAGCCGTTGCGAATGCAGTACCTACAACTCTTGGCTCAGATCCGAATCCCATAAGGTTTGGACTTTGCAAAGTAAGGTCTGTTGCAGAAGCTACAGCAACTTTAGCAGCTTTAGCAGCTTCTTCTAACGTAGCGCCTTTCATGATTGCTTTTATCTTTTCAGTCTTTTTCTCATTTTTCAAGATTGGCTCAACCATTGGTTTCGCATCAGAGATTGGCATCAATCCTTCTTTATTGACTTTCTTAAGTTTTACGATCAAGTTTCCGTTTGGAATGTTGAATCTTTTCACATCACCTTCAGAAGTTTTTTTCTCGTAAGCCCATCTTACTACTTGTCTTTGGTTTGTAAAGCTTCCAAAGTTTTCATCAAGTGCTTTTACGTTTGCTGATGGCATTACAGTCAATCCAAGAGATTTAGCTACTGTAGCGAAATCTTTTTCAGAAGCTTCCATTTCAAACTTGGTTGCTTTTCTGAATATATCATCGCTAGTTGTTTCAGATGGTTCGATTCTTTGCGCAATAGTTGCCAAACGAATAGCATCTTGCTTATCGATTACTTTAATAATGTGGTAACCGAATTCTGTTTCAACAAGACCCACTTTTCCAATAGGGCTGTTGAATACGAAATCGTTGAAAGGTTTTACCATTTGTCCAGGAGTCATATCATATTCTCCTCTAGTTTGAGCAGATCCTGGATCATCAGAGTTTCCAGCAACTAAAGATTCTAAAACAGCTGGATTCGCTTGAACTTGTTTGAAAAGGTCATCGGCTTTCGCTTTAGCTTCTTCTTTAGTTCTAGTGATAGCAGGATTTGGAGCTTTGCTTCCAGCATAGCTAATCAAGATATGGCTTGCTTTTGCGCTTGCTCCAGCTTTTTTACCTAATGACTTGCTTATAGCATAATATCCGTTAAAGATATAAGGTCCGAAAACCTCGCCTGTCTGCAAGTTGTATAGTTGCTCTGCATATTGAGCTGGAAGATTTTTCTTAGTTACATAAGTAGAGTCAAACTTAACATCCGAATTTGCATCCACAAACTCTTGGTTGTTCGTTACTTCTCTGAAACCTTTAACGGTATCATTTTTTCCAGTCGCTTCATTGAAGACTACTCTAGGAGATAATAACTCAGTAATATTTTTCTTTACTTCTTCTTCATCTTCTTTAGAAGGCTTGTCTTCAATTACGACAAATTGCAATTCGCGTGTTTCATCAGCTTTGAATTTCTTCTCGTTTTTTCTCATGTAAGCTACAATCTCGTCATCAGAAACTGGAACTTCACTGTCTTTTATGTTTGAAAAAGGAAAAGCAACATAGTCAAAAGTAACTTTGTCAGATTCCATTTCATATTGCAATTTTCCTTCAGCCTCAGTAGCTACCAAACCAGCTCTTAGCATTGTGCTGTAGATTTGATATTTTGCAGAAAGAGCCGCTTGCGTTTCTCTTTGCTGTAATTGAGGAGCTAGTTCTGGATTGGCTTGGAAAAATTCTTTGAACTTTTGATAATCAAATTGGCCAGCAGCATTTTGGAATTGAGGATTCTGACCAATATCTTGGCTTTGTTTAAGAATATCAAGGATTTGGTTCTCACCTACTCTGATTCCTAATTTCTCAAATTGCTCTGTAAGCAAAGCTATAGAAACTTCTTGTTCCCATACGTTGTTTGCTGCTTGAGAAGCCGTGATTCCTTGACCGCCTTTTTCAACTGCATCGACTTTACTTCTAAAATCTTCAAATGAAATATCTTCTCCGTTGATACTTCCAACGTATTTTGAAGTTTGCTTGAAACCACCGCTATTGATAAGGTCGCCTACAACAAATGCTAATAAGCAAAAACCAATAACAAATATAAGAAGCAATGATCGTTGTCTAATTTTTGATAAAACTGCCATTTTTTTATTGTTAATTTTTAAATTCAGAGGGCGAAAATACAATTATCTATTTAATAATAAAAGGAGTAAACCTATATTTTCTGATAAAGATGAAGTTTTTTTTGAATGTGATGTGGAAGATTCGCAAAAAGCCTAGAAAATAAGGAAACTACTGTTGCCTGTTTTTATTTTGGTCTTCATATTTCTTTGCAAATCTTCTGCGAAAGAAAAACATGAAAAGCGCGATTGCGGCAAAGAAAAAACTAAGCCAAGGACTTCTTTCTGTAGAATTTAACTGCATAAAGCCATCTACTGCGAAAAGAACAGCAGCAACTAGATAGAAATACTGTATGTATTTAAGATATAACATTATAATGTAATTTGAAATTTAGAATTCATCTGCTTGTCCTTCTCCAAAGAAGACCTGCCCATTTATATCTTTAAAATCACGGCTGGCATCGAATCCTTTGGTATAAAATTCATTTCCAGGACCTAAAGTAAGCTTGCATTTTTTTTCTGTAAAAAACCACTCCCTTTTCTGATCATAATAGAGCTGGGTGGTTTCGAGTATTTTGCCGTCTTCGGAAGTAATTTTCACATTTCCTTGCAGGTCGATAATATCGGTACCCTTATAAGTAATGGCATAATCAGAAGATACGAAGCTCTTTTTTTGATTGTTGTCGTAAAGCGTGACGTCAATTCCTTTAGGAAATTCTGTATACGGAAAAGAGGCATTGGAGAAATCAAGCATTTTAGGGCTAACCAAAATAGCTTTTATTTTTCCAGAATCTGTATATTTCAGGTTTACGGTATCTGCTTCTCCTATAGGTGCAAAAGTGGAAACATTGATTTTCTGGACATCCTTGAAATTGCTTTCGCATGAAAACAGGATCCCAAAAACTGCAATAAAAATAGCATTGAGCAATATCTTTTTCGTAGAAATCATATTATAATTTTGGGATGCTCACTGTTTCGCCAATCCAGCATTTAAAGGATATCTGTTCTCCCGATTTTCTTTTTGCTTGGGAAATTTCCTCTTTTGACGGTGCTTTTTTAGTGTAGTTTGCAGCAAGATCGTCGGCAGATTTTTTCAAGATCGGCTCTACTGCCCCTGCTTTTTTAGCTGTTTCGGCAGCAAGCCAGTAAAGCGCCTTGCTTTCGAATGCATTATCGCCTACGCATTCTTTCATGCTATTGGCATATAACTGAGAAATAAAAATATACGATTTCCCGAATGCAGGTTTTACTTCTAAAGCTTTTTTGGCAAATTCTCTTGCTTTTACTTTATCGCCATAACCATACGTCGTGGCTACCAGATAATACAACTCCGCTTTTTTATTGATGTCGGTCTGCAATTCTGCCGATTTAGTAAAATGTTCGATGGTCTGAGGCTTATTTTTTGCGTTTCTGGAAATGATTCCCATGTTGTAAGCTGCTTTAGCCGACGGGCTCAACGCGTATAGTTTTTCAGAAACCTTAATATAGAAATCCGACTTGCATTTTTTAGCATCCAGTCTATCGGAAACTCTTTCGAGCCACAAAGCATTTTCAGCATTTTTGTCGAAATTCTTTTGGTAAAAAGACACTAGGATTTCGCAGTTTGCTAGCTTATCAGTTCTTGCACTCAAGTTTTCCATAACTAGAGTCAATTCATTGGCGCTTACTTTGGCATTCTGCAAGTTGCTTTGTTCTTGAGAGGTCAATTTTTCCGTCTGTGCTTTTAACGACAGATTCTCTTTTACCAAACTTGATTTTTTCAATTCGGATTGTGCCTTTTCTGAAATCTCGTCTAATTTCTCCAAAACCTGCTCTAAGGTAAGCTCTATTTCTTTTTTCTGGTATTGCGAAACAAGCAATTCAGAATAGATATTCAGTACGTTTGGATTGGTAAATTCAGAATTATCCATCTTGAAAGCCTTATCCAAAAAGGCGAAAATCTCTTTTGAGCTTCCCGTCTTATTATCGTAAAGCAGAAGGGCTTTACTGATTCTATTTCCTTTTTTATTGTTTGGAAAAGCCTTGTCGTGTTCATCATAAACACTCATAAGGTCCGAAATCATCGGATTTTTCTCTTCAGCAGTATTTGCCTGATCGATTTTCTGGTTAAGAATCTTTTCTCCTATCAGATAAACCGATTCGCTTTCGGTTGGGCATTGCTGCTTTAATTCCTTCCAGCGGCTGTATAGTGTCTGGTCATGACTGTTTGACTGAACAAATTCTTCAAATGCAACAATCTTGTTTTTGCATTCTGAATTCTGTGCTATTGCCGCAAAACTGAAACCCAGTAGTGCAAAAACAAAGGCAAAAGACCTATTACTGCTTGAGATTTTTTTATTCATACTTTCTTTTTACAAACCATCTATCATTCAGAGATAAGCTTACAAATATGTTGGCATATGTTTCTTTAATAAGGCCTGCATGAGTTGTTCCTCTTCTGCCGTATTCAAATCCAACATTAAGGTTTGAGATTGATCCGCCAACTGGCAGCCCAAGTCCCATTGTCATTCCGTAATCTTTGATCGAAGTATCGCCTACGACCAATCCTGTATTTTCATATCGAAGACCTGCTCTATAAGTAACTCTTTTCCAATAGCTGGTAAAAGAATCATAGTCTGGGATGAAATAACCACCGATGCTGAATTTCTTAGCATCTTCATAACTAACGTTCGTTATGTCGTTATAGCGGTTTCCGAATTTACTGCTTTCTTGAAGCGTAACTTCTGCTCCAACAAACCAGTTCGTCTTTTTCCCAAAACCAGCGCCAAAGGCAAGCTTGCTTGGTAATTTCAGATCCGAATCCGCAACAACAATATCTTTTTCTTCTACTACAATTTCTGAGCCTCCAGTACCGGCCAACGTAGCAATTTTTCTTTCATTCTCTGACTTAAGATTGCCTTGCGGGCTATATGTCACACTAGAAACAAAATCGTATTTCTTGATTTTTGTCGCAAATACCAATCCGGCATTCATACTAAAGCCACTTAAATCAGACGTATTCATTTCACGAGTTCCGTATTGAACATTCTGAGAAAGAAGGCTTTTGGTTTCTATATTTCCGAAATTATAGCTAAAATCAACTCCAAGGCTAAATTTAGATGTCAATTGATATCCGGCTCCTAAAAAAACTTTATTCAATCCTCCTTTTCCGCTGTATGCCCTGTTCGGACCGTCTTCTTGATCTGAAAATGAGTTTATTTTATATCCAACAGAAGTATAAGGCATCAATCCGAATCCGAAACCTAATTTCCCTGTAGGAAATGCCACTGCCAAATAATCAATCGTTGTTCTTTGAGTATCTCCTTTTGCACTGCTCGTTCTAAGATTCGTCATATTATGACTTCCACCCACCGTAAAACTAGTCAATTTTAAGGAAGCAAACGTGGCAGGATTCTGAAGATTCATGTGAATACTGTCAGGCAAAATCCCTAAGCCTCCCATCGACCTATTTTCGGTTGTACCTTTAAACCTTGCATCTCCAATTCCATAAAATGAATACGGCGATGCTGATCCTTCTTGTGCTACAGAGGCTAACGAAAAAAGTAAACTAAGGCTTACTATAATTTTTTTAATCATTTTTGATTTTGTATTGAAATAAATGGCTCAAGCTCTCTAAAAGAAAATTTGAATTGGCAAATATGGTATTTTTTAATCGTTTAGCCAAAAAAACTGCGTCACCGCCCGTTAAAATTATCGTAAATTTTGAATAATACTGTTTATAGTCATTTATAAAGCCGTCAATTTCATTAACCGCCCCATTTACAACTCCAGAGTGGATAGATTCGCTAGTCGAATTCCCTATAATATTTTTAGGGCTTCCTAGCTCTAATAACGGCAGTTTTGCCGTAAAATTATGTAATGCCTCATACCTTAAGCGCAGTCCTGGCGAAATTGCTCCTCCAAGATAATTATCTTCTTGATCAACGAAATCATAGGTTATGCAAGTACCCGCATCGATGATCAGTCGATGCTGTTTGGGAAACTGCAATACAGCTCCTGATGCCAAAACCATCCTATCGATTCCAAGAGTTTTAGGCGTTTCGTACAAATTTGTGAAAGGAAAATGATTCTCATGAGAAATAAAATGAATTTTTACTCTTTCGTCAAAGCTAGAAAAATCGTTTTTTTCGAGATCTCCGACAGAAGCAACAGCCAAATCGGCCACTTTTGGAAATTCTTTTAAAATATTTTCAATATTTTTTTTAAAATCTTTTTTGAGAAAAACGAAATGTCCCAAAAGAGTATTGTTCTCAAAGACAGCACCTTTAATTCGAGTATTCCCAACATCAATTGCTAAAAGCATATCTATTTATTTGTTTTGGCGAAGTTACGAATTGATTTTTTTTAAAATTTGTTTTGGATAAATTAAAAATCGTTCTATATTTGCACCCGCATTAGCAAAGGTACCTTAGCTCAGTTGGTAGAGCAATGGACTGAAAATCCATGTGTCCCTGGTTCGATTCCTGGAGGTACCACAACAACCCTTGATTCATACGATTCAAGGGTTTTTTGTTTTTAAAAGTTTGCGCAATAACTTCTTTTCGACAGCAGTCCCTAGAAAAACTTTATAAATTCTTCCTATTAAAATGCACAGTTTAGGTCGATTCTGAATCAAGCAAATCAAAATTCAGAACACAGAAAGAATGTTTCAGAACATTTTTAGCTAAAGGCTTCTTGAAACTCCTACATTTGATCTTACACAAAACAACCCCATTCTTATGAAAATAAGAATTATATTGTATCTTATTTTAGTAAAAGGTGAGAATTTATTTTAGTTTTTTTCTGTTTTTTCTACATTTTTTTTGTTTTGGTCAAGATTCCTTTCAAGCTTTGAAAAAGGATCTCGAGCAAAGAATGTTGTATTCAGATTTCAAAACTGCTTTGGACCTCATCAACAAAAACAGGGGGCGCTATACTGATAGTGAAAAAGCTGATTTAGATGTAATGAAGACCAAGATTCTTACTGAGTTTGGACTTTATGATGAAGCTTTCAAGCTATCTCAAAATCTTATTTCTAATCCTAAACTTACGGCGGAACAAAAACTGAAAATCCATGTGGAAAGGGCACTTATTTTTGAGATTAATGATGATGCCAAATCCTGCCTGCAAGAATTGGAAAAAGCGGCGAACATTTTTCTGGCCCAGCCTGAACTTAAGCTAAAAAACTACACTAATTTCTTGATTCGGAAATCTTCGTATTACAGAGTCAACGGTTTTTCTAAAAAAGCTTACGATTTGGCAAATGAAGCAAAAGAATATGCGGAATCTGTAAACGATCAAGTGAATATGCCTGTGGTAGAGTTAATTTTAGGACTTGGAAACAGAAAGACTAATCTGCAAAAAGAGCTCCAACATTACCAGCGTGCGCTTTATCTGTACAAAAATCTAAATCACAATGAAGCCATTATATCGATGTATCATAATTTGAGTTTTTTCTATTTCTCGGAGAAAGACTACAGAATGTCCAATACTTATATCGATTCTGCACTCGCTATGGCATCGAAATCGAATGTCTTGAATTATAAGGCCGATATTTTCCAGATGAAAAGCGACATTATGGAAAAACAAAATAAGTCGGATTCTGCTTTATATTATTACAAAACAGCATCAGAAATTTACAAGGAATTCAATAATGAACAGCGAGACCTGAAAGTAAAAGAACTCGGATTGCAATATAATTTTGAAAAAGAACGGTCTGAAAAAAAACAACTGCAAAAAAACATCAGCAACACCCGAAGATTCACTATCAGCTTGCTTATACTACTTTTTGGGCTACTTTTCTTCCTTTGGATGCAAAACAAATACCGGAAAAAAATAGAAAATCAGAGGAAGAAAATTACCCAAAAGAATGAGGCATTACAGAAAAATCTGGAAGAAAAACAATTTCTTGTACAAGAACTCAATCATCGCGTAAAAAACAACCTCGCCGTGATTCTCAGTCTTATAGGATTTCAGAAAGATCAAGCCGACAACGAAGATTATAAAAAACGATTTGACGAACTTTATCAGCGTATCAAAACCATTACGATTGCTCACGAGCTGTATTCGTACAATGTCAATCACAATGACGATTCGTATATCGAGATCAAAAGATATACCCGCAAAATTTTTGAAACCCATTTTTCAAGCGGTAATCGTAACTTTAGTTATGACATAGACATGAATGATATTCAACTAAAAGTAGATAAAACATTACCTTTAGGATTAATTATCAACGAATTGATTACCAATTCGATCAAACACGCAAAGCCAGAATCTGACCTGCTTTCACTTTTTTTCAAACTGAAAAAAACAGAAAAAGGCGAAATTGTGATGGATTACAATGACAACGGAACAGAATTTAGTTTTGATATTAAAAATGATTCGCTTGGAATTTTTATTATCGAAGGTATGGTAAAACAACTAAAAGGTAGCTATACTAGGGAAAAAGCGAATTACAAAATCGTATTTCCAAATGACTGAGCATAAAAGCAGGATATTGATTGTAGAGGACGAAGTTTTAATTGCTTTTTCGCTAAAGAAAATGCTGGATCCTTTTTTCTCAGCTGAGATTGCCAACGATTATGAAGAAGCGCGGATCCTGTTATCTCACAAATTATTCGATCTCGTCTTAATTGATATTTCTCTTTCGGGAGAAAAAACAGGTCTTGATCTGGCCAATTTCATTAATACTACCCTATCGCTTCCTTTTATTTTTACAACCGCATTGACAGATCCCAGCACTTTGGAGAAAGTGACAAACCTGAAGCCTGCAGCTTATCTTTCCAAGCCTGTAGAAAGTGTCAACTTAATTACAGCCATCAATCTGGCATTGGCCAATCAGGATGCGATTATTAAAATTGAAATCGGGAAGCAGATCTACTATTTTCAGTCGAAAGATTTCCTTTTTGCGCAAGCCGACCATATCTATGTGGAAATATATTTGAAATCAGGCAAAGACCAAGTTTTGAGAACAACCCTGTCGTATCTGGAAAATGTCTTTCCTCCCAAATATTTCAAAAGAATCAACAGAAGCGTTGCCGTGAACCCATATCATGTTTCAAAGGTCATAAATGATAAATTGTTTATTGAGGACAAGGTTTTCAAAATCTCCAAAAATTTCTGATTTAGTTTCAGAACAAAAAGAAGGGGTTTCAGAACATTTTTTCAAGTGATTGTATTGGTTGGGTCTAAATTTAGACTCGAAAACAACACAATACATTATGAAAAATACAGATTCTTTAACATTTGGGGCTATTTCTTTTAAAGCTTCTCACAACTCCTATCAGCGCAATGAAACCATTTCTGAGCAATTGGATTTTGACCCAACTGCGCCTTACCAAAGCGGCTGTATGGCCATAGAACTTGATATCATCAGACAATCCAAAGATTATAAGGATGGAGAAATCACTAGTGGGTATTTTAAAGTATCTCATACGTTAGGAGCATCGGCCGCTTCCCATCTTGACGAATGGCTAGGTTATATATTTGGCTGGCACAATAGCAACCCAAATCATTTGCCGATTGTAGTGTATATAGATATAAAAAGCGAAAAAGACGGCTATTTGCATTTTGGAGATCGAATTGACCAGTATTTGACTAAATATTTTGACAAATCGATTATCTATACGCCGGGAATGTTGTATGCATCTCAACCAAAAACGGAAAGCGACACCTATAACGACCTGTGTTCGTTTGTGGTTGAGAAAGGCTGGCCGCAGATTGACCAAATGCGTGGAAAAGTTATCTTCTGTTTAACTGGCAATCCCGATTGGAAAAGGGAGTATGCTGATGCTGCCGATCTGCTCACCAAAAGACTTTGTTTTAGTGATAATGGCTCGGAAGAAGAAAATCCCCCTGAAAAAGGCAATCGGGTATTTTTCAACTTCGATACTAAAAAGAAAGACAAGTGGCAGGATATAGTCAAAAAATACAGTAAGAAAAACTTAATTACCCGAGTATACGAAGTAAACGATGCAGACCTTTGGGAAAAAGCGCTGAATTCTACTTTTAGTGCCATTGCAACAAATAAAATCCGAAACAACAAATGGGCATACGTGAGCAATGAAGGTCAGCCTTACGTTAAAAAAATGATTGATTTGCCACCGTTGCCTCCCTCCGAATTTAAGTCGATGAAGAATATTGCCAACAATGAGTACAGAACCGATCATGCGACAAAAATGACAAAAAATTACGACAGCTCAACTTGCAAGTTCGAATTTGAAAGCCTATATGACGGACCTACTATTTTTGCCATTAAAAACACCAAAAACAAAAAGTATTTCTCTGATCATATTACCACTATGCAGAGTGAAGTCAAGAGCATTAACCAAAAATGGAAATTGATTAAAATTGAAGGTAAGGAAAACCAATACTATATTCAGAATCTTGGTAATCTTAAATATATGACCAAGAGAGCCTCTCAATTATCAGAAAATAATGGCAGTAATGAAATTTACGAATTAGTACCGAGATAATCTGCTTTCCATTTAAATTAAAACAGGCCAAAATTCAAATTCTTTATCATGAAAAAACACTACACTTCTATTTTAATAATGCTATTTTTTATCTTTTTTTCAGATAGCCTATATGCACAACAACCTTACTATACACTACCGGCTACTGGTAATGGAAACTTTAATGTGGGAAACGTTATAGTTTCTGTTACTCGACAAGGAGATGCCAGTACCTTTACTTGTTTTGGAAATCCTTTGCCCTACTTTCAAGGAATTCGTAATAACGGTAAAGTCAGTTATACTTTCAACAAACCTATTGCTGGTGTCAAAATTTACGGTTTTGTTTCTACTGCCGTCAACAATATAATTTCGGTTTCTGTAAATGGAAGTCCTTATGCATTGCAAAATTCCAATTTCTCTGCTTATTCAGGAATGTGTGCCTGGGGTTCAGGAGCAATATCGGGAGGCAAGCTCATCAATGGAGATGGGGTACTGACTATTATTCAGCCTGGTATTACTTCTATCGAAGTAACTAATACAGGAGGACTTCCGGGTGGCGAGTGGATATTCAATACTGACATTTTGCCTCTAGTTACCACAGCTAACGCTCCCTGTTTAGGAAGTGCATTAAACTTGGCATCCGATTTCGGAGGACTCACGAGCGGGGTCACTTACAATTGGACGGGGCCGAATGGATTTACTTCAACGCTTCAAAACCCAAGTATCAACAATGCTTCTACTGTTAATGCAGGTACGTATACCGTAACCGCAAGTAATGGTACGATAACCGCTTCTCAAACACAAGAGGTTTATGTCAATCCAATACCGACAGTAAATAATGTTAGTAATCAGACTGTATGTAACAGCAGTATGACTAATGCTGTAAATTTTAGTAGCAATACTATAGGAGTGTTATGTGGCTCAGTACTCGAAGGAGGCACCCTAAACCTAAAAGCTCCTCCAGGTTCTACATTCACCAATGTATTGTTTGCTAGTTATGGAAATCCGACAGGAAGCTGTGGCAGTTTTGCTTTAGGATCTTGCCATTCGTCAAGCAGCATTAGCGTCGTATCTGCAATTGCTTTGGGGCAGAATTCTTTTCGTCTTAACGCTACGAATGACAATTTTGGAGATCCTTGTTCCGGCACTCCGAAAAACCTAAAAGTTCAATTGAATTACAGCACTCCGGTTACGTATTCCTGGACAAACAATCAACCTTCAATTGGACTTGCTTCATCCGGAACAGGAAATATTCCTTCTTTTACGGCAACCAATACAACCAATGCACCTATTACGGCTACTATAACGGTTACTCCTAGGTATAACAATTTAGGCACTACTTGTTCAGGAGCGCCTATTACGTTTACAATTACGGTAAATCCTTCTCCTAGAATTTCGACCCAGCCTTTGTCAAAAACAATCTGTGCAGGAGCCAACACCACCTTTTCTGCAACAGTTAACAATGCTACAGCTTATCAATGGCAAGTGAATACCGGTTCTGGCTTTACAAATTTGTCTAACACACCTCCTTATTCTGGAACGACAACAGCAACTTTAACCGTTACCGGAGTGACAGCGACCATGAATGGCTATTTGTATCGACTAACTGCAACAGGAAATTGCTCTCCTTCTACGACATCAAACAATGCTACTTTAACGGTTCCGACTATAAGCTGTACTTTGATTGTAGGTAATGTGACTTGCAATGGAGCATCTACTGGAAGCATAAACCTGACACCATCCGGAGGAACTTCTCCTTACGCCTTCGATTGGGGCGGTGGTATTACTACAGAGGACAGGACAGGTCTTGCCGCCGGAAGTTATACCGTAACCATAACAGATGCTAATGGATGTACTGGTATTGTTTCAGCATCTATTGCAGAACCGACTGCCTTATCTGCTGCTGCTGCGTCACAAAACAATGTAAATTGTAATGGCCATGCCACAGGATCTGCTACGGTAAACGTTACTGGCGGAACTGGCTCCTATTCGTATTCTTGGGATACTACTCCAGTACAAACGACTAGCACAGCGACTGGATTGGCAGCCGGAACTTACGTAGTGACTGTAAGAGATTCCAACAATTGCAGCACGACCCGATCGTTTACAATTACCGAAGAAGCTCCGATAATCGCTCCGACAGGAGACCCAGTCCAAAGTTTTAATGCTGGTGATGATCTGAGCGTTTTAGTCATTAATGGCCAAAACATTAAATGGTATGCTACAGCCGAAACAGCTGCCAATCATACTGATGAATTGCCAATCAATACTGTATTAATAAATGATACGGTATATTATGCCACACAAACAATCAGCAATTGCGAAGCTTCAGCCTCTTTAGCTGTTAGAGCTTTTAATCCTGCTTTGGCTATTGGCGAAAATGTGAAATACAATTTCATATTGTATCCCAACCCAACAAAAGATATTTTGAATTTAATTTCAGAAACTGTTATTGAGAAGGTTATTATATATGATATGAACGGAAGAAAAATAATGGAACAGCGACTCAACGGAGATACTAAAATTGATGTACATTCTTTAGCAAAAGGAGCTTATCTGACTCAGGTTTTTGCAGAAAATAAATTTGAAACCCTTTTATTTATTAAAGATTGACAACCTTAATTTTTTGATTTTTCAAAATCCTAATAAAACTTCTACCACCTATACTTCACCATTTCCAAAAAACTGGAAATATCGTGAAAAGCCTAAGTATTAAGATTACTTAGGCTTTTCTTATAAGTAATAAATCCCTAATTATTGAAACATTATACATTCAATAATTCTTAAACAAATGTTAAATATTGTTTTTAGTTAGGATTCCTTACTAAATTTGTACTGCGATTTTGCAATTAATATTTAAAACAACAACATGAAAAATTTAGCACTCCTACTCATCACTTTATTTAGCTATTATACAGCTAGCGCATGCGACAAATGTGTCAATTACAATAACGAAGATTTTAAAATCAAATCGGCCTCTGTCAAACACGATAAAAAACTGGGCGTAACGATTTGGGAAATAAAAGTGGCTGGCCAAGCTGGCGCTACAACTCCTAAAAAAGCTGGACAGCTGAATGGAGCTCCCGTTCTAGGATATGTTTTTCCTACAACATTAAAGCCTACCGATGTTGGATTCAACAAAACAGAAGGCATCGTAGCTTTGGCATTAACATCACATCCTGATTTTGACGACACTCCTATTTGGGACGAAAACGCAGACGGTATATTCGACAATGACGGTATTATCTGGCATCCGCATTGGGTAATTCTCACAGAAGATAAAAGAGTCCCAGGTGGCTTGTCTGTAAAAGAATTTAAGAAAGAGGACAAGTCGGTTATCCTGCCAAAAACGGCCCCTAATATGCCAATGTATATGGACAGCCCTGGATTTAATGTAGTTACAGAAGGAAATTCTATTAAAGTAATTGTTCCAGATTACCGCATAAACAACCAAACTAATTTTAAATTTGATGCTGTAGCCTGTTTTATGGAAGTAAATACTAGCGGAAACAGCGCTCATACAGAAACTGGAGAGAAACCTATGTTAGGCGTTTATAAAGTATATGCTGTAGCCAGCGGAAATTTGTCATTGCCTTACAACGTAAAATAATAACTCTAAAGACACACTTATGAAAGTAGCTGTTTGGGACACTTATGTCACTAAAAAAGACGGAAGCATTATGCATTTTGACATCTTGGCTCCGGATGAAATTTCAGATTTAGAAACCATATACGATTTTGGAAAAAAGTATCTGAAATCAAAAAACGAGGAAGATTCAACATTGACCTCTAAAGAATGTAACTTTTGTCATATCGAAAAGGCAACGGAAGAAATCGTCACCAGTATCGAACAAAAAGGGTATTTTATAATCGAAATGGAAGGTTGCTAGCCAATCAGCAAACGGTTTATTAAGTTTCACATCTAAAATATTGGGTGTGAAACTTTAACGATTTAAGAATCCTAAAAATTTACAGAAGAGAATATAGCTAGCTAAAAATGGTTATTTTTGGCAAGAGACGACAGCAAGAACAGGTAACATGCTTTAAAATTTATATTATGTCGGTTTTTAACCTTACTACGCAAAACGAAAATCTTGACAACAAAATAGTTGCAGGCCTTGAACGGCTGTCGCAAGTTTTTAAGGTATTGTTATGGGAAAAAGCCAAGGAACATTCACTAAGCCCGATTCAGATTCAGCTGCTCATTTTCATTCACAATCATACGCAGGAAAAATCAACAGTAAGTTATTTGGCAAAAGAATTTAACGTCACCAAGCCAACGATAAGCGATGCCGTCCGAATTCTGGAAGTAAAGAATATGATTGAAAAATCAGTCGATTTGAATGATTCACGAAGCTATACAATCCTACTTACTCAATTCGGAAAGAGAATCGTTGTCGAAACGGAAGACTTTCCAAACCCAGTCACTAAAATCATTTCCCAAACCAGCGAATCAGACAAAGAAATTATCTGGAAAAGCATTTCAGATCTTATTATCGGGCTGAATAAATCACACATTATTGATATCCAGAGGACTTGCTATAACTGCAAGTTTTATTCTCAAGTTGGTTCTGAACATTTTTGCGATTTGCTCGTAATGAAATTAGAAGCCAGAGACATTCGTATCGACTGTCCTGAGTTTCAGGATAAATCCATGGCTTACTAGCCTCAAAAACCAATCTTTTATATCGTGTCAATGGTTGTTATTACAGCCGTTGCAACAACTTCATCCGATGCAAAAATTTATCCTTTTTGCATTTATTTTACTTTTTTACTGCAACCTTTTCAGATTTTTCGCTCTTATCATAAAATTAAAGTATATTAACTCAATTTATTTTTTATTATGAAAAAGATTTTACTTACCCTGATGGTATTTACTGGCTTATTACAAATTTCCTGCAGTGAGGATTTAGTGGATACTGATACTCCGACTAACAACTCTGTAGATGTTTATGTTGCTGGCCAGAAAAACAGCCAGGCTTGTTATTGGAAAAACAACCAACTTGTATTGCTAGATTCTGGAGGAATCACGGCTCCAACAGCAAACAAAATTATAGTAGCAAACAATGACGTGTATGTCTTAGGAATCGGTGTTGGAACAACTACAACTGAAACTTTCCCTATGTTTTGGAAAAATGGCGTGCTAACCAATTTAAAAACCAGCCTAAGCACTGATGGAGAGGAAGTCATGGCTATAACTGATTTTGAAGTAGCTGGAAATGATGTTTATTTTGTAGGCTACACCAAAAGAAGGATAATCACTTTTGAAGATTATAGCCTTGCATATTGGAAAAATGGCGTCAAGACGGTAGTTCGTGATTATGGTGCTTACGTTCAGAACTATCCTAAAATAAAAGCAGTAAACAATACTGTTTATATAGCTGCTTCCAATACTGGCGCTTTAACCTTAAATGGTTATTATACAAACAATGTTTTTACAGAAATCCCATTTGCTACACTAACTGGCTTAGCTAAAAATAATAACGAAGTATATGCCTACGGAACTGCAAACAGTGGTGGCTATTATAAAAACATAACTACTGGTACAGAAACTTCTTTTCCAGCTGTCGCTGCAATTTCATCTATGTTTTTTGAGAATAACAACGTGTATCTTACTGATGTTGCTAGCATCTATAAAAACGGCGTATTACATGATGCAGGACAACCTCAATTGGGCGGAATTATGGATTTTAAAATTCTAAATAACAACACTTACAAAATCACTCAGGTAGGGATTGATAGCTATATTAGCTACCTGACCATAAACGGAGTCGAGGCAGCTGAACTTCCAGATTCCCAAGGTACATTCTTATCGCTTTTTGTAGTTCAAAACTAAACCATGAATAGCATCAACTGGAATGATATTTATACAAAGACATCCCCAAAACTCTTGGGGATTTGTCGCAGATATATAAAGGATGTTGCCACAGCCGAGGATATCGTCCAAGATTCTTTTATTGTAGCAATCCAAAAAGAAGACACTTTAAAGGATAAAAGTGCCTTACAAGGTTGGTTGAGCAGAATTGTCATAAACATGGCCATCCATCATTTGAAAGAGGTAAAAAAAATAAACTTTTCAACGCATCAAGATTATGAAATTGTTGATTCAACTACTATTATGAATACCCTAGAAATAGATAACAAAAGTGTACTCCTCTCTGCCGATTTAGAAAGAAATGACATATTAGAGGCCATAGATCATTTGCCTGAACATCATAAATCTGTTTTTAACATGTATGTGGTTGATCAATTTTCACATAGCGAAATTGGCAAAATACTTCATATCTCGACTGGCACTTCAAAATCGCATTTATCCAGGGCTAGAAAAACAATCCAGCTTTTTCTATTGGAAAGAATAAAAGAAAAACCAGTTGATGAGAAAAAGAAACGTCGTATTGCTTTCTTGCTCTTTTTAGGTTTTGAAAACCAAATGTTCGCTAATTTTTATAAAAAACAATTTCAAGATTTTGAAATAAAACCTTTAAAAGCTTTCGAATTAACTCCAAAAAAGACAGCAATTCCAAATCAATTTATAGGCTTGGCTAAAATAGCTTCAGCGTCAAAAATCATAACGATAAGCATCTGTTTGGTATGTGCAATAGGTGTTGCTTTTTATGCCTATGATTTTAATCTAAAAAAGGTGGTGCAAAAAAAAGAACATCAATTGAATGTTGAGACTACAGATAGTATGTCTAAAAATCAACTTGTTATAAGCCCTGAAAATGTTGTAATAAATGAAAAAACTGCGATAGAATCCAAAAAAACAAAAACCATTTTCACACAAGAAAAAGCAACACTTTCAAAGAATAATTCTCAAAAAATGCCAGAAGAATCCACTCATGTTTCTCCCAAAGATTCTGCAAAAAATGAATCTCAAAAAGTAGTGATCATCAAAAAACAAATTATAAAAAAAGATACCATTTATGTTTCAGAATAAATTCCTATTTCTTTTTTTAACCATAACTTCTTTTGCTTTTTCTCAAGAAAAAAAAGTCGATACAATTTTTGTCTATGAGGAAATTATCATACACGATACAATTTTTATCGAAAAGCCGGTAATTAAAATAGATAAAGCAATTTTTACTTCGGAAGACAATAAAAAAGACAAATTAGAACTGACTCAAAACGGAAAAAAAATCCAAATTCCTATTGACACTCTTGTTCTTATCACCAATAAAAGAAATATTAAAAAAGAAGAAAAACAAACCTGGTTTTTTGGAGGCAAATTGCATCTTGGTCTGTCCAGCAACAGTTTGTTTAAAAAGATGGATGCTTCGAATGCCATCGGATTTGGCTTAGGAATTTGGACACGAAAAGAACTTTTCAATTCTAATTTTTCTGTAGGAATTGGAGTCGATGCGTTGTATTGGGCAAGTCCGTTTTCGTTTGACGCATTACAAAAGGACAGCGATCTCAATGGTTATTATTTTACAAACAACAAGCCTAAATTATTTCAGTCTATTGAAAACAAACATTTTCAGTTTCAAGTTCCAATTCAATTCTACTACAAAATAAATAAGTTTATGCCTTCCATAGGTGGGTTTTTCAGTGCAAGCAACTATAAATCCTACTTTTTAGGATCGTCTAAAGAACTGCCTTCTACTCTAAATGAAACACAAACATTTAAAGCCGAAGCCTTACAGATAGGCTATTTAGCCGAAGTGCAGTATTCTCTTTCAAGACATCTTTCTGTTGCGGTGCATTTTAGTTCTGGAAAAGCAAACAATTTGGTTTTCACTAATAAGCAGGATGAGAATGAATCTTTCAAGACTAAAAATGATTTTTCGGAGAAAAGATTTGTATTGCAACTGGTTTATAGTTTATAATTAACAGTTTATAGTTGAAAGTAGATAGTTGATAGTTAGCTCCTCAAAACAGGCATGAACAAATCATAATTTTCTTATAATAAATCCTTCTTAGTTTCCGAGCCTCCATTTTTATAGGTATATTTAAATGAAATACTAAAAGAAATTCTATGGTTTGGTGGAAAAAAGTAGTGATCGGAATTGGATGCTTGCTCGTTTTAACCCTTGTCTTGAACATAGGCCTAAACTATTGGATCAGGAAGCAACTTCCTGTCATCATTAACGAAAACAATAATTCTCCTTATCAGATTACTTACAAAACGCTAGAAGTTGCTTTGTGGGACGGAAACGCAGTTGCTAAAGACATTACTGTTGTACCCAAATCATCTTTGCAGAAAAAAGACGTAAAGTCTGGAATTTACGCTACCATCCAAAGTATTAAAGTAGAAGGAATCAGCGCTTGGTCAATCGTTTTTGGCAAAAGGATTGTAGCTGATAAAATCGTCATAAACAAGCCCGAAATTATTCTTTTTAAAGATAACGACAAGGCTTTAAACGATCCTAAGAGCATTCGCGATAAGGTCATTGCTCCTTTTAAAAATACGATTTCCGTATCCGACATTTATCTTTTTAATTCCGGCCTGCAGATTATTTCTACAGTCAACAATAAAGCTTCGTTGATTGTACACAATCTTTCTATGCAGCTTGACGGCATCACTTTGGACGACACAACGCTAAAAGAAAAAATTCCTTTCAGTTATAAAAATTTTGAAATTGACTGTGACAGTATTTATTATCGAGCCAGCGAATTCTATCATTTGACTGCTAAAAAAATACATACCGACAAATCGGACTTGAAAATAGCCGATTTCAGCATGATACCGGAATACAACCGCCCGGAATTCGTTAGAAAGATTCCGAAAGAAAAAGATATTTTTACCGTAAATGCACAAGAAATAAGCATCAACAATATGGATTGGGGATTTAAGAACAACGTTTTTTATTTCAATTCGACCAACATCTTCTTAGAAAAGGTTTTTGCCAGCATCTACCGTCCGAAAATGCCGCCTGATGATCTTTCAAAAAAGCCTCTGTATAATAAATTGCTCCGTGAAATCAAATTCCCGCTGCATGTCGATACGCTTGCGATTCGGGAATCAACGTTGGAATATGAGGAAGAAAAAACGTTTGAAAAAGGAGCAGGATTGCTCTCTTTCAACAAATTCAATATGTTTGTAACCGACATCAACAGCGGCTATAATCAGAAAAAGCTTCCTGACGTAAAAATCACCATTAATTGCAAATTCATGAACGTCTCGCCTATGAAAGTAAACTGGCGCTTTAATGTATTGGATAAATCTGACGGATTTAACATCAAAGGTAGTATTTTCCAGTTTCCTGCACATAAACTGAGGCCTTTTACAAAACCGTATATGAATGTAGCGGTTGAAGGCAAGCTCAATGAAGTCTATTTCAATTTTACGGGGAACGACGTGAAATCCAAAGGAGATTTTGCTATCAAATACGATGATATAAAAGTTACGGTTTATCAGAAAAAAAATCCGCAGAAGAAAAACAAATTCCTTTCTGCGGTTGGTAATCTTTTTGTGAAAAACGACTCTAATGAAAAAATCGTCGAGACAGAAGTTGAAGTAGAACGAATTCAAGAAAAATCTTTCTACAATTTTTTCTGGAGAAATATTGGCGAAGGCTTGAAAAAGACCTTGCTATAATTTATTGCTGATTTGGCTTCGTTTCTTGGATTTCTTCTCCGGTTTTGCTAAATACTTTGATTTTTGGATTATCCTGTGTTCCTGTCACAACTACTGGTATTCCGATTAATCCAAATGGAGGCAATCCGACACGTATTTTAAGGTTCAACTTGCCATCAAAACTGGTTTCTCCTTGAAGGCGCAGCCTGAAAAGCGCGACCTTCATCTTGGTCTGCTCGATTCTGATTATATTATTTTTGATAGTCGATTTGATATCTACCTGGCTCAAATCTGGGTTGTCAATACTCTCAAAATCGGTCTTGCTACTCAATTGGTTAAAAAGCCTCAATCCATTGACTTTGACTTTGCTGAGCGAAACAACACCTTTTCCAACCAATGTTGGATAAATTGGCTTCATTTCTTCATTTAATTGGCCTTTCACGGTATAATCTAGCGAAATAATACCTTCTGCCTTTTCGGCGGCTGTAGCCAATTTCCTGAACATCTCGATTTCATTATAGGCTTTTTTGACATTGAAGTTTTTAGCCACAAAATGCACATCAAAATCAGCTTGTTTCATATTGTGGTCATCATAAAAACCATTGATTCCTACCCTGCAGCCTATAATCTCGAAACCAATTTTCTGGAAAAGCAGTTTGCCTTTGTTCAGGGCTGTGCTTCCCGTAACATTATCTAAAACCAGCCCGTCGTATTCTAATTTTTTCACATTGGCCAATAACGAAACATTTAAATTTTCCGGCAAAAGGATCACTCCAGATGCTTCCGCTGTTTTTGTATTTTTTTCAGCATCAGATATTGATACTTTTTCGGTTTTGGCAGATTCCTGGGCCATGAATTCGTCCGCTGCAATAAAAGCAGAATTCACTTCGAAATTGCCTTTCAATACAGCATTTTTCTCAAGGACAAAATTAATTACGTTATCCAATCGGCCTTTCATAGCAAAATCTGATTTGCCATAATTAGCGCTGAACTTGTCAAAATTCATCTTGTCTTGGTGAAACGTAAACAGTCCTTCTTTAATAAAAAATGGCTTCGGAAATAATTCTGACGTTGCTTTTATGTCTCTTAGCAACAAGCTTCCTTTATTGTTTAGCTTGCTATATTGTCCTGTCGTAGCATAGCTTTGTTTTCCTTTCAGTGACAGATTTGCTTTTGCATAGCCTCTCACATCTAAACCTTCTTGCCTAAAGACTTTATAAATCTTGGCAATATCAAGTTCTCCTTTTGCCACGATATCATAGCTGACATCATCAAAATCAGACAAGATCGCTTTTACATAAATTGGATTCTGTTCAAAAACAAAGGACGCAGGTGTTACATTTACTTTTAAGTCTTTGTATTTGCCTGTCGGGTTTTTAACCGAGGCGATAAATTTGATGTCGGTAATCGGATTTGGATAATATTCCGTTTTCAAGAAACCCTCCTGAAGATTGATCGTTCCGTCCGTGACCGGAAACAGTTTTTTCTCGCTGTTGTATTCTCCTTTTGAATTGATGTCGGCCAAAAGTTTTCCTTTCAATTCTATATTGCTTATTCCTAAAGCATTGATTGCTTTGGAGAGGTCTAATTTTGATTTCAAGTTAGCAGACAAATCAATATTCTTTATGCCTTTCGATTTTATCTTGGCGCTTAAATAATCATCGCCTATATTAAAATGCAGCGTATCGAGACTTACTTCGAGTTTTTCCGTCTCTAACGAAGGTAATTTTGTGTAAAACTTTAAAGCGATATTAGACGTTTCAAATGGCGCATCTTTATACGCTATATTTCCTTCCCTGATATTCATTCCAAATGCTAGGTCGGGCTTGCGATTCAGCGAGGCGTTATAATTTCCTTTGAAAGTCAGCAACAGGTCTGTTCTGCCTTTTACTTTTGTCTTTTCAAGCCAGGTCACGTATTTTGGAGGCAAAGCTGTAAAAAGATCATTCAGCCTGCTGTTCGTCGACTCAATCTTTATGTCGATGTCATAGCCGTCTTTAAGGAAATTCATCTTTCCTATAAAGCTTATCGGCAGCTTATTGATGAGCAGGTCGTTCTGCTGAAAAACAAAAGACAGGGAATTCGTATTGATTTTGGTAACCAGATCGGCATCAATCTTTTTGTTTTCTAGATATTTTTCTCCATCAAAAGCAAAATCCAAGGATTCTATTTTTGCTTCTGTGTAGAGGTCGAAAATCGATTTGTCGAGATTACCCTTACCGAGATAATTAAACCCTCTGGCTTCTAGATTTATCTTTGCAGAAATATCCTCGTATTTCAGCAATACGTTGTGAATATCGATTCTTTCCAAGCGTATCGAAGTTCCTGTAGTATCTTTTGAAACTTCTTTGTTATCAGAAATATATACATTGTAATTGGCCTGTCCTTTTTCGTTTACTTTTACATTGATAAGGCCTTTAGAAACATAAATTTCGTCAATATTGACAATACCATCAAAAATCAGGTTTTTCAGATTTATACCAAAAGACACATCTTTGGCGGCAACCAGGGTATCATTTTTATAGGGAGCAGAACCTTTAAGCGAAAAATCATCCAAGGTAACTGTAAGAGAAGGAAAATGTTTAAAAAAAGATAGGTTGGATTCTGAGAAACTCAATTCTCCATCCAGTTTTTTATTGGCGAAAGCTTTCACTTGTTCGGCAATCCTTCCAGGGAAAAGCAACGGCAAAAGAAACATCAGCAAGAGAATGCTTGCGATAGTTATACCCGTTATCTTGAGAACTTTAATCCCAATTTTTTTAAATGACATTTTCATACTACAAAAGTAATGGGATGAAAGTTTATTTCCTAACAAGAATTTTCTGCATCTAAATAAAAAAATGCCTTTCCAATTTCTCGAAAAGGCATTTTTAAAAACCTAACTTTAAAACTAACTCAAAAAATTATTGTTTCATCAGTTTCAGCGTAGCTTCTCTGTCTTGAGCGTCTACTACTTTAACGATGTACATTCCTTGATTCAGATTTTCAATTGAATACTGATATTCTTTATTGAAATCTCCTTTAAACTCTTTAATTAATTGTCCAGCAATCGAATAAATCGACACTTGTTTGGTCTCGATACTGATGCTAAAAAGTCCTCTCGACGGATTTGGATATAGCGCTACAGCTTTTGTATTGAAATTAGTTCTTTCCAACAAGGCCTGTTTGTTTCCAAAAATCCTGAACCCGTCAATCTCGATTGGAATAGCCATATTTACATCGGTCACCGTTATCGGCGTACCGTCCATCAAATTGTACCATGTTCCTGCATAAGGAAATCCTGCAGTAGCATTATATGCTGTATTTGTAGCATTGGTCAGGACAAAAACATAGCTCAAATTCTCTGTTTGCGAAGTGCTTGTCCAAATATCAAGTCTTGGTCTTCCGGTCTGAGAAAAGTTCCAAGCATGCGTTCCGTTTTCAAAAACATTTTCATTCTTTTTGAAAGCGATCATTTTTGCCCAATCGTCATATACTTTTTTTCTGGCTACATCAGCAAGCCAATTGCTTGTCCATTGAGGCTGTGGTTTTGTATCTAGCTTGCAATCGCCAGCCGTTGCGTCAGAAGGCGTATTTACCGTTCCATTATTGCATGTAAAGATAGAGCTGTTGTAGCCCAAGTCTCCAAAATGATAGATCATCTTAGGTCCAGGCACTAGCAAATGAAGAGCGCCCATTGCAGACAATCTTGTCAATATTTTTGGCAAGTTTCCGTTAGTCTGACCTGATTCTGTAAGTGCTTTATACACTACTCTTTCTTCGTCATGGCTTTCGGCATAACCGATAAATCTGTCAGTAGCATCTGCAACACCGGCAAGATTTGTACTGTTTCCTTTTAAGAAATTGGCATATGGGTCGGTCATTTTTCTCCATTGCATGATTCCTTTGGAAATTCCGTCAGCATCGCCTGTTTTTCTATAATTGGCCCATTCTACTTCTTCGTTGTAAGAGCCACCAGTTCCTAAATGTTCAAAGATTACATAGAAATTTGGGTCGATAGCCCATTGCAGATCTGCATAGTATTTCAATTTTGCAACACGGTCTGCTTGGTAATTATTGGTACACGCATCTTGAGCGGAAGCACTTCCAGTGTACGGACAATTTTGCGTAAATCCTTTGGTCAAATCCCAGCGGAAACCATCTATTTTGAAATCGTTGATCCAATGCTGTATTGTTCTTTGGACATAATAGCTTGTAAGATTGTTTGGCTCGTTAAAATGATCCAAGTCTCTTCCTACGCTGTACGAATGCATCGCGTTTTGATTGCAATATGGATTTTCAGGTGTAACTCCATTTGCCCAGCCGTCGTTGTCTGTATCGAGCATCCACATTCTTTCTAGTGGTGAACGTCCATATACGTGATTAAGAGCAACGTCAAAAATTACGGCAATACCGTTTTGGTGGCATAGGTCGATAAATTCTTTCAGCTTTGCTTCGGTTCCATATCTTTTATCCAAAGCCAGATGATAAACTGTATTATAACCCCAGCTTTCATTGCCTTCAAATTCCATAACCGGCATGAGCTGGATTGCGTTTATCTTTAGGTTCTTAAAATAATCAATCTTGTCGATTAGGTTTTGGTAGGTTCTGTTAGCATCAAAGTCTCTTACCAAAACTTCATAGATTACTAAGTCCTTTTTGCTTGGTTTCACAAAATTAGTTGTCGCTGGACTCCAATTGTAATTATAGAATGCTGTTGGTCCGGTTTGAAGAACGGTAACTTCTCTTTCTTGGCCGGCAGGATATATCGGCAAGTTTGGGTAAACGCCCAAAGTAGCTATTTCTGGATCATCAAACGGACTCAAGACCAATGTAGAAAACGGATCTGCCGTCTTTACCAAAGCAGGTGAATTCGCAGGAAGATCAGTCTGATCGCAAACCCAATATTGATAAGTATATGCTGTTCCAGAAGTCAGTCCTGTTACTTCAAGCCAAAATTTTCCGGATGCTGGGTCTTTTTTCATGGCATAAGTTCCAGAAGGTTGCCAGTTATTAAAACTTCCCGCTACATATACGAAATCTTTGTTTGGAGCATTTAAAACCAGCGTAGCCTTTGTCGGATCTGCAGAATTATAATTGACTCCGTCGTTCATTCCCGCTGGCAGGGCTTCGCTAATGGCGCCAGGATTTACAATAACTGAAAAGTTTTTTATAATCGTAGTGCCTGTTTGGGTCACTTCCAGGGAATAGTTTTGGTTGGAAGTAATTCCTGTGTGATTAAATGAATAGCTTGCCGTGCTTGCATTTGTATTAATCGTGGCTCCGTTGGATTTCAACACATAACTGGCATTACCGCCTGTATTGGTTGCTGAAATCGTAAAATTGCTACCCGATGCAAGTATCGTACTGCTGTTTTGAACTGGGGCCGTCAAGTTGACTTGAAAAGTTCCAACTTCTACTAAAATGTCTTGGGATTTTTTATCTCCGTTGCCGTTTTTAGCTTTGATCAGAAATCCTATTCTTCCGATACCTGTCCTGTTGTAAAATGTATTCGGCACAAAAGTTATGGAATATCTATCCGTCCCAGCATTATAAGTCAGCCTATTGGCTTCGTTTGAATTATCCCAAGATCCATTCGTAGGGCAATCGGCATTATTTTGATCATTGAGATCGAAAGACCATGACCAAAGGTAAAGCGCATTGCCTGTCACTCCCCACGTTGCTTCATTGATACTGCTTCCGTTGAAGGTTAATGTAATTGATTGGTTTTCTTCAAAGGTTGTCGGAGCCACAGTATAAGTAACTGTTTGTTGCTGCGACCATGCGTAGGAAACCATCAATAGAAATAATAGCGTAATTTTTTTCATCTTATCTTAATTAAAAAAAGGCCGCCTGAAATCGGGCAGCCTTTATTTTTTGTTTTTATAAGCCTCCTACAATAGCTGTACCATCAAAATTAATGGTCAGTTCTAGGTTGGCTGTTCCTCCTGCTACCGCAAAGTTTGGCGCATCAGGATTGTAAGCTACTTTCGGATCGCTGTTACCAACATTAAATTTCCAAGCATTGCTTGCAATATAATTTCCTGCATTTGCTGCTCTGAATTTCATTTCTCCAGCGCTAAGCGGAGCAGAGATTGTAAATTTATTAGCTGCGAAATTATAGGCCATAGCAGTTTCATTTTCCCATGCTCCTGCAGTTGCAGAACCAATGATTCCCCAATTCATCTTAACCGATTTGTATTTTAGGTTATCGATATCAACCCATATATAGTACAAGCCATTTCCGTCATTTTCTGCTACTTTAATGTCGCCACTGTCTCCTCCATTTTTAAGATTTCCGTCTTGAACTCCACCAATAACTCCATAGTTTCCAACTACGTCTGCCCAAGAAGCTTGGTTACCGATAAATTTAAAGGCTTGTCCTACACCCACTTTTACATAAGCCTCATAAATTCTTGTTACTCCGTTTCCAATATATCTCAATTCCATCGCTGTTTCTGGTGACCATTCTCCTAATCCATAAGAACCTTGAGGGTGTCCTACAAGAAACAATTTAGGAATAACTGCTACATAAGGTGTAACTGAAATTGTTGCTACATTACTGTACAATGGCTCAAATGTGTCATTAACACTAGCTTTTATTCTTACTTCATATGTGCCTTCTACAAATGCTTCACCACCTGCAGCTCTCACTTTAGTGTTTAGTGTTTCTACAGAAACTGATAATTGGTTTGCTCCGATTACAGATCCTAAATCTTGTGGATTTGCAAATTCGTTTCCTGCCTTATCAAGTTGCACAGTATAATTCACTGCAACATTTTGATCAAAATTAGCAGATGTCCAAACAAAACGCTCTGCTTGATTTGCCGCATTTTCTATTGCCAATACATAGACATTACTCCCCTCTGGGGCAACAAGTACTGGCGCATCTTTTGCCGTAATTACCGGCCTGTCTTCCACATCGTCTGAGCTACAAGAAACAGCCAAGACAGCGAATAATGCAATTAGTGATTTTGCTATATTTTTCATATTTATGATTTTTATTTTATTAATATCCTGTGTTTTGTACTAAAGTTGGATTAGCTGCTTTTGCTCTATCCGGAATTGGGAACAATTTCAAGTGATCTGAAATAGGCGCTCCATTGGCAGAGTTGCCTTTCCATTGCCACAGATACGAACCTCCTGTGAATTTTCCAAATCGAATCAAATCTTGACGTCTGTGGCATTCCCAATACAATTCTCTCGATCTTTCTGCTAGGATAAAATCTAAAGTAAGATCGGCTTGACCTACAGTTCCGGCATTTGCTCTAGTTCTCAAAGCATTCACATAAGTTACAGCTTGCGATAATGAACCATGGCCTCTGGCTGCTAATTCAGCATACATTAAGTAAGCATCTCCCAAACGGAATAGTGGAAAATCTGTATCTACAAATGCTCCTGAAGGGTTAGAACCATTTGAACCGTCTGATTTTTTATTTGTCCATTTTGTTACGCCATAGCCTTGAGTCTCATCTGCAATACTTGCGATGTCCAAACTCTGACCCGTGGTGTGGAACATCGCTCTGTTGTCTGAAGCTCCAGTTACATCGGCAAACTTGTTTACCAACTCTCTTCTAGCTCTTAGTCCTTTCCATCCACCATCGACACCGAAGTCGCTGGCATTCATTGAGCTTAGGATAGAAGCATGAACTAAATAATTAGTCCCACCACTTGTAGTATATTGTCCGTCAAAACGTACAGGGAAAATAAATTCATTTTGAGCGCCATTCACGTCATTATCCGCCATGAACAGGTATTTGTAAGGAACATTTGCAATCTGATAGCTTGAATTTAAAACTGGCTCTAGCGCAGTTGCTGCTTCAGCATATTTATCTTGTCCGATATATACTTCTGCATTCAAATACAATTTAGCCAACAGCATTTTTGCTGCAATTTTGTCTACCCTGCCATATTCGTTGGTTCTTGATTCTTTCAAATCGGCATCAATAGCAATCAGCTCATCTTTTATATAATTGAAAACTTCAAGCTTCTCTCTCTGCTGCGGATAGAAGAAACCAACAGGATCATTTTCTGTAACGATCGGAACTTTACCAAATAAATCCATAGCATGATACAGTGATAATGCTCTCAAGAATCTAGCTTCTGCTCTATATGATGGCATATCGCTTAAAATGGCCGGATCTACATTTCTGCTTCCTATTTTTTCTGGAGTTGACTGTCTTAGAAACTCATTGGCCAAACTGATTTGGTAAAAAGTTCTAGAGTACATCACATAAATGAATTCATTGTTACTTGTCCATGTATGAGTATTCATTGAAGGCAAATTACCATCCTGCCATGCAATTACAGATTCGTCTGTTGGCAATTGCTGCAAAGTATAGAAAGCTCTCAAATATGGACTAAAGTCATTTCTAATTCCTGCCAAATCTTCTCCGCCATCTCCTTCACCGTTTCCGGCTTTTGCTAAGCCTAGGTAAAGTTTTGCCAAGAACATTCTATATGCTTGAGGATTTTCGTAGAATTTTTCAGCTGTGAAATCGTCATCGTCTTCTGGCGTCACATCTAAATCATCCGTACAAGAAACGCCTATTGCCAAAATAATCAGCAACAACAAGGCTTTCTTCCCTAATAAATCTAACATTTTTTTCATTTTCATATTTTTTAAAAATCTAAATTAAATCCTAACATAAACATTCTTGGTCTTGGATAAATTGTCTTATCAATACCTCCAAAAATTTCAGGATCTACTCCGTCATAATCCGTAATCGTAAATACGTTTTGAACGGCTCCATAGATTCGAAGTTTTGATTTCTCTGTTGCAAACGGGTTTTGTACCGTATATCCTAATGTGATGTTGTCTAATTTAAACCATGAAGCATTTTGGACATAGTAGTCTGAGAAAAGCCTATTGTTTCCTTCTAACAGGAAGCCAGAGTTTAGGTAATCTGCATTAATGTTACTGATTACGTCATTGTAACGAACCCCTGCCTGCAATACTCCTTTATTAGAAGCAACGTTGTTATACATGTAGTTGCCTAAGCTAGCTCTCCATGCAAAAGAAAGGTCAAATTGCTTATAGCTCATGTTGTTCATCATACCAAACGTAAAGTCTGCATTTGGTTTTTTATATCTGTATTGATCGGCTGTTGAGATAACACCATCTTGGTTTCTATCTACATAAACACCTTCTACCGGTTTTCCGTTTGAATCGTAAACCTGTTCGTATACATAAAATGCGTTTGGATTGTAGCCTACAGAGTTGATTTGGATTTTATTACCACCACCACCATCAATATCACCTACAGCATTGTCAGAAGGAATGTCTGTAATTTCTTGGTCGTTATAAGTAGCATTGAATGTTGAAGTCCAATTAAAGCCTTCTCCTCTAAAAATATCATAGCTTACACTAAACTCGATACCTTTTGTAGTAAAGTCTCCATAATTTCTGAATCCTTCGTTGGCCAAGTTGGCACCATCAGGAAAAGGAACTCTTGCTAGAAGGTCTGTTGATTTCTTTTCGTACAAATCCAAAGAACCTCTTAGGCTGTTGTTGAAAAAGCCATAATCGATACCAATGTTTCTGGTTTCAGTTTCTTCCCATTTCAAACCTTTGTTATAACCTTCAGGTCTTCCTACTGGAACGAAAACATTTCCAAACTGATATTGTGCCTGTGTAGTTCCTGTTGTATATCTTTCAATATAAGCGAAACCATCATTAATGTCTTGTTGTCCTGTAATACCCCAACCTAATCTTAATTTCAAGTCAGAGATAACGCTTACGTCTTTTAAGAAACTTTCTTGAGAGATTTTCCAAGCAAATGCTGCTCCAGGGAAGTTACCCCATCTGTTTTCTTTAGAAAATCTAGACGTTCCGTCTCTTCTGTAGTTAAGCGTCAATAAGTATTTATCATCGTATCCTAAGTTCATTCTTCCAAAATAAGACTGTAAGTTTACGGTTGGTCTTGTGAATACGTCAGGTTGTGCATTTGGATCGTATACGTTTCCTGTAGAGAAACCAACCCATTTGAAGTTTTGGTACGAGTAACCTGCTGTAACATCTAAATTGAATTTGCCAATTTCTTTAGTATAAACTAAATAAGCATCTAATAATTTATTCTCCTTGTTTTCATTAAAGTAGGTATGAGAACCAAAATTTTGGTAAGTTCCACCACTATAACTTCCTGTTTGGAAACCTGCCGGGCTGAAAGGCGCCAACGTATTTGTTCCGTTACCATCCTGTTTGTCGAAACCAACATTTACGACAGCCCTGATATCTTCAAAGAAATGCAATTTATAATCTACTTGAAAATTACCATACATTTTACGGTTGTCTGTAACGTTTCTTCTTTGGTTTAATAAAGACACTGGATTTTGCTGTGCACCTGTCACAACTCTATCTCCATCTGGTTCAAGCCATTCGAAATAGCCTCCAAAATAAGAAGTAGGATCATAAACTGATTGTGTAGGATCGAAACTTAACGCATTTCCGATGGCTCCTTCTTCTGCAAAACGGTTATCTTGCCAAGAAATATTGGCATTCAAATTAATTTTTAAATGATTGTCAAAGAAAGAAGGGTTTAACGCTATCGAAGTCGTTGTTCTTTTAAATTCTCCTGTTCTTAATAAACCCGGAATTGAAGTATAACCAATAGATAACCTAGCTGGCATTACGTCAAACAAGTTTCCTCGGATAGAAAGGTTGTTGTCTACCGACATGCTTGTTTGGAAAATCTCATCTTGCCAATCGGTATTAGCAGTTCCTAGCAAACCAATCTGTGTTGGATTCCCAACTTGATTTACTAATGCTCTAAATTGGTCAGCCGACAAAACATCAACTTTTTTGGCTAACGTATTTACAGTTGTCACCGAATTGAAAGATACTTGCATTTCACCTTGACTACCTTTTTTAGTCGTAATAATGATAACCCCATTAGAGGCACGAGAACCGTAGATTGCGGTAGCAGAAGCATCTTTTAAGATAGAGAAAGATTCAATATCATTTGGGTTAATTGAAGAAAGCTTGCTCGTTGCTCCACCACTATCTTCATTGTCAAGAGGAAGACCGTCAATTACAATTAATGGGTCATTTTTAGCATTCAATGAAGATCCTCCACGAATTCTGATTGTAGAGCCCGAACCTGGTGCACCGCCTGTTGAAATAGTCAAACCAGCAACTCTACCGTTTAGTAGATTTTCGGCAGTTGCATTCAACCCGCGGTTAAAATCTTTTGAAGAAATTACTTCTACAGCACCTGTAGCATCTTTCTTCTTAACAGATCCATATCCTACAACTACAACCTCATCCAATTGTGAAGCATCTTCTTGCAAAACAACACTAATAGTGTTTTGTGAAGAATAGGTAATCGTAGTGGATTTGTATCCTAAAAAAGAGAAAGAAATTACGTCCCCAACCTTCACTCCTGAAAGCGTGAAATTTCCGTCAAAATCTGTTGTAGCTCCGTTCGTTCCGCCTTGGACAGTTACACTGACTCCCGGCAACGGCAATCCTGAAACTTCATCCCTGACATTACCATTTAATGTGTTCTGTGCCAGCACACTAAACGGAAGCAGCAGTACTAAAAGCAACAACTTTTTATAAATTGTTTTCATACATTTTGTTTAGGTTAAAATTGAGTTTGTTTACCTTATATTTTTACTTCGAATGTTAAATTTATGTAAATATTTAAGAGAAAAAAATCGTTTTCGTAAAAGCACCCACCGAAAACGTTTGCGTGTTGAAAACTTTATTGAATGCGTAGATTTTTCGGCTAAAAATCGCTATTAATAAAAATTAAATTTATCTTTATTCAGAAATATTTACTTGATATTAAATACCATGCGAAGAAAAGTCACGCTAAAGCAAATTGCCAAAGAGTTAGATGTCTCTATTTCTACTGTCTCAAAATCCCTCAGAGACAGCCCCGAAATCAGCGAAGATACGCGTCAAAAAGTGCAGGCTTTTGCCAAATTATACAACTACAAACCCAACCTGATTGCCTTAAGCTTAAAGAACAAAAAAACCAAGACAATCGGCATCATTATTCCTGAGATTGTCCATCACTTTTTTGCGACAGTAATTAGCGGTATCGAACATGTTGCCAACGAACATGGTTATAATGTTATCGTAACCTTATCTGATGAATCTTTTGATAAAGAAGTCATCAATATGGAAATGCTCGCGAACGGTAGCATTGATGGATTTATCATGTCGCTTTCTAAAGAAACCCAACACAAAAAGGACTTTCATCACATTACCGAAGTCATCAACCAAGGAATGCCCGTTGTTATGTTCGACCGCGTGACCAATGATATCTTGTGCGACAAAGTTATTATAGATGATAATCTGGCCGCTTATGAAGCAGTACAAAACTTAATAGATAAAGGATTCAAAAAAATAGCGTTGATTACTACAGTCGATTATGTGAGTGTCGGAAAATTAAGGACTGACGGATACATCAAAGCGTTAAAGACAAACAATATAGTTGTCGATCCTAAATTGATTCTCAAAATCGAAGATATCGACATCTGCGACCATCAGATAGAAGAACTGATCGCTAATAATGAAATCGACGCTGTATTTGCCGTAAACGAATTATTCGCCGTAACGGCTATCAAGGCAGCCAAAAAAATAAATCTAAAAGTGCCAGACGACATATCGGTTATCGGATTTACAGATGGTATTATTTCCAAATATTCATCGCCAAGCATTACCACGGTAAGCCAAAACGGAATAAAAATGGGTGGAAAAGCAGCCAAAATGCTTATCGAAAGGCTAGAATCTGAAGAGGAAGAAGACGAGCATTACAAAACAGAAGTTATAGAAACTCACTTGGTTTTGAGAGAATCTACGCCATCGTTGTAGTTCATATTAACTAATTGAAAATCAAATAAATAAAAACAGTATTTTTCATTTCTGCCAATTGTTAAATATCTGAAAATTAATTTTAGGCATAAAAAAATTATATATTTGTATCAATTATCAACGCTTATATTTTTACTTCGAACGAAAGATTAAGTCTTGATAAGCAATAACGCTTATCGTATATAAATCAACAAATTACGATAATGAAAAAGCGTAAATTAAGTTTCTTCGATATCTGGAACATGAGTTTTGGATATTTGGGAATACAAATGGGATTTGCCTTGCAAAATGCAAATGCCAGTAGAATTCTGCAGATCTTCGGAGCCGACGTACACAGTCTATCGTGGTTTTGGATTGTAGCCCCTTTGATGGGACTGATTGTCCAGCCGATTATCGGACATTATAGCGACAGAACTTGGACGCGTTTCGGCAGAAGAAAACCTTACTTTTTAATCGGATCAATTTTAGCAGCTATAGGATTAATCCTGATGCCGCAATCTGCTATGCTTACCGCTTTCATGCCTGCTCTTTGGGTGGGTGCCGGAATGCTGATGATCATGGATGCTTCGTTTAATATTGCAATGGAACCTTTCCGAGCTTTAGTAGCCGACCTGCTTCCTGCCGATCAAAGAACGTTAGGATTTAGTGTTCAAACAGCTTTAATTGGTTTTGGCGCAGTCATTGGTTCTTGGCTTCCATACGCATTGAGCAACTGGTTTGGTGTTTCTAGTGAAGCTAATCCTGGAGAAGTCCCGTACCATCTTATTTTATCCTTTATTATTGGAGCTTTTGTTTTGGTAGGAGCTGTATTATTGACCGTTTCTACAACTAGAGAGTATTCTCCCGAAGAACTAGAAGCTTTTGACAAAGCCGAAGGAATTGTCCATGAAAAAGAAGAAAAAGCCAGTCTGCTGAATATTTTTGAAGACTTCAGGAACATGCCTCAAACCATGAGACAATTAGGTTGGGTGCAATTCTTTTCGTGGTTTGCCTTATTTGGAATGTGGGTTTTTACCACTCCAGCCATAGCGCATCATGTCTATAACCTCCCGCTCGAAGACACGCACAGCAAAACCTACCAAGAAGCTGGCGATTGGGTCGGAATCATCTTTGGAGTCTACAATGCCGTTTCTGCTGTCTTCGCCTTCTTTTTGCCAGCAATTGCGAAAAAGATTGGACGAAAATCTACACATTCTTTTTCATTAATCGTAGGAGGAATCGGACTGATTTCAGTCTATTTTGTTCCGAATCCTAATTGGTTGATTGTTTCAATGATTGGTGTCGGAATCGCTTGGGCCAGCATTTTGGCCATGCCTTATGCTATTCTTTCGGGCTCTATTCCGGCCAAAAAAATGGGCGTCTACATGGGAATTTTTAATTTCTTTATTGTAGTTCCTCAAATCATTAACGCCATCATCGGCGGTCCTATCGTTAAATACATTTATGGTGGAAACCCTATCTACGCCATCGTAACCAGTGGAGTTGCCTTCATCATTGCGGCCTTATTTGCCTTCCGCGTAAAAGATGAAGACGACACCGTAAAATTATAATACCTTGAAAACAAAAGCATTCATATTCGATCTTGACGGAGTAATCGTCGACACCGCCAAATACCACTATCTGGCTTGGCAGAAAATTGCAAACCAGCTCGGAATCGAATTTACACCAGAACATAACGAAGGACTAAAAGGCGTGAGCCGAGTCCGTTCCTTAGATCTTATCCTTGAATTAGGAAAAATCGAAGCCAGCCAAGAAAATAAAGACAAATGGCTTGTGGAAAAAAACGAAGACTATCTCTCTTATTTAGTAGATATGGACGAAAGCGAAATTCTAACAGGAGTGGTGCCCGTCCTTCATTATCTAAAAGAGAATAAGCAGCTGATAGCTTTAGGCTCGGCAAGTAAAAATGCAAGGCCTATTCTAGAAAAAACCGGAATCATCCACTATTTTGACGCTATTGTAGACGGCAACGATGTCTCAAATGCGAAGCCCGACCCTGAGGTTTTCTTAAGAGCCGCAGCTTTATTGAATATGGCGCCGGAAAATGCTATTGTTTTTGAAGATTCAGTAGCCGGAATTCAAGCCGCAAATATTGCGCACATGACAAGCGTAGGAATTGGAGATGCCAACATTCTGCATGAAGCTGCATATATCTTCCCTGATTTTGCGCACATAGAAACAAATTTCATAGAAACCTTAGTGAATAAATAAAATGAACCAAGATTATATAGTACCAAATAATTGGTCCGTCATAGAAGAAGGATTTGATGCCGAAAGAGTAAAATCATCAGAAAGTTTATTCAGCATCGGAAACGGCGCTATGGGCCAACGCGCCAATTTCGAAGAAAATTATTCCGGCGAGACCTTCCAAGGAAGCTATATTGCCGGAATCTATTATCCAGACAAGACAAAAGTAGGCTGGTGGAAAAATGGCTATCCGGAATATTTCGCAAAAGTATTGAACGCTCCAAACTGGATCGGAATTGAAATTGAGATTAATGGAGAAGATTTCGACCTAAATACTTGCCTTGAAGTTAAAAATTTCGAGCGCGAACTAAACATGAAAGAAGGCTGGTATCACCGTTCTTTTGAAGCCACCTTAAAAAACGGAACAGAAATAAAAGTAGACGTGCGCCGTTTTCTTTCTTTAGATTCTGATGAATTAGGCGTCATCAATTATGAAATCACGCCGTTGAACAAAGATGCCAAAATTGTCTACAAGCCTTACATTGATGCCGGCGTCAAAAATGAAGATGCGAACTGGGAAGAAAAATTCTGGGAACCTTTAGAAACAAAATATTCTGATAATGAAGCATTTGTTGTTGCCAGAACATTCAAGACGCATTTTAATGTGGCGACCTACATGTCGAACAGCATTTTTTTAAATCATAAAAATTTAAATAGTTCTCCTGTAAAAGTAGATGCTTCAGCAGATAAAATTCAGTTTGCCTATGAAGTGGAAGTTGCTAGCGGCCAAAAATCATCCATTCAGAAATTTGGAGGATATACCGTTTCCTTAAACCATGAAAAATCAGAATTAATTTCTTCTGCCACTAAAGTAATTGCTGCCGCTAAAGCAAAAGGCTATGAAGCGTTATTACAAGAACAGATTGAAGCCTGGTCAAAAATCTGGGAAATGTCAGACATTACCATCGACGGCGATGTAAAAGCACAACAAGGCATCCGTTTTAATATTTTCCAATTGAACCAGACGTACTTAGGCAAGGATTCCCGCCTAAATATAGGGCCTAAAGGTTTTACAGGAGAAAAATACGGCGGTTCCACCTATTGGGACACTGAGGCCTATTGCATCCCGTTTTATATGGCAACCAAAGACCAGCAGGTCGCTCGAAATCTGCTAACCTACCGATACAACCAATTGGACAAAGCGATTGAAAATGCAGAGAAATTAGGCTTTACCAACGGTGCTGCTCTATATCCGATGGTAACCATGAATGGTGAAGAATGCCACAACGAATGGGAAATTACCTTTGAAGAAATCCACAGAAATGGCGCAATTGCTTTTGCTATTTTTAACTATTTCAGATTTACCGGAGACTACAGCTACATTCCGGAAAAAGGATTGGAAGTTTTGATTGCTATTGCCCGCTTCTGGCACCAAAGAGCGACTTTTTCAACACATAAAGACCAATTTGTCATCCTTGGTGTTACAGGACCAAACGAATACGAAAACAACGTCAATAACAATTTCTACACGAACTATCTCGCCAAATGGTGCATCAATTATACCATCGAACAGATTGAAAAAGTAGAAAAAGAATATGCTTCCGACTATTCCAGAATCTTTTCGAAAGTAAATCTAGATGCTGCCGAAATAGTTCATTGGAAAAAAGTGGCAGACAAAATGTACCTTCCTTTTTCAGAAGAACACGATGTTTACTTGCAACAGGACGGCTTTTTGGATAAAGAACTTGTAAAAGTTTATGATTTGGATAAAAGCCAAAGACCAATCAATCAAAAATGGTCTTGGGACCGAATCCTTCGTTCGCCATACATCAAACAAGCAGACGTATTGCAAGGTTTTTACTTTTTCGAAGATCACTTCTCAAAAGAACAATTGGAAAAACATTTTGATTTTTATGAGCCATTTACGGTGCATGAATCTTCGCTTTCGCCATGCGTTCACTCGATTCAAGCTGCCAATTTGGGCAGAATGGAGCAAGCATATACCTTCTACTTGAGAACTTCGCGTTTGGATTTGGATGATTATAACAAAGAAGTCGAAGAAGGCTGTCACATCACAAGCATGGCTGGAACGTGGATGAGCATTGTCGAAGGTTTCGGAGGAATGCGTGTCAAAAACGATGCATTGCATTTCGAGCCAAAAATACCGGAACAATGGCAAGGCTATTCGTTTAAAATCAATTTCAGAAACCAGATATTGCAAGTTTTTGTCAATGCGAACGAAACTAAATTTACGTTAGAAGGAAGCCAAGAACTTACCGTTTATGTCAACGGAAAAGCGGTCTTGGTACAACCGAATACTTTAGTTACCGTATAAATAATCACCACCCACCCTTTCAGAGTTTCAGACTCTGAAAGGGTTTTTAAATAAAAAAGTATGAACTTCAAAAAAAACCTAAGCCTGCTGGTACTGTTTTTATCTGTTTCTGCCTTCGCTCAAATTGATAAAATGGAACCTCCTTTTTGGTATGCCGGAATGCATAATCCTGAGCTTCAGATTATGTTCTACGGAAAAAACATCGCGCAATACGAAGCCTCCGTTTCCAATAACGTAGTAATCAAAAACGTGGTAAAAACTGAAAATCCTAACTACATTTTCATCACCATCGACACAAAAAATACTCCTGCTTCTGATTTTGTCTTTTCTTTCAAGAACAAAAACAAGGTAGCTTTTACAAAAAAATACACGCTGAAAGCAAGACGTCCAAATTCGGCACAACGCAAAAGTTTTGACTCATCTGATATGATCTACTTGATCATGCCGGATCGCTTTGCAAACGGAGATCCGAATAACGACACCGACAAATCGCTTAATGAAAAAGCCAACAGAAACGCTCCTGGAGGGCGTCATGGCGGAGATATCGAAGGAATCATAAAACATCTAGACTATCTGGAAGAATTAGGAGTCACAGCACTTTGGAGCACGCCGCTTTGCGAAGACAATGATAAAACGCATTCCTACCATACTTATGGACAATCGGATGTCTATAGAATTGACCCTCGTTATGGAACGAATGAAGATTATGCTCGCCTTTCGGCAGAATTGAAAAAGCGAAACATGAAACTCATCAAAGATTATGTGACGAACCATTGGGGTGCTGAGCATTGGATGTATAAAGACTTGCCGACTTATGACTGGGTACATCAATTTCCAGGATTTTCGCAGTCGAACTATCGAATGACGACACAATTCGACACCAATGCTTCGGCTATAGATGCTAAAAATTGCATGGACGGTTGGTTTGTTCCGTCAATGCCCGATCTAAATCAGTCGAATCCTTTAGTCTTAAATTATCTAATTCAAAACGCAATCTGGTGGATCGAATATGCCGATTTAGATGGTTTTAGAGTAGATACCTATTCGTATAACGATAAAGTCGGAATTGCAAAATGGACCAAAGCTATCACCGACCAATATCCTTATTTCAACATTGTTGGCGAAGTCTGGATGCATGACCAAGCCCAAATGTCGTATTGGCAAAAAGACAGTCCGATAAGTGCTATCCAAAGCTACAATTCTTATCTGCCAAGCGTCATGGATTTTACGCTGCACGATGCTTTCGGAAGCGTTTTCAACGAAGACAAAGCTTCTTGGAACGACGGTATGATTAAAGTATATGACAATTTTGCTAATGATTTCTTGTATGCAAACACAAATAATCTGTTGACATTTGTTGAAAATCACGACACTGGAAGATTCAACCAAATCTATAAAAACGATTTCAAGAAATACCAGATGGCCATGGCCTTGATTGCTACTGTTCGTGGAATTCCGCAGACGTATTACGGCTCTGAAATTGGTATGGCAGGTGATAAAGGAAAAGGCGATGCAGACATCCGACAAGATTTCCCAGGTGGCTGGAATGGCGATAAAAACAATGCGTTTACCAAATCCGGAAGAACAGAAGAACAAAACAAGTTTTTTGATTTTACTTCAAAATTATTCCAATGGAGAAAGAACAAAACCGTTATCCACACTGGAAAAATGACGCACTATATCCCAGAAGACAACATATATGTGTATTTCAGATATGACGACAAAGAAACTGTAATGGTGGTCATCAATAATACTGTGGAAACCAAAACATTTAAGACAAAACGTTTCCAAGAAAACATCAAGAATTTTACTTCCGGAAAAGATATCTTGACAGGAAAATCAATCGATATAAAGAATGAGATTTTTTTAGACGGAAAATCGGTCTTGATCTTAGAATTAAATTAATTTTAAAAACATACTTATGAAAAGAATATTCTTTTTAGCGCTGACGCTAGCTTTCATCAGCTGTAAAGACGACAAAAAAGCGGAAGAAACAACAGCTGAAAAAACAGAAACTATCGCTCCAATAACCGATGCGACTGCTGAAAATGCCGTTATTTATGAAGCCAACATTCGCCAATATTCTTCAGAAGGGACGTTTAATGCTTTCACTAAAGACATCCCTGAACTGAAAAAATTAGGTGTAAAAGTCATCTGGTTGATGCCCATCTATCCTATTTCTATGAAAAATAGGAAAGCCACTGGAGATCTTTCCGTCGAAGATATCAAAGACCCGAAAGAAAAAGCAAAATATTTAGGAAGCGCTTACGCAATTTCTGATTATACAGCCATAAATCCAGATTACGGTACCAAAGAAGATTTCAGAAATCTGGTAAAAACAGCCCATGAAAATGGTATGTATGTTATTTTGGACTGGGTGGCCAACCACACCGGATGGGATCACAAATGGATTACCGAACATCCTGAATATTACCATAAAAATGCCAAAGGCGAAGTGACCGATCCGCTAAATCCAGAAACAGGAAAATCGTGGGGCTGGACCGATGTAGCTCATTTAGATTATGCTAACCAAGGTCTGCATGAAGCCATGAAAAACGAAATGCTATACTGGGTGAAGCAAGAAAACATCGACGGTTTCCGTTGTGATGTTGCCGATAATGTGCCAGCCGAATTTTGGCAAAAAACAATTCCAGAATTAAAAAAGGTAAAACCTGTTTTCATGCTGATGGAATCTAACAAAAATTATCTTCTAAAAGACGGCCTTTTTGATATGGGTTATGGTTGGGAAGCGCATCACGTAATGAACGATATCAACAAAGGCACAAAAACCGTAAAAGATTTAGATAACGTAATTGCGAAAATTGGCAAAGAATACGAGAAAAACGACTTCTTCATGAACTTTACATCCAATCACGATGAAAATTCTTGGAACGGAACCGAATACGAAAGAATGGGAGACGGCGTAGAAGCTTTTACTGCTTTGACCTATCTACTTCCTGGAATGCCTTTGATCTACACGGGCCAAGAATATGACCTGAACCGCCGATTGAAATTCTTCGAAAAAGACTCAATTCCGAAAGCAAAAGCAAAAATGTTTTCTATCTACGAAAAATTAGGTGCTTTAAAAAACAGCAACATTGCGCTGAACGGAGGAAAAAATGCCGCTTCTTACAAACGTCTGGCGACTTCAGCAGACACCAATATTCTTGCTTTTGAAAGAGGGAAAGAAAATGAAAAAGTGTTCTTTATAGGCAATTTATCTAAAAAAGACCAAGAATTTACGGCTCCAGTTGAAGGAACTTATACCAATTACATGACAGGCGAAAAGGTAACTTTGGCAAAAGACCAGAAGTTCAATTTCAAACCTTGGCAATATTATATTTTGGTTAAATAAAAAAGCGTTAATTATTATTTAGAATGTTTAAAAATGCTAATTTAGTATCTCCGTAAAATAACTTAGCATTTTTAGATATGGCCTTTGAATATATAGAAATAGAAAGGGTTGAAAGACTTACCAAAAAAGAGTTTATCGAAAACTATTATAAGCCTCAAAAACCTGTAGTAATCACGAATCAGATTGAAGATTGGCCCGCTTTTTCTAAGTGGAATTTCAAATTCTTGAGAGAGGTTGCCGGAGATAAGACAGTTCCGCTGTACGATAGCCGAAAGACGGATTATACAAAAAAAGTAAACGAGCCAGATTTCACGATGACTATGTCAGAGTATATTGATATTCTTGAAAAAGGCCCGACTGATTTGCGTATTTTTCTATACAACCTGATGAAAGACGTTCCTTCAATGAAAGATGATATGAAATGGCCGCAATTGGGACTTCGATTAATAAAAAGTTTGCCGTTAGTATTTTTTGGTGGCGAAAATGCCAAAGTTTTCATGCATTATGATATTGATTTCCCGAATATTTTTCATATCCATTTCGAAGGGAAAAAACAGTGCGTACTCGTAGATCCAAAAGAAACAAAATACATGTACCGCCTGCCCTATTCATGGATCTGCAATGAAGATATCGACTTTGACAATCCCGATTTCGAGAAATTTCCAGCGCTCAAAATGGTAAAACCATACATCACGAATCTGCAGCATGGCGAAATGCTTTATATGCCCGAAGGTTGGTGGCATTACATGAAATACCTAACGCCAGGGTTTTCGCTAAGTTTGCGTTCATTGGCAGGAAGACCGAGCAATTTGCTAAAAGGTCTAGCAAATGTAGCCGTCATACGCTACTATGATAACTGGATGCGGAAACGCAAGGGTCAGGCTTGGCTGGATTATAAAGATGCCGAAGCCATCCGCAGGACAAACGAACTTCTCAAATAATTTAAATGCCCAGCAAAATTTGCTGGGCATTTTTATTTTAGACCATGCAATCCATCCTTAAACTTTGCCCAACATTTCCAAAAGCGTTACTTTTACCAAATAAAACCGGCTCTTGAAAAAAACACTTAATATCGGACATCGCGGTGCCAAAGGCCATGAGCCTGAAAACACGCTTCCTTCTTTCCAAAAAGCATTAGATCTGAATGTTGATGGAATTGAATTGGACGTTCATGTCTGCAAGACCGGCGAGCTTATCGTTATCCATGATTTCACTGTCGACAGGACTACAAATGGTTCTGGAACCGTATCAGAGTTAACACTTTCTGAAATAAAAGCATTGCGTATTAATGGCCATATTGAAGTGCCTACTTTAGAAGAAGTTTTGGAATTAGTCGGCAAAAAATGCCTGATTAATATTGAATTGAAAGGTCGCCACACAGCTAAACCCGTTTCACACCTTATTGAAAAATATATTCTCGAAAAAGAGTACAAATACGAAGATTTTATCGTTTCCAGCTTCCAAAGAGAAGAACTAGAAATGATGTATCTCATCAATCCAAAAGTCCATCTAGGCGTTTTATCTCAAGCGAGTGTCACACAAGCTTTAGAATGGGCAACAGCGTTTTCAGCCAAAGCCATTCATCCACATTTTAGCCTTTTGACAGAAGAAAACGTACAAAAAACGCAAGAGCAAGGTTTCAAAATCTATACTTGGACCATCAATGAAACTGAAGATATCGAGAGAATAAAAACCTATAACATTGACGGAATCATCACTGATTTCCCAGAAAGAATATGAGCCAAAATTTTGACATAATCATCGTAGGCGGCGGAGCCGGAGGTTTTTTTACGGCTATAAACTGTGCAGAAAAGAATCCGAAATTAAAGATTGCCATACTAGAACGCGGCAAGGAAGTGTTGACAAAAGTCAGGATTTCTGGCGGAGGAAGATGTAATGTGACACATGCTTGTTTTGAACCTAACGAATTGGTAAAGTTTTATCCCCGCGGCGAAAAAGAGCTTCGCGGTCCGTTTCATCAGTTTTGTTCTGGCGATACGATTGAATGGTTTGAAAGACATGGTGTCGAGTTAAAAATTGAAGACGACGGACGCATGTTTCCCGTTTCCAATTCGTCTCAGACCATTATTGATTGTTTTACGACAGCCACAAAAAAATTAGGCATTCAAGTCTTGACTGGACAAAGCGTGCAATCTATTTATAAATCCGAAACTCCTGATGGAAATTTTTGGAAAGTCGAAACCCAGAACGAAAAATACCTCTGCGAAAAATTAGTTTTGGCTACAGGAAGCAATCCGAAAATGTGGGAAATGCTCCAAGAATTTGGACATTCCGTCGTAAGTCCGGTGCCATCTCTATTTACGTTTAACATCAAAGATCCTCGCATCAAAGAATTGCCAGGCGTTTCGGCACAAGTTTCCGTAAAAGTCAAAGACACTAAATTGACTTCAACCGGACCATTATTAGTCACGCATTGGGGAATGAGCGGTCCTGCAATCTTAAAATTATCCGCTTGGGGTGCCCGAATCTTGTTTGAGAAAAATTACCAGTTTACCATTTTCGTCAACTGGTTGAATGATATTGATGCTGAAGATGCAGAAATTATCCTGAAAGATTTAAAACAAGAACATTCCAAAAAAACAGTTTCAAAGAAATCGCCTTTTGATTTTCCGAATCGTTTATGGGAAAGCTTGGTTTTGGCCTCAGGAATTTCCGAAGAAACAAAATGGGCCGATTTATCTAAAAATCAACTGCAAAATCTAACAAACCAACTTACAAATGCGCAATTTCAAGTCAATGGAAAAAGTACTTTTAAAGAAGAATTTGTAACTGCTGGCGGAATTGATCTAAAAGAAATTAATTTTAAGACGATGGAAAGTAAAATCCATCAAAATCTTTATTTCGCTGGAGAAATCACGAATATCGATGCGATTACAGGCGGGTTTAATTTCCAAAATGCTTGGACAAGCGGCTTTATCGTTGCCAATTCAATTTAGATTACTGATTCAGCCACCAAATACTCGCATTCAAAACCGTCGCAAAACTTACCCAAAGTAGATAAGGAACAAATAAATACCCTGAAAATTTATTGATTCTCACGAACTTTATGTATGTTTCATAAATCATCAACCAAAGCAAGACAATCTCGACTAAAGCCAGCAACGGATTTTTCAATCCGAAAAACAAATACGACCACAAGGCATTCAGTGCTAATTGGATGGCAAAAAATTTCATTGCTTTTTTGACTTCTTCTTTTCTTGAGGAATCGATTTCATGCCAAACAAGGCCTCCGGCAATTCCCATCATGATATATAGCGTTGTCCAAACAGGTGCAAAAAGCCAGTTTGGCGGATTAAAGCTTGGTTTTTGAATCGTTGGAAACCAGCTTTCAACAGCCGGACGCGTTACAAGACTTGAAAAGTAGCCTACAGCCAGACAGGTTACGACCAAAACTAAAATTCGTGTGTATTTATTCATCTTTCCTTATTTTTATCAAAATTAAGTTATTTTCACAGATTAGCCCTAATGCCAATCTGCTATTTGGCTAAAAAAAGTATCTTTGCGCAAATTCATGACTATGATTTCTGAAAAGGATTTTATTCCGTCAAACTATACGCATTCAATAGAAAAAGGACTTTATAAATGGAGCGCTCCGAGCAATATTGCTTTGGTGAAATATTGGGGAAAAAAAGACCATCAGATTCCTGCGAATCCCTCCATCAGTTTTACATTAAACAACTGCAAGACCTTGACTTCTTTAGCTTTTGAAAAAAAAGAAGGAAATGACAATTTTTCATTTGACTTATTGTTTGAAGGGAAACCGAAAGAAGATTTCAAACCAAAAATCCAAAAATTTTTTGAACGAATAGAACAATACCTTCCTTTCCTAAAAGAATATCATTTTACGATAAATACTGAAAATACGTTTCCGCACAGCTCCGGAATTGCCTCTTCCGCGTCTGGAATGGCCGCCTTGGCTATTAATTTGATGAGCCTTGAGAAAGAGCTCAATCCAGAAATGACCGAAGAGCATTTCTTTCAAAAAGCTTCATTTTTAGCAAGATTAGGTTCAGGCAGTGCCTGCAGAAGCGTAAAAGGGAATGTGGTCGTTTGGGGAAATCACAACGAAATTGACGGAAGCTCTGATTTATTTGGAGTAGAATTCCCAAGCAAAATTCATGAAAATTTCAAGAACTACCAAGACACTATTTTATTAGTTGACAGGGGCGAGAAACAAGTTTCAAGCACAGTCGGTCATGATTTGATGCACAACCATTCGTATGCCGAAAGACGATTTGAGCAGGCCCATGAGAATCTTTCTAAAATAAAAGCAATCCTTGAATCTGGAAACCTTCAAGAATTCATCAAGATTGTAGAAAGCGAGGCTTTGACCTTACATGCCATGATGCTAACATCAATGCCGTATTATATCTTGATGAAGCCAAATACGCTGGAAATTATCAACCGAATCTGGAAATTTAGGAACGAGACCAATATTCCGGTATGTTTTACGTTAGATGCTGGAGCCAACGTCCATGTTTTATATCCCGAAAACGTTAGAGAAGAAGTTTTAGAATTAATTAAGAATGAATTAGTTGGCTTTTGCCAAAACTCGCAATATATTTGCGACGAAATTGGATTTGGCGCAAAAAAGTTGTAATTTTAACAAAATTCCAGACACGACATGAAAGGACCATTATTTTACTCCAAAATATTACTCTTCGGCGAACACGCGATTAACAAAGGTTCCCGAGGTTTGTCCATTCCTTATAATTTTTTCAACGGTGGATTGAAAGTTGACAATAATCTTTCCGATGAAGCCCAAAAATCAAACGCCAGCCTGAAACGTTTTGTTGCTTATTTGGAAACGATGCAACAAGAAAATCCAGAATTGGTGACTTTTAATATTGAATTGCTAAAATTGAATGTTGAAGCCGGAATGTATTTTGATTCCAGCATTCCACAAGGTTATGGCATTGGAAGCAGCGGCGCTTTAGTGGCGGCTATCTACGACCAATATGCCGAAAACAAAATCACGGTTCTTGAAAACTTGACTCGTGAGAAATTATTGAAATTAAAGCAAATTTTTTCAAAAATGGAATCGTTTTTCCACGGAACAAGCTCTGGATTGGATCCGTTAAACAGCTATTTGAGCATTCCTATATTGATTAATTCGCACGACAATATTGAAGCTACAGGCATTCCTACTCAAAGCCTTCAAGGAAAAGGAGCCGTATTTTTGCTGGATTCTGGAATGGTAAAAGAAACTGCTCCAATGGTAAGTATATTCATGGAAAGCCTGAAAGACAAAGGATTCAGGGCTATGGTGAAAAACCAATTCGTAAAATATACCGATGCCAGTATTGATGATTTTCTACACGGCGATATCAAATCTTTGCTTTCTAATACTAAAAAACTTTCCAAAGTGGTCTTGAATAATTTCAAGCCGATGATCCCAGAGCAATTTCATGGAGTTTGGCAGAAAGGATTGGATTCAAATGATTACTATTTAAAACTTTGCGGTTCTGGCGGCGGCGGTTATATTCTTGGATTTACGCATGATTACGAAAAAGCCAAAGAATCTTTGAAAGATTACAAACTAGAGGTTGTCTACCAGTTTTAGTCGAAAGTCTTAATCAAAAAATCATAAGTTAAAGGTCTGCCGTTATAAAATAGGGCATAAAACTTTTTACTTCAAACCCAAAATCTTGTATCAGAAATGTTAAGCAGAAAGAACAAGCTTCTAGTAATGAAAATTATCAGTTTGTTTTCTGTCGTTCGCGGATATAATATTCCCGTGATTGTTTTAGCGCAATACCTTTCTGCTATATTTATCTTAGCTCCAGAAAACACTCGGGCTTTGGATGTTATTTTGGACATCAATCTTTTTATCTTGGTTTTGGTTTCCAGTTTTTGTATTGCTTCAGGCTACATCATCAATAACTTCTATGATGCGCAAAAAGACTTGATCAATCGTCCAAACAAATCAATGTTGGACCGACTCGTAAGCCAGAAGACCAAGCTCTATGTTTATTTCGGACTGAACTTTTTAGCAGTTTTTCTAGCCTATTTTGTTTCTTGGAGAGTTAGTATCTTTTATTCTGCGTATATTTTCCTGATTTGGTTTTATTCGCACAAGCTCAAAAAATATCCTATTATTGGAAACCTGACCGCTTCCATCTTGGCCATTTTTCCTTTCTTCGGGATTCTCCTTTATTTTTTCAAAGGCCAATACGAAGAATACGATTGGCAGAAAATCGGAATTATTTTTGGACATGCGAGCTTCCTGTTTTTATTGATTCTTATCCGAGAAATGGTCAAGGATTTGGAAAACATGAAAGGTGATTTTGTAAGCGATTACAAAACCATTCCAGTAGTTTACGGAGAGTCTATTTCAAAGAAAGTCATTACAGCACTGACCCTACTGACAATTCTTCCCGTCTATATTTTAGTTGATGTCTATGAAGTAGGCTATATGGTCATTTACTTTTATATCTGCCTCATGTTGCTGATTTTCTTTTTGTTGAAACTTTGGAAATCGAACACAAGAGAAGAATTTTTAAAGCTCCACAATCTTCTTAAATTTATTATTGTTGCGGGGGTTTTCTGCATCGTATTGATTGAGCCTGCCGTTTTATGGCATGGAAAAAAAATCTTATTGGCCATCAACTTCTGCTAATTTCTGCTTCTGAAGCAGAACCAGTCCGTCCCGAAAAAATCTAATCTCCCGATAGTTGAGCGATTTAACGTTCAAATCGCTATCTTTGCACAAATTAGACACTAATGAACAAGAATGAAGGAGGCAACAGACGTAGTGCCTCAAATCGACCTGGAGGAAAAAGCAGTTTTGGGAAATCAAAACCACCATTGCCAAAAAGAGCCCAAGGCCCTAAAAAAGACAAGCCTACTCCAGCAAAAGCAGCCAGTGCAAATCCTGAAAAGCCTGTTAAAAAAGCGAACCAAGCTCCAAAAAGACAAAAAGCAGCAGACGAAATACGTCTTAATAAATACATCTCAAACTCGGGAATATGTTCCCGTCGTGACGCTGATATCTATATCCAATCAGGCAATGTAAAGGTTAATGGGATTCCTGTTACTGAAATGGGATATCTTGTAAAACCTACAGATGTTGTCAATTTTGACGGGGCGATTTTGACTCCAGAGAAAAAAGAATATATTTTACTGAACAAGCCAAAGAACTTTACGACAGCATTAGACGAAGGTTTTGAGCACAGAAATGTTTCAGAATTGGTAAAAGGTGCCACAAAATCGATCTTATCGCCTGTGGGCCGTATGGACAAGAACACCACAGGATTGTTATTGTTTACGAATGATACCGATATGATTCGTAAATTCACGATTCCGAACCAAAAATCGTCCAAAATCTACCAAGTTTCATTAGACAAAAATTTGAAATTTGAAGATCTTGAGAAAATCCAAAAAGGTCTTACGATTGAAGGCCATCGCGTAAGTGTTGAAGAAATTAGCTATATCGACGATCAGCCTAAAAGCGAAATCGGATTAAAATTACGCACAGCTAACGTAAAAGTAGTGCGCCATATTTTTGAACATTTCAGCTATGATGTATTGAGAATTGACCGCGTTGCTTTTGCCGGACTTACAAAAAAGAATCTTCCAAGAGGAAATTGGAGATTTTTGACCGAACAAGAAATTATCAACTTGAAAAACGTTTAATCAAACGAATTCTACAAAGTTTGAAACATAAAAAAATCCCGAAAAATAAGCTTTCGGGATTTTTGCTTTTGTAGCTTTGCGTAGTACACAAAACAAACTTATGACACCAGAAACATTACAATCTATAGCTTTCAAATGGTTTGATGCTTTTAATTCACATCAACTAGAGCAGCTCTTAAGCCTTTATGATGACGAAGCCAGACATTTTAGTCCGAAACTGAAAATCAGAAAGCCAGAAACAAACGGTTTTGTAGAAGGAAAACAAGCATTACGCGAATGGTGGCAAGATGCTTTTGAACGCCTGCCCTCTTTACATTATAAGGTTACTTCACTAACCGCCAACGGCGACAGGGTTTTTATGGAATACATAAGAAATGTCGATGGCGAAGATGATATGCTCGTTGCAGAAGTTTTGGACGTCAAAAACGGAAAAATTATTGCTTCTCGTGTTTATCACGGATAAAACAAAAAAGCCCTTGGTTTCCCAAGGGCTTTTATTTTAACCTTTAATCTTTTTAGAAGTTTCTTCTTTTTTGTCGAGACCGCGTTTTCTTAATAATGGTTCCACGCTAGGCTCTGCACCTCTGAATCTTTTATACAAAACCATCGGGTCTTCTGTACCTCCTTTTTCAAGGACATTTTTTCGGAATAATTTTGCTTTTTCTGGATTGAAAAGATTTGTTGTCTTGAAGGCCTCAAAAGCATCTGTATCCAAGACTCCTGACCAGATATAGCTGTAGTATCCTGAAGAATAGCCGCCAGCAAAAATATGACTGAAATAGGTACTTCTGTATCTTGGAATAATCGCATCGATCAAGCCAATCTTTTTCATGGAATTCTTTTCAAACGAATTAGCATCTAGTTGTATAGGCGCTGTCTGCGCATGATAATCCATATCCAGGAACGAAGCCGCTAGATATTCTACTGTCGCAAACCCTTGATCAAAAGTTCCTGATTTTTGAAGCTTTTGGATTAGCGCATCAGGAATTACTTCGCCCGTTTTATAATGCTTCGCATACATTTTCAGTACTTCTGGTTCAGCGGCCCAGTTTTCCATAATCTGCGATGGCAGTTCGACAAAATCTCTCGGAACGCTTGTTCCCGCAAGGCTTTTATAGGTTACGTTAGATAATAATCCGTGTAATGCATGGCCAAATTCATGGAAGAAAGTCGTTACTTCATCAAAAGTTAGCAATGCTGGCGTATCGCCGGTTGGTTTTGTAAAATTGCAGACAATTGAAATTACCGGAGCTTTTCTTTTACCGTCAACTGTTTTCTGGCTTCTGTAGGATGTCATCCAAGCACCGCCTCTTTTGGAAGCTCTCGGGAAGAAATCCATGTATAGAATCCCGACATGTGTTCCGTCAGCTTCTGTGACTTCCCAAGTAGTAACTTCTTCATGGTATTTTGGAACATCATTGAGTTGCTTGAATTTTAGGCCATATAGCTTTTCTGTGACTTGAAAAACACCTTTCCTGACATTGTCTAAACTAAAATAAGGCTTCAATTCTTGTTCGTCTAGATCAAAACGCTGCTTCCTGATTTTTTCAGTATAATACCTCCAATCATACGGCTTGACTTTGTCCTTGATGCCTTCTTTGTCCATCATTTTTTGGATATCCGCAGCTTCCGTCTTGGCAATTGCCAAAGCCGGCTTCCACAAATCATTCAGAAGCTTGGCTACATTTTCAGGGGTTTTGGCCATCGATTCTTCCAGCACGTATGCGGAATGTGACTTATAACCTAACAATCGAGCTTTTTCGCCTCGAAGATTGGCGAGCTTAACCGCATTTTCCTTATTATCAAATTCATCATCATGATTGCCTCGTGTCTGATAGGCCTCCCAAATCTGCTGGCGTAATTTTCTATTCGAACTGTATTGCAAAAAAGGCATCACGCTAGAATTCGAAAGCGTAAAAACCCATTTCCCTTCTTTGCCTTTTGTTTTAGCATCTTCTGCTGCTGCATTGATTAGCTCTTGCGGCAATCCTGCCAAATCTTTTTTATCATCAATTACCAATTCAAATTTATTGGTTTCTGCTAGAATATTTTGTCCGTATTTTAAAGAAGTAAGCGAAAGTTCTGCATTTATTTTACGAAGCTTGTCTTTATCAGCATCGGCTAAATTAGCACCACTTCTGACAAATGCTTTGTGCAGATTCTCTAGAATTTTTGCCTGTTCTAAATTTAGATTCAGCGACTCTTTTTTGTTCCAGATTGCTTTTACTCTTGCAAATAATTTCTCATTTAAATAGATATTATCATTGTGAGCAGCAAGATTGGGAGAAACTTCTTTTGCTATTTTTTGGAGTTCTTCGTTTGTGTTAGCGCCATTTAAATTCGAAAAGACCACATTTACGTTTGACAATAGTTCTCCTGCATTCTCCATGGCAAGAATCGTATTCTCAAAAGTTGGAGCTTCAGAATTATTGGCAATGGTATTAATTTCGGCTTCATGCCTTTTGATTCCTTCTAAAATTGCCGGCTTGAAGTGCTCGTTTTTTATCTTGTCAAAAGGCGGAACTTCAAATGGCGTAGCGTAGGCCTGAAAAAATGGATTCATAGTTTGCTTGTTTTCTTGGGCTTCAATTGCCAGCATATTTCCGATTGCCAACAAAATGAAAAGGGATTTTTTTCTCATCTAAAATTATATTGAAATGTAAATTTAGAGGAAATTGATTTTTAAAACTACTTAGGAATGTTAATTAATAAGATTTGGAAAGGAGAGTTTATTCCAAAAAAAAAGTCCCTCGACTAAGAGAGACTTTTCAGTGCGGGTAATAGGACTCGAACCTACACACCTTGCGGCACCAGATCCTAAGTCTGGCGTGTCTACCAATTTCACCATACCCGCAGTAGACCTTTGATTTTGACTATTGTCTCAATCGAGGTGCAAATATAGTCATAGTTTTGAACTTTCAAATAAAAAATTAAAAAAAATTAAAATATTCTTTTTCGTATTTTTGGCAGACAACATATCAATTTACCATTCATGGATACTATAAAAGACTACGTTCAAAAAAACAAAGAACGTTTCCTCAACGAACTTATTGATTTACTGAAGATTCCATCTGTCAGCGCTGATTCTGCCTATTCTCAAGATGTTATTGACACAGCAAATGCTGTTAAAGCAAGCTTAGAAAAAGCGGGCTGTGATTTTGTCGAAATTTGCGATACTCCAGGCTATCCTATTGTGTATGGGGAGAAAATAATCGATAAAAACCTGCCTACAGTTTTGGTTTATGGACATTATGACGTACAGCCGCCAGATCCGTTGGATTTGTGGACATCGCCTCCTTTTGAGCCTGTAATCAAAAAAACGGACCTGCATCCTGACGGTGCTATCTTTGCCCGCGGAGCATGCGATGATAAAGGCCAAATGTACATGCATGTGAAGGCCTTGGAATACATGGTACAAACGAATAACCTTCCTTGCAATGTGAAATTCATGATCGAAGGCGAAGAAGAGGTCGGCTCTGCCAGCTTGAGCTGGTTTGTAGAAAGAAACCAAGAGAAATTAAAAAATGATGTCATCTTGATTTCTGATACGGGAATGATCTCGAATACACAGCCGTCAATCACAACAGGATTACGCGGACTAAGCTATGTAGAAGTGGAAGTTACGGGACCGAACCGCGACTTGCATTCTGGCTTATATGGCGGTGCTGTTGCCAACCCGATAAACGTTTTGGCCAAAATGATTGCTTCGCTTCATGACGAAAACAACCATATCACCATTCCAGGATTTTACGACAAAGTAGAAGAACTTTCTGATGCGGAAAGAGCTGAAATGGCGAAAGCACCATTTTCTTTAGAAGCTTACAAAAAGGCCTTAGACCTAAACGATATCTATGGTGAACAAGGCTATACTACCAACGAAAGAAACTCTATCCGCCCAACCTTAGACGTTAACGGAATCTGGGGCGGTTATACGGGCGAAGGCGCCAAAACGGTTATTGCAAGCAAAGCGTATGCAAAAATCTCGATGCGTTTGGTTCCGAATCAAGACTGGCATGAGATTACAGAATTGTTTACAAAACATTTTGAAAGCATTGCTCCAAGCGGCGTTACCGTAAAAGTAAAACCGCATCATGGAGGACAAGGCTATGTCACTCCAATTGACAGTATTGGTTACCAAGCCGCTGCCAAAGCCTATAATGAAAGCTTTGGAGTACAGCCGATTCCGGTTCGTTCTGGAGGAAGTATTCCTATCGTAGCATTGTTTGAAAAAGAATTAAAGAGCAAGACTATCTTGATGGGGTTTGGTTTAGACAGCGATGCTATACACTCGCCTAACGAACATTTCGGAGTTTTCAATTACTTAAAGGGAATCGAAACTATTCCGTTGTTTTATAAATATTTTGTGGAGCTTTTTAAAGTTAAATAATGAAAAAGGCTTTTATTGTATTTGCTTTGACCTTCAACTTATTAAGTATTGAAAGCAAAGCGCAAACCACAACAGTAAATTCAAACCAGCTGGAGCCAAGTATTGACGACGTATACGATGTCGTAGAACAATCTCCAGAATTCCCTGGAGGCATTAATAAGTTTGGGCAATTTGTCTATACTAATTTTCGCTTTCCGGAAGGAATCACGGAAAATATCCGTATAAATGTCACTTTTGTGGTCGAAAGAGACGGAACTTTAAGCAATATTAAACTCCTGAAAGATCCAGGCTACCGCGTTGCTGACGAAGTAGTACGAGTCTTGAGCAAATCGCCAAAATGGAAACCGGGTTATCAAAAAGGAAAACCTGTCAAAACTCTTTATCATTTTCCGGTGACATTACGTTTCGAATAAATTCATACAAATCCGTTCCTTATCGAACGGATTTTTTTATTTCCAAAAAAAACTTTGCTCTACACTTGTAGAATTGAATTTTATTTCTACATTTGTAGAGTAAATTCTAATTTTGTAGAATGAAATTTACAAAAACAGTATCTAAGTCTTGACAGAAAATGAAATGCACTGGTTTTATAATGGCGACTGGAAATTTTATGACGAAAGCGGCCAACTTATAGGCATCAGAACGTATGAAAACGGTGCTATACTTAATGAAACAGAAATAAAACAATAAAAAATGCAACTATCCAATTCAGAAGAACAGTTAATGCAACACCTGTGGAAGCTTGAAAAGGCTTTCATGAAAGATTTACTGGAATGCTATCCAGAGCCAAAACCAGCAACCACAACTGTGGCTACGCTGCTGAAAAGAATGATTGACAAAAAATTTGTAACATATACTGAAATAGGCAACTCCAGAGAATATTATCCACTAGTCAAAAAAACGGACTATTTCTCAAAACACGTGAACGGCTTGATCAAGAATTTCTTTAATAATTCAGCTTCACAATTTGCCTCATTTTTTACGACGGAAACCGATTTGACCAAAACCGAATTGGAAGAGCTTCAAAAGATTATCGACAAAGAAATCCAAAAAAAGAAAAAATGATCGACTTTTTAATCAAATCGACCATAAGCTTGACATTGCTCTTAGGCTTATACCATCTTTTTCTAGAAAAGGAGAAGATGCATACCTTCAACAGATTTTATCTTTTATTCAGCCTATTGTTTTCTTTTGCTCTTCCTTTCATAACGATTGAAATAGCAGTCGAATCCATTTCAAAACCGTTACTTCTTCCAAATCCGATTCTGACAAAAAATGAAACTGTAGCTATTATCAAACAAGAAGATGTAAATTATATTCCAATATTACTTTGGAGCTTATATGCTGCGGTAACGATTTTCTTTATTGTTAGGTTTGGCAAAAACATATATGCCTTGCTTTCAAAAGTGAGAAAAAACAGGACGGTCTCCTTCTTCTATTCCACATTAGTATTGGTAAGAGAAAAGTCGCTACCTCATACTTTCCTGCAGTACATTTTCATAAATGGCGATGATTATAACAACCGAAACATACAAGAAGAATTATACACTCACGAATTGACTCATGTAAGGCAAAGACACAGCTATGATATCCTGTTCATTGAAATCATAAAGACAGTATTCTGGTTCAATCCTCTATTACTTCTTTATAAAAAAGCGATACAGCTAAATCATGAATTTCTCGCAGATGAGAAAGTGGTAGAATCGTATAATAATGTCCCTTTTTACCAAAGCCTGCTCTTGCAAAAAGCATCGTGGAACAACAACTTTTACTTGGCCAGTAATTTGAATTTTTCAGTAACCAAAAAACGATTAATCATGATGACAAAAAAGACATCTAAAAACATAGCTATAGCTAAGAAATTAGCTTTATTACCTTTATTAACCGGAATCATTTATTTCACGTGTGTAAAAACTGTAGCACAAGAAAAAGTGATGCAAAACACGGCAAAAAAAGAAGCACTTAATGAAAAAGACAAAAGAGAAGCTTCTTATTATGCTGGCACCCGATTTATCATCTATAAATATGGAATCCAGACAAAAAAAGGAGTAGAAGGTAAAGACATTATATTTAACAAAGTCTATGAAGAATTAACGGCGGAAGACAAAGAACGTTTAAAAGTATGGCTCTTCTTAGTTCCCAAAGGGTATGTAAAGAACTCGCCAACACAAAAAGAGTTAGACGGTTTTAAAAATGTAAAGAATTATGCCATTTGGGTCGATGGAGTAAATGTCAGGAATAGTGAATTGAATAAATTCAAACCCTCTGATATTGCCTATTTTTCTGGAAGCGTAATCTTAAAAAATGCCAGGACTAAAAAACATCCGCAGCCATTTCAATATTCGTTTTATACTCATGATTATTTTGATAAAAACGAGATGGGTAAAGATCCCGAGAAATATGCTGGTGATAAAATGGAAGTTTTCGAGAAGATAATTAAAAAAAAGGCAAATCCAGAAATAAAATTGGTTCCTTACAAAGCGAACAAATCTAAAAAAGAAAACGAAAAAACCGAATATGTAAATGCCAATGGGCAAACCTTATAGTATGCCGTTGAAAACGGAAACAAAAAGTATTTTGACAGATGGGGAAATAGAGTAAACGACAAAGGGAAAAAATTACAATAGTTAGTTATAATTTCCATTATAAATCCGCTAGTTTAGCGGATTTTTTTGTCTCTAAGCCAAAACCTATCAACGGTTTATACCATAATCAAAAAATTGGCGTTACTTTTGTAGACATCATCATCAATCATCTCATATTGGACATGTTTCTAATATGCTAATCATCAATCATTATGTTAAAACACTTCTTTATTGTCTGCTCCGGTGTAGACAAAAAAATCATCGAAGGCTGTTCCAATGGCGAACAGAACAAATATGCGGGAATTGGAGCTACCGTATTTTTCACAGCCGTCATGGCTTTTATTGCCAGCAGTTATGCACTTTATACCGTTTTCGACAATCTTTATGCAGCAATGTTTTTTGGATTTGTATGGGGACTACTCATTTTCAATCTGGATCGATTTATTGTTTCGACCATTCGAAAAAGGGATAGCTTTTCAAACGAATTTATCCAAGCAACGCCAAGGATTGCACTTGCCATAATTATTGCGATCGTAATTTCAAAACCTTTAGAGATTAAGATTTTCGAAAAGGAAATCAACACCGTTTTATTGAAAGAGAAAAACGCGATGGCCTTAAACAATAAAAAAGAAGTCGCTAATTATTTCAAATCAGACTTAGAGAAAAATAAAGCCAAAATCGAGAGCCTAAAATCTGAGATGGCCAAAAAAGAGAAAGAGGTCAATACGCTGTACACAACCTATATTACGGAAGCTGAAGGAACTGCTGGGACAAAAAAATTGGGCAAAGGTCCTGTTTTTAAGGAAAAAATTGCCAAACACGATCTGGCAAAATCAGAATTGGATACTTTAAGAAAAACCAATTTAGCAAAGATTGCAGAAGCTGAAAAGCTGTCCAAAAAACTGGAAGCCGATTTAGACAAAAAAGTAACCGAAACACAGCCAATCATCGATGGATTTGATGGTCTGATGGCAAGAATCAATGCCTTGAACAAATTGCCTTGGTTGCCTTCTTTCTTTATTATGCTGTTGTTTTTGGCCATCGAAACTTCTCCGATTATCGCAAAATTACTGTCTCCAAAAGGCGAATACGATTTTAAGCTCGAAGATTTAGAAACGGCTCTGAAAGCGACAATCAATCAGGACAAGTACCAAAGGGAATTGCTCGTGAAAACTAGCGCTCAAATGCACGATAAGGTATATGAAGATATCGCTTCTGATAAGGAATTGTTTAATCTGCAAAGAAGCAAGGCAAAAGAATTGTTAGAACTACAAGCTAACAATTTTGTTGAAAAACAGAAAAGAACTTTTTAGCATTAACCCTTTCAGAGTTTAAAACTCTGAAAGGGTTATCTATTAAACTACATGTGGCTCAAGATTTCTTTTTTCAAAGTATCATATTCCCCTTGCATAATCAATCCGTTATCTAGCAATTTTTTATAGTTCTGCAGCTTTTCAAACAATTCATCTTGCGATAATTCTCCCATTGTTTTTTCTTTTGCAACTTCTGGTTTTTCATCCGGATATTGCTTTTCATCGCGATAGCCCGATTGCGAAACTGGAATTATTTCTGCAAAATCGGTCACTTCCTCTGTTTCCATTTCTTCAATTGCTTCTGGTTCTTCTATTTCTGAAAAAACTTCAGGAATGACAGCTTCTTCTTGAAAAACATCCATTTTTGGTTCTTCAACAAAAGTTTCAGCTACTGGAATTGCTCCATTTTTTAAAATATCCAATTGTTCTTTTGCGAAAGTATAAATCTTTCTTGCCTGGGTTTTAGGAATATAATCGATAGAAATCGTCAGGTCTGTTTTGGTCGTAAACGAAAATTCCGAACCTAGAATATTCTCCTTTACAAAAGTTCCAGCAATATCATCCCAAGTATAATCTGTGAAATCCATCGACAGACCTAAATTTTTAGGCTTGCAGATAATGATTCTTTTATTGGTCAGAACAATACTATCTGGAAAAACAGTAATGGCAGGCTTTTTCTGTACCCCGATGTATCCAACTTCCTCATTTTTCATAAGCAAATCGGTCAGTTTCGAAGTGATTTTTTCAATCGCTTTAGGATCTTGTTCTTCGTTTAAAAATTTTTTTATTTGTTCTTTCATCTTTCAGTTACGTTACTGTATTGGTAGACTTTTTATACAACAAAAGTAATACCTAATTTGTTAATTCAATAATTTCGGTTTGGATTTTCTTTGTTAAGCTTTTGAAAACCAAATCATAGGAATGGTCAATCAATTCTCTCACAAATTTATCAGAAACATCGCCATTCAATGAAACCGTATTCCAATGCACTTTGCTCATGTGATAGCCTGGTTGTATATCATCAAACTCGGCGCGAAGCTCTTCTGCGCGTTCCGGATCGCATTTTAAATTGATAGACGGCGTTCCTTTTTCCCAGCCATTTAAAGACGATAACGCAAACATTTTTCCGCCGACTTTAAACACCAACGTATCTTCATCAAACGGAAAGTGTTCGGTTACTCCTTTTTTGGAAAGGCAGTATTCAAAATAAGCTTGTATATCCATTTATCTTATATTTTATACAGTACTGGCTTGCTAGGGCTCGCATCATTTTCAAAAGAAGCAATCTGGAGATTGAGCAAATAACTTCCGTCTTCTACCTCATCACGAACAAAAATTAATTCTGTAATCGTCGCATCCAGCCTGGCATCGTCATTGAGTTCTTGGGTATTTTTTACGTTCCAAAAAGCTTTGTGTGCCAGCAATTTTCCTTGGTCTTTTTCTTTGTCGACGCTTGGCAAATCAATCAACAAATGCTTGATTCCTTTTTCTCGGATAAAAACCGCCGCTTTTTCTTCAAGATAAGGCGGATTGGTATCGGAATATTTTTTAGAACGTTTTTCTTGCAAATTCGGCAATGTCCTGATAACGATGGCTTCTGGAAGCTTTCCTTCCAACGCTTTTTCAATTTGGCTTCTGGTTATGACTAAATCTTCGCCGCGGATTTCTGGCTCGACCGAAACGACTTCAGCCGTAAAGAAAAATGTCTTCAAGTGCTGATTGATACTGTAGAATTCTGTGGTAATATGCCCCAGACATTCCGTATGCGTCCCGTGTCCGTGCGGATTAAAGAAAATATTATTAAAATTCGTGGAAGAACTTCCTTCCGAAACTTTTCCTACCCAATGGCCGAAACGAACGGGTTCGATTACCGGTTTTTCAATATACCAAGCAATCGGATTTTCATCTGTATTTGTCAACGGCAGTGAAATATCTATCGGCTTTGATAAATCTACTTCGAAATTTTGGTCTTTATGTTGGATTCTAGCTATCATTCAAAGCAAAATTTTGGTTGTTGCATTAGGTCTAGGCTTAGCATCTTATTGAAGAATTGGACCCGACTTGCCTTTAATTATCATCCAAATTTATCAAAAACAAATCACTTGCAATTCCATCTGCCAAAAACTTTCCTTTTGGAGTCGTCTTGAGGATTTTATTTTCAATAGAAAGCAGTCCGTCGGAAAGAAATTTCTCCGATTGCTTTTGCAGATACTGCAGTTTGCTTTCTCCAAATTCTTTTTCAATCCGATCCAGCGAAACGCCCCAAATAGTACGCAATCCCGTCATGATATACTCGTTATAGCGGTCTGTTTGCGATAAAATCTCGATTTCATTCGGCAGATTATTCGCTTCTATTTCTTTTAGATACAGTGCATTGTTTGCCATATTCCAGCTTCTCGAAATGCCGTCATAACTATGGGCCGAAGGTCCGATGCCGATGTACTTTTTCCCCAGCCAATAGGCCGAGTTATTTTTAGAAAAATAGTTTTCCTTTCCAAAATTGGACAGTTCATAATGGATAAAACCGTTCTCTTGAAGCGTGTCAACCAAAATCATAAAATGCTCTTGGGCAACATCGTCTTTTGGCTCAGAGATTTTTCCGGTCTGGATTAGTTTTTTCAGGGCCGTTTTTGGCTCTACCGTCAACGCATAGCTTGAAATATGTGGAACACTGTAGCGTAACGCCGTCTCAATATTCTGTTTCCACATTTCATTAGTCATTCCTGGAATGCCATAAATCAGGTCGATAGAAATGTTGTCGAAATATCGCGTCGCAATTTCTAATGATTTCTTGGCTTCTTCTGCATTGTGCGCCCGATTCATCATTTTCAAATCTTCTTCAAAAAAAGATTGGATGCCGATGCTGAGACGATTGATTCGATTCTTCGAAAATTCGATTATTTGGCCTTCAGACAAATCATCTGGATTGGCTTCTAATGTAATTTCTGGATTCTCTGCCACATTGAAATTCTCATACACCGCATCAATCAAAAATCGCAATTCCGAAATCGACAATACCGAAGGCGTTCCGCCTCCAAAATAAATCGTTTCTACAGTTTCATTATCGAATTCTAATTTTCGCAAACGCATTTCTTTCGCCAAAGCCAGCACCATCTCGTCTTTCTTTTTCATGGAAGTCGAAAAGTGAAAGTCGCAGTAATGGCAGGCCTGCTTGCAAAAAGGTATGTGAATATATATGCCGCTCATGTTTCGTCTTAAGCTTTGATTTTCTCCTACGGATAAAAATCGGCTATTTTTTTACTCTATCTTCATTTTGTTTCACAAAAGCATCCCAACCCGAATAGCTTTTTGTGCCTATTACTTTCCCTGAATTAAAAAAATGACATACTGCTGCGGCCAGTCCGTCTGTACTGTCTAGGTTTTTAGGCAATTCTTTTAAGCCTAAAAGCTGCTGGAGCATTTTGGCCACCTGCTCCTTTGTGGCATTTCCGTTTCCGGTAATCGCCATCTTTATTTTTTTTGGCTCGTATTCGGTAATCGGAATCTGTCGCGAAAGTCCCGCCGCCATGGCAACGCCTTGCGCCCTGCCCAGCTTGAGCATCGACTGTACGTTCTTGCCAAAGAAAGGCGCTTCAATTGCAATTTCATCGGGATGATGGGTTTCTATCAATTCGATAGTCCGTTCAAAAATAACTTTCAGTTTGGTATAATGATCGTCATATTTGCTTAAGATCAATTCGTTCAGCTGGAGGAATTCCATCTTTTTGTTGATGACTTTTATCAATCCGAAACCCATAATGGTTGTTCCGGGGTCAATTCCTAATATGATACGTTCGTTTGCCAATTTTAATTTGTTATTTTGCCGAATGATTGCAATTCCTCACAAAGCTAAACAATTCCTAGTGTTTCTGACCAAACTTTTGATTGTTGGCGGCGCATTTTATTTTATATGGAATCAATTGGCTCATAACGAGCAATTGGACTGGCAGAAATTTCTGGATTTATTAGACCGCAAGAAATCATTTTGGGGCATCTTATTCCTTTTGTCTTTCAGTTTTTTTAACCGCTATTTTGAAATCTTGAAATGGCAAAATCTGGCTCAGGTTATCGAAAGAATTTCTATCGGCAAAGCAACAGAACAAGTTCTTAGTGCCTTGACAGCTTCTATTTTTACGCCAAACGGCATAGGCGAATACGGCGCCAAAACTTTATATTTTAAGAAGAAGGAGGCTAAGAAAGTCATCTTCTTAAACCTGATCTGCAACGGAATCCAGATGATCTTGACGATTGTTTTTGGTACTCTAGGATTGCTTTATTTTAATTACAAATTCCCAATCGTTTCAACTAAAAACATCCTATTGCTGTTTGGTTTATTGGCTTTGGTCTGCGGCCTGCTGTTCGGCTTGAAAAAAATTACCATCAAAGGGTATTCCTTAGCTCTTTTATTTGAAAAGATCAATGAAATTCCAAGACAGATCCATCAAAAAAATATAGTCCTGGCCATCTGCCGCTACTTGATTTTTTCACACCAATACTACTTTCTATTTCTAGCTTTTGATGTCGAATTGCCTTATTTTCTATTAATGGCAGCAATTACGAGCGTTTACTTTCTGGCTTCTTCGTTGCCTACATTTCAGTTTTTAGATTTTGCTGTTAAAGGAAGCGTGGCCGTGTATTTCTTCGGATTGTTGGGCGTGAATGAATGGATTGTTGTTTTTATTAGTACCTTGATGTGGTTTTTGAACGTAGTCCTTCCTGTTCTCTTAGGAAGTTATTATGTTTTTAATTTTAAATCGAAATGGAAATCATAGCGTTTGTATTTTTCGGAATCGTCGGAATCTATTCTATTTTTATTCTGTGGCTGGCCTACGGGTTTAGAAGAATTGCGGTTTCTAAAAATCTGGCTGCTGAGCCAAAGACCAATTTTTCCATCATCGTTCCTTTTCGAAATGAAGCCGATCGTCTTCCAGAACTGCTGCATTCTTTTACGCAGCTTAATTACCCGAGAGCCCAATTTGAAATTATCTTCGTCGATGATTCTTCTACAGACGATTCTGTTTCGGTCATCCAAAACTTTCCGGCATTAAGTTTTCACTCCAACATAATTGACAACATACGAAAATCCGGCTCGCCGAAAAAAGATGCCATTTCAACCGCTATAAATAGTATCGATAACGAATGGATCATTACGACCGATGCAGATTGTTTTGTGAATCCAGATTGGCTGACAGCCATCGACAGTTATATCCAGAATCATGGACCATCAATGATTGCCGGAGCTGTAGCTTTTAGCGCAGAAGATTCTTTTCTGCATCAGTTTCAGCAGATCGACCTCATGAGCCTGCAGGGAGCTACCATCGGAAGTTTCGGAATCGGGAAAGCGTTTATGTGCAATGGCGCAAATCTGGCATACAAGAAAGAGTTATTTCTTGGCCTAAATGGTTTTGACGGCAATAATGGCATTGCCAGTGGCGACGATGTGTTCTTATTGCAGAAAGCTGTAGCAAAACACCCTGAGAAAGTACATTATTTGAAATCGGAAGCAAACATCGTGCTTACAAAACCCTTAGACGAATGGAAGTCTGTTTTTCACCAACGAGTACGCTGGGCTTCAAAAGCTGCTTCGTACCAAAGTCTTTTCGGAAAAATACTGGCATTGGTTGTTTTTGGAGGCAATCTGGCTATTGTTTTAGGATTGCTGCTGACTTTGGCGCATCTCTTTTCGTTTTGGACGTGGTACTTGCTCTTTGCGGTAAAAATATTCGTCGACTTTTCTCTATTATACCAAACCGGAAAGTTCTTACAACCAAAATCGGTCAAATTCTTTCTGATTAGCAATCTGGTCTATCCTTTCTTTAGCGTAGCTGTCGCTTTGTATTCTTTGTTTGGAAGGTATGAGTGGAAGGGAAGAAAATTCTAGGGCACTTATTCTACATTCAAGATTACCGGCAAGATAAATTGTGTTTTTACTGGAATTCCTCTTTTCAACGCTGGGTTTATCTTTGGGAAGTCCGTCAGCCTAGCATGCAGGATGCTGTCGATTTTTATCTTATCATACGCTAAGCTATCCACAGGAAATTGCGGTTCAAATTCTAATCTAGAATCGGGATAAACCGTAACTTTGACTTGTATGGTATCAATCTGTGGATAAAGAATGGACAACGTGTCCAGATCCAATTTCTGCTGGATCGTAACGGTAAGGAAGTCAAAAAAGCATTGCTTCCGAGTCGCCTCGTCTTTGATGGAGTCACACGTCGCCACAGATGGAAATTCGTCTACTTGGTTCCAATTAATTTTTTGGAGCTCCTGTTTGAGCAGTTCTTCTTCAGAAATCTCCTGTTTTTGAAGATTCTGGCAAGAAGCGCATAAAAGTCCTAAAAAAAGAATTGCTGTGAGTTTTCTCATACTATGATTGGCAGGCATTTTGTAATATTACACATTTCAAAAATACTAAATTTAATTTATGGAATACTTTTTATTGATTGCCGGATTTATTTGCATGATCGGAGGAATTCTTGGCAGTTTCCTTCCCGTTCTTCCAGATGCGCCGCTCTCTTGGATAGGCCTGCTCCTGCTGTATTTTTGTGACGGAATTGAAACGGAGTATTGGACATTAGGAATCACGCTTGTATTGGCAATCATTTCAGGTATTTTAGATTATGTAATTCCCGCAAAGGGAACAAAGCGGTTTGGCGGAAGTTCTTATGGAATCTGGGGAACCAACATCGGACTTGTCGTAGGACTGCTTGCGCCGATTCCGTTTGGCTTTATTATCGGTCCTTTTCTGGGCGCTTTTATAGGAGAAATGATGTATGACTCCAAAGATCACGCACGTGCGCTAAAAGCAGCTACAGGATCGTTTATAGGATTTCTGGCTTCTACTTTTATAAAGTTTGTGGTATGTATGGGCTTTTTGGGACTTTTCCTTTACAAAGTATGGCAGTATCGGGAAATCTGGTTTTAGTCAGAGCTGTTCCATTAGCAGCAGTACACGGGCTATCTAAAATCAAAAAAGCCCTCCAAGTGAATGGAAAGCTTTTCATTGGTCTAACTACTAAACCTGGTACTTTCGTACCTAAACAACACAACTAATCTTAAAAACCTTTTTGGGCAAAAAAGCCTTTCTTTCGAAAGGCTTCTCCCAATTTAGCGGTCTGGACGGGACTCGAACCCGCGACCCCATGCGTGACAGGCATGTATTCTAACCAACTGAACTACCAAACCAGCGCTTAATTGCGAGTGCAAATATACCACAGTTTTTTACTTCTGCAAGCGTTTTCGCAAAAAAAATTAAACTTTTTTTTAAGAACTTATCCAAACATTTGTTTTTCAATCAAGTATGTTGTCAAGATTTTTTCGAAATTTTTGCCTGCCGCGACAGGAACATATTTGATTTTATTTTGCGCGCAGGTCAACGATAGCTTCTTGAAATAGCTTTCGGCTCGCTTTTCATATTCTTCTTTGATGTTATCAGCAAAAAGATTTACTTCTTCTCCCGATTCGAGGTCAATAAATTTCCTCGGCGTATTGTCGAAATCAAAGTTTAATTCTGTTTTATTGTCGATGACATGAAAAAGGACGACTTTGTGCTTGTTGTGTTTTAGATGCTGCAAGGCATTCAGCAATGCTTCTTCGTTTCCAGGCTGGAACATATCCGTAAACAAGATAATCATCGAACGGCGGTGCATTTTTTCAGCAATCTGATGCAGGAACATAACCGTATCGGTATTTCGGGATTGTTTTGGTTCGGCCAGCAGATTCTCCAGCTTGTTCAAAATCATTCGGTGGTGGCGGTCACTGCCTTTTTCTGGAGCATAATATTCATACGTATCCGAATAGACGCTCAATCCCACAGCATCTCGCTGTTTCTTGAGCAGATTCATTAATACAGCAGATGCCAAAACAGAAAAACCTATTTTGCTTTCGTAAAACTGCTGGCCTTCGCTTAGTTTCGGATAATGCATTGAAGACGAATTGTCGATAATCAGATGGCAGCGGAGATTGGTTTCTTCTTCAAAACGCTTGGTGTATAGCCTATCGGTTTTCGCAAAAAGCTTCCAGTCGATGTGTTTGGTACTTTCGCCTGCATTATACACTTTATGCTCTGCAAATTCTGCAGAAAATCCATGAAACGGACTCTTATGCATTCCAGAGATAAATCCTTCGACGATTTGGTTGGCTAGCAATTCCAGATGCTGAAAGCTGGATATTTTTTCTATTTGCGATTCAATCTTCATACCTCAAATATATTGAAAGATTGATTGATTTAAAAATTAAAAAACGGTATTCTGCTTTCTGCTCTCCGTAGCAACTGCAGTTGACGCCTTGAAATGACTTCACTTTAACCTGTCAACTGTGGTTGACACCCTGAAACGACCTCACTTTGACCCGTCAACTG
>NZ_JACJIS010000001.1:1257878-2003891 GCF_014138495.1 Flavobacterium gossypii | reverse complement strand
AACACTGCAGTTGACATCTTGAAATGACTTCACTTTGACCTGTCAACTCCGGTTGACACCCTGAAACGACCTCACTTTGACCCGTCAACTGCAGTTGACATCTTGAAATGACTTCACTTTGACCTGTCAACTCCGGTTGACACCCTGAAACGACCTCACTTTGACCCGTCAACTGCAGTTGACACCTTGAAATGACTTCACTTTAACCTGTCAACTGTGGTTGACACCGCGAAGCAACCTTGCTTTAACCAATTCAATCTGTTTTTCAATGTTATAAATACAATCAATAAGGTAATTTTGAGATTATAATAATTTACGACACAAAAAAGACTTGACAGATGAACTGTCAAGTCTTTTTCTAACTAACCCTAGAAACATCTATTCTGTCTGCTTAAAGTCAAAGCTCAAATCCCCACCGTTATAATTTAAGGATACGTTTGTTGGATACGTCTGTGTTGCACCAGACACCCATCTGTATTCTAAAAATTTAATATTTCCAGCCGTGATAGGATAGGTCGCATTTGTATTGTCTGCTTTACTTCTTTTGTACCAATCATTAGAATTCATGGTTATCAAGTATTTCTTGTCTTTTTCTAAAGCCAAGTCAGAAATAGTTTTCGTAACAAGCACATCTGCTGTTGCCACATTCATGTTTTCTGATTTTAAAACCGCCTTGGTATCGTAATCCCAAATGGTTACTCTTACCTCAGGGTTTGCTTCTGGTAGCTTTAACGTTATCGCTTTAATAACCCCTTTGACGTTTGGAGAAAATGCTAGCCCAAACTCATAACTGCCTGCATTTATAAAATTGGAAGTTGTCGTAAACCCAGCCTGCTGATGGTAGGACTCTAATGGATTTTCAACAGCATAAGAAGGACCGCTGTCATCGCTACTGCAAGAAATGGCAAAAATGGCTAATAAAGCTCCCGATAAAATTTTAATCGTTTTCATGATGTAATTTTTTGTTGTTAATTCTTTTAATCATTTGGTTAGACAAAGGTGCACTCATCATTAAGCTAAAAAAACCAGTAATAGACCAATAACATTTTAAATAGACCAATAACATTTTTTCTGTTAAATGTTAATTTTTTACTTATATTTGAGTAAATGCTTAAAATATGGAAAAGCTCAAATGCATTATAGTCGATGATGATGAAATAGACAGACTTACTGTAGTTTCATTTGCAAAAAGATTTGAAAATCTTGCCATAGTTGGGGCTTTTGACAATGCAGAAGAAGCTCTTGATGCCATAGAAAACACTACAATAGATATCTTATTTCTAGATATCGACATGCCTGGCTTGAGCGGCGTGGAACTTCGAAAAAGAGCATCTGCGGTACCCGCTTGTATCTTTATAACTTCGCATCCTGAATTTGCCGTAGAAAGCTTTGAATTAGATACTCTCGACTTTATCGTAAAACCTCTGAAATTTGACCGTTTCGCCCAAACCATGAGGCGCATTGAAGAATTTTTGGAAATAAAACATAAAGCACTGCTTTTTGAATCCAGCATAGGTGGTGACGTAATTTATATAAAAGAAGGGCACGAGCAGACGAAAGTAAAGCTGCACGACATTTTATATCTTGAAGCTTTGAAAGATTATACGCTGATCATTACTTCTAAAAAAAGACATTGCGTATTGTCGAGTATCGGACTGCTTTTAAAGGAAGACCACTTCCAATCTTTTATCAGGGTCCACAGAAGCTTTGCCGTACAAAAACAGTTTATAGAAAAGATCAATCCTCAAGAAGTGCTTCTCAATAATGGCGCTATGATTCCTGTTGGAAGAAGCTTCAAAGAAAATATCAATATGCTCCTATTATGAAAAAAGCCATCTTCTTTTTAGCGCTATGCCTATTTTCAATAACAGTAAACGCCCAAAAACAGGGGCAAATGCTGATTGATTCTTTAGAAACTTCACTAAAGAGCACCAAAGACAAAAAGACGATTGTTATCATAAAAAACAAGCTCAGCCAAGAATATTCTAGGGTAGATCCTGAAAAAGGAAAATCACTGGCTAAAAGCGCCATAGCAATGGCGGAAACGATCGATTTTAAAAATGGATTGGCGGAAGGCTATCGATGCTTAGGAATCAATACTACCGATTCGACGGCAATAAATTTTTACCGAAAAGGACTTGAAATTGCAAAAGAGACTAAAGATAAGCAGGTATTGAGCGTCTTGTACCGAAACATAGCAGTATATTACATTTACAGGAACGATTACAAAAACGGACTCGACTATAGTTTTAAATCCCTAAAATTAAGCGAAGAATTAAACAAACATGAAGAAATTGCAGGGACTTACATTAATATCGGATTCATCTACAACGACCTCAAAGACACGAAAAAAGCACTGGAATATTTCAAAAAAGCGTTGGAAATAAATAAAAAGTTCAACAATCCAACGATGAAGGCGGTAATCTTGGAGAATATAGGCGTTCTCTACAACAATCAAGAAAAAAATGAATTGGCTGTTTCCTATCTCAACCAAGCGCTGGCTATCAATAGAAAAAACAACAACCTGAATTTTGTCGCTACAAATCTAGGCACCTTAGGCAGCAGCTATCTCGAATTAAAAAAATATGACCTGGCAGAAAGCCATACCAAAGAAGCCTTAAAAATCAGCAAAGAATTAAAGATAAGCAGAATCATGTCGTATAACCTGCAAAATCTTTCCATTATCTACAGATACAAATACAACAATCCTAAAGACAAGTCATTTTATAAAAACGAGACTGTATTAGACACTTCCTTACTGATGCTGAGAGAAGCTGTAAACTACGACAAAGAAAGCAATGACATCAAATCGCTATCGAAAGATTTTATGGAAATTGCAGAGATTTATGAAGAAAAAGGAGATTCAAAAAATGCATTGCTTTATTTCAAAGAATTCAACTCTTATAAAGATTCCATCTACCAAAGCACCACAAAAGAAACCGTAAAGAATCTGGAGGATCAGCGAACCATCGAGTTAAAAAACAAGGAAATCCAGCTCAATAAGCTAAAAATCGAAAACAAAGAAAGACAAAAATGGTATTTTATCTTAGGTATCATTTTACTGGGAACTATTGGGATTTTATTATTCTATCAAAGCAGAAACCGCAAAAGAATTAATGAAAAATTGCAGCTGCTAAACAATGAATTAGATCAGGCTAATAAGACCAAATCTCGTTTTTTCAGCATCCTCAACCACGATCTCCGAAGCCCTGTCGCCAGTCTCATTCACTTCCTGCACCTCCAAAAAGAAAATCCTGAACTGCTTGATACCGAGAGCAAAAAAAGGATGGAAGATAAAACGATCATGTCTGCCGAAAACCTATTAAATTCTATGGAAGACCTGCTTTTATGGAGTAAAGGACAGATGGAAAATTTTAAACCTCAACCCAAAACAATTAGCGTTACTTCCTTGTTTGAAGACACTCAAAAGCATTTTTCAGGAGAAGCCATCCAGATGACATTCGAAAACCCAGAGAATATCATGCTGAATACGGACGAAAACTATCTTAAAACCATCATCAGGAATCTTACGGGAAATGCCATAAAAGCTTTGGCAAAAACAGAAAACGCTATCATTACATGGAAAGCATGGCAGGAAAACGGCCAAAAATACCTGTCTGTTTCAGATAATGGACCAGGCGGCACCCAGGAACAGTTCAAGGCTTTATACGACGACAAAGAAGTTGTGGGAATCAAGACCGGATTAGGATTGCACCTCATCCGAGATTTGGCAAAAGCCATCGATTGTAGGATCGATATCAAGACACAGCCGGGAGAAGGCACCACTTTTATCTTGACCCTAAATTAAAAAACCCTTCCAAAGCAAGCTTTGGAAGGGCATATTAAGATATAATCTTTCGATTATAACAATGCGTCAATTGCGTCTGTGTAGTTTTGTTTTGGTGCAACACCAACTTGTCTTCCTACAACCTCACCATTTTGAAAAACCAATACGGTTGGAATATTTCTTACGCCATATTTTGCTGCAAATTCTTGGTTTGCATCCACGTCAACTTTTCCAACGACAGCTTTTCCGCTATATTCAGTACTGATTTGGTCGATGATCGGACCTACCATTCTACAAGGTCCACACCATGCTGCCCAAAAATCTACTAAAACGGGTTTATCTGATTTCAATACAATTTCTTCGAAAGTTGCATCTGTTATTGCTTGTGCCATATTTTTTGTTCTTTAGTTTAACAGTACAAAATTAGTCATTTAATCTGTAATTTTTTGTTAATTGGAAATCACTTTTGATTATAAACGTATTAACAAATACTATCCGTGTATATTTCGCCTAATTCAGCTTGAATTTCAAATCTAAACTCTCCAATTCACGGAGCAATTCTCCCGAAATATTGACCTTTAATTTACGGCTTGGCATGGAAAGATAGGTAATCACTTTTGTTTCTTCAACAACTGTCGGAACAGCCAACTCCATTTCTTCTTCAAGATTTTCTTCATCTGAAGTTGCTTCAGGAGCTACTGCTTCAACTACAGCAGGAGCAATTTCTTTAGTGACTTTTTCTACTTCCATGACTTCAAAAGTCACGTTATTATCTCCGCTGTTCGCTTGAAAGATACGGCTTAGTTTCGTAATCATTTCTGACTGCAGCTCCTTTATGTTCATCGTAATAATCAGCTTTTTAGCAAAGCTTGCTAAAACATCTTGTAATTGCTTAGCTTCCAAAAACTGAATTCTTGCTTCCGATTTCTTTCCTGTATCTCTGTTTACCCAGCCTTCTTTTACACTCAATTTGAAATAAATAAATTGATTGTTGACCAAAAAGTGACGAAACTTTAGATATTCTTCATTGAACATTCTAAACTCGAAACTTTCGTCATAACCTTCGAGCGTAAACATTGCCCAGTCTTTTCCGTTTTTTGCAGTTCGGTATTGAACGTTCGTAATAATTCCGGCAATTGTCAAATTTTTTCCGACATGCATTTCTAAATTCTTCAATGCTTCCAACTTCGCATTGCAGAAATATTTCATCTCGAATTTAAAATCATCTAAAGGATGTCCAGAAATATAGATACCGACGACTTCTTTTTCTTTAGCCAGTTTTTCCATCGTGCTCCAATCTTCGCAAGGCGGCACGACCGGTTCTGGAATCTGAACGTCGCTCGATTCGCCAAACAAGCTTACTTGAGACGAATTTTCGTTTTCTTGGAATTTAGAACCGTAGCGTACTGCTTTTTCTAAAAACGTAATTCCGTCGCCTTCATCATGGAAATATTGAGCGCGGTGCGCCGTAAAACAATCGAAACCTCCTGCCAAAGCCAAGTTCTCGAAAGCTTTCTTATTTGCAGCACGCAGGTCAATGCGTTTTGCTAAATCAAAAATCGATTTGTATTTTGCTTCCTTTCTGTTTTCCACAATCGTTTGCACCGCTCCAGAACCGACTCCTTTAACCGCTCCCATTCCGAAACGCACGGCATAATTTTCGTTTACTGTAAATTTATAGAACGATTCATTGACATCTGGTCCGAGAACCTGAAGTCCCATTCGCTTACATTCTTCCATAAAAAACGAAACCTGCTTGATATCGTTCATGTTGTTCGAAAGTACCGCAGCCATATATTCGGCAGGATAATGCGCTTTTAAATAGGCTGTCTGGTAGGCAATCCAAGCATAGCAGGTCGAGTGCGACTTGTTGAATGCGTATTGGGCAAATGCTTCCCAGTCTTTCCATATTTTTTCGAGCTTATCGGCAGCATGACCATTTGCTACGGCCTGGTCGATAAACTTAGATTTCATCTTATCCAAGACATCTTTTTGCTTCTTACCCATAGCCTTACGCAAGACATCGGCATCACCTTTCGAGAAGCTTGCCAGTTTTTGCGACAGCAACATTACCTGCTCTTGGTACACCGTAATTCCGTAGGTATCTTTTAGGTATTCTTCGCAAGCTTCAAGGTCATAGACAATTTCTTCTTCGCCATTTTTTCTTCGGACGAAACTCGGAATATATTCCAACGGACCTGGACGATATAAGGCATTCATTGCAATCAAATCTCCAAAAACCGTAGGCTTCAGGTCTTTCATGTATTTCTGCATCCCGACAGACTCGTATTGGAAAATCCCAACCGTTTCTCCTCTCTGGAAAAGCTCATACGTCTTGACATCATCGATAGGGAATGCATCAGGATCTAATTGGACTCCTGTTCTATATTTTACCAGCTTGACCGTATCTTTAATCAACGTAAGGGTCTTCAGACCCAAGAAGTCCATTTTTAGCAATCCGGCGCTTTCTACGACCGAGTTGTCAAATTGCGTCACATACAAATCCGAATCCTTTGCCGTAGCTACAGGAACGAAATTCGTGATATCGTCTGGCGTAATAATCACACCGCAAGCATGGATACCTGTATTTCGAAGGTTTCCTTCTAACAGTTTTGCTTGGGTAATTGCTTCTCCGCCTAAATCGCCTGCATTAGCTAAAGCGATTAGCTCTTGAACCTTGTCAAATTCTTCGGCTCGAAGGGCTTTTTTTAGCTGTTCGTTATCGTAGGTAAAAATCTTGGCCAAATTCAAGTTCATCGGAATGAGCTTGGCAATCTTGTCTGCTTCAAACAACGGCAGATCCAAAACACGGGCAGTATCTCTAATTGAAGATTTTGCCGCCATAGTACCATACGTTATAATCTGCGCTACCTGATTAGAACCGTATTTTTTGATTACATAATCCATTACGCGACCGCGACCTTCATCATCAAAATCGATATCGATATCGGGCATGGACACACGATCTGGATTCAAGAAACGCTCAAAAAGCAAATCGTAGAGCATCGGGTCAATATTTGTAATTCCCAAACAATACGCAACTACAGAACCCGCCGCAGAACCACGACCAGGACCAACGGAAACGTCTAAATTCCTAGCTTCGGCGATGAAATCCTGAACAATCAAAAAGTAACCCGGGTAGCCCGTTTTTTCAATAGTCTGCAATTCAAAATCCAATCGTTCTTGGATTTCTGGCGTAATTTCTTTATATCTTCTTTTGGCGCCTTCGAAAGTAAGGTGCTTTAAATATAAGTTTTCACCTCTTTTCCCTCCGTCTGCTTCATCTTCGGGAACAATAAACTGTTCTGGGATATCGAATTTTGGAAGCAATACTTCGCGTGCCAAGTCAAAGATTTCTATTTTTTCTACAATCTCTTGGACATTAGAAATTGCTTCTGGCAAATCAGAAAAGAGAGCTTTCATTTCGTCTCCAGACTTGAAATAATATTCTTTGTTTGGCATTCCGTAACGATAGCCGCGACCACGGCCTACGGGCGTAGACTGCTTTTCTCCATCGCGGACGCACAAAAGAATATCATGGGCATTCGCGTCTTCTTTGTTTATATAGAAAATGTTATTCGTCGCAACTAGTTTCAAATCGTGTTTTCTCGCCAATGAAATGAGGGAAGTATTGACACGATTTTCATCTTCTTGGTTGTGGCGCATCAATTCGATGTAGCAATCTTCGCCGAATTCTTGTTTCCACCAAAGCAATGCTTCTTCTGCTTGGTTTTCGCCAATATTTAAAATCTTGTTGGGAATTTCTCCATAAAGGTTTCCCGACAAAACAATAATGTCTTCTTTGTATTTTTTAATGACTTCTTTGTCTATTCTTGGAACATAGTAAAATCCTTTAGTATAGGCGATGGAAGACATTTTGGCTAAATTGTGATAGCCGTTTTTATTTTTTGCCAACAAGACAATCTGATAACCGTTGTCTTTTCTGGAACGGTCTAAATGGTCTTCGCAGACAAAAAATTCGCAGCCGACAATGGGTTTCATCGGAACTTCTGTCGGCTCTTCTCCATTATCGATCAGGGCTTGATTTTTTGCCTTGGCCGCTTTATTATGATTTAGGACATCACGCACAAAGTGAAAAGCACCCATCAAATTAGCATGGTCTGTCATCGCAACGGCAGGCATTTTATACTTTGCCGCAGCTTTAACCAAATCCCCAATACTGATCGTTGATTGCAATACCGAAAACTGCGTGTGATTGTGCAGATGTACAAAATCGACATCGGCTAAAGAAATGTTGCTTTCTTCTGTCTGCTTTTTAGCGGTATCGTCGGTTGCTTTTTGCAAGCGGGCACGAATCTCATCTGAAGCTTGTTTCAGATTGATATGCTTCAATCCGATAAGCTGGATTTCTTTAGGGTTGTTTTCGTTAAACTCCCTGAAATAATCCGCAGGAACATCAAGCTGTTCTTTCGTGAAAGCTTCGCGACGGATCAGCTCTAAAAAACAGCGGGTCGTCGCTTCAACGTCGGCAGTTGCGTTATGCGCTTCTGCAAAAGGCTGATTGAACAGAAACTGGTGTAGTTCTGTTAATGTTGGCAATTTGAATTTTCCACCCCTACCTCCAGGCAATTTTAAAAGCTCTGCCGTATATTCGGTACAGGTATCCAGCACTGGCATTTCGGCCATTTTGGAATCCACTCCAAATCTGTAAAACTCGCAACCCATAATATTCACGTCAAAACCGACATTCTGGCCAACGATGAATTTGGATTTTGAAAGCGCTATATTGAATTTTTCTAAAACTTCTGAAAGTGCTACGCCTTGCTCTGTAGCCAATTCGGTAGAAATTCCGTGAATCCTTTCGGCATCATAGGGAATATTAAAACCTTCTGGCCTTACCAAATAATCCTGACTTTCTATCAGATTCCCCATGGCATCATGCAGCTGCCAAGCAATCTGAATACAACGCGGCCAGTTATTTGTATCGGTTATAGGCGCGTCCCAACGTTTTGGCAATCCGGTTGTTTCTGTATCGAAAATTAAGTACATCGCTAATTAATAAGGTTTTATGTTTTTGAAAAATCAAAAAATGTAGTTTACAAAAATAAGCTTTTTTAAGCGAAAATATCTGTTTAAGTTATCAACAGGAATATAATATCTGAGTGCTTTTTGAGCATAAAAAAAGCTGCCAAATCGGCAGCTTTTAATTCAATATATTGTAAGGCTTAGTAACCTCCTCTGTTTCCACCTCCACGGTTGTTTCCATATCCACCACCGCTATTGCGATCGTTTCCATAACCGCCACGGCTTCCACCACGAGAGTCACCACCACTACGGTTGTTGTTGAAACTTCTTCTTTCTCCTTCAGGTTTTGGCTCTGATTTGTTAACAACGATAGCACGTCCTTGAACAGTAGCACCGTTTAGCTCATCAATTGCTTTTTGACCTTCTTCGTCATTTGGCATCTCTACGAAACCAAAGCCTTTACTTCTTCCAGTAAATTTATCTGTAATAATTTTTACAGAATCAACTGCACCATAAGCCTCAAAAGACTCTCTTAAATCTGCTTCCTCAATACTGAACGGAAGGCTTCCAACGAAAATATTCATATGTACGATAATTATAATTACAACAAATGTACTTTAATTTTTCCGTAAAGCACTATATATTAGAATATTTTATCATTAAATCTTTTCATCAAAGGGATTACTAGCAATGGCGCCCGATTTAACCGCTTTTTTGAATCTTACAGTATTTAATAAAAACAAAAATCCCAACCAAATGGTCGGGATTTCTAATTTATTAAGATCAAACTGTTATTGAGCCGCTTGAATCGGAACTCTATAAAAATGTCCTTCTTGGTAATTTACAGATGGCGCTCCTATCGGATCAGCGATTGTTGATGGCGCATTAAAATAAAAAGTACCCGTTACAGTTCCTTCTGGGCTTGCTTCAATTTTAATCTGTCCATCTCCTATACCTGTTCCCGTTGAATAGGTAGAAGTAATTCCGTCAGCTTCAAAACTATAGGAAGCTTTGTTTGAATTATTTACACCCAAAGTATACGTTCCTGGTGCAGTCGAAGCCGTAATCAGGGTCAACGTTTCAAAAGGAGTGTATGCATTAATGGTCATAACGCCGCCAGTAATAGTCGCTGTCGAGCTAGATGCTCTCCATAAAACGTTGTCTTTTTTACCTTGAACGGATGGGTTATTAAAACTAGCATCATCTTCACAAGAAGCGAAAACGGCCACAAGCACTAAAAGTGATAAAATCTTTTTCATATATGGTTATGGATATGGGTAATCAAATTTTTACATCGACAAAAATAGTTTTTTATAGAATATATGCTAATGAATTTTGAAAAAATAACATCAAAATCGCAAAATAATACAATCATAAACTGCAAAAAATGACAAAAATTGCATGCAGAATAGTTTGTATTACAAAGTTTTGTATATTTGCACCCTTAATTAACAGAGGTCGTGTACCTCAAAATTTAATCACTAGATTATGTCTGTAAAAATTAGATTACAAAGACACGGTAAAAAAGGAAAACCTTTTTACTGGGTTGTAGCGGCTGATGCTCGCTCAAAAAGAGATGGTAAATTCTTAGAAAAAATCGGAACTTACAATCCAAACACTAACCCTGCGACTATCGACTTGAACCTTGATAGTGCTGTTCAATGGTTGCACAATGGTGCTCAGCCAACTGATACAGCTAGAGCAATTCTTTCTTACAAAGGAGCTTTATTGAAACACCACCTTGATGGAGGAGTTCGTAAAGGTGCTTTGACTCAAGAGCAAGCTGATGAAAAATTAGCAAAATGGCTTGATGAGAAAGCTGGAAAAGTTAACGCTAAAAAAGAAGGTCTTTCTACTTCTAAAGCAGATGCAAAAGCGAAAGCTCTTGCTGCTGAGAAAAAAGTAAATGAGGATCGTATCGCTGCTGCTAAACAAGCTGAGCTAGATGCTGCTAAAGCTGATGAGCCTGCTGTTGAAGAAGAAGTTGCTGATGTTGAGGCTGAAGTTTCAACTGAAGAAGCTCCTGCTGCAGAAGAAAACAACGAAGAGACTCAAGCTTAATTTTGATGCGATAATGCGTAAAGAAGAGTGTTTCTATTTAGGTAAAATCGCGAAAAAATTTAGTTTTAAAGGTGAAGTCCTTGTCTATCTTGACACTGATGAGCCTGAGTTATACGAAAATTTGGAATCAGTGTTTGTCGAATGCGGCAAACACTTGGTTCCTTTTTTTATTGAAAACAGTTCGCTTCACAAAAACGACTTTCTCCGAGTTCGTTTTGAAGATGTAGCTACCGAAGAAGAAGCAGATGCTCTCATAGGGAATGCTGTTTACTTACCTTTAAACATGCTGCCGAAACTAGAAGGCAACAAGTTTTATTTCCATGAAGTCATTGGTTTTGAAGTAGAAGACAAGCGTCTAGGCGTAGTCGGAAAAATACAATCCATAAATGATTCCACAGCCCAGCCTTTATTTGAAGTCTTGAACGGCGAAGCGGAAATCCTAATTCCGATGATTGATCACTTCTTGGTGAAAATTGATCGCGAAAACAAAAAAGTACTCATGGATCTTCCTGAAGGATTGATCGAGATGTATCTTTAGTTCATCTTTTTCTTTATTCTCTAATTTCAATTATACTCATGCCTTTCCAATTCAAGCAATTCTCTGTAGAACAAGACCGTTGCGCTATGAAAATTGGAACAGACGGCGTATTGCTAGGTGCATGGGCGCCTCTACTAAACAATCCTTTTAGCGTTTTGGATATCGGGGCAGGAACCGGAATTATTTCGCTGATGATTGCTCAAAGAAGCAATGCGCAACAAATTGATGCGCTGGAAATCGACGAAGATGCGTACGAACAGGCCGTAGAAAATTTTGAAAACTCTCCGTGGGGCGACAGGCTATTTTGCTTTCATGCTGGATTGGACGAATTTATGGACGAGCCAGAAGACGAATACGACTTGATCGTTTCTAATCCGCCATTTTATACCGAAGATTACCAATCCGGAAACGAACAACGCGACTTAGCCCGTTTTTCGGACGCCTTACCTTTTGAAGATTTGGTGGAAGCCGCTGATTTATTGCTTTCTGAAAACGGAATCTTTGCGGTAATCATACCCTTTAAGGAAGAAAAAAAAATTATAGCCTTGGCGAAAGATTTCGACTTGTTTCCGATGAAAATCACACGCGTCAAAGGAGCACCTTCTACCGAAATCAAGCGCAGTCTTTTGGCTTTTAGTAGAAATTCTGCTGAAAACTTTCCAGTTGACGAATTAGTCATTGAAACGTCCAGGCATATTTATACTCCCGAATATATTGAATTGACCAAAGACTTTTATTTGAAGATGTAACTCTTTTAAATAAAAATTCTATTGCCCAAAGAAACTTCAAGCAATAGAATTGTTACTTTTTTGTGTTGTAAATCTAAGAATCTGTTCCGCAAAGCAGTTTTGTCAATATTTCACAATTGTCGGCATGTCCAACAACAAGAGTACCTGACCCTGGGCAAATACAAGCAATAATCGGATCTCCTCCACCGCCTCTAATTACACCATTACCTTTAATTGATTTTTGTTCACCATTGCTTAATTCGTGAACACCTTCTAATTTTAAAATGTTTTCTAACATACTGTAGGTTTTAAAAATTATGAATAACCCAATCATTTAAAGACACTTAGGTTTTATGTCTGGACTACCTTAAAATATTCATTTTTATTTTCTGAAATTTTGTTTTTATAAAATTGTAAGATAAATGTAACAAAAAAATAGTTACGCTGAATAGGCTTCCTTCAATTTTATAAGTGATTTTTTGTCAAAAACGCAATTATTGAAGCTATTACCGAAAATATATTAGTCGTTTCTAACATTTGCTAATTGTTTTGTTGCAATTCTTTATGTAAGTTTGCAAACGTTTTCGCAGGAAACAAAAACGAGTATAAAACATGAAGGCGATACTTACGCAAAGCCTTCCAAATGATAAAAAAAAATGAGACCCGATCTTTTTCAAGCTCCAGATTATTACCTTTTAGACGAATTATTGTCAGACGAACATAAAATGGTACGTGATGCGGCCCGCGAATGGGTAAAGCGCGAAGTATCTCCAATCATCGAGGACTATGCTCAAAAAGCAGAATTTCCAAAACAAATCATCAATGGTTTGGCAGAAATAGGCGCTTTTGGACCTTACATCCCAGAAGAATATGGCGGTGCTGGCTTAGACCAAATTTCGTATGGCTTGATCATGCAAGAAATTGAAAGAGGCGATTCAGGCGTGCGTTCTACAGCTTCTGTTCAGTCTTCCTTAGTTATGTATCCGATTTGGAAATACGGTAACGAAGAACAAAGAATGAAATACCTTCCAAAACTAGCTTCTGGCGAGTTCATTGGATGTTTCGGACTGACAGAACCAGACCACGGTTCTAACCCTGGAGGAATGGTCACTAATTTTAAAGATAAAGGCGACCACTATTTATTGAACGGTGCCAAAATGTGGATTTCAAATGCTCCTTTCGCAGATATTGCTGTAGTTTGGGCAAAAGATGAAACAGGAAGAATTCACGGACTGATTGTAGAAAGAGGAATGGAAGGCTTTACGACTCCTGAAACGCACAACAAATGGTCGCTTCGTGCTTCTGCAACTGGAGAACTTATTTTTGACAATGTAAAAGTTCCAAAAGAAAATTTATTGCCAAACAAATCGGGTCTTGGAGCTCCGCTTGGATGTTTAGATTCGGCTCGTTACGGAATTGCTTGGGGTGCTATCGGTGCTGCAATGGATTGCTATGATACAGCGCTGCGTTATGCTAAAGAAAGAATCCAGTTTGACAAGCCAATTGCTGGAACTCAGCTACAACAGAAAAAATTAGCCGAAATGATTACTGAAATCACGAAGGCGCAATTGCTGACTTGGAGGCTGGGCGTCTTGAGAAACGAAGGAAAAGCAACTTCTGCTCAAATTTCTATGGCTAAAAGAAACAATGTTGATATGGCTATCAATATTGCTAGAGAAGCAAGACAAATTCTTGGAGGAATGGGAATTACGGGCGAATATTCAATCATGCGACACATGATGAACTTAGAATCTGTAATTACGTATGAAGGAACACATGATATCCACCTATTAATTACCGGATTGGATATTACCGGAATTCCTGCATTTAAATAATAAACAAATATTAAAGTATCATAAAAAGCTTCTCTATAATGGGAAGCTTTTTTACATTTGTAAAAATCCCTCGTCATGAAAATTGAAAACATTAACGCCAGTATCCAGCCACAAAAAGATATTTTATTAAATCACCCGTTGTACAAAAAAGTACAAAACCTTGAAGATTTACGTCGATTTTTGGAAAGTCACGTATATGCAGTTTGGGACTTCATGTCGCTATTGAAAGCATTACAATCCAAATTAACTTCGACAACAACACCTTGGCTTCCTGTCGGAAATCCAGAAATCCGCTATTTGATCAATGAAATTGTCTTGGCAGAAGAAACTGACTTAACTCTTGATGGAAAAAGACAAAGCCATTATGAGATGTATATAGACGCCATGAAAGACTGCGGTGCTGATATTTCTGAAATCCAAAAATTTTTAGAGAATGTCATCACAACACAAAATATTTATGTCTCTATTAAACAGAGCGAACTGCACCCTAAAATAAAAGCATTCTTGGATTTCACCTTCCGCGTTATTGACGAAGGAAAGCCGCATGAGATTGCCGCCGCTTTCACTTTCGGAAGAGAAGACCTGATTCCTTCGATGTTTACGGAAATATTAAAGAATTTTCAAGAAAATTTCCCAAATACCGACTTGAGAAAACTGATCTATTATTTTGAAAGACATATCGAACTGGATGCAGACGAACATGGCCCGATGGCCATGCAAATGATTGAAGAATTATGCAACAATGACGACCATAGATGGCATGAAGTAAAAGAAGTTTCGATTCAGGCCCTAGAAAAAAGAATCGGTCTTTGGGATGCCATTGAAGAACAGATTTCAATGAAGGCCGAAATGGCTTAAAATAAAAACGGCAAATCTGCCGTTTTTTTATGCCAGCATCTTGCATTGCATTTTATCTATCGGCAATTTCTTCTTATCAATCTACAAAATATTCTTATCCGTATATTAAAAGAAATAAACAAAACAATAAAACCTACTTTTAGGCTCGAATTTGTATGTATAGTAGGATGTCGAAAAGCAATTGTATATAATACAAAACAGTTTTTTCTTACTATTTAGATTAGTTTTAAATTATTTTTATTAAAATATGCTTTTAATTCCTAGATATTTATAACTTAGCGCACTTTTTAAAATAGAAAAATAACAAATCCTATTTAAATAATTATTAATTACCCAACTTTCATATTCAATGAAAAAAATTACCCTCTTTAAATTTTTAATAGCAGTGTGTCTTAGCATAGTAAGCGTTGATGCTATTGCACAAAATGTACCTCAAAAAGAAAGAACTGTCTTTGGAAGAAAAGTCCAAAGCATCAATCCAAAATCAGGATTGATTAGATGTGTTTCTTCTGAATACGAATTATTCTTGCAAGAGCAAGATCCTAAAAGAGCAACAAATCAACAATTCGAGGAATGGATCGCTCCAAAAGTAGAAGCTATCAAATCAAAATTATTAGCAAGTAGAGGCACGCAAGGAACTGCTGCTGTAGTTACTATCCCTGTTGTAATACATGTTATTCATACTGGTCAAGCAGTTGGTACTAGCAGAAATATTTCAGATGCTAGGGTACTATCACAAATTACAGTCCTAAATCAAGATTTTAGAAAAATGCTAGGAACGCCAGGGCACAACACTAACCCAATAGGTGCCGATGTTGAAATCGAATTCTGTTTGGCAAAAGTAGATCCAAGCGGAAATGCAACTACTGGGATCGATCGTATTAACAGAAGCACAACTTGGAGCTATAATAATATTCAAACGATTTTGAAGCCACAAACGCAATGGGATCCTACAAAATATCTTAATATTTGGGTATGTCAGTTTGGAGGAGATTTAGACGGTGTTCTTGGATATGCCCAATTCCCAAGCGGCTCAGGCCTAGAAGGATTACAAGGACCATTTACTGCTAATACTGACGGAGTAGTAATCGATTGGAGAGCCTTTGGTTCTTCAGATTATGCCCCTGGAAATTACTTTCAACAAATAGACAAAGGAAGAACTACTACTCACGAAGTAGGACATTATTTCGGACTAAGACATATCTGGGGAGATGCTGGAAATCAAGAAGACGGCCTTAACTGTGGCGGTACTGATTACTGCGCGGATACTCCAAATGCCGGCTGGGAAAACTATGACTGTGATGATGTTTATGACTCATGTCCGGAAGAAGGAAACGACATGACAGAAAACTATATGGATTATACGAATGACACCTGTATGAATATCTTTACTTTAGATCAAAAAGCAAGGATGATGGCCGTACTACAAAATTCTCCAAGAAGAAGCACATTGCCAGCTTCTACTGTATGTCAGCCACCTTTAAGCAATCCTTCATTTGAATTGTTGCAAGGAATAAAACTATATCCAAACCCTGCTAATGAGGTTTTAAACATTGCTGTTTCAGGTAATATGACTCCAGACAGTTATACTATTTATAATAGCCTAGGACAAGCTGTTATGCAGGTTACTACTGTTTCAGAATCTAATTTAAAAGTAAATACTTCAAATTACGCTACTGGAATCTACATGATACGTTTTACAAAAGACAATCAAAGCAAGACTTTACAGTTCGTTAAAAACTAATAAGTCCTGACTCTAATAAAAAAGCCTCCAAATTGGAGGCTTTTTTATTTTTTAATATTCTGGTGCTAATTCTATTTCTAAGCCATCCAGCTCTTCCGTAATATGAATCTGACATCCTAGACGACTGTTTGATTTGACAAAAAAAGCTTCCGAAAGCATGGCTTCTTCATCATCGCCCATTTCTGGCAATACAATATCGTTTAAGACATAACACTGGCAAGAAGCACACATTGCCATGCCTCCACAGACACCAATCGTTCCTTCGGGCGCTAATTCATAAGCACGAACCAGCTCCATGATATTCATGTTCATGTCTGTCGGTGCTTGGACTTCATGTGAAATCCCTTCGCGGTCCGTTATTTTTATAGTAACGTCTTGAGACATTTTTAATCTATTGATTTGACAACTGCTTTTTCGGCTTCCTTTCTTGTTCCATCAAAGCCATCAACACCAGAAACTGTAGTGTATTTCAACACATATTTCTTGCCTGGATTCAATTTGTTATAAACACTTTGGCACATCAATGTCGCTTCGTGGAATCCGCAAAGAATCAATTTCAGTTTCCCTGGATAAGTGTTCACGTCTCCAATAGCATAAATGCCCTCGATATTCGTTTGATAATCTAGTGCGTTGTTTACCTTGATTGCATTTTTTTCAATTTCGAGGCCCCAATTGGCTATCGCTCCTAATTTTGGAGACAATCCGAAAAGCGGTATAAAATAATCCGTCTTGATAGTCCTGTGTGCCCCATTTTCATCTATATCGATCGATTCTAAATGTTCAGCTCCGTTTAATCCTATGACTTCCGCTGGAGTTATCAGATGGATTTTTCCGGCATGTTTCAATTCTTGTACTTTTTCTACCGAATCTAAGGCACCACGGAATTCATTTCTTCTGTGGATCAACGTTACTTCTGAAGCTACATTGGAAAGAAAAATACTCCAATCTAGCGCCGAATCTCCTCCTCCTGCAATTACTATTTTCTTATTGCGGAATAATTCTGGATCTTTTACGAAATATTCGATTCCTTTATCTTCATAAAATTCGATGTCTTCAATCAAAGGTTTTCTTGGTTCAAAACTTCCCAATCCGCCTGCAATAGCAACAGCTTTGCACAAATGTTTTGTTCCTTTATCTGTGGTGACGATAAAAGTACCATCAGCTTGTTTTTCAATTGTGTCTGCTTTTTCATTCAGCGTAAACCCAGGCTGGAACTGTTTGATTTGTTCCATAAGATTGTCTACCAAATCTCCTGCCAAGACAGAAGGATATCCCGGAATGTCAAAGATTGGTTTCTTAGGATAAAGCTCTGACAATTGGCCGCCTGGCTGTGGCAGAGCATCGATAATATGGCATTTTAATTTTAGCAGTCCTGCTTCAAAAACGGCGAATAGTCCAGTGGGTCCGGCGCCGATTATTAGTATATCTGTTTCAATCATTTCTTTACGATTCTGAAGTTTTTGGCTTTCTGAGATACAAAATTCAGAAAACCAGAAGTATTTTTCTATGATAAATATCATGTCGCTGGACCGCGTGAGTGATTGCAGCGAAAATCCTTTTGTCCATTAGATTGCAAGGCAACGAAGCAATCTTGACAAAAGATTGTAGCGAAAAGCACGACCGCAGGAAAATGCCATCAGGCTTTTTCATGGGGTCACGCCAAAAAAAATTTAAGCTACATTGACCACAGTTTCAATCTGCGGCGCATATTTTTTTATGGTAGTCTCAACACCAGCTTTCAGCGTCATCTGGTTCACGCTGCATCCGACGCATGCTCCTTCGAGACGAACTTTGACATGTTTGTCGTCTTCAATCTCGATAAGCGAAATATTTCCACCGTCTGATTCAAGAAAAGGACGAATCTCGTCCAATGCTTTCTCTACGTTTAATTTGATTTCTTCTGTTGTCATAATTTTGTTTTTTGGATTATTCGGATTTTTCAAGCGTTAGATAAATACGATCTAACGGATTTTCTAAATCTAAAAAATCTTATTTTTTTACTGCAGAACATCCAGCCATTGTCGTGATTTTCACGGCTTCTGACGGCGGCAGGTTTTCGTTTCTGCTTACGGTTTCCTGAACGACGTTTCTAGCAATTTCTTCAAAAACTTTTTCTAATGGAGAAGCTGTCTGCAATGCCGCTGGACGACCATAATCTCCAGCCTCACGGATGGACTGAACGATTGGAATTTCTCCTAAAAATGGAACCTCAAGATCTTCTGATAAGTTTTTAGCTCCTTCTTTTCCAAAGATATAATATTTATTTTCTGGAAGTTCTTCTGGCGTAAAGTAAGCCATATTCTCAATAATTCCCAATACAGGAACATTAATTGAATCAGATTGGAACATTGCTACTCCTTTTTTGGCATCTGCCAAAGCTACAGCCTGCGGCGTGCTCACAACGACAGCTCCAGTAATTGGCAATGATTGTACGATAGACAAATGGATATCGCCTGTTCCTGGCGGCAGGTCAATCAGCATGAAATCTAATTCGCCCCAATCTGCATCAAAAATCATTTGGTTTAAGGCTTTTGAAGCCATCGGGCCTCTCCAGATTACCGCCTGGCTAGGAGCTGTAAAAAATCCTATTGAAAGGATTTTTACCTCATAGCTTTCAATCGGTTTCATTTTGGATTTTCCGTCAACAGTAACTGAAATTGGCTTTTCAGATTCAACATCGAACATAATTGGCATGGACGGGCCATAAATATCTGCGTCTAATATTCCGACGCTAAAGCCCATTTTCGCTAAAGTTACCGCCAAGTTTGCCGTAACTGTCGATTTGCCTACGCCTCCTTTTCCAGAAGCGACCGCAATAATATTTTTGATTCCAGGAATTGACTTTCCTTTGATTTCAGGTTTTTCAGGAGCTTCAACTTTGATGTTGACTTTTATTTTGGCTTCTGCCGAAATTTTTTCCTGAATGGTTTTGATAATATCGGCTTCTGCCCGTTTTTTGATATGCAATGCCGGTGTTGAAAGGGTCAACTCGACTACGACTTCTTCTCCGAAAGTAAGTACATTTTGGACTGCGCCGCTTTCAACCATATTTTTACCTTCTCCAGCAATGGTAATAGTTTCCAATGCTTTAAGAACTTCTTTTCTATCTATTTTCATTTTGGGTATAGCTCTCTTTTTCAAGCCTTTAAATTAGACTGATTTTAAATTGCAAAGATAGCATGAAAACTTCGTAATGTAAAGTTAATAGATTGAAAAAGTTTATGGTTTGATAGAGGAAATTGGGTTTGTGAATTTTGCCGATTTAGATAGCAGTTACAGTTCGTTTTTTTGGATCAAATTAATCTTCAGCGAAGCGTACTGTACTAATAAATTATTTTTCAAGAAATCGTATTCTGAAGAAAGCAATTGGTTTTTTACTGAAGTATAAATCACCGCATCAACTTTTCCGCTGGTGAATTTTGCCTGTGTTGTTCTAAATGATTCTTTGGCATATTTCAACGTATTCTGCAGGTTTGAAGCCAATTGCAGGTATTGTTTTTTTCGGGTGGTCTCTAGTTCGACTTGCTGTTTGATCTTGATTTTTTCTTGTTCAGAAATCAACTTTACTTTTTCTGCTTCAATTTTAAAAGCGGTAATCTGTCTGTTTTTGCGGAATCCTGTGAATACGGGAACATTGAGCCTAAGCCCTACTTCATGGTTTTTATTGTCATCAAATTGGGATTTAAAGCTGGGCACAGTACTATTAGGCTGGTTTATGGGTGAGGAATAAAACGTAGAAAGGCTATAAAATCCTGAAATAGAAGGAAGGTTTTCGGATCTAAGAATTGAGATTTCTTTTTTGGAGCTTTTATAGGCTAAATCGGCATATTCGATTTTTGGATTTTTAAAAGGCGATTCGCTTTCGGTCTCCGTTTCTTTAGCAAGATAAACTTCAAAGGTAATGGCTTCGAGGTTTTCTACAGGAAAATTCATCAGCTGAAAAAGCTGCAGTTTTTGAGTTTCAAATAATTGTTGTGCTTCAAGCAAGCGTTTTTCATCTTGAGAAAAGCTCAATTGGATGTCATACAAATCACTTTCTGGCTTATTGCCAATTTCTACTTCTTTCTTGATTCGGTCTAAGTTGAAAGTCGTATTTTGAATCTGCTCTTTTTGGATTTTGACTAATTCCTGCGAAAACAAGGCATCAAAGTATTTTTCTAGAAGCTGCAGCTTGTATTCATATTCGATTACTTCTTTGTCTGCTTTGGCCAATTCAATATTTATCTTATTTCTTTGGGCAACGGCTAAGTTTCCAAAATTTAAAAGACTTATGTCTGCTCCAAGATTCAAGTTATCGTATTGGATATCAGAACTCACCCTATTATTGGTGCTCGGATCAATAGTAGAACCAAAATTATAGTTGTGATTGCCCGTTAAGTTTACCGTTGGAAATAATTCCAAGAGCGGATGCGTATAAAGCTTCTTGGCTTTGTTGATTTCGAGCTGTTTGATTTTTATATCGATGTTGTTTTCTAAAGCGATAGCAAAACACTTTTGCAATGACCAAGAATTTTCTTGGCCATTAACAAAAATGCTCGAAGTAATTAGGAGCAAGCTCAAAATTAGTCTCTTATTCATATTTTAAATATTTTAAAACATTGACTCTTGTGGCTTGATACGCTCTTGACAATACGACTAGCAGCATCAAACATAGAAGAGCAATAAAACCAATTATAAAAGGAACAACAGAAATATCAATACGGTAGGCAAAGTTCTCCAGCCATTTGTTTAACAGGAAATAAACAGGAAACAGAGCAATCAGGAATCCGATGATACAGAAAAGCACATACTGCTTGGAAAGCTCTTTCAACAGTATTTTTGTTTCTGCTCCTAACGTTTTTCGGATGGCTATTTCCTTCATTCGGCGCTGGATCGAATAGGATGCCAAAGCAAACAAGCCGGAAAGCGCAATGAGTATCACGACAATATTCAGCAATGAAAACAAGTTTCGTTGGTTTACATAAGCTTGATAAGATCTTGCATAGCTTTTGTTTACAAAATCGTATTTGAAAGGGTATTCGGTATCGACTTTCTTGATCCAAAAACTCTCAATTTCCTTGAGGGCACTTTCCATGTGCTGTGCTTCTATTTTTACAAAAACCTTGTTTGCATTTTGAATCATCCAATTGATCGTTTTATAATGGAAAATCGTCATCGGCGGAATTTCATCTTGCGGGCCGCTGATATGAAAATCTTTGGCGACACCCACAATTTTTAATTTTTTGTCATTCCAATTGATTTCTTTCCCAAGAGGGTCCTTTTCTTTCATCAGCCTTATGGCTGTTTCATTGAGGATGATAGAATTTACGGTATCAGATGAAAACGAAGCGGACAAGTCCCTACCTTCTTCTATTTTTATTTTCATCATGTCCAGCATTCCAAAATCAATTGCCATATTTTTTCCTTGAACGCCTATGCCTTCGTAATCAAATCCAGAAGAAGCCTGAGCGCCGCTTCCAAAATCAAACGACCCGATAGAAACTTGCTGTACTCCTTTTATCTTTAATAATTCTTGTCGGATCGTTTCATAACGACGTACTATATTTTCCAGATAGCCTTTTTCGCGATAATCATACGGGTTTCTATAGCTCACCTGCACGACCTGATCTCCTTGGAATCCTAAATCTTTAGAATTCATATAGGAAACCTGCTGATAAACAATATAGGAGCCGACAATAAAGAAAGAAGCGATTGCAAATTGCAGGATAAGCATTCCGTTTCTAAGCCAGATTCCGTTTTTGCTTCTTCCAAAATTGCCTTTCAAAACTTTTAAAGTTTCAAAGTTTGACACGTATAGCGCTGGGAAAATGCCTGCGAGTACTACTACCAATCCAAATATCAATAGGATCTGAAGGTAAAACTGTCCGCTATGAATAAGCAGGTCTTTTCCTAAAAACTCATTATAATACGGCAATGAAAGTTCTACGATTACCAGCGAAATCAGTATAGAAAAACCGGCCGTCAGTATCGTTTCAAAAATAAACTGCTTCACAATGTTGCTTCTGGAGGCTCCTACTATTTTCCGAACACCGACTTCTTTGGCTCTTTTGATTGCATTTGCGGTCGCCAGGTTTACATAGTTTACAATAGAAAGCGTCAAAATTAAAAGAGACAGTCCCATCATGATTAGCAAAAACTGGTAATTCCCTCTTCCTTCTGCGTAATTTTCTACAACGGAATGAAGTCTTGCCTTTGTTAAGGGTTCTAGGATAATTTTAGAGCCATGATCGCCATTCTTTTTTCGCCATTCTTCAGGACTTAAGCCTTCTTGCTTGGCCCATTTCAGGTCTCTGTTTTCATAAAGCAGTCTTTCTAATTTTAACTGTACAGATTTCGTCTGTTCTGGGTCTTTTAATTTCAGCATCAACGCGTAATTAAAATTTCCCCATTGTGTTCTGTCTCCCTCTAGCCTGCTATCGATTGTACTGATGACAACGTCTGGAGCCATAGAAGATCTGCCTTGAATCTTATAAACTCCTCTTACCACAAACTTCTTGTCAGAACAAGCCACTTCTTTTCCTATTGGGTCTTCATTTCCGAATAATTTATGGGCCGTCTCTTCAGACAAAACAATGCTGCCTTTATCTGGCAAGGCATTTTTTGCACTGCCTTTTATAAATTCAAAGGGAAAGAATTCGAAAAAGTTTTTCTGAGCATCGGTAATTTTCAGGATTTCCTTTTTGTTCTTATAGCGAACGATATCTTCTGTATATTCATTATCAAAATAGCAATAGGATTCTAGTTCATCATAATTTTTAAGGTAAGGTTCATAACCTGCAACGTTGGTAGACCACATCATGTCTTCGCCAAGGTTAGAAATAGAAAGGAATATTCTTTCTTTATCAGGATTCCAATCGTTATAGGAATGTTCATCATTCCAATAGAGAATGGCAAAAATCAAACCTGCGATTCCCATACTTAGTCCCAAGACATTTAAAGTCGTGAAAATCTTATTGTCTTTAATTTGATAGAAAAATATTTTTAGCCAGTTTTTCAGCATTTTATACTTTTTTAAATTAGTTAACTCTATTATTGGGTCTTGAGATTATTCGTATTTCAAATATTTCAAGACATGGATTCGTGTTGCCTGATAGGCCCTTGAAATCACCACAGTCAGCGTAAGCAGCATTAACAAAAAGAAGCCTATTACAAAAGGAAGCAAGGAAATATTAATCCTGTAGGCAAAATTCTCCAGCCAGCCGTTTAACAAATAATAGACTGGGAAAAGCGCAATCAAAAAGCCAATGATGCAGAAAACTACATATTGCCTAGATAGCGTGGACAATAATGTTTTTGTATCAGCTCCTAATGTTTTTCTGATGGCAATTTCTTTCATCCGGCTTTGAATCGAATAAGAAGCCAGTGCAAACAATCCGAAAAGAGCAATAAGGATAACTACCAGATTTAATAGCGAAAACAAATTTCGCTGGCTGATATAGCCTTCATAAGTGCGTGCAAAATTTTTATCTACAAAATCATAAGAGAACGGGTATTTGGCATCCACTTTTGCCGTCCAAAACCGTTCTATTGCGGCTATGGTTTCTTCCATGTTTTCAGGAGCAATTTTTATATACATCCTGCTTAAAAAATTACTTTCCGAAATGGTTTTCATGTGATAGATTAGTATCGGAGGAATCTTTCGCTGGGGTCCATAAGTATTGAAATCTTCTACAATACCGACAATCTTCAGGGTTCGTATGCCAGGATTATCGCCCTCATCTTCAAAGCGAAATTCTTTTCCGATAGGATCTTTTTCGCCCATCATTTCGGCAGTAGCCCTATTGATAAGCACTGAACTGATCGTGTCTGAAGCATAGGCCGGTGAAAGATTTCTCCCTTCTGCTATTTTGATTTGCATCATATCCAGCATTCCAAATTGCATCGACATGTTTTCTATTTCGACATCTTTGCCTTTGTAGTCAAAAACGGTCGTAAAATAGCCTCCGCCTCCAAAAGAAAAATTACCAGATGAGACCTCTTTTACTCCTTTTATTTTCAATAATTCGTTATGAATCATTTCGTAAGTATCTTCCTTTCTTATTTCATTGAGATTGATATCCAAGACCTGGCTGCCATTAAAACCTAAATCCTTATCCATCATGAAATTTACCTGCTGGTGGACGATATAGGAGCCAACGATAAAAAAAGAGGCAATCGCAAATTGGAAAATCAGCATGCCGTTTCTGAGCCAGGTTCCTTTTTTGCTTCGACTGAAATTTCCTTTCAGCACTTTCAGCACATCAAAATTGGCGATATAGAGCGCTGGAAAAATGCCTGCAAAAACAACCGTGATTACAAAAACCAAAAACAACTGAAGGTAAAACTGGCCGCTGTGCATCGCCATGTTTTTTGACAAAAATTCGTTGTAATAAGGCAATAAAAGTTCTACAATCACCAAGGCAAAAAGTATTGAGAATACTGTGATAATTACAGTTTCAAATAAAAACTGCCTCACGATTTGTGCTTTTGTTGCGCCAATAATTTTGCGAACACCGACTTCTTTTGCACGTCTGATTGCATTTGCGGTCGCCAGATTCACATAATTTACGATGGAAAGCACCAAGATCAAGATTGATAATCCTAGCATAATCAGCAGAAATTGGTAGTTGCCGTTTCCTTCTGGATAACCATTGCTGACTTTGGAATGCAGTCGGGCCGTTTTTAGCTGTTCTAGATACGGAATATCCACTCCATAATTTTTGAGGAAAGCCTCTACCGAAATCCCTTTTGCTTTAGCGTTGCCCTTGGCCTGCTTGTCAATATAAATTTGATAAATCTGTTTTTCGACAGCTTCTTTGGCCGATGGGTCTTTTAATTTTACGACTAAAAAACTCGTATGGCTTCCCCAATTATCGGCATTCCTTTTAATTTCTTCTTCGTATTCTTCTCGTAAGACAGCTGTCGGTTCTACTGAGGATTTCCCAGTAATTCGATATACGCCTCCGACAACGCAATTTTTTTCGCCTACTTTTATCAGTTCGCCCATTGGGTCTTCATCGCCGAATATTCGTTGGGCCGTTTCTTCAGAAATCGCAACATTGTTTTTTTCTTTCAGGGCTGTTTTTACGTTTCCTTTTATAAATTGGAAAGGAAAAAAAGAGAAAAAATTGCCTTCTGATCTTAAGATTTTCTTTACTAATTCTGTCTTGCCTTTGTATTCGATAAGCGCTCCATTATAACCTGGATTAAAATGGCAGTATTCTTCTACTTCGGGCGAAATCTGTTTCAAACGTGCACCTAGAGGCATCACATTGTACGCTAAAAATCCTGATCGTGGCTGATTATTTACCACCTGAAAGACGTTTTCTTTTTCAGAATTCCAGCTATTATAAGACTGTTCATCATTCCAATACAGAATGGAGAATATCAAACCAGCAATGGCTATGCTCAATCCCAAAATGTTCAGGATCGTGAAGAATTTGTTCTTCTTGATTTGGTACAAAAATATTTTTAGCCAGTTTGTCAGCATAAGATTGTTATTTGAGATTCATAGATTAAATCCAGCATTAGGTATCAAGATGGTTCTTCTTGATACCTCTGCTTTCAATTCTTATTGACAAACTATGCTAAAACATTCACGTTTCTGCTGTTCAATTTCTCTGAAAGTATGATTCCGTCTTTCATAAAGATGGTCTTTTGAGAAAAAGAAGCATCATAATCGGAGTGGGTCACCATTAAAATAGTGGCACCGTTGGCATGAAGGTCGGTCAAAAGCTCCATTACTTCGTTTCCGTTTTTACTGTCCAAGTTGCCTGTAGGCTCATCGGCAAGAATAATTTTTGGATCGTTGATCAAAGCTCTTGCGACCGCAACCCTTTGCTGTTGTCCGCCTGAAAGCTGTTGCGGAAAATGCCTCAATCGGTGAGAAATCGCCAATCGTTCTGCCATAGCCTCAACTTTTTTCTTTCTTTCGGAAGCACCTACATTGTTATAAATCAGAGGCAGTTCGATATTGTCATAGACCGAAAGCTCATCGATTAGATTAAAGTTTTGAAAAACAAAACCGATGTTCTGTTTCCTTATTTTTGATTTTTCGCTTTCTTTTAGGCCTTTGATTTCTTGCCCCAGCAACTTATAGCTTCCTGAAGAAACATCATCTAAAAGTCCGACGATATTCAACAATGTTGATTTCCCGCAGCCGGATGCTCCCATAATGGTTACAAACTCGCCTTGTTTTACTTCTAGTGAAATTTCGTTCAGCGCTTTAGTTTCTACTTCTTCTGTTCTGAAAACTTTTGAAAGATTTTGAATTTTGATCATGATTTGATTTTTTTAATGATTATTCGTTTTTTGATTGATGATTGACGATGATTATTTTTCGATCCATTGGCAGAAATAAGAGCCGCCGGTCTGTTTTCCTATAAATTTGATTCTGTATTCTTGGTACTTTTGAAACGAAACTTCTGTCTCGCTTTTGACATCTTCTGAAAATGTCTTTTGAAAAAGTACTTTGTCTTGACTGTCGGCAACAACCATTTCTAACTCGCCTTTGCCTACTTTGATTTCGTATTTCAATACAACAGCAATATCTTTCGAAGTATTGATCTTGACGAAGGTCTCTCCGTCATATTCGGTATATTTTGCTTTTGTAAAAGACCTCCCGTTTTCGTTTCTCCACTTTTTGTCCTTGACAGGCTGTGTGAAATGTGTTCCGTGAGCTTCAATGTGTGCATTCTTGACGTCTGATTGGGCAAAAAGACTAAATGAACTCAATATCAGGAATGCTATTAGTAATAAAAATTTTTGCATGATTATTTAAAATTTAAAATTTCTATGTCTTTATAATCTTTATAGGACGATGTCACTACTTTGTCGCCTTGTTTCAGGCCACCCAAAACTTCATAATACAAAGGATTTTCTCTTCCTAATTTGATTTCTTTTCGTACAGCTTTGTCGCCGTCTACTACAAAAATCCATTTTCCTGATGTGTCTTCATAAAAACTTCCTTTTGACAGTACCATGCTTTTCGACTTTTCAGAAAGCATCAATCGTACTCCAAAACTCAAGCCTTGCCTTAAGTCTAATTTTTCTGTGCTCAAGAAATTAAGCTCTACTTGAAACCTTCCGCTTTTTACTTCTGGAATTACCTTCGAAACAACCACTTGAATAGTTTCTCCCTTGTATTCAATCTCTGCTTTTTGGCCTACTGAAACCTTTTCAAGATAGAATTCATCGACATCTGCTAATAATTTATAACCTTTCATCACGTCTATTTTTCCGATGCTTTCTCCAGCCTGATAATTTTTACCTAAGACAGGTTCAAAAGAGGAAAGTCTTCCCGACAATGGTGCAGTAACCAAAAAATTCTTTTTGTTGGTTCTTAAAATCTCTAAACTTTTCTGCATGATTGCCTGCGATTGGTTGATTTGGGATATCTGTATTTTATTGGCTTGTTTTTCTTTTTGTATGCTTTGCTGGATTATATTTTTTCGTTCTTTTTGGAATCTGAAATTTTCCTGCGTCTTCTCCCATTCGTTTTTTGAAAGGATCTGTTCCTTGAATAACTTCTCGTTTAGTTCATACAGGCTCTTGGCATCCAGATAATCATGCTCAATAGCAACTAAATCTTTTGCCAGATTCAGTTCCTGATTTCTTAAATCCAGCTTTACCTTATTAAGATTGTTGATTTGTTCGATCATCGACGTTTCTTGAGTCATATAACCTAGTTCTGTGTTCGGATTATACAATCTTGCTAGCGGCTGTCCTTTTTCGACGAAGTCTCCGTTGCCAACAAAAATTTCTTGGATCGATCCGCCTTCAATAACATTCAAGAGCATCGAATTTAAAGGTTCTACTTTCGCTTGAAAAACAATGAAATCTTCAAAATAATCATTTTCCACAGTTTTGATTGTAACTTCCGCCTTTTTTACATCCAATCCTCTTTTTTTAGTGACTGATGAAAATACAACATAAGCCGCCAATAAAAAAAGAGGCAAACCAATTAACAGGTATTTATTTTTTCTATTTTTACGAGGAACGATAGTGTCCATATTAAATTATTTGTGATACTATATAGTAATTTTGTGCCACGATTTTAAAAACTACAAGACCCTATATTTCAGCACTTTTTATTTTTAGATAAAACCATAAGTGTCCGAAAATGAACAGTATTTGTCCAAAAGCGAACAGTCGATGAAAAAAACGCAAGCTACTATTTTAGTAATTGATGACCAGGAAGACATTTTATTTGCTTCTAAAATGGTCTTGAAGAAACATTTTGAGACGATTCATACCTTAAACAATCCGAAAAACATACTCGATACTTTGTCGGGAAACCAGATTGACGTGGTTCTTTTGGACATGAATTACAGGATTGGATTTGAAGACGGACGTGAAGGAATTTATCTTCTGAAAGAAATAAAAACATTTTCGCCCCAAACTTCCGTAATCTTGATGACAGCTTTCGGAAAAGTAGAAACTGCCGTTGAAGGGCTAAAAGCCGGGGCACTCGATTATATCTTAAAACCTTGGGATAATGAAAAGCTGTTGGCCGTCGTAAAAACAGCTGTAGAAGAAAGCAGGAAGGAAAAGAAGAAAGCCTCGAAAGCGCCAAAAAAAGAATCTTTTTTTATCGGGAATTCTTCCAGCATACAGAAGGCCTATTCCTTAGCAGAAAAAGTAGCCAAAACCGACGCGAACGTATTGATTTTAGGTGAAAACGGAACTGGAAAATATGTACTCGCAAATTACATCCACCAAAATTCTAACCGAAATGCTCAGCCTTTTGTTCATGTCGATTTGGGTTCGCTGAACGACAATATTTTTGAAAGCGAGCTTTTTGGCTATGCCAAAGGTGCTTTTACGGATGCTAAAAACGATACGCCTGGAAGGTTCGAGTTAGCGCAAAACGGAACTATTTTTTTGGATGAGATTGGAAATGTTCCTTTGCACCTGCAGGCAAAATTATTGCAGGTCATACAAAACAAATCAGTAACAAGATTAGGAGAAGCAAAGCCAAGGCAATTAGATGTCCGAATCATTACGGCAACCAACATCGACCTAAAACAGGAAGTCAATCACAAGAATTTCAGGGAAGATTTGTATTACAGGATCAACACTATGGAAATCCTACTGCCGCCTTTACGAGAACAACGACAAGATATTATACCGATGGCGGAGTTTTTATTGGATCGGATCATCGAAAAATACAATCGTGAAGAAATTGTCTTTGACAATAATGCTTTGGCACAGATGGAAAAACATTCTTGGAACGGAAACATACGCGAGATGGAAAACAGGATCGAGCGTGCCGTGATTCTATGTGAAAACAATACCATTACAGTTTCTGACCTTGACTTGGACACAATCTCAAAAGCAGAAAATAATGACGACCTGCAGCTTTCGGATATTGAAAAATCTACCATTGAAAAAGTATTGCAGAAAAACAATTTCAACATCAGCAAATCTGCTGAAGAATTAGGACTTTCAAGAGCTTCTTTATACCGAAGGATGGAGAAATATAAAATTGACAATTAAGATGATTTCAAATAGAAATACGGCATTGCTATTGCGATTCTGCCTTATCTTGGCAGGAACCGCCTTTGGATTTTTCTTGCTTCAAAAGGGCTTGATTTATACTTCCTTTTTTCTGTTTTTCATCATGTTTCTTTTAATACTGGAATTATTTTCAGCCATACGAAGCATGTTTTTGTTTTATGACAAGACAATTCATGCCATACTGAATAACGACTTCGCCGCCGACTTTTCAAAATATGCTTCGTATGACAATTACAAGGTGCTTTTCAGGCTGTACGACAATCTGAAAGCAAAACAGAACGAGCAGGTTTCAAAAGATTTGGTGTATCGTTCCATTCTCAACAACATCGAAACTGGCGTCCTGATTCTGCAGAAAGAAGAAAACAATTGGAACATTTTTCTGATGAATGACTATTTCTCAAAGCATTTTCAGGTTCCGAAAGTTTCAAAATGGCATTACCTAAAAAACCAATTGCCTTCGCTGTGTACGATTATTGAAGAACGTGATTTCGAGGAAATCAAGACTTCCTTACAGATCAGCGTAGACAAACAGGCTGCTCAGACCTTTATACTGCAAGCTTCTAAAACAAAAACTTACGATACGGAATATTATATCATCCTGCTTGACTCTATCCAAAAAGTAATCGAGAAAAAAGAAAAAGAAGCCTGGATCAACCTGATGAAGGTTATATCGCATGAATTGATGAATTCCATCACGCCAATCCGCTCGCTGACGCAAAACCTCAATGAAGTGATGCGCCAAGAAACATTATCAAAAGAGGATTTGGAAGACATTAGGCAGAGCGTCACCACCATACTTCATAGAAGCGACCACCTTCAAAACTTTGTGGAAAGCTACCGCAAGCTGGCCATGCTCCCGACTCCAAATAAAGAATACATTGAACTCAATTCGTTAGTTGAGAGCACATTGCAGGTAATGGAACCTCTTTTCAAAAAAGAGAAAATTACCGTAAAAAATACAATCGAATCAAACAGACGCATCACTGCTGATAAGTTTCAGATGGAACAGGTTCTGATCAACCTGCTTACAAACAGCCTCTATGCTCTTGAAGAAAGAACAGAAAAAAACATAGAGATTGCTTCTGAAGAACGGAACAATCGAATCTTCATCACCATATCCGATTCTGGGAGCGGCATTGATCCTGCCATTGAAGAAAAAATCTTCCTTCCTTTTTTTACCACTCGAAAAGAAGGAGCTGGAATCGGGCTCACGCTTTCAAAAAACATTATTGAGGCTCATGGCGGTTATTTGAGTTTTAGCTCCGTAAACGGCAAAACAAGTTTCACTATCTGCTTATTATAATCCCTGTTATTTTATAAAAAATAACTACAATTATATAACAAAAACAATATTGTCTTATTTTTTAGTATAAATTTGTGTTAATTAACCTAATAATTTATACTTATGAAAAAATTATTCGCAGAGTTTTTTGGAACATTTTGGTTGGTATTTGGCGGTTGTGGCAGCGCATTATTTGCGGCCGGAATTCCAAATTTGGGAATTGGTTTTGCTGGAGTCGCTTTAGCTTTCGGACTTACCGTACTCACGATGGCTTATGCTGTTGGTCATATCTCTGGAGGACATTTTAATCCGGCTGTCTCTTTTGGACTTTGGGCTGGCGGAAGATTTTCTGGAAAAGAGTTGGTGCCTTATATTCTTTCACAAGTAGTAGGAGGAATTGCAGCGGCCGGAGTTTTATATTTGATTGCTTCTGGAAAAGAAGGTTTTGCGATTGACCCGACAAAGGCAGGTGCTTTTGCCGCTAATGGTTTTGGAACCTTATCGCCTGAAGGTTATTCTTTAGAAGCTGCTTTTATTGCAGAGTTCCTTTTGACATTTTTCTTCTTGATAATCATACTTGGAGCTACAGACAGATTTGCTAACGGAAAATTTGCGGGAGTCGCTATTGGATTAGGACTGACCTTGATTCACTTAATCAGTATTCCTATTACAAATACTTCTGTGAATCCAGCGAGATCTACTTCACAAGCTTTATTTGCCGGCGGAGAGTATATCCCTCAGCTTTGGCTGTTTTGGGCCGCTCCTATTTTAGGTGCTTTGTTGGCCGGATTTGCCTATAAATTTCTTTTGCAGAAAAACGATGAATAAGACATAAAAAAGGCGGGAAATTATCCCGCCTTTTTTTATTATCTCAATTCAATTCCTGGATCCCAAAAATGTTTTTCAAAATCCACGACCTGATTATTTTCAACTTCGATGCCTTCATTTTCCAAAAGCTGCTGCATTAGGTTTGTTCCTTCAAAATGGTGCTTTCCAGACAAAAGTCCGTTACGATTTACGACTCTATGTGCCGGAATATCATCTCTTCCATGAGAAGCATTCATCGCCCAGCCTACCATTCTAGCCGAACCTCTAGATGCCAAATAGTTGGCAATAGCTCCATAGGAAGTTACTCGTCCATAAGGAATCTGGCTTGCGACTTCATAAACTCTTTGAAAAAAATTATCTTCTTTCATCATCAAAAGCTTAATTCCTCAGAATCTTGATTAAGTTTATAATGGCAACCAAGCCTGTGACAGAACCTAGAAAATAATTCATGTTTTCCATCATCCAGTTTGTCTTGTGCTCAATTTTCTTGAAGAAAATAATATATAAATAGAAAATAGAAAACGATCCGATTACGACTCCTGTGACAAACATCCAAATCAAGATCGGTGTAAATTCCAGATAACCGTTATTGGCCAAGGTAATGCTGACGAAAACATAATACGGAATCGGGAAAAAATTTAAGGCCGAAAGCAACATCCCTAAGAAAAATCTTCCGACTTTAGTCCTGATCTTGCTGACTTCTTCTTTAAGTTTTGGCTTCTTGGCAATAAAGAAAAAATAAACAGTCAGCAACGTAAATAATCCTAGTCCGATTTCTTGTAGCAAATGGATAATATCAGGCCTGCTGTTTATAAATTTTGCAAAAGCAACAGCAATATACGTCTGGAAGAAAACAATGACAGTGGCACCCAGTGCGAAATAAAAAGCACGTGAACGTCCATCGCGGACACTGATTTTAGCAGCCGTCATGTTTATCAAACCGGGAAGAGCAATTCCAACAGCCGATAGAAAAATTCCCCACAACAGCGCCATCGCAATTGCCATATTACTTTATTTTAAATCTAATATAGGTAATTGCCTTGTTAATTTCCAAATATTGTTTCTCATAAAATGTCTGTATGCTTGTTACTTCCTCCGGACTTCCTTCGTTTTTATACACATTATGATTCGCATACAAAACCTCGTGCCCTTCGCCATGAAGCAATCCGAGCGTATAGCCGTGCATGAATTCGCTATCGGTTTTTAAATTCATTACGCCATCTGGCTTCAATATTTTTTTATATAGTTGCAAGAATTCAGAATTGGTCATCCTATGTTTCGTTCTTTTGTATTTGATCTGCGGATCTGGAAAAGTAATCCAGATTTCATCTACTTCACTGGTTGCAAAAATATGGTCAATCAACTCGATCTGTGTTCTGACAAAAGCTACGTTATGCAGCCCATCTTCTACAGCAGTCTTGGCGCCGCGCCAAAAACGAGCTCCTTTTATATCAATCCCGATAAAATTTTTATTCGGATATTTTTCTGCCAGTCCAACGGAATATTCTCCTTTCCCACAGCCTAATTCCAAAACTAAAGGATTGTCATTCTTAAAAAAAGAAGCATTCCATTTCCCTTTTAATGGAAATTCTCCGCTTACCACTTCTTCTCTAGTTGGCTGAAAAACATTGCCAAATGTGGCGTTTTCCTTAAAACGTTTTAACTTATTTTTACTTCCCACGGCTTAATTTAAAATTTTGGTAAAATTAAGGAAATATATAAGAACTGAATTACTTTTATCTTGCTTAAGATTTAATTAGAGATTTGGAGCTAAAATTCGGGCTTTATGAACCATTGTATCCCGCTCTCCTGCCTAGATCTTTCAGGCATGTAGTGCGGCAAAACGAAACAGTATTGATTATTTTTAAACTTTTAAAAGCAGGACCGAAACGCTATGTCTTCAAAAAAAATATTAGTTGCTCCGCTAAACTGGGGCCTAGGCCATGCCACAAGATGCATTCCTATCATAGAAGCGCTTGAAAATAACGGCTATACACCGATTATAGCATCCGATGGAGTTGCGCTGCAGATGCTCCAAAAAGAATTTCCGCACTTGCAGAGCCTCGAACTTCCGTCTTACCATATAGAATATGCCAAAAATGGGGCTTTCTTTAAATGGAAAATGATCAAGAACTCTCCAAAAATGATCGAAGCCATACTTCAGGAGAAAAAAACAATCCGACAATGGATTGATGAGTATGATATTTCTGGAATTATTTCGGACAACCGACTTGGCGTCTATTCTAAAAAAATACCTTCTGTTTTTATTACTCACCAATTGAACGTACTAACTGGAAATACGACTTGGATTTCTAGCAAAGTACATCAGCGTATCATCAAAAAATTCAGCCAGTGCTGGATTCCAGATGTAGAAACAAAGCCAAATCTTTCGGGTAAGCTTGGCCATCTTGAAAATCCGGAAAGCAACATAAAATACATCGGACCATTAAGTCGCTTGCACAAAAGACCGGTCGATAAAAAATATGATTTGATGGTAATTCTTTCGGGGCCAGAACCGCAACGCGGCATGCTGGAAACGCAATTGACTACCGAAATGGATCTGTTTAAAGGGAAGGTAATTTTTATCAAAGGAAAGATTGAGCCGGAACAAAAAGTCGAGCAGGTCGGCAATGTGACTTATTACAACTTCATGAATACCGAACAGCTGGAAAATACGTTTAACGAAAGCGAAATGGTACTCTGCCGCTCTGGCTATACTACAATAATGGATTTGGCACAGTTGGGCAAGAAGGCTTTCTTTATACCGACTCCAGGCCAATACGAACAAGAATATTTGGCCAAAAAACTAAAGAAAGAAGGATTGGTTCCTTTTGCGAAGCAGGAAGATTTTAAGATTGACAATCTTTTAGAAATCGACTTGTTTAAAGGATTAAAAAACTTTGGGACTGCAATAACTTGGAATAAGTTATTTTGTCTTTTCGAGGGTAAATGAGAATTCTGAGCCTTTTCCTACCGTGCTTTCCACATAGATTTTTTCGTCATGAGCTTCAATAATATGCTTCACGATTGAAAGCCCGAGTCCAGAACCTCCTTCGCTTCGGGCACCGCTTTTGTCTACGCGATAGAAACGTTCAAAAAGTCTTGGGATATGGTGCTTTTCGATTCCTTCGCCATTGTCCATAATTCGGACGATGACTTTATTGTTGACTAGATCTTCCACGCTGACTTCTGTCGTTCCGTCTTCTTTCCCATATTTTATGGAGTTAACGACAAGATTCGTGACAACTTGCTGAATTTTTTCCTTATCGCCATATACAAAAATCGGCTTCAGGTATTTCAAGTCGAACATGAGCATGATATTCTTTTCGGAAGCTTTCATTTCAAGCAAGTCAAAAACATTCTGAATGACTTCTAAAATATCAAACCGGGTGTTGACTAGATTCAATTCTCCCGCTTCTAATTTTGTAATCATGTCCAAATCTTGGACAATATAAATCAGTCTTTCGACTCCTTTTTCAGCTCGCTGCAGGTATTTTTTGCGGATGGTCTTGTCTTTCATGGCACCATCCAGCAATGTTGAAAGATAACCTTGTACAGTAAAAAGCGGCGTTTTTAATTCGTGGGAAACATTTCCGATGAATTCTCTTCGGTATTCTTCACGGACTTTCAGTGTTTCGATTTCAAGTTTTTTGTCGGTAGCAAATTTTTTAACTTGCTTGGTCAGCGTCGCCATATCAGTAGTAATGGGCTGTGACCTAAAATTGGTGGATTCAAGGAGCGAAACATCGTCATAGATTTTTTTCACTCTCCTATAAATAAATCTTTCGACGCGGTATTGCAGTACGAAGAAAGAAAAAATGACGATGCATATTGCAAAAGCAAGGCAGAATTTCCAAGAAAAAGTAAAAAATAGGCTGGTAAGGATTCCCGCCAGTCCGGTCGAGAAAAAAGTAATGTATAGCGATGATTTTACCGCGAACCGGTATGTTTTCTTGAAACTTACGGACATTAATTATACTTCTAATTTATAGCCAACTCCTTTGATTGTCTTGAACAATTCTTCTCCGATTTTTTCTCTTAATTTTCTAATGTGAACATCGATTGTTCTTCCGCCAACAATGACTTCATTGCCCCAAACCTTGTCTAAAATTTCTTCTCTTTTGAAGACCTTTCCAGGTTTTGATGCCAACAAATAGAAAAGTTCGAATTCTTTTCTCGGCAATATGATTTCTTTTCCGTCTTGGATAATCTTGTATTCTTCTCTGTTGATTTCGATACCGCCAACATTCAAGGTTTCAGAGTTTTGTTCTTCTTCTTTTAGTCTTCGCAACAACGATTTTACTTTGCTCACCAACAATTTCGGCTTGATTGGTTTTGAAATATAATCGTCTGCTCCTGCATCCAATCCTGCCACTTGAGAATAATCTTCGCTTCTTGCCGTCAGGAACGTAATGATTACGTTACTCAATTCAGGCAATTTCCTAATATTCTCGCAAGCTTCCATTCCATCCATCTCGGGCATCATAACATCCATGATAATCAGGTGGGGCAATTCCTTTTTTGCTTTCAATATTGCCTCTTTTCCATTGCTTGCCGTTACAATCTGATAGCCTTCTTGCGAAAGATTATAACCTACAATTTCTAGGATATCCTGCTCATCGTCAACCAATAAAATCTTAATGTCTTTCTTTTTCATGTTTGGGAAAAATTATGCGTTTAGCGGTTGTAAATGTAAATATAAAACAAAAGGATTATATGTGTTAACGGTAATTTAATATCGTAACAATTTAGTAAAGTTCTTGAAACTTAATAGTAACAAGTCAGTAACATCATCTTTACAAAACGAGCGTTCCTTTGCGCCAAATTTAAACATCACACAAATGAAAATTAAACTATTATTCATTACTTTATTGCTTAGCACTCTTGGTTTTGCACAAAGCAAAGGTACGATTTCAGGAGTAATTACTGATAAAGATTTGAATAACGAAACGTTGCCTTTCGCAACAGTCACGGTTAAAGGAACTACTACTTCGGCCCAGACAAACATCGACGGAAAATATACTTTAACTGTAAAGCCGGGAAATTATGTCTTGGTTTTTGCTTTTTTAGGGTATGATTCGCAAGAAGAAAGTGTAAGCATCAAAGAAGGAGAAACAAAAACAATAAACAAAGCGCTAAGCTCTGGAAGCGTAACGCTTGAAGACGTTGTGATTGAGTCGGTACAAAGTCGTGAAAAAGAAGCGGCCTTGCTTTTAGAACAGCAAAAAGCAGTAACAATCACTCAAAGCATCGGGGCTCAGGAATTAGCCCGTAAAGGTGTAAGTGATGCCGCAGCTGCAGTAACCAAAGTTACCGGAATTTCTAAGCAAGAAGGAAGCAGCGGTATTTTTGTACGCGGATTGGGTGACAGATATAACAGTACGACTTTAAACGGACTTCCATTACCTTCAAACGAGCCGACAAACAAAAACGTGGCATTGGACTTATTCTCTACAGATGTAATCCAATCGGTAGGAGTTAGCAAAACCTATTATACAGATTCTTATGGAGATGTTGGCGGTGCGAACATCAACATCGTTTCAAAGGAACACAACGGAAAAGGAAAATTAAATATTGAAATTGGAAGCGGCTTAAACAACAATGCATTCAATTCTAATTTTAAGGTTGCCGATGGAATTGAAAAAACTGGTTTTTATAATGTAAGAAAACCGAACAACATCAATGCATACCAATTCCAAAACAAATGGGTTCCGAATTCAGAAAATCATCCTGCTGATATAAACTTTGGAATTTCTGGAGGAACAAGTTTTGATATTGGAGAAGAGAGCAAATTGAGCATTTTTGCAACCGCTTCTTTTGAAAATGGTTATGGCCTTAAAAAAGGATCTCAAAAAAACATAGGAAATACCAATGATAACGTAATTGAAGATTTCTATAACGTAAACAAGTTTGAGTATGGCACAAAGACAACCGGAATGGTAAATCTTGCCTACAAGATAAATTCAAACCACAACTTGAAATTAAACAGTGTTTTTGTCAACTCATCTAAAAGCGATGTGAATGAATACGACTTTTTTAATGAAAATGGCACAAACAGTTTCACAAGACAAACTATCACCGAGCAAAATAAATTATTTGTAAACCAGCTTTTAGGAAGAGATGTTCTTACTGAAAGGCTAGAGCTAAACTGGGGCGGATCTTATGGAATGGTAAATTCTGACATGCCAGACAGGATTACAAGTACTTTGCTTGAAGGAGCTAACGGATTTACATTCAACACGAATTCACAATCAACCAATAACCGATATTTCCAATCGCTTGAAGAAAATGAAATTGCGGCAAAAGCTGTTTTTTCATACAAACTTTTCAAAGGTGAAGGCGAAGACTACAAAGGAAAACTTTCTTTTGGATATAATGGAAAAATGAAAACAAGAGATTTTGAAGCAACACAGTTCAACTTCAGAATCAACGGAAGCGTTCCTACAACAGCGAATACAATTGATGATTTCTTGAATGCAGACAATCAGTCTAATTCAACAAACATCAACAATACTTTCAAAATCTTGACTTCAAGAAATGCAGGAAGCCTTAAGCCTTTTACGTATTCAGCAGACTTAGACGTTCATTCTGGATTGGTTAATTTTGAATATTCTCCATCAGAAAAACTGACGTATACTATTGGCGTTAGAGCTGAAAAAGTATTACAAGAAATGGAATGGGATACAAACATCTCATTGCCAAACGTAAATTTCAATGATGCGAAAATCGACGAATTGTACATTCTTCCTGTAGCTACCTTGAAATACAGCTTAAACGACAAACAAAATCTTCGTGCTGCGGTAAGCAAAACATACACATTGCCACAATTTATCGAAAAAGCCCCTTTCAGATTTGAAGTAGTTGGAGAAAGCACCGTAGGTAACGCCTTCTTGAATCCGTCAGACAATTACAATTTTGATATCAAATGGGAAATGTTCCCTAGCAAAGACGAATTGTTTTCTATTACCGGTTTTGGAAAATACATAATCGACCCTATCAGTAAAGCGAGATTGAATTCTGCTTTGAATGACAATACTTTCGTGAATGCTGGTGACAATGCCTTTGTTGTTGGAGCTGAATTTGAAGTCAGAAAAAATATCTGGAACGTTGAAGACAAACAAAACCTGTCAGCTGGTTTCAATTTCACGTATATGTATTCTGAGCAAAAACTAGATTCAGATAAAGTTGCTGCTGAAACAAACAATACGATCAGTGTTAGCTTTAACGATACAAAAGACGGACTGCAAGGCGCATCTCCTCTTTTGGTAAATGCAGATATTACTTATAGAATTGAAGGCGGCACATTCAAACCGACAATCTCATTGGTTGGAAACTATTTCCATGACAGGATTTACTCTCTAGGAAACATCCAGACGGGAGGAAACGTAATGGAGAAAGGCATCCCGACTCTTAATTTAATTTCAAGTGCTGCTATTGGCGATCGTTTGAACATTAGCTTCAATGTCAAAAACCTTTTAGACAGTAAAATTGAAAGATACCAAGAAAATGCCGAAGGAGATGTTACTACATATTCTTATAAAACAGGCCTTGATTTCAGCTTGGGAATCAAATACAATTTATTCTAAAAAAGAATCTTCATCATAAAAAAAGGCAGTCCTTCTACGGGCTGCCTTTTTTAGTTTAGAATATCTGATTCCCTGAATATTGAGTAACATTAAATTTACAATAACGCCATCTTAAAATAAAGATTAGATAATACTCGCTTAACCAGATTAATAATCCCTCTCGCCATATTTGCACTACTAAATATAAACAACATAATTACTTTAGAAAATGAAAAAATTAGTATTTAGCCTAGCTATTTTAGGTACACTTTTTACAAGTTGTTCAAGCGATGACAGCAACGACGGACCAGATGTTCCAGCAACAGGCGTCTTGAGTGGCAACATTACGCAAGACATGACACTTAATGCAGAGACAGTTTATACTCTAAGAGGTTCTACTTATGTTAAGCCAGGTGTTACATTAACAATACCAGCTGGAACAAGAATCGAGGCTGATGCTGCATTCGAAGAAGTTGCTTTCTTAGGAATTGAAAAAGGAGCTAAGATCATTGCTCAAGGAACTGCTGCTAATCCAATCTTATTTACTTCTAACAGTGCAAATCCAGCACCACAAGATTGGGGAGGAATTGTAATTTGTGGTAATGCAATAACAAATTTAGGAACAAACGTAACTGCAGAGGTTACAGGTTTGACTTACGGAGGTTCTAATCCTGCTGACAACTCTGGTATTCTTTCTCACATTATCGTAGAATATTCTGGAAACTTGATCAACGAGGATGCAGAATTCAACGGAGTTACTTTCTATGCTGTTGGTTCAGGAACAACTGTAAACAACATTTTAGTGTACCAAGGTTCTGATGACGGTTTTGAGTGGTTTGGTGGTTCTGTAAACGCTACAAACTTAGCTGCAATCGGATGTCAAGATGATTCTTTTGACTGGACTGAAGGATGGAACGGAACTGTTTCTAACCTATACTCTGACCAATCTTCTGCTACAGGTCTTTCAGCTGACAGCCGTGGTTTAGAAGCGGATAACAACCAAACTAACCCGCTTTTGGCTCCAATCTCTAACCCAACAATCAGCAACATTACGCTTATTGGTAGAGGTACTGCAGATGTTGCTAAAGAAGCAGGAATGTGGTTGAGAAGAGGAACTTACGCTACAATCACTAACGCTTATATTGCTAACTTTAACAGTACTGCTTCAGGATCTGGTTTTGGAATTAACTTTGACGGTACCGACTCTCAAAATTATTTCACAGCACATCCGTTAGCGAACATCACAATCACTGATGTAACTACACCTAGCAACATGGCAGCAGGTTTCAATGCTACTACTACTGCTACAGGAGCTGGAAATGGAGCTACTAAGCCAAGCTGGATGAACTGGATGGGCCTATAATTCAATAAAAAAAAATGACAAAAATGCCTTTCATTAGAAAGGCATTTTTTTTGGTATAATAATTGAAATATCTTTTATATATTTACACTACCAAATCTAGGCAATGACAAAAAAATACTTTTATACTATCATTTTCTTCCTGTTCCTTTTCTCTGCAAGCCTTTCAGCTCAGGAGACAAGAACTTCCGCTAGCGGAAGAATGCAGGAGACAGCCATTGAAGGTTTGAACTTCTATCCAAACCCGGTGAGCAATGGTAAGATTTATATTACTTCAAAGTCAACCTCAAACAAAGAAATTGCCATTTATGACGTATTAGGCAAGAAAGTTTTGCAGGCTGTCATGACCTCAAAAGAGCTTAATGTTTCTTCTCTTTCTCCGGGAGTTTATATCATAAAAATAAAGGAAGGCGAAGCTACTGCTACTAGAAAACTAATAGTCAAATAGTTGACACTTTTCTGATTTCTTACATTTAACCATAAATTTACACAGATATTTTTGTCTCTGACAAATAGTTCCTATCTTTGCACTATATTTTTATAACAAAAAAACAAGTTAACATGAAAAAACTTTACATTTTATTATCTGTTGCTTTTGTATCAGTTTCGGCTTCTGCACAAGTAGTTATTAGCCAAGTTTATGGTGGAGGCGGAAATAATGGAGCAACGTACACGAACGACTTTATTGAATTATACAACAGAGGAACAGCTGCTCAAAGTTTAAACGGTTGGTCTGTTCAGTATGCTTCTGCTGCAGGTACATCATGGGCCGTTCAAACCCTTCCAAACGTTACAATACAACCTGGAAAATATTATTTAATTCAGCAAGCTGCTGGAACAACTCCGGTTTTAGCTTTGCCAACGCCAGATTTAGATGGTGTTACATGTGGCTGTACTGTTTCTGGTGGGGCAAGCCCGACTCCACAGGCTGGTTTTGCAATGTCTGGTACTAACGGTAAAGTTATCTTAGTAAACACAACGGTTGCTGAAACTACTGCTAATCCAACTGGTGCTCAAATAATTGACAAAGTAGGATATGGTAGTGCAACTGGTTTTGAAGGATCTGCTGCGACTGCTGTATTGACAAATTCTACAGCTGCAATCAGAAATAACAATGGTTGTACAGACACAAATGATAATGCTGCTGATTTCACAGTTGCTGCACCAACTCCTAGAAACTCTGCATCTGCAACTAACACATGTTCATTAGGTGTTAACGAAAATACTATCGCTGGCCTAAAAGTATATCCAAACCCAGTAACTAACGGAAAATTATTCATCACTACAGATTCAAATGTTGAAAAAACAGTTGCTATCTACGATGTTTTAGGAAAACAAGTAGTAAACACTACAGCTACAGAATCAGTAAATGTTTCTAACCTAAAAGGTGGTGTTTATATCGTTAAGATTACAGAAGAAGGAAAAACTGCTACTAGAAAATTAGTTATCAAGTAATTAGTTCTTTCAAAATATTTAAGAGCATCCCAATTGGGATGCTTTTTTATTTTCAGCTTTTTGGCAAGTTCAATCAGCAATAAAACGTATCGGATTATTTTTTAAAAATGAATTACCTTTGCTAAAAATAATTTCCTTTTGATTCCAGCATCCGACATATTCAGCATTTCCAACAACAAGCAGTTTGAGAAAATAGCCCTAAAAGTATTCCGATTCCAATATGAAAATAACAGCGTCTATCGCGAATTCTGCCAGTTTCTGAATGTAGAAAAACAGCAGGTAAAATCAATCGAGCAGATTCCTTTTTTACCGATACAGTTTTTCAAAAGCCATGAGGTTCTTTCTTCACAAGAGAAAATCCAGGAAACCTTCACCAGCTCTGGCACGACCGGAATGACAACCAGCAGACATTTGGTTACGGATATCTCATTATACGAAGAAAGCTACAGAAAAGGCTTTTCGCAATTCTACGGAAATATTGAAAATTATGCTGTACTGGCTCTGCTTCCTTCCTATTTGGACCGAGAAGGTTCTTCTTTGATTTACATGGTCGACGACCTCATCAAATTATCCAATCATCCGGAAAGCGGTTTTTACCTCAACAACTATGACGAATTGATTCAAAAGCTACTCGAATTAGATGCTGCCGGAGAAAATATTATTTTGATCGGAGTGACCTATGCCTTATTAGATTTAATTGAAAAGCAGAATTTCCAGTTAAAAAATACGATTATCATGGAAACTGGAGGCATGAAAGGAAAACGCAAGGAAATGATCCGTGAAGAACTCCATGAGCTGCTCTGCAAAGGTTTTGGAGTAGAAGCCATCCATTCAGAATACGGAATGACAGAACTTCTTTCGCAAGCTTATTCGCTCGGAAACGGAGTTTTTGAATGCCCGAACTGGATGCAGATACTCATTCGCGATACCGAAGATGCCTTATCGTATGTTGGAAATGGAAAAACAGGAGGAATCAACGTAATTGATCTGGCCAATATCAATTCTTGCTCATTTATCGCTACGCAAGATTTGGGCAAAAAACAGCCCAACAATTCGTTCGAAGTATTGGGCCGTTTTGATAATTCTGATATTCGAGGCTGCAACCTGATGGTGCTGTAAAAACTTACTTAAACCGCTCTTACGATAAAATAATTTTTCTTTCCGCGTTGTAATAACACAAATTGATCATTAATCAAATCTTTTGTCGAAAGGCTGAATTCTTCCGTCACTTTTTCTCTATTTACAGAAATTGAATTCTCTGACAAAGCTCTTCTTGCTTCACCATTTGACTTCAAAAAGCCTGTTTTCTCATTCAATACAGAAACGATATCGATTCCTTTTTCGATATCTTCTTTGGCTACTTCAGCCTGAGGAACGCCATCAAAAACTTCTAAGAAAGTAGCCCCGTCCAATTGCTTTAAGTCTTCAGAAGTAGCATTTCCAAACAAAATATTTGAGGCTTGGATTGCTTTTTCTAATTCTTCTTTACTATGCACAAAAATTGTAATTTCTTCTGCTAGTTTTTTCTGAAGAACTCTCAAATGCGGCGCTTGTCTGTGTTCTTCGATTAACGCTTCTATCGTGTCTTTATCTAAAAACGTAAAAATCTTGATGTATTTTTCCGCATCAACATCAGTCGTATTAACCCAGAATTGGTAGAATTTATATACCGAAGTCTTATCGGCATCCAGCCAGATATTTCCTCCTTCTGATTTTCCGAATTTTGAACCGTCTGCCTTAGTGATCAACGGAGTCGTCAACGCATAAGCCTTGGCATTTTCGCCGCCCATTCTTCGAACGAGTTCTGTTCCGGTGGTGATATTCCCCCATTGGTCAGAGCCTCCCATCTGCAAAAGGCAATTGTAATTTTTATATAAGTGATAGAAATCATACCCTTGGATTAGCTGGTAGGTAAACTCTGTAAATGACATTCCCTCGCCTTCACCGCTGAATCTTTTTTTCACGGAATCCTTTGCCATCATATAATTCACCGTGATACGCTTTCCAACTTCACGAGCAAAATCGATAAATGAAAAGTCTTTCATCCAGTCATAGTTATTCACCATTACCGGAGCGTTTTTATCCGCAGCATTAAAGTCTAGAAAACGAGACAAGACACTTTTGATTCCCGCTACATTCTTAGCCAGCGTTTCTTCATTCAGCAAATTCCTTTCGTCGGATTTCCCCGAAGGGTCGCCAATCATTCCTGTAGCACCTCCTACCAATGCAATAGGCTGATGTCCAAAATTCTTTAGATGAACTAAAAGGATAATCTGAACCATGCTGCCGATATGCAATGAGTCAGCGGTCGGGTCAAATCCAATATAAGCCGTCGTAACTTCTTTAAGCAATTGTTCTTCGGTTCCCGGCATGCTGTCATGGTACAGCCCTCTCCACTTTAATTCTTCAACTAAATTTTTCATTTTTTCTACTAATTTGCGCAAAGATAAGGGTATTGAGATAATTAGAAAATTAGAAAGGGCTTCAATTCTAATTTAGACGCAAAATTTATTCTGACTTAAAATCCGACAATCTCCTTATATTTGCATTTATGGTTTTAGTAACAGGCGCTACCGGATTAGTAGGTTCACACCTAGTGCTTCATCTCCTTGAAAATGGGGAAGAAGTTCGCGCCTTATATCGGAACAAAGAAAACATCCAAAACACGAGATCTTTTTTTGAATGGAAAAAGCAGTCTTCTCTTTTCGAAAAAATAAATTGGACAGAAGGCGACATAACCGATATTCCTTCACTAGAAAGCGCATTTGAAACTATAGACTATGTTTATCATTGCGCCGCATTTATTTCTTTTGATCCTGATGATGAGGAACAGATGCGAAAGACAAACATTGAAGGCACAGCGAACATCGTCAATTTTTGCTTGGCAAAACAAGTAAAAAAACTCTGCCATGTCAGCTCTATTGCTGCGCTCGGAGATCTGCAGGAGCATGAAACCATTATCACGGAAGAAACCGAATGGAATCCGGAAATATCACGCAGCGATTATGCGATCTCAAAATTCGGAGCCGAAATGGAAGTCTGGAGAGGTCAGCAGGAAGGCTTGAGCGTAGTTATCGTAAATCCAGGAGTCATTCTTGGTCCAGGATTTTGGAAAAGCGGCAGCAGTGAAATTTTCCATAGAATAAAAAAGGGGCTCAACTATTATACAGAAGGCGCTACTGGATTTGTAACAGCTGAAGACGTAGCTAGATCGATGTACGGTTTGATGAAAAGCCCTATTCAAAAAGAACGCTTCATTTTAGTTACAAAAAGCATTACCTATCACGATTTATCAGATCTTATTGCCACATCATTGGGCAAGAAAAAGCCATCGGTCTATTTAAAGCCTTGGGTCACGGGACTAGCATGGCGAGCAGACTGGCTGATTGCTACGCTTTTTTTTAGGAAAAGACAATTATCTAAGGCTACTGCCATTGCATTGCATACGCAATCTCAATTTGATAATTCTAAAATAAAAAATGCCCTCAATTTTGAATTTGAGGACATTGATAAGTATATCTCGAAGATTTCCGATACTATTTAGGAAGCTCTTTAGTTACATTTTCTTTGGCAAGCAAACTATCTGCATGAGTCTTTTCTTTTCTGACCCTATCATTGATCTCTTCATACATTTTCTTGTAATTCTTTACATTTTCAATGGCATAATACTGATCGCTTTTAGCAAACTGAAGGCTATCGACTTTATATTTTTTATAGACATAGGTAGTCGCATCAATCTGGTTTGAATCTAAAACAGCTTGATTGACGCCTTTTATAGCTTGAAGCAAGGAAAGATCATAGATAATATCTTTCATCTTATCTCTAGGAATAAGATTTTCTGGTTTTTCGACAGCTTCTTTTTTACATGACGCGAGGAACACCAAAGTCAGTACTAAAAAATATTTTTTCATAATCATCTTTTAACGGTCAAACTCCAAACGCATTCCTGCACGAGCATCTTTTACCTTGAAATTATTATAGACCAATTCGCCATTCACAAAGGTATGCGTTATCCTTGATTTAAAGGTAAATCCTTCGAAAGGCGACCAGCCGCATTTGTAAAGGATGTTTTCTTTTTTCACGCTCCAAGGCAATCCAGCATTGACAATAGCCAAATCGGCATAATACCCTTCTTTGATAAAGCCTCGCTTTTCAATCTTGAAAATTTTGGCTGGATTATGGGCCATTTTTTCAACGATCTTCTCAACCGAAATCTTTCCTTGATGGAAGGCCTCGAACATAGCCACGACAGCATGCTGTACTAGTGGCCCTCCTGATGGCGCAGAAGTATATGGATTTTTCTTTTCTTCTAACGTATGTGGCGCATGGTCAGTAGCAATAACATCAATCCTGTCATCGAGCAAAGCTTCCCAAAGTGCATCTTTATCAGCTTGGGTTTTGACAGCAGGATTCCATTTGATCAATGTACCTTTTTTATCATAATCTTCGTTAGTAAACCACAAATGATGGATACAAGCTTCGGCAGTAATTTTCTTTTCTTCTAAAGGAATTTTGTTCGTAAACAGCTTCATTTCTTTTGCTGTCGAAAGATGGAAAACATGCAAGCGTGCACCAGTCTTCTTCGCCAATTCGATTGCTTTTGACGAGGAAATATAACACGCTTCTTCGCTTCGGATCAGATGATGGAATTTCATCGGAATATCGTCTCCGTATTCTTCCTTATATTTAGCCAGATTGTTTTTGATGGTTTCCTCATCTTCGCAATGCACAGCAATCAGCAACGGCGTGCTCGCAAATATTTTTTCTAAAACTTCTTCATTATCCACCAGCATATTTCCCGTTGAAGAGCCTAAGAATAATTTTAGTCCCGCTACGGTTTTTGGGTTTACTTTCAGAATTTCTTCCAGATTGTCGTTAGTGCCGCCAAACATAAAAGAATAATTTGCCACCGATTTTTCAGAAGCGATCTTAAATTTTTCCTCCAGCAATTCAATCGTAGTGGATTGAGGATTGGTATTCGGCATCTCTATAAAAGACGTAATTCCTCCAGCAACAGCCGCACGTGATTCTGAAGCGATATCTCCTTTATGCGTCAAACCTGGTTCGCGAAAATGCACTTGATCGTCAATAGCACCTGGAATCAAGTAGTTCCCTTCGGCATTGATGATTTTTGTTGACGATGATTTTGCGCTAATCGTTTCTGCAATTTCAACAATAAATTCGTTTTCAATTAAAACGTCTCCTTCAAAAATAGTTCCTTCGTTTACTATTTTGGCATTCTTAATCAAAACACTTTTCATCTCTTCTTTTCTTTGTTATTTTCGCATTGCTAGAACAGCAAGCAAAGTTACCTACAAACTGTTGAATATTTTCTTTATCCTTAAGACAATTACACCGAAAATGGCCTCTTTGATAATTGAGTTACTCATTTTTGACTGTCCTTTCGTCCGGTCGGTGAAAATAATTGGCACTTCAACAATTTTAAATTTTTTGGCGTAAGCCCTGTATTTCATTTCTATCTGGAAAGCATATCCGATAAATTTAATCTTATCAAGATTGATACTTTTCAAGACATTTTTTTTGTAGCATACAAATCCAGCTGTGGTATCTTGGATTTCCATTCCTGTAATCATCCGAACATAGACCGAGGCAAAATAAGAAAGCAATACGCGGCTCAAAGGCCAGTTCACGACATTTACGCCCGTAACATATCGAGAACCGATTGCGACATCATAGATTCCAAAACGGCAGGAATCATAAAGCTTCTCTAAATCATGTGGATTGTGCGAAAAATCGGCATCCATTTCAAAAATGTATTCGTATTCACGCTCCAAAGCCCATTTGAATCCATGCACATAGGCTGTACCTAAGCCTGATTTTTTACTGCGTTGTTCCAAGAATAGCCTATCAGGATATTCTTCCTGAAGCGCTATTACTTTTTTTGCGGTATGATCTGGGGAATTGTCATCAATTATCAAAACGTGAAACGGCTTCTGCAGAGAAAACACAGTCCTGATGATGCTCTCGATATTTTCAATTTCGTTATAAGTGGGAATTATAACAATGCCGTCGTTCATATTTGCATAATTTCATGACAAAAGTAAACTTTTTATGGTTGCTGATTCATAATAAAATTATAATAATCGAATCCTTTTTGAATTTTTATTGCCTACAAGCTGCTTAAAAAATAAAAATGAAAGCAATAAAAAATCACTAATTTTGCCTCATGTTAGAAATTGTTTTACAGCCGAGAATTTTGGAAAGCAAGGATTGGGCAACAGTTCTTTTTGTGCTTTGCTTTGTACTTATTGCTGCAACGAAAGGTGTTTTTGAAAGCCGTTTTTCTGATTTTTCCAGATTGGCCTATAGCGATAAATATATCAAGATTTATAGAGACAGCGGCAACTTAATGAACTGGTTTACGATTTCATTGTTTGTAGTCCAAGTGATTTCTTTTGCATTTTTTATTCAGATAATGCTTAGTTATTTTGGATATGCTTCAAAAACCGACTGGATTACCTACATACAAATCGTTACGCTTTTGAGCGTTTTTATACTTTCTAAATATCTGATAGAGAAGATAATAGCCACTTCTTTTAATGTCGAAGAATTTAACGAGCAGTTTAATTTACAAAAAGTAAGCTACAGAACCTATATTGGACTTTGTATTCTTCCTATTAATGTCATTTTATTTTATAACGATACGCCAATAGATTTATTAATATATTTTCTTATTGCTATCATTTTGTTAATAAATATCCTTACTTATCTTCTTTCTTTAAAAATTTATCAAAATTTGATTATTGGCAAGTTGTTTTATTTTATTTTGTATCTTTGCGCACTTGAAATAGCACCTTATTATTTCATGTATTATTGGTTTACAAAAAGGTAGCACACAAGAAAATGTCAACTATGAAAGTGAAAACAATTTTGGTTTCGCAACCAGAGCCTAAAGTAGAAAATTCTCCATATTTTGAGTTGCAGCAAAAGCACAAAGTCAAAATTGATTTCAGGCCTTTTATCCACGTTGAAGGCGTTAGTGCAAAAGACGTGAGACAGCAAAAAATTGACTTGAACAATTTTACAGCCATCATTTTAACTAGCAAAAATTCTATCGATCACTTTTTCAGAGTAGCTGAGGAAATGAGATATAAGATTCCAGAGGATTTAAAATACTTCTGCCAGTCTGAAGCTATTGCTTTTTATCTTCAAAAATATGTAGTTTACAGAAAACGTAAGATTTATGTGGGCCAGAAAGACTTTGCTGATTTATCGCCACTGATCAAAAAGTACAAAGACGAGAAATTCCTTTTGCCGGCTTCAGACCAATTGAATGCTGATGCGCCGCAGACTTTGAATAATTTGAAAGTTAATTGGACACAGGCTACTTTTTACAAAACTGTAATGAGCGATTTGTCTGATTTAGCAGATGTGTATTATGATGTATTGGCTTTTTTCAGTCCGACAGGAATCAAATCATTATTCATGAACTTCCCTGACTTCGAGCAAAACAATACTAGAATTGCTGTTTTCGGGAGCACTACACAAAAAGAAGCTTTGGATCACGGATTAAGAGTCGATATCATGGCTCCGTCTCCTGAAGCACCATCCATGACAATGGCTTTGGAAAAATATATTGCAAAAGCAAACAAAGAAGACAAAGGAAAATAATTCTTTTGTTTCTTTTTAAACATAAAAAACCCTGCAATTGCAGGGTTTTTTATTTATAGCATCGCTAATTAGTCAACTTGCGGCCCTGCTTTCACAAGGTTTTTGCCTTCTTCATTAGTTGCATATTGCACAAAGTTCTTTACGAAAAGCCTTCCTAAATCTTTGGCCTTAGCTTCCCATTCTGATTCGTTTGAATAGGTTTTTCTTGGATCAAGGATATCAGCATCTACTCCTTCTAAAGTTGTAGGTATTTCAAAATTGAAAATTGGCAAAGTCGTAGTTTCTGCGTTTTCCAAAGAACCATCTAAGATTCTGTCGATAATCGCTCTTGTATTTTTAATTGAAATTCTTTTTCCAGTACCGTTCCAACCTGTATTTACGATATAAGCGGTTGCGTTGTGTTCTTCCATCTTTTTAACCAATTCTTCACCATATTGTGTAGGATGAAGCGAAAGGAAAGCTTTACCGAAGCAAGCTGAGAAAGTAGGCTGTGGTTCTGTCACACCTCTTTCAGTTCCTGCTAATTTTGCAGTAAATCCTGAAAGGAAGTGGTATTTAGTCTGTTCTGGCGAAAGTTTTGCAACTGGAGGCATAACTCCGAACGCATCAGCAGTCAAGAAAATTACTTTTGAAGCATGTCCAGCCTTAGAAACCGGTTTTACGATATTATCGATATGGTAAATAGGATAAGAAACTCTTGTATTTTGAGTCACTGAACCGTCTTTGAAATCAATCTTGCCGTCTGCATCAACAGTTACGTTTTCTAGCAAAGCATCTTTTCGGATTGCATTGTAGATATCCGGCTCGTTTTCTTTGCTTAAGTCAATTGTTTTTGCATAACAGCCGCCTTCGAAATTGAAAACACCGTCATTGTCCCAACCGTGCTCATCGTCACCAATCAATTCGCGTTTAGGATCTGTAGAAAGCGTCGTTTTTCCAGTTCCAGATAATCCGAAGAAAACAGCAACATCGCCATCTTTTCCTTTATTGGCAGAACAGTGCATCGAAGCTATTCCTTGCAACGGCAGGTAATAGTTCATCATTGCGAAAAGTCCTTTTTTCATTTCACCGCCATACCAAGTTCCTCCAATAATTTGGACTTTTTCAGTAAGGTTGAAAGCGATATACACTTCAGAATTCAATCCATGATTTTTATAATCGGCAAATTCTGTTTTTGATGCGTTCATTACCACAAAATCAGGCTCTCCATAGTTTTCAAGCTCTTCTTCTGTCGGACGGATGAACATGTTTTTCACGAAATGTGCCTGCCAAGCTACCTCAACGATAAAACGTACTTTCAGCCTGGTGTTCTCGTTGGCGCCGCAAAAAGCATCCACGACATATAATTTTTTATTTGAAAGCTGCTCGACTGTAGTTTTCTTTAAAGCTTCCCAAGTATTTTGGCTGATCGGCTTATTGTCGTTAACCGCTTTGTCCGATGTCCACCAGATCGTATCTTTAGTAACATCATCTTGAACAATATATTTATCTTTTGGAGAACGACCTGTAAAATCACCCGTCATTACATTCACTGCTCCAAGCTCTGTCAATTGTCCTTTTTCAAATCCTATAAGGCTAGGATTTAATTCTTCGGCATAAAGCAATTCATAAGAAGGATTATAGATCACTTCTTCGACATTCTTGATTCCATATTTTTCTAACGAAATCGATTTCGTAAATTGGGTGTAATTATCCATAGAATTCTAATTGAGTTGTGTTTAATTATTTCGCAAAAGTAAAAATTAAATTTCAGATTGGATATATTTGGTAAAACTTTATGCTTTTCTCTTAAGAATATTCAAAAAAAGAAGCCCCCAAGCCATAATCATTAGCAATCCTCCAATCGGTGTTATAAATCCTATAACGCTGAAATCCACGTTTGTTACGTTTTTTGTCGCCAAAAGATAGATAGAACCCGAAAAAAGTATAACGCCAAATACGACTAAATAATATAAGGTCTTTTTTGCTTTTTCTGAGATCAGATTTGTGCTCCCGGCAAACAGGAGAAACAGCGCATGATATATCTGATATTTTACTCCTGTTTCAAAAGAAGCGAGCTGTTCAATGGTTAAGACTTTTTTCAAGGCATGAGCGCCAAAAGCACCTAAGATGATTGCGATAAAACCTAAAATTGCTGCTGTAGAAATTATTTTTCTGTCCATTATTGTTTAATTTGAAGCACAAAGTTACGCATCTTGAAAACTTTATGATAATCAAACGCCTTTAAGTTTTTTTAAATATAACAAATAATTACTTTTGTGTTATTATTAAAAAATTACGGTTTTCATGAGACATATTCTAATAATCGGGGCCGGAAGGTCTGCTTCTTCACTAATTCAATACCTTCTAAACAAATCAGAAGAAGAAAACCTGCATCTTACCATCGGAGACCTTTCTTTAGAATTGGCTCAAAGAAAAACCAAGAATCATAAAAATGCTACGGCAATTGCTTTTGATATCTTCAACGAAAACCAGCGAAAGGAAGAAATCCAAAAAGCAGACATCGTGATTTCGATGCTTCCTGCCCACATGCACATTGAAGTGGCCAAAGACTGCATTACTTATAAAAAACACATGGTCACCGCTTCTTATGTCAGTGAAGCGATGCAGAATCTCGATGCTCAGGCTAAAGAAAACAACTTAGTGTTCATGAACGAAATAGGACTTGATCCTGGAATCGACCACATGAGTGCCATGAAAGTAATTGATGAAATCCGCGAACAAGGCGGTAAAATAATTCTTTTTGAATCGTTTTGCGGCGGCTTGGTAGCACCAGAATCGGATACTAATCTTTGGAACTATAAATTTACTTGGAATCCAAGGAATGTGGTTTTGGCCGGACAAGGCGGTGCTGCGAAATTTATCCAAGAAGGAACCTACAAATACATTCCGTATCACAAGTTATTCAGAAGAACAGAATTTATGGAGGTTGAAGGCTACGGCCGATTTGAAGGCTATGCCAACCGTGATTCTTTAAAATACAAAAGTGTTTATGGACTGGACGATGCCTTGACTTTATACAGAGGAACCATCCGTCGTGTTGGTTTTTCGAAAGCTTGGAATATGTTCGTGCAATTGGGAATGACGGATGATAGTTATACGATGGAAAATTCTGAAACGATGACCTATCGTGAATTCACGAATTCTTTCTTGCCTTATCACCCGACAGATTCTGTAGAAATCAAATTGCGCTTGAGCCTGAAAATGGATCAGGACGATATCAAATGGGACAAGTTGTTAGAATTGGATTTATTTAACAACAACAAAATCGTAGGACTAAAACATGCGACACCTGCTCAAATCCTTGAAAAGATATTGACAGAAAGCTGGTCGCTGGAAGAGCATGATAAGGATATGATTGTGATGTATCATAAATTTGGCTACCAGCTAGACGGCCAAGAAAAACAGATTGATTCTACCATGGTTTGTTTGGGCGATGACCAGACGTATACTGCTATGGCTAAAACTGTCGGCCTTCCTGTTGCTATGGCGACCTTGCAGATTTTAAATGGAAACATCAAGACACCTGGCGTGCAATTGCCGATAAACAAAGAAGTATACCTGCCGATTTTAAAAGAATTGGAAAGCTACGGCGTCGTCTTCAATGAAAAGCAGGTTCCTTATATGGGCTACAATCCAAAGAACGTTGCAGGATAATATCAGAAACCTATATCGAAAGATGTAGGTTTTTTTTGAGCTTAACTGAAAAGCAAAATTCAGTATATTTGTTTGTAAATAAAACTGAAAGCTTAAATTCAGTTATAAATTGCAACCAATGAAAATAAATTCCCTACAAATAGAAATTGACGGTATCGACAAAGAAATTCTTCGGGATTTGATGGAAGATGCCCGAAAACCAATTCTTCAGATTGCCAATAAGATTGGCATTTCTGGCGCAGCGATTCACCAGCGTCTTCGAAAGCTGGAACAGTCGGGCGTAATTTCAGGCTCAAAGTTTGTAGTAAACGTAAAAGTTTTAGGCTACAGCACGATGGCTTTTGTAGGCGTGTATTTGGACAAGGCGGCACGAAACCCTGAAGCGGTTCGTGAACTAAGAAAGATTCCCGAAGTCTTGGAATGTCATTATACTACTGGAAACTGGTCAATCCTCATCAAGATTATCTGCCGAGATAACGAACACCTAATGCAATTGCTGAATACTAAAATCCAAGCTATTGAAGGTGTTTCGAGAACAGAAACTTTTATTTCTTTGGATCAGCAGATTGAGAGACAGATCCAGCTGTAGATTTTTGATTTTGGATTTGAGATTTTTGATTTTGGATGCTTTGTGTGTAGATTCACTTGCTGATGCCTATGCTTTGTATGCTTGTGAGTGAGATGGAATGCTTTGTGTGGAGGCTTAAATTGCTAATAAGTATGCTGCAGTTGCTCGTGAGTGAGACAAAGTGCTTCGTGCGTAGATTCAAATTGATACTGCATACACTGTCCCTGCCTGTGCGGAAATAGCTTTGGTCTGTATGGAACATGATAAATACAATCCAAAAAAAAATCCGCACCTAAATGGCACGGATTTTTTTAATTATTTATATACTTCACAAATTATTTACTCTACAAAAATCAGAAATCTAAAACCAGAAATCTAAAATTCCCCTTAGTTTCTTCTTCCTCCAAAAACCTGCAATGCCCAATACAGCAAAGAGGCAATAGCACCCAACGCTGCTACTAGATACGTTCTTGCAGCCCATTTTAGGGAATCTTCGGCTCCGGCATATTCTTGCTGGCTTAGCATATTTTTGTTTTTCAGCCAAGCCAAAGCACGGTGGCTAGCATCATATTCTACAGGAAGCGTAATGACGCTGAATAACGTTGCAATTGACATCAAAACTAAACCGGCAACGGCAATATAAAATCCGGCTCCTACTCCTGCGGCGGCTCCTAAAACAAGACCGATTATAATCACCCATTGCGAAATTGGCGCAGCGACATTCACCATCGGAACTAATTTAGAACGCATAGTCAGCCATTGATATGCTTGGGCATGTTGTACCGCATGGCCTACTTCGTGAGCAGCAACTGCGGCAGAGGCAGCGTTTCTTTGGTTATATACTGCTTCGCTTAAGTTTACCGTTTTATCAGACGGATTATAGTGGTCTGTCAAACGGCCTGGAGTGGAGATTACTCTGACTCCTGAAATGCCATGATCTTGAAGCATTTTTTCTGCAATTTCAGCACCGCTCATTCCGTTGCGCAAATGTACTTTTGAATAAAACTCAAATTTGCTTTTTAATTTAGCACTTACTGCCCAGCTTACCAAAGCGATAACACCCAGTAAGATATAATATCCTATCCCTATCATTTTTTTGTTTTTTTATTTAGTAATGAAAAGCAAAAACCTCGCCAATTTGACGAGGTTTAAAGATACTGAAAGTTTGTCAGTGATAAAAATTTCTTAAAATCATCCTACCAAATTGATGATCTTTCCTGGAACAATAATGACTTTGTTCGGAGTTCTGCCATCTAATTGCTTGATCGTTCTTTCGTCGGCCATGACAATCTTTTCAATTTCTTGGACTGTCAGATCAAGCGGAAGGTTTATCGTAAAACGCATTTTTCCGTTGAAAGAAACCGGATATTCTTTATTGCTTTCTACCAAATATTCTGGGTTGAATCTCGGAAAAGGAACTTCTGAAATACTTTCTTTATGGCCTAGCCTTTCCCATAGCTCTTCAGCAATATGCGGTGCATAAGGGGAAATCAGTACTACTAACGGTTCTAAAACAGAACGTTCGTGGCAATTCATGGCAGTTAATTCGTTTACGGCAATCATAAAGGAACTCACGGAAGTATTGAAAGAGAAATTCTCGATATCTTCCTGAACCTTTTTAATTGTCTTGTGCAACGTCTTCAACGCTTCTGGCGCTGCAGGGCTTGAAGTTACGATGAGTCCGTTTTCATCAAAATACAATTTCCAAAGTTTTTTTAAGAATCCGAATACACCCGTGATTCCAGCTGTATTCCATGGCTTGGCTTGTTCTAAAGGACCGAGAAACATTTCGTACAGACGTAACGTATCGGCTCCGTATTCTTCGCAAATATTGTCTGGATTTACAACATTGTATTTCGATTTGGACATTTTTTCAACCTCGCGGCCAACAAAAAATCTTCCGTTTTCAGTTATAAATTCAGCATCCTGAAACTGCGGCTGCCAACTTTTTAGTTTTTCTGTATCTATCTCATCCGAAGCATTTACAAGACTTATATCGATATGAATTCCCTCTGTTTCGTAATTATTTTTAATGTTTTTAGAAACATAGGTGTTTGTACCAGAAACTCTGTACACCAAAGCACTCATTCCCAAAATCATTCCTTGATTGATCAATTTCTTGAACGGCTCTTCTTGATTGACAAAACCTCTATCTTTCAAAAATTTGTTCCAAAAACGAGAATACAACAAGTGTCCTGTGGCATGTTCGCTTCCTCCAATATACAAATCGACATTTTGCCAATAGTTTTGAGCCTCGTCAGAAACAAATTCATCTTCGTTATGCGCATCCATATAACGCAACCAATACCAAGAACTTCCTGCCCAGCCTGGCATCGTATTCAATTCCAAAGGAAAAATTGTCACATTATCAATTAATTCACAATCCGTAACTCGCAATTCTTTTGTGTCCCAAGCCCATTCTGTTGCATTTCCTAAAGGCGGTTGTCCGTCTTCGGTTGGCAAATATTTTTCTACTTCTGGAAGACGAATCGGCAGATGCTTTGTTTCGATCATCTGTGGCAATCCGTTCACATAATACACCGGGAAAGGTTCTCCCCAATATCTTTGGCGAGAGAAAACAGCGTCACGCAAACGGTAATTGGTTTTTCCTTTTCCTTGTCCTAATTCTTCTAAAGCTTCGATGGCTTTTTTAGTCGCTTGTTTGTAATCCAATCCATTTAGGAAATCGGAATTATCAATCACGACATTGTCTTTCGAGCCATAGGCTTCTTCGGAAATATCTACATTTTCAAATATATTTTTAATCGGAATATTGAAATGTTTCGCGAAGGCATAATCGCGTTCGTCACCGCAAGGAACTGCCATTACAGCTCCAGTTCCATAGCCTGCTAAAACGTAATCGCCAATCCAAACCGGAATGGCTTCTTTGGTAAACGGATGCTCTGCATAAGCTCCTGTGAAAACTCCAGAAATGGTTTTTACATCAGCCATTCTTTCACGTTCGCTGCGTTTTGCAGTCGCTTCCACATAAGCGTCCACGGCTTTCTTTTGTTCTGGGGTCGTAATTTTCGCAACCAAATCGTGTTCTGGCGCCAACGTCATAAACGTCACTCCAAAAATGGTATCGGGACGGGTCGTAAAAACTTCAATAACATGGTCATTCGTTTCGTCGCCACTTAAGATATAATCGACAGCATTTCTTTCAAATTCTGAATCTTTTACTTTGAATGTTACCGAAGCTCCAACCGATTTTCCGATCCAGTTTCTTTGGCTTTCTTTCAAAGATTCTGTCCAATCGATGGTTTCCAATCCTGTCAGCAAGCGTTCAGCATACGCCGAAATTCGCATGCTCCATTGCGTCATTTTTTTACGGATTACTGGATAACCTCCACGTTCTGAAACGCCATTTATGATTTCGTCATTTGCCAAAACGGTTCCTAATGCCGGACACCAGTTTACTTCGGTCTCAGCCAAAAACGTCAAACGGTATTTTAATAAAATTCGTTCTTGCTCTTCTTTTGAATAGGATTTCCAATCGTTAGCAGAAAAAACAGGAATATTGTCGTCAGAAACAGCATTTACTTTTGCGTTTCCGTTTTCTTCAAATTCTAAAACAAGCGTCTTGATATCTCGTGCTTGGTCGGCATCTTTATCATACCATGAATTGAACAGCTGGATAAAAATCCACTGGGTCCATTTGTAATAATCAGGACTTGACGTTCTTACTTCGCGGCTCCAGTCAAACGAAAATCCGATTTTATCCAACTGCTCTCTATAGCGAGCAATATTTTCTTTGGTTGTCTTATCTGGGTGCTGTCCGGTTTGGATAGCATATTGTTCTGCCGGAAGTCCGAAACTGTCATAACCCTGCGGATGCAAAACATTAAATCCTTGGTGCCTTTTAAATCTTGCGTAAATATCTGAAGCGATATAGCCTAGCGGATGCCCAACATGGAGTCCGGCTCCAGAAGGATAAGGAAACATGTCCAAAACATAATATTTTGGTTTATCAGAATTATTTTCTGCATGAAAAGTTCCGTTTTCAGCCCAATACTTTTGCCATCTGGCTTCAATTTCGTTAGGATTGTATTTCATTTTATAAGGTTCTAAGTCGCTACGTTTTTAGGTACTAAGGTTAATGTTAAGATTACTAGTGATGATTGAAAAATAGATACGCAATGTCCCGTTTCTCAATAATTCGGCTCAAAATAATTTGTTGTATACAAAAAAAATCAATTCGAGGAAGCAAATTTACGTTTATTGTACGAAAGTCAAAACTTTGAGCGTTATAAACTGTGTTTAAAGAAATTCTTTATTATTTTTACGGCATTAAATTAAAACTATGGCTTCATCATTCGAAAAATTTCAAAAGCGACGACTTATTTCTTCTTATTTTTCTGTGGTATTGAGTGTTTTCTTGGTACTTTTTTTATTGGGAATATTAGGGTTATTCGTAATCAATTCGAAGAAATTATCGGATGATTTCAAGGAAGAAATTGCCATGTCTGTTTATTTCAAAAACGAGGCAAACGACAGTATTATCAATGCTTTCGATACGCAATTAAAGACTTCGAAATTCGTAAAATCATATGATTTTGTAACCAAAGAAAAAGCGGCCAAACAACATACGGATATTATCGGCGAGGATTTCATGGCTTTTTTAGGCGAAAATCCTTTAGAAAATTCATTTGACATCCACTTAAAAGCGGATTATATCGTAACGGACAGTATCAAAAAATTTGAAACGAAAATCTTGGAAAACCCTATGGTTTCTGATATTGTTTACGACAAAGTTTTAGTGAATTTAGTAAACGACAACATCCAAAGAATCAGTTTCTGGATTTTAATTGCTAGCGGATTTTTGGCATTAGTAGCGGTTTTGCTAATCAACAGCTCTATGCGTCTGTCGATTTATTCAAACCGTTTTATCATCAAGACGATGCAGATGGTTGGCGCAACAAAGTCCTTCATCAGAAAGCCATTCATTTGGAGAAGTATCAAGCTAGGTGTTATCGGTTCTCTTTTGGCAATTTTTGCTTTAATGGGCGTATTGTATTATGTGGATACTAATTTCCCGAATCTGGGAATCATGCGAGATCAGTTGATGATTGGTCTAGTATTGGTCGGCGTTTTGATTGTGGGAATCTTGATTACTTGGTTCAGCACATTTTTCGCTACGCAGCGATTTTTGAATTTGCGTACAGACGATCTTTATTAATCTTGGATTTTTGATTTAAGATTTTAGAATATTAACTTTTGACTTGAAATTATGAGTACTAAAGAAACGAATACACAAAAAAACGAATTCCTTTTTGACAAGGTAAATTATAAATTCTTATTGATTGGAATTGGGGTTATTGCGCTTGGCTTTATCTTGATGTCTGGTGGTGGAACAGATAATCCTGCTGTTTTTAGCGATAAAATTTTTGATTTCAGAAGAATTCGCTTAGCTCCAACAACCGTTTTGATTGGTTTTGGAATTACGATCTATGCTATTCTAAAAAATCCTAAAAAATAGATTGGGCTTGTTTTGCCTTTTGCATGACTTTCTCAACAAACAAAACAATCTAAAAAAGTAAATGGATTTAATTGAAGCAATCTTAATAGCCATCGTCGAAGGCTTAACAGAATATCTGCCCGTTTCTTCTACAGGACATATGATTTTTACGAGTTCTTATTTTGGAATTCAAGAAGATGATTTTACAAAATTATTTCAGGTTTCGATTCAGTTCGGAGCTATCTTGGCTGTAGTAGCTTTATATTGGAGAAAGTTTTTCAACTTCAGCAAGTTCAATTTTTACATCAAGTTAGCTTTAGCCGTAGTTCCGGCCTTAATATTAGGCTATCTGTTTGACGATTATATTGATGCCGTATTGGGCGATCCGATTCCAATTGCAATCGTGCTGATAATCGGCGGTTTTATCTTATTATTTATTGACAATTATTTTAAGAATCCTACTGTTGCGCATGAGGAGGATATTTCTATCAAAAAAGCAGTGACTATCGGTTTTTGGCAATGTCTGGCCATGATGCCAGGAACAAGCCGTTCTGCCGCTTCAATTATTGGCGGAATGCAACAAGGCTTGACACGTCAGACTGCTGCTGAGTTTTCTTTCTTTTTAGCCGTTCCGACCATGCTAGCCGTAACTTGCTATTCTGTGTTTTTGAAAACTTATAAAGTTTCAGGATTAAAAGGATATGAATTATTGATGCAATCTGGAGACAACCTAAAGTTATTTGCAATCGGAAACATTGTAGCCTTTATCGTTTCGATTATTGCTATCAAATTCTTTATCGGAGTCATTAAAAAATATGGTTTCAAGCCTTGGGGTTATTACAGAATTATTGCTGGAGCCTTACTCTTGATTTATTTCATCTACATAAAATAATTTAGCATTGACAGCACAAGATTTTCAAGACGGCCAAGTTTTATTAATTGACAAGCCTTTGAATTGGACATCGTTTCAAGCGGTGAACAAATTAAAATGGGCCTTGAAGAGCAAACTCGGCTTGAAAAAAATTAAGATTGGTCATGCTGGGACTTTAGATCCTTTGGCTTCTGGATTGCTTTTGGTCTGTACCGGAAAATTCACCAAAAGAATTACCGAACTGCAAGGCCAGGCTAAAGAATATACTGGAACGATTACCGTTGGCGCAACCACGCCTTCGTATGATTTAGAGACTGAAATCAACGAAACTTTCCCGACAGAGCATATCACAGACGAGCTGATTCATGAAACGGTAAAGCAGTTTCTAGGCGAAATCGACCAGCGTCCTCCTATTTTTTCTGCCTTGAAAAAAGACGGAATTCGCTTGTACGAGCATGCCCGAAATGGAGAAGAAGTTGAAATTCCGACTAGAAAAACAACAATCCACGAATTTGAAATTACTCGAATTGCTTTGCCTGAAATCGACTTTAGGGTGGTTTGCAGCAAAGGAACTTATATCCGTTCGCTAGCCTTTGATTTTGGAAAAGCATTACATTCTGGCGGACATCTTACCGCGCTGCGAAGAACGAAAATCGGTGACTATGATGTAAAAAACGGTTATGGCTTAGAAGCTTTTGTAGATTCACTTTCTGAAAAAACGGAGTAGATTATGAAAAAAACGCTCTTATTATCCGTCCTTTTTTTCTCTTTTATTTCTTATTCTCAAATAAAGCCTTCTGACTTAAAAACAGGCGATTTTATTTTTCAAGATATGGATTGTGGTCCGCTTTGCGATGCTATTGAAGCTGTGACCGAAGGTTATAAAGGAAACGATTTCAGCCATATGGGATTGGTCTACAAGAAAAATGACACGATATATATCATTGAAGCCGCTGGTGCTGCCGTGCGATTGAACACCTTAGAAAAATTTTCTAAAAATACCTCCAAACCAATGTACATCGGCAGGGTCAAAAAGAAATACAGCAAGTTGATTCCTGAAGCGATTTCTTTTTCTTTAAAGCAAGTTGGGATTCCGTATGACGATGATTATGTTTACGATAATGAAAAATACTATTGCTCTGAATTAATCTACGATGCTTTTAAAAAGGCAAACAAAGAAAAACCTTTTTTTCAATTGTTTCCGATGACCTACAAAGAACCTGGAACCAATGACTTTTTCCCGGCTTGGGTAGAGTATTATAAGCAAATTGGAAGCGAGATTCCTGAAGGAAAACCAGGCTGTAATCCAGGCGGAATGTCTACTTCTGACAAGATTTATATCCTCGGAACTTTAAAATAACCTACGAACGGAATAGTTCTTTATTTTTCAGCTTTTTCAAAATTTCTTCTGACGGATAATTGCTTTGGTCGATAAAGCGCTTGATTTCAGGAATATTGTTGCAAAAAATTACGTCAAAAGAAAAGCGATCTTTTCCATAAATTCCTCGATGGATCATATTGGCAGAAAAAACAAGCAAGTCGCCACGATTTAGCTGGATTGTCTTTCCTCTTTCCAAATCATCGTTTGGTTTCGAATTATTTAATGAATTCCTGACATCAAATTCATGAGGCAAGTCCCATTCGCGATGTGTTTTTGGTATCAATTCTATTCCTAATTCTGCTTTCATCGGAATCCTGAAATGAACTACATCTTGATGTTTTATAGCTTGTTTTTGCTCTTCCACTGACAGCCCAGTGTATTGGATATCGCGATGCCAATAATTTTTCTGGCTATTATCTTTCGGGTCGAAAAAAAGCTGCGTATTTAAGAAAACGGGCTTATCGGTATAAATTGCATCAATGATTTCTTGAATGCTTTGTTGAGAAATAAATTGGAAAAGCGCTGTTTTTTCTTCTATGTCCAAATAATTTCCTGAAGTCAAACTATGGCTGTTTAAAACTCCTTTTTCAAAACTTGAGACATTATCTACCATCCACTTTTCGTGAAATTCATATAGGACTTTTTCAATAGCCTGCAAGTCCGTTTCCGTAAAGAAATTTTCTAAAAGCAGATAACCATTTTCTTTGTAGCTCATTATTCTTGAATTTCAAGTAATCGCATAAGTTCGATTAATTCATTTTGAGTACTTAAGCCTTTGTCGTGCAGATACCACATTTGCAATTCGGTCTTAATTTTTTCATCGATAACACCATGCTTTTCCTTATAATTTTTAATCAAATCGAATGCTTCTTTCGGTCTTGGGCCCCAATCTGCCAAAACTTCCAATGTTTCTTTATCCAAGACAATTAATTTTGGAATAGATCTTCCGCCATTCGTCAAAAATTTATCCATCAATGCAGGATTTTCATCACGAAGGACAATCTTAAAATCGATGTTATCCGACAACACCTCCATTTTGTGCATGATCGGAAGCAATTGTGCCGCATCGCCACACCAACCTTCCGAAATTACAAGCCAGATATATTTTCTTCTTAAGAGATTGATTCTTTCCGTATTCTCTGGAGAAATAACAATCGTCTTTTCCAAGCGATTCATTCTCGTTTCGTTCAGCTTGCTATAATGCAACAGATCATCTGTCTGGATTGGACCTGTAGATTTTCCCTCTAAAAGCAAATCTGTAACCAGTTTTCTATATTCAAAATAAGTCAAGCTTTTAGGCAGACTGGCCTTGATAATCTCTTCCATATTCTCGATTTAGTACTGCAAAATTAATTCTAAAAACCCAAAATACTTTTTTTTTGCCAACTTATTCCAAAAAAACAGATTATGACTATATTTGCACAACTTAAGCGAAAAACAAAATCAGCGCATGAAATATAAAAGAATACTCCTAAAATTAAGTGGAGAAGCCTTGATGGGCGACAGACAATACGGTATCGATCCGCAAAGATTAGCCGAATATGCAGATGAAATCAAGGAAATTCATGACAGAGGCGTTGAGATTGCAATCGTAATCGGAGGAGGAAATATTTTTCGCGGTGTAGCCGGAGCCAGCAATGGAATGGACAGAGTTCAAGGGGATTATATGGGAATGCTAGCTACCGTAATCAACGGAATGGCGCTTCAAGGAGCTCTTGAAGACAAAGGAATGCTGACTCGTCTACAGACTGCTTTGAAAATTGAAGCCATCGCTGAACCATATATCAAAAGAAGAGCGGTTCGCCATTTGGAGAAAGGAAGAATCGTGATTTTCGGAGCGGGAACAGGAAATCCTTACTTCACGACTGATACAGCGGCCGTATTAAGAGGTGTTGAAGTTCATGCTGATGTAATCTTGAAAGGTACTCGCGTCGATGGAGTATATACTTCTGATCCAGAGAAAAACGCAGATGCTGTGAAATTCGATACTATTTCATTTGAAGACGTCTTAAAAAAGGGACTGAACGTAATGGATACGACAGCATTTACGCTGAGCCAAGAAAATGCCCTACCGATTGTTGTTTTCGACATGAACAAAAAAGGAAATCTTTTGAAAATCTGCGAAGGCGAAAATATAGGAACAGTAGTTAATGTATAATTAGAAAACAGAATCAAGATAGCAGTCGAATGGCTGAAATCTGAATCTGAAATCTGAAATTCTAGATAAAAATGACTGAAGAAATTGATTTTATATTAGATAGCACTGAAGAATCGATGACAGGTTCAATTGCTCATCTTGAAAAAGAATTCTTGAATATCCGTGCTGGTAAGGCAAGTCCTGCTATGTTAGGAAGCGTATTTGTTGATTATTATGGCGCTGCTACTCCGCTTAGCCAAGTATCGAACATCAACGTTCCCGATGCAAGAACGATTACGATTCAGCCTTACGAAAAAAGCATGTTGCAGCCAATCGAAAAAGCAATTCAAATTGCAAACATCGGCTTTAATCCGATGAACAATGGCGATGTAATCATCATCAGTGTGCCGCCTTTAACAGAAGAGCGCCGTCGTGACTTGGTAAAACAAGCCAAATCAGAAGCCGAAGATGCAAAAATCGGAATCAGAAACGTACGTAAAGATGCTAATACAGACATCAAAAAATTAGAAAAAGAAGGAACTTCAGAAGACATGTGCAAAACAGCCGAAGATAAAGTTCAAAACCTGACCAATGCTTTTATTAAAAAAGTAGACGAGCTTTTAGCCGTTAAAGAAGCTGAAATTATGAAAGTTTAATTCTTTTACATTCTAAAATATACGAGCCGGATAATTATCCGGCTTTTTTATATCTGAACGTTTATTTTATGCTGCCAAATATTAAAATCCCCTTAAATAGTGAATTTTTTTACAGAAGTCACTTACTTTTGCAATGTGTAACAAAACTACCATCTATTCGTCTGTTACATAACCCTATGAAGCATTTAACTTTTTTATTTTTCCTTCTTTCTGTTTCCGTGCAAGCACAATTTCAGATTTCTGGAATCGTGAAGGATGAAAGCACCAAAAAACCGCTTCCTTTTGCTACAATATCCAGCAATAATAGAGCTACAGTGACTGATGTAGACGGAAAATTCTTGCTTCAGGATGAAAATCAGATTGCCTTTTTCACGATTTCTTACATCGGATATAGCCCTAAGACGATACTAGGAGATCGCAACAAAAAGTATTATGAAATTCTGCTTTCTCCAAAATCAGAAAACTTAAGCGAAATTGTACTTTCTTCGGAAGAAAATCCTGCGAATGCAATTATTCGCCAAGCCATAAAAAATAAAAAAGATAACGATCCGCAACAAAAGTTGCAAAGCTTCCAATTCAAGTCTTATAACAAATTGATTGTTTCTGCCAATCCAGATTCTATCGACGGAAGTATTGATTCTGTATTTGTAGAAAGGTATTATGGAAAAGAATTCAAGGAAGTCGATTCTACGAATTATAAATTCAAGAAGATTATCGACCGCCAGCATTTATTCCAGACCGAAAAAGTATCTCAATTTCAATTCAGCAACAAAAAGCTGAAAGAAACGATTTTGGGCACAAAAATGGCGGGACTTAAAAATCCGATTTACGAAATCATTGCTTTTAACCTGCAATCTTTTTCGGTTTATGATTCTAAATACGAGCTATTTGAGACCAAATACAACAGCCCGATTGCGCCGGATGCTTTTGCGGATTACCGTTTTAGAATATTAGACACCGTGAAAGTCGGAAACCGAGACACTTACATGATTTATTTTAAGCCGAGAAAGAAACGAAAATCATCGGGATTAGAAGGAGTAGTCTACATCGATAAAGAAAACTATGCTATTGCCAAAGCCATCATGAGAATCCGCGGCGTATTGGATATTTCGGCAACACACGAGTTTGAATATCTCGAAAATGAAAAAATCTGGTTCCCGACACAAAAAGAGTTTAAAATCGTGAAAGGGAAAAACGACGACGACATCCGTATCTTAGGCGGCACAATCAAGTTTGAAGGCGATCTTGACAGCAACAATACGACAAGAAAAAAAGACGCTTCCGATTTTACGTACCTGGTTTCTAAATCTTATAATTTCGACAGACAGCAGAACATTCCGGTAAAAATAAAACATCCTGCCATTTATATCGAAGTAAAGGATGACGCTATAAAAAAAGACGATTCTTTCTGGAACAGCTACAGAAAAGACAGCCTCGATACTCGAAGCGAAAGAACTTACATTGCTCTGGATAGCATCGCCCAAAAAGAACGTTTGGAGAAAAAACTTCGCTTCGGTCGAAAAATATTAAATGGATACGTTCCTATTGGGCCAGTGGATATGGATTTGCGTTATCTTTTAAGCTATAACAACTACGAAGGTTTCAGAGTTGGCTTGGGAGGTATTACAAACGAGCGATTTTCAAACAAGTACCGCCTAGACGGCTATACGGCTTACGGAACCAAGGATGGCGATTTCAAATACAGCATTGGCGGAGCGGTTCGCGTAGGTATCTTTTCAAATTCATGGATCGGAGGAAGCTATACGGATGATGTGCGAGAGATTGCGAGTACCTCTTTTGCCATCGACAAGAGGGTTTTTAAAATTTATGATCCTCGTCCGATCAACTTAAGTACTTTCTATAACCACAAAACGTGGCGAGGTTATATCGAGACAAAAATCCTTCCTAAAACGGAAAGCATCTGGCAGCTTACACATAGCAGGATTGAGCCTAAGTTTGACTACTTGTATACTGTAGACGGAAAATCGTATACTAACTACGACATGACAACTGCAATGGTTTCGCTGCAATGGAATCCTTTTAGCGATTATATGCAGACGCCTACGGGAAAGCTAGAAATAGAAAAACGCTATCCGAAATTCACATTCCAATTCACGCAATCATTGCCAAAGGTTTTTGAAAATGATTTTACTTTCTCTAAAATAGATTTGAGAGCAGAATATGAAAAACGCTATCTAAACGGACAAAGGACAGCACTTTTAATGGAAGCTGGTTATGCGATAGGCGATGTACCTATTTCACATCTTTACAATACCTCTCCGAACAGCCTTACGAAGGAAAAATTAATTGAACGAATCACGATTGCAGGAAAGAACAGTTTTGAGACGATGTATTTCAATGAATTTTTCTCTAGCAAATATGTGATGTTCCAATTCAAACACGGCTTTAAAAGAGTTACCGTTTTCAAAGGAATCAAACCTTCTCTAGTTTTAGTTTCAAGAATGGCTTGGGGTGATATGGAAAAGCCAGAACAGCATATCGGACTTAATTACAAAACCTTAAGAGATGGCTATTTTGAATCGGGAATCGAGCTGAATCAAATCTACAAAGCCTTCGGATTGTCTGGATTTTACCGTTATGGTCCGAATCAATTGGCCAAATTTGAAGACAATCTTTCTATCAAATTAACCTTTATCCTAAATTTAGGTTTTTAAGGCGCTGTTTCATAAACTTCTTATAAATAATATAAAACCTGCCAAGTTTTAGCTGGGCAGGTTTTTAGAATTAATAACAACGTAATCTTTATAAGTATTTAATCCGATACAAAAGTAGGACTTTTAAAATTTATGGTTTAATAATTAACACAGAAGGCGTATTATTTAACCAAACGCTCTGTGAATCAACCAATTTCTTCCAGCTTTCAAGGCTGATAATCATCATGTCTTGTCTTTCAAGAAATTCTTTTTTCATCGTTTTCTCGCCTGACATGGCAATATGATTTGGAGCAATCTGCTCGATAGAACGGATGCTTTCCTTGATTTCTGAATTGTTTTTTATTTCTCCCGTAGGATCCAAGATGGTAACTTGACAACCATTGTTATGGATTAACTTTTGGGCATATTCTATCAAAAATCGATCTTCGGCACAAAATAATGGCATAAAGACCTGGTCGATTTCTTCTAGGTTTTTATCTACTAAAATACCTACCGGCATTTTGCTGTAAGCAACGATATGACGCGTCCTTTCATCGAAAGGAGAGTTTTCAAACAAACCTTCCTTTCCAGTAAATTTATCAATCAGCCTATCGGGATTTATGATTCGAGTCGTATATCCTAGAACTCTTCCCAGCAAGGTGCCTTCAAAAATAGACTGTCCCAATCCGATTAACAGCAAGTCAAATTCGCCTTGATTTGCGATTTCAGTAATGTCTGAATCGATATCTACCGAAGCTTTGAAAAGCGTGATGATTTTTTGGTCGAGATTTTCAGCTTCATTGACGATTGGCTTGAAGACCTCTTGTTCATAATGACTCGCATCAAATCCGTGCAATTCGTTACTTGACGACAAATGCATGGCTGTTACAATGGCATTCCCGTTTTGTTTTCGCACCAAGCTATTGGCTACTTTCAGCAAGGCAATTCCTCTATCTGGAATAGAGAAAGAAAGCAATATCTTGTATTTTATCTTACTGCTGATGGTTTCTGGAATAATCGAGTTTTTAGTCTTGAAAATAAAATTAATCAAATCCAAAGCAGGCCCAGTCATAAATGTCGTCACTAAAGCCATGATGACCATCATTGTGAAGATCATCGGAGAAAGCACGCCCAATTCATATCCAATATTCAACACTATTAATTCCATCAAGCCACGAGTATTCATTAGGGCTCCGATATAAAGACTGTCTCTCCAATTCTGCCCGACAAATTTTGCCGCCAACGTACTTCCTAAGAACTTTCCAACGACTGCTACTGCAATAATTAAAGCCGTGATTTTCCACAGATACGGATCGTCCAAAAGTCCGATTTCGGTTCTTAAGCCCGTGAAGACAAAAAACAATGGCAGCAATACAATCAGAGCAATATCTTCTACTTTCTCAATGAAAATACTTCTAAACTTGGCACTTTCTGGCATAATCACGCCTGCCATAAAAGCTCCAAATAAAGCATGGATTCCGATGACTTCTGTCACATACGAAGAAATGATCAACGTTAGAAAGAAAATAGCAACAACCGGCTTGCTTAATGTTTTTCGAGAAGAATATAAATCGCCAACTCTTTTCAAGAAAGGCTTAACGATCATGATCATCAAGAAAACATACGTCACAGCCAAAACAATAATGTATAAGGAACTTACAAAAGATCCTGCTTTTACGATAGCAATTACCGCCGCTAAAATGCACCAAGCCGTGATATCATCTGCTGCAGCACAAGTAATAACGATGCTTCCTAATTTTGTCTTGTGTATGCCTCGTTCTTGCACGATTCTCGCCAAAACAGGGAAAGCCGTGATGCTCATCGCGATACCGCAAAAAAGAGCAAAAGATAAAAAAGCTACGCCTTCAGGAGCGAAAGTATCATACATAAAATAAGCCAATCCGATTCCTAATGTAAAGGGAAAAATGATGCTGGCATGGCTTATAACTACTGCTTCATGGGCTTTATTTCGCAAGACTTTCAAATCCAGCTCCATTCCGATAACAAACATGAAAAGGATTAGTCCGATTTGGCTCAAGAATTGTAAATTTCCAAGAGAAGCTACTGGGAAAAGAGTTTCTTTAAATTCTGGAAAATACAATCCTAACAAGGAAGGTCCGAGCACAATTCCGGCAATGATTTCACCGACAACCGAAGGCTGTCCGATTTTCCTGCAAATCCATCCAAAAAATCGTGCCACTAAAATAATCGTCAAGATCTGGGCTAGTAAAATGGCCAAAGGATGTTGCAAGCTATGCTGCATCGAATCAACAAATTCTGCCCATTGTGATTTGTCAGAAGTTTTTTCGATTATTGTTTTTCCGTGTTGCAGATGTTTTCCTTGGTCTAAGAACCAATAAATGATACCAGAGAAAACAACTATGAGGACAACATAGAAAATAGAGTTTTTGTGTTTTTGCATTGGGTAAGTCGTTTGTAGGCACAAATATCTGCATTGAAAATTTCTTACAATTTGATTTTGTAAAATAGTTTAGGGCAATTGTAATAAGAAGGAAAAAATTTGTAACGAAACTTAAATATTGACTTTGCAAAGAAAATCCGAACGGTAAATATCACTCAAAAACAAGACAAGACTTTTCCCGTTCTTATCTAGGATAGTTGTCGTGATTTCATCATGGGCAAAGAATTTCACAGCTTTCATTGCTATAATTTCTTTTTTGTTGATTCTACAAAAATCCGCTTTCGGCAACTGCGAGAGCAATTTGGCAAAAGTTATGTTTTTGAGCAGAATTATATTTCCATCTTTCATCAAAACTTCCTTATCGCGGCTGTCGGTTTCAGAAGGTTGTATGTAGATAATCTGGTCGAAAAACAGCAAGGCTTTTCCTTTGTCTGTATTCAGTTGTGTAAATTTTTTGTTGGACGATTTCTTGTTCATCTTTTCCAAAGCCTTGACAACCGCTTTCTGCAGACGTTCTTTTTTTACAGGTTTTGTAATATAATCGACCGCTTCAATATCAAAAGCATCCGCAGCATATTCTTTATAGGCTGTCGTAAAAATTACCATTTTGTCCTTTAAGAGATTGGCCACACTAAGCCCGTCTATCCCTGGCATTTCAATATCCGTAATACAGAGGTCGAAATCAAGGCTTGACATTTCGGCAAGCAATTTTTCTGGATTGTCAAATGCCTTCACGACATCCAGTTCAGGAATCTGCTCGCAAAGCATTTTGAGATACGTCAATCCTGGCAATTCATCGTCCAGCAGCAAGCATTTGAGCTTTGTATTCAAGTAAGTTTATTTTTAGGTGAGCAATATAAACATCATCTTCGATAAATTTATCGAGCTTGTAATTATTATTGTAAATTATTTTCAATCGCTGGTCTAACGTATTAGAACCCAAACCGCTATTGTCTTTTTTCAAGGTCTTATGGTCGGATATCTTATTCGAAACCGTAAGATAAAAACAGCTATCCTTAAATTCAAAAACAATGGAAATAAAAGCATCCGGACTTTTTAGATCTGCATGCTTAAAAGCATTTTCTATCAAATCAATAGAAACCATCGGCGCTAAAATCGGCTGTTCGTATAGCAATTCATCTTCCTTGATTTTGGTTTTTACCTTCAATCCAAAAAGCGGACTGACTTTAATCTTGTTGATTTCAATCAGGTTTAAGGCAAATTCGATTTCTTCTCTAGGAGACACAAATTTCTTTTGGCTTTCGTATAAAATATAATCGAGCACATTCGCTAATTTATCAAGCGCATGATAAGTCTGGTAAGCATGCGATTGTATCGAATTCAATATGTTTTTAAAAAGATGCGGATTTAATTTTGATTCGAGCGTCTCTAATTTCAAACCGTTGACCTTCAATTCGAGCGAATTGTATTTTTCTTCAAATTCTTGCTTTTGAGCTTTTGCCTTCTTTAATTTGTACAACAGCACGACAGCTACAGTGATAAGAATTATGATGAAAATAATCCCAATAACATAAAGCGTGTTCGAGATCAGGACATTGGTTTTCATTTTATTTTTTTTGTAAAATTAGATAAAAAAATGAAACTCCCTCTCTACTTATGTTGCCATTGCGTTTAGCATCTGAATTCTAAAATCTGTAGACTGAATTTTTTACTATCTTTGCGTTCTGTTTTGCGAAAAGACCTCTTTTTGTTTCACAGAAGAACAATTCAAGAATATTTTATAACAATTAAAAATGAAACACACAAAAGTTAAAGAGCTATTGAACAGCGCTCAGACAATGCAGGAAGTTTATGTAAAAGGATGGGTTAGAACATTTAGGAACAATCAATTTATTGCTTTAAATGACGGCTCGACTATTAATAATATCCAATGTGTGGTTGATTTTGAAAATACTCCTGCAGATACCTTGAAGCGAATCACGACTGGTGCAGCCGTGGCCCTGAAAGGTGCTTTGACAGAAAGCAAAGGTGCCGGACAGAAATATGAAATTCAGGTAAGCAGTTTGGAAATCTTGGGAGATTCTGATCCAGAAAAATTCCCGATGCAGCCGAAAAAACATACGCTTGAGTTTTTGCGTGCCAATGCGCATTTACGTGTAAGAACGAATGCTTTTGGGGCAATCATGAGAGTACGTTCTGTATTGTCTTTTGCTGTACATCAATATTTCCAAGAAAAGGGATTTGTGTATGTAAACACGCCAGTAATCACTGGAGCTGATGCAGAAGGCGCTGGAGAAATGTTCCAAGTGACTTCACTGCCTTTAGACAACTTGCCAAAAACAGAAGAAGGTCATATCGATTATAAAAAAGATTTCTTCGGAAAACATACCAATTTGACCGTTTCTGGACAATTAGAAGGAGAAACTTTTGCTATGGCTTTGGGTCAGATTTATACTTTCGGACCAACTTTCAGGGCAGAAAATTCCAATACATCGCGCCATTTGGCTGAATTCTGGATGATTGAGCCAGAAGTGGCTTTTAATGATTTAGACGACAACATGGATTTGGCAGAAGATTTTATCCAATACGTGATCAAATACACCATGGATAGATGTGCCGATGATTTGAAGTTTTTGGAAGGCCGTTTATTGGAAGAAGAAAAGACAAAACCACAAGCAGAAAGAAGCGAAATGACACTGCTTGAAAAATTGAATTTTGTTCTTGAAAACAACTTCAAGCGTGTTTCTTATACCGAAGCGATTGATATTTTAAAGAATTCAACACCGAACAAAAAGAAAAAATTCCAATATATCATTGAAGAATGGGGCGCTGATTTGCAATCAGAGCACGAGCGTTTCTTGGTAGAAAAGCACTTTAAATGTCCGGTAATTTTATACGATTATCCAGCAAACATCAAAGCATTTTACATGCGCCTGAATGAAGACGGCAAAACAGTTCGCGCCATGGATATTCTTTTCCCGGGTATCGGAGAGATTGTTGGAGGCTCTCAAAGAGAAGAACGTTATGACGTTTTAGTAGAAAAGATGAAAGTTTTAGGAATCGACGAAGAAGAACTTTGGTGGTACCTTGACACTCGTCGTTTCGGTTCTGCTGTCCATAGCGGCTTCGGTCTTGGATTTGAAAGATTGGTTTTGTTCGTAACTGGAATGACCAATATCAGAGACGTAATTCCTTTCCCAAGAACTCCTGGAAATGCCGAGTTTTAGGAATCAAGACACTATATAAATCATATCAAAAATGGCACAAGTTTATCTTAACGTGTGCCATTTTTAGTTGAAAATGATTAAATTTGAACTATAAATACCAAATAACTCAATAGATGCTCAAGCAGTTTTTACAACTTAAATTATCACAGAAATTATCTCCACAGCAAATCCAGCTGATGAAGCTAATCCAATTGCCTACGCAAGCTTTTGAACAACGATTAAAAGAAGAAATGGTCGAAAATCCAGCATTGGAAGCTGGAAAAGAAGAGGATGAATACGAAAAAGACGAATTCGAGACCGAAGAATATGATGATTATGATGAATTCGAAAACGACAGAATCGATGCCGAAGACATCAACATCGACGAATATTTAAGCAACGACGAAACGCCGGATTATAAACTTCAGGCAAATAATTATAGCGATGACGACGAAGACCGAAGCATGCCATTTGCTGCGCCGGTAAGTTTCCATCAAGACCTGATCAATCAGCTCAATACTTTTATATTAAATGACGAAGAACGTGAAATTGCAGAATTTCTAGTCGGAAGCATTGATGATATGGGTTACATTCGAAGAAGTGTTCCGGATATTGTAGATGACATGGCTTTTACGCAAGGCATTTACACGGATGAAAAAAATGTAGAACGAATACTGCACATCATCCATGAATTAGAGCCTTCCGGAGTCGGCGCACGTGATTTGCAGGAATGTCTTTTGCTACAGCTAAAACATAAAACACCGACAGAATCTGTCGACTTGGCCATTGATATTATAGAAAACCAATTTGAAGCTTTTACTAAAAAACATTACGACAAACTGCTACAGAAATACGGTATCTCCCAAGACCAGCTTAAAAAAGCTATTGACGAAATTGAAAAGCTGAATCCAAAACCAGGCGGTGCTTTTACCGGAAACAATAAAATGATTGAGCACGTCGTTCCTGATTTTACCATCAGAATTGTCGACGGCGAATTAGAACTGACCTTGAACGGACGAAATGCTCCAGAGCTTCACATTTCTAAAGATTATCAGGAAATGATGCAGACATACAAAGCTTCTCGTGATAAGTCAAACCAACAAAAAGAAGCGGTACAGTTTATCAAGCAAAAGCTAGATTCTGCCAAATGGTTTATTGATGCCATCCGCCAGCGCCAGGAAACGTTGTTCGTAACCATGAATGCCATTATGCATTACCAACAAGAATATTTCTTGGATGGTGATGAAACCAAACTGAAGCCAATGATCTTAAAAGACATTGCAGACATGATCGGCTTGGATATTTCAACGGTTTCTCGTGTAGCAAATAGCAAATATGTCGAAACACCTTACGGCACAAAATTAATCAAGGAATTCTTTTCGGAAGCCATGAAAAATGATCAAGGCGAAGACGTTTCTACGCTAGAAATCAAGAAAATATTGCAGAATGTAATTGAGGAAGAAGACAAGCAAAAACCGCTTCCAGACGACCAATTGGCTGAAATATTAAAAGAAAAAGGCTATCCGATTGCTAGAAGGACAATCGCAAAATATAGAGAGCAGCTTGATATTCCTGTGGCGAGAATGAGGAAGAAAATATAGGTAGTGAAAAAAATCCTTTCTATATTCTCCTATATTTTCCACCCGATGTTTATCTCGGTATATGCCGTCCTGCTGTATTTTTTCTTAACAGACCGGTATCATACGTATCAAGAACTTTTCTTAGTGACAATACAAGTCATTATCTTGACGATCTTGATTCCGATTTCGATATTTTATTTCTTGATGACTTTGGGCAGGGCAAATTCTTTTATGCTTTCGGAGATTTCACAACGAAAAATTCCTTTAGCGGCAAATGCCATATTGCTTTATATTTTGATTACGGAAAGTATCCGAATTGAGCTGATTCCTGAATTGTATTACTTTTTCTTTGGTGCTTTAGTTAGTACGATTTTAGCTTTCTTGTTTACTTTTATCAACTTGAAAGCCAGCATTCACATGATCGGAATAAGTTCGCTGACAGTTTTCGCAATTGGATTTAGCCTTCATACGCAGACAAACCACATCTATCTCGTTGCTTTTTGTTTGTTGCTTACAGGAATCGTAGCCACATCAAGGCTATCTATGAAAGCACATGATACTAAAGAATTGATTGTAGGTTTTTTATCGGGAATTTTACCGCAGATAGGGCTTCTCTATTTCTGGCTATAGAATGTAAAACATCAGCCCGATATTTACGGTATTCATGTCAATTGACTTACCGTCAATTTTTGCATCAGATTTGAATAACGAATTGAGTCCGTAATAGGCATGGAAATTCCATGTATTGTAGCCAAAAGAAATGTAGGCTCCATATTGCAGCTTATTGAAATCGTCATTGCCGAAAATCCTGATTTTTTCATTCCCTTCAACATATTTCGATTTGTTTAGCAACAAATAGCTCAACTTAAAACCGGTATATACTCTCCAAAAACGATGGCTTTGTATGGTCGAAGTCCTCCATCTAAATTCAAATGGAATATCAACATAATGCAAGGCGAATTTATTTTTGTCGAAATTCACTTCACTTTCATTGACCACCTCATAAAAAGGTTTTCCGTCAACTTCTGTAATCTTGATATTCTGCCTATAATCATTCATAGAATATCCCAATCCAATTGCGATAGCAACATTTCGTCGCTTGTTAAGCGGAATATCTCTTAAAAAACCGATATGGAATCCTGATGAGAAAGAGTTTTGGCTGACACCATCTGGCCTTTTCTGCAATAGATCATACGTCAGGCCTATATAAAACTGGTCTTCTCTATACAAAGAATCGACAACAGTTACGGTACTTTGCACCGAATCTTTTTTTCTTCTTACTTCTTCTAACTCGCGTGTTTCAGTCGCTTTTTCATTACTCAACACTTCCTTGATGCGTTCTTGCTCTTCCTTCTCTTGTGCTTCCTTAATCTGCTTATCCTTCACAGGATCTTGGGCAAGAGCATGTAGAGAAATGATGCATATAAGAATACTGAAGTACTTTTTCATAAGTAGAAAGTTATGCTAATAAAAGTAATAAAAAAAGACAACCTAAAAAAGTTGTCTTTTTGCAGAGAGGATGGGATTCGAACCCACGATACAGTTACCCATATACAAGCTTTCCAGGCTTGCTCCTTCAACCACTCGGACACCTCTCTATTTATTTGCGGTTGCAAAGAACTGCAAAAATTCCGACTAAAGAAAATTTATAGCTTAAAAATTTAGGTCAATTCACCTCTCAAAGCCGTTTCATAAATAGTCTTGAAAACATTTGGAGAAACTTTCTGCCCAATAAGATACATCAGCTTGGTGATAGCGGATTCCGTTGTAATGTCTTTCCCAGAAATCACTCCTATTTTTTTCAGCGATGTACTGGTTTCATAGTGCCCCATACTAACACTTCCTGCCGTACATTGAGTCACATTGATAACATGCAGTCCATTTTTGATGGCTTTTTTTAATAAGGAAATAAACCATTCGTCTGTCGGAGCATTTCCAGCGCCATACGTTTCTAAGACAATTCCTTTTAAGTTTGGAATATTAAAGATGGCGGCCAATACATTTTCGCTGATTCCAGGAAACATTTTTACGACGGCTACATTATCATCCAATTCCTTATGCACTTGGAATTTCTTGCTTCCTGATTTTGGTAACAACAAATCGTTATTTACTTTTAGATGAACGCCTGATTCTGCCAATGGAGAATAATTTGGCGACAAAAATGCATTAAAATGTTCTGCATTAATTTTTGTGGTACGATTTCCTCTGTATAATTTGTATTCGAAATAAAGGCAGACTTCATTAATAACAGGCTTATTCTTGTGCTGTAATGAAGCAATTTGTATAGCCGTAATCAGATTCTCTTTTGCGTCAGTTCTCAAATCTCCAATCGGCAATTGCGAGCCTGTAAAAACAACCGGCTTAGCAAGATTTTCAAGCATGAAGCTTAGTGCCGAAGCCGAATACGACATCGTATCAGAACCGTGAAGCACTACAAATCCGTCAAAAGACGCATAGTTTTCTTCAATTATGGATGCAATCTGGATCCATTTTTGGGGATTCATGTTCGAAGAATCTATCGGAGTGTCAAAAGAAATCGTTTCTATTTCACAGTCCAATTGTTTCAGCTCTGGAATTCTTTGCAGTAATTTGCTAAAGTTGAAAGCTTTCAAGGCACCTGTCTCAAAATCTTTCATCATACCGATGGTACCACCCGTGTAGATTAAAAGTATTTTTGCTTTAGACAGCATTCTCGTATTTTGATTTATTCACTACTGGATTGGCATACATGGCCAAAAATCCTTGCAGTTCTACTGGATTATTTTCGTCAATTCTTATTTCTAATCTTCTTTCAAAAAGTGATTTTTCTTTTTCAGTATAGAGGTGGGAATATTTGTCTGTATTGTTGATTAAATCGTAAGCGATATAATTCGTCGGCCAAAGCTTATAGCTTGCCAAAATAGAATCATCTATTACTTGTGCTAATGCTTGTATTTGTTTGTTTGAGTTATCGAATTTAGAAGCGATTTCATCTAATTCTTCTTCTAAAACATCTCCGACATGGATATGGATTCTTTTTTTCTGGCCCATGATACCGCTCAAGAGCGTCATGAAATCTTCATTCTTTTCTTTTATATACACCTCATCATTTGCCTCGGCCATCAGTTGCGGCATTTTTAGCGCATCCGTCGGATCGTATTCATATGAAATCGATACGGGAACAATCTTTAATTTTTTGAAATAGTCCATCAGATTTTCTTCTTCAGAACCCATCGAAAGCATTTTTAGGACGCCCGGATGTGTAGCGTCATTGCCATCTTTTGTTCTTCCTTCGCGCTGGGCAATCCAAACCGAACGGTTTTCTCTCAGAATAAGCTGGCAAATATATTCCGACATCAATTTTGAGCTTTGAAGCAGTTCTCTAGGCGCCAAGCCTCGCTGTACTAAAAAATTTCTGTTTAATTTGGATAACGTATGCAGGAAAGATTTTTTAACCAAATTATCTCCAATTGCCGAAGCGGTCATGACCAATCCATGGTCAAAAAGACAGGTATTCAGAAGAGAAGTATCCAAAATGATATCCCTATGGTTAGAGATAAAAAGGTAAGGCGTATGTTTTTCTAATTTTTCAAAACCAGAAGTAGTCAGTCCATCCGAACTTTTTTCGACAACCTTCATCACAGCATGGTAAATAAAATTGCATTGGAAATCTCGTATCGAATGCGTTCTTTTCAGCTGTTCTATCCAATCTTTTTCATCAGCGTCAGGAAACGTAAAGCTCATCATGGCTTTCATCATCGGATGATCGGCAACCTTGCACAAGGCTTCGTTTACTTCACTATCATAAAACGGTCGAATTTTATCGAATTTTGACATTTACTTTAGTTTTTTTAACAATCTACAAATGAACAAAAATTTTATGAATTTGGTATGATTTCTTTGTTAAATACCAAAAACAGCTTTGGCATTTTCTGTCGTAATTTTCGCAATTTCTTCGACAGGAATTCCATAAATTAAAGCTAATTTCTCTGCTACCAGTTTCGTATAACTGCTTTCATTACGCTTGCCTCTATAAGGCACGGGAGCCAAATAAGGAGAGTCTGTTTCTAAAACGATATGTTTTATAGCGATCTGGTTTAAAAACTGGTCGATTTTTCCGTTTTTGAAGGTCGCAACACCGCCAATTCCAAGTTTCATATTGTATGAAATTGCTTGTAAGGCTTGATTAAAATCACCTGTAAAGCAATGGAAAATACCGAAAAGCTCTTCGCTTTTTTCGGATTCCAAGACTTCAAAAACTTCGTCAAAAGCATCGCGGCAATGAATATTGATCGGCAACTTGTATTTTTTGGCTAATTGAATCTGTCTTTTAAAGGCTATTTTTTGCTCTTCCAATCGAGTCTTGTCCCAAAAAAGATCGATGCCTATTTCGCCAACAGCATAAAACTTTCTTTTCGACAATTCTGCTTCTACAAAAGCCAGTTCTTCCTCATAATTTTCTTTGACATACGTAGGATGCAATCCCATCATCAAAAAGACATTTTCAGGATATTGCTGCTCCAAATCGTACATTTTCTGTGTATAAGTGGAATCGATTGACGGAACAAAAATTCTTTGTACTCCGGCATCAAATGCACGTTGCATCATTTCTTTTCTATCTTGATCGAATTCTTCGCTATAGATGTGCGAATGTGTGTCTGTTAAAATCATTTTGCAAAAATAGGAACAATGAAAGGAGTTGCAAAATATAATGCGAAAGAAGCCCGCTTAATCAGGAAATCTTAATAAAATATTATGTTTTGATTTTAATCTCTTTAGCTATAAATGGTTATTTTTGATTTACTCATATCTTAAAAATGGACAAAATTTTCGATGCCTTAAAAAGCAAAGGCTATAAAAAAATAAAATTAAAAATTTCGAAGACGCATCATTTAGTCATCAAGGCTAAAGTTAATGGCATCAGCGGCAATTTCATTCTAGACACCGGAGCTTCTAGCAGCTGTGTAGGTTTTGGAGATGTTGAGCATTTTAACCTCAGGGCAGAGGAATCGCTCACAAAAGCAGCCGGAGCTGGAGCTGTTGGAATGGACACTCAGATGTCTTCTAACAATACGTTGCAATTGGGACGTTGGAAAACAGATGATTTTTCGCTAGTCATTTTCAATATGTCGCATGTAAATTTAGCCTTAGAACAATATAAAGCAAAGCCTGTTCACGGCATCATCGGGGCTGATATCTTGATGAAAGGCAAAGGGATTATTGATTATCATGGAGAGTATTTTTATTTGAAACAGTAACCGCAATTCGTTATAATAAAAAATCCCGCTCTTTTGAACGGGATTTTTTATTTATACAAAACTTGAAACTATAGTTCCAACGCTTTTTTAGGATTGTTGTCCATCAATAATTCTGCTGGATTTTCTAAGCCTTCTTTTACGGCAACTAAGAAACCAACTGACTCACGTCCGTCGATAATTCTGTGGTCATAAGAAAGTGCCACGTACATCATCGGGTGTATTTCCACTTTACCATTTACAGCGATTGGACGCTCGATAATGTTGTGCATTCCCAAGATTCCAGATTGTGGTGGGTTGATGATTGGTGTTGAAAGCATACTTCCGAAAACACCTCCATTAGAAATCGTAAATGTTCCGCCAGTCATATCGTCAACAGTAATCTGTCCATCACGCGCTTTGATTGCCAATCTCTTGATTTCAGATTCGATTCCGCGGAAAGTCAGGTTTTCTGCATTTCTAACTACAGGAACCATCAATCCTTTTGGTCCAGAAACTGCTACAGAGATATCACAGAAATCGTATGAAATCTTCTCTTGTCCGTCGATCATAGAGTTCACATCTGGATATAATTGCAACGCTCTTGTCACTGCTTTTGTAAAGAAAGACATATAGCCTAATCCTAAGCCGCCGTGTTTTGCTTTGAACGCATCTTTATATTCGTTACGAATCGTATTGATAGGTGTCATGTTCACTTCGTTAAACGTAGTCAACATTGCTGTTTCGTTTTTAGCAGCAACAAGACGTTCTGCTACTTTTCTACGAAGCATTGACAATTTTGTTCTTTCAGAACCACGGTTTCCTCCGGTTGGAGTTCCCATTGAAGGTGTTGCATTTACAGCATCATCTTTCGTGATTCTTCCTCCTTTTCCAGTTCCAGAAACTGAAGCAGGCTCAATATTTTTTTCGTCCAAAATTTTTCTTGCCGCTGGCGAAGGAGTTCCTGATGCATACGTCTTTTCAGCTGCCGGAGCCGCTTTTGGAGCTTCTGCTTTAGGTTCTTCTTTTTTAGCTTCCGCTTTTGGAGCTTCTTCTTTCTTTTCTTCTTTTGCTGGAGCGCTACCTTCTGGTTTCGCTGCATCTGTATCGATTAAGCAAACTACTTGACCAACTGCTACAGCATCGCCTTCTTCTGCTTTTAGCGTGATAATTCCACTAGCTTCAGCTGGCAATTCCAAAGTTGCTTTGTCTGAATCTACTTCAGCAATCGCTTGATCTTTTTCTACGTAATCTCCGTCTTTTACTAACCAAGTTGCGATTTCAACTTCGGTGATTGATTCCCCTGGTGAAGGAACTTTCATTTCTAAAATCATCTGTATATAATTTTATGGTGTGTTATTGTATACTACTTATTATTTCAAATTTACGTTTTTTAGCCTTGACTCGCGCTAAAAATCTTTATTAGCTGAACAGATTTTTATCAAAAACCATTGCTATCGCAGCTGCATGACGTTTTTTAGAACGAGCATAGCTTCCCGCTGCAGGCGCACTGTAGGCTTTCAATGAAGCTACTCTCAATTTCACTAAATCAAAGTTCATCAGCATGTAGCTGTAAGCTCCCATGTTTTTAGGTTCTTCTTGCGCCCAAACATAATCATCAGCGTTTGGATATTTTTCAATAATCGCTTTTAATTGTTCTACTGGCAATGGGAAAAGCTGCTCGATTCTCACGAATGCTACGTCTTTTCTTCCGTTAGCTTCTCTTTCTGCCATTAAATCGTAGTAGAATTTACCTGTACAGAATACCAATGTCTTAACGTCTTTTGCATTTACATTTGGATCGTCCAAAACTTCTTGGAAACTTCCGTTTGCAAACTCATCTACTGAAGAAACTACTGACGGATGACGCAATAAACTCTTTGGAGTAAATACAATCAAAGGTTTTCTGAACGTCGTTTTCATCTGTCTTCTCAACAAATGGAAGAAGTTGGCTGGCGTCGTACAGTCTGCCACAAACATATTATGGTTAGCGCAAAGCTGTAAATATCGTTCCATTCTAGCTGAAGAGTGTTCTGCTCCTTGGCCTTCATAACCGTGAGGCAATAACATTACCAAGCCGTTTTGATTGTTCCATTTGTCTTCTGCGGCAGAAATATATTGGTCAATCATGATTTGGGCACCGTTAGAGAAATCTCCAAATTGTGCTTCCCAGATGGTCAATGTTTTTGGACTTGCTAAAGCATATCCGTAATCAAAACCAACAACACCATATTCAGACAAAAGTGAATTGAAGATGTTGAATTTTCCTTTTTGGTTTTTCAACTGCTGTAAAAGGATTACTTCTTCTTCAGAATCTTCTACTTTCACGACTGCATGACGGTGAGAGAAAGTTCCTCTTTCCACGTCTTGTCCTGAAATACGAACATCATAACCTTCTGTCATTAAAGAACCATACGCTAGCAATTCGGCCATAGCCCAATCTAGTTTGTCTGTTTCAAACATTACTTTTCTGTCATTAATCAGCTTTTGGATTTTGCTGATAAACTTCTTGTCGCTTGGCAATGTCGTAATGGTCTGAGCAATCTCTGTAAGTATCTCTTTTGAGAAAGTCGTATTTACTTTTTGAAGCATTTCTGTTTCATCTGCCTGAACATAACCGCCCCATTCGTTTTGCATGAATGGCGTGATGATTGTCAAGTCTTTTTTACGAGACGCTTCAAGATTTTCATCTAAAACGGCTTTGTATTCTTTTTCTAATTTGCCAACATACGTATCGTCAATAACACCTTCTGCAATTAATTTAGCAGCATAGATGTCTCTCGGATTTTCGTGTTTTGCAATAATTTTGTATAATTTAGGCTGTGTAAAACGAGGTTCATCACCTTCGTTGTGGCCGTATTTTCTATATCCTAACAAGTCGATAAAGACATCGCTTCCGAATTGCATTCTGTAGTCTAATGCAAAAAGCATAGCATGAACAACTGCTTCTGCATCGTCCGCATTTACGTGTAAAACCGGCGAAAGCGTCACTTTTGCAACATCGGTACAATACGTAGAAGAACGGGCATCCAAATAATTCGTCGTAAATCCAACCTGGTTGTTGATGACCAAATGGATGGTTCCTCCTGTTTTATAACCGTCTAATTGTGCCATCTGAACGATTTCATACACAATTCCTTGTCCAGCAATTGCCGCGTCACCATGAAGTGCGATTGGCAATACTTTTGAGAAATCGTCTGGGAAATGACGGTCTTGTTTTGCTCTTGTGATTCCTTCAATCACGGCACCAACCGTTTCCAAGTGCGATGGATTTGGCGCTAAATTGATGTTTATATTTTTTCCTGATTTTGTCTTTTTGTCAGCCGTCAAGCCTAAGTGGTATTTTACGTCACCGTCGAAAAGCGCATCATCATCATAATCTTTTCCATCAAATTCAGAGAAGATGTCTTGGGTATTTTTTCCGAAAATGTTTGCCAAAACGTTCAAACGACCACGGTGAGCCATTCCCATGACAAACTGCTCTACACCTTTTTCAGCAGCAGCTTCAATCAAGGCATCTAAAGCCGGGATTAAAGTTTCGCCACCTTCAAGAGAGAAACGTTTTTGTCCGACATATTTTGTATGAAGGAAGTTTTCGAAAGAAACTGCCTCATTTAATTTATTTAAGATGTTTTTCTTTTCGTCAGCAGAAAATCTAGGATGGTTATCGTTGTAACCGATTTTATCTTGAATCCATTGGATTACTTCTGGTTTACGGATATACATATACTCCACACCGATATGCTGGCAGTAAATATTGTCCAAATGGCCAATAATTTCTTGCAAACTGCAAGGCGCAATCTTGATTGCTTTTGCCGCATCAAAAACGGTAGTCAAATCTGCTTTTGAAAGTCCGAAGTTTTCAAGCTCCAAGTTTGGACTGAAAATTCTTCTTTCACGAACCGGATTGGTCTTAGTGAATAAGTGACCGCGCGTTCTGTAAGCATCGATCAGCTTTAAAACATTAAATTCTTTTTGTAATTTTTCAGAAATCTGGCTTACGTCAACATTGTTTGATGTTGCGTAATTCGCTAGCTGCTGTGCAGGAGCCTGATATTCTTCATTGTATGTTTCCATCCCGAAGTCAAAACCTTGGAAAAAACTTCTCCAGCTTGGTTCTACGCTATCTGGGTTTTCAAGATATTGATCGTATAATTGAGCAAAAAATTCAGTATGTGCCGCGTTTAAAAAGGAAAACCTATCCATAATATAATTGAATGTCCTAATTTGTTAAAAATATTTTTGCAAAAGTACGACAATTAGAACAATCTAATAATTATTTCATACTTTTATGTCTTAAACTTAACTTAAAATTTGCGCATGAAAATACTTAATCTAAACCATATAACAAAAACCTTGATAGCAGTTATTTTCTTGACTGTTTCTGCTGATGCTGTAGCGCAGCAAAATCAAGGTGCTGATTTCGAAAGCAGGATACGTTTCGGCGGCGGATTAGGACTCAGTTTTGGCTCTGGATATACGAATGTTACAGTTGCTCCAAGTGCGCTTTATGACTTCAATCCTTATTTTTCTGCAGGACTAGGATTGCAGGGAAGCTACGTTAGGGATAAAGATTTTTATGAATCGTATATTTACGGCCCTAGCTTGATATTGTTGGGAAATCCGATTCCAGAAATCCAGCTTTCTGCGGAACTGGAACAGTTGAGAGTAAATTTAGAATATGATGATGAATTTGGAGGTGGTTCTGACAACTTTTGGAATACTGCGTTATTTCTAGGCGCTGGGTATCGTATGGAAAATGTCACAATCGGAGCTCGATATAACGTATTGCACGACAGTGATAAAAATGTGTATAACGACGCACTTATGCCGTTTGTCAGAGTTTATTTCTAAAACATAACTTTCCCAATAACACATCATAACAGTAATTATCAGTCCCGAGATAATTGTCAGTATCAATCCATGCACTTTCATCTGATTGCAAGCGGCAACTGGAAACACTTTTTCGGCACAATTGCTGGTTCAAGTAGTTTTCTAAAAAATTCAGATACAAATTAATACAACACTAATGAACACTACCCTAAACGAAAATAGCCTATTCCTTAAAATCATAACCAATCTTACTTTTTGGGTATTGATCGCCATTGTTGTTGGTGTGCTCGTTGGACACTATACTCCTGACACTGGCGTAAAAATGAAGATTGTTGGCGATACGTTCATCAGCATCATCAAAGTTTTTATAGCGCCAATTATTTTCTTGACGATAGTCTTGGGTATCAGCGGCATGGGAGATTTGAAAAAAGTGGGACGCATCGGAATAAAATCCTTGGTCTATTTTGAGATCGTTACCACTTTTGCGCTTGCCATTGGTGTTATCGTTGCCTACCTGATACAGCCAGGAAAAATTGACAAGACTGGCCTCAATATTCAAGATGCAAGCCAGTATACAAATGCGCCGCAAAAGGAATTCAACTGGCTTCATTTTTTCATGGAAAACCTTACGCTTCAGGTTTTGTTGGTAGCGATAATTGTGGGAATCCTGCTCAACTATTATTCTAAAAGAGAAGAAGTAGTAGCCGTGCTTTACAAATGCTCAAATATCGTTTTCAAGGCATTAAAATTTGTCATGTATCTGGCACCGCTGGGCGCTTTTGGAGGAATGGCCTACACCGTTGGAAAATTTGGACTTAATACTTTAATGCCATTAGGAAAACTGATGCTTACGGTATATGTCACCATGTTTATTTTTATCTTCCTCATCTTAGGAAGCATCTTGAGATATTTCAAGGTCAACATCTGGTCGTTTATAAAATACATCAAGGCAGAATTGCTGATCGTATTAGGAACTTCTTCATCAGAAGCCGCATTACCAAACTTGATGAAAAAGCTAGAGAACATGGGATGCAGCAAATCCGTGGTAGGATTAGTCGTTCCAACAGGATATTCGTTTAATCTTGACGGAACCTCCATCTATCTTTCTATGGCGACAATCTTTTTGGCACAGTTGTATAATGTCCATTTAACTTTTGGAGAGATTCTGACTGTAATTGGCCTATTAATGATTACTTCAAAAGGTGCTGCAGGAGTTACTGGGAGCGGTTTTATTGTCTTGGCTTCAACATTAACAGCCATACACAAAATTCCGCTAGAAGGATTGGCTTTTCTATTGGGTGTAGATAAATTCATGAGTGAAGCCAGAGCTATTACTAATTTTATTGGAAATGGGGTGGCTACTATCGTGATTTCTAAAAGCGAAAAAGAATTTGTGGCGATAAAAGAAGACACTTTAGAGCCGTAGCAGCATTTTAAGATCATAATTGTAGAGAATCTACCTATTCAAGTTAAACAAGAGCAATTTCAACTTAAGCATAAGTGATTAAAACCTCAACATTAGCAATTTCAACTTAAACATGAGTAATTTTAACTTAAACATGGGCTGCTTCAACTCGAACATTACCCCTGTCCAACTTAACAAGAGAGATTTTAACTTGAACAAAAGCCTATTCAACTTATACATTAGTGATTTCAACTCGAACATTAGCCTTATTCAACCTAACAAGAGAGATCCCAACTAGAACATGAGCCTGTTCAACTTCAACATTAGCTATTCCAACTCGAACATACGCCTATACAACTTAAACATACGTGATTAAAACCTCAACATTAGCAATTTCAACTTAAACATAAGCCTGTTCAACTTAAACAGTTGCCCTATTAAAACTTATTACGAAACCAAACTTTTTGCCATTCTCTTTTTAAAATCAAAAAAGCAACTTGTTCAGAAAGTTCGACCAAATTGGAGCCGTCCAGTTTTTTGACTTCTGCTTCTGGTACATCAATAATATAAAGCAGGTTTAAATATTCGGCAAACTTGTGCTGAATCAAGCGGTAGATTTTTTCATGTAGCTGGATTTTTAATTCCACAGGCTTTGTGCTTAATGGAAAATCGATCGGTTCGTTTGCAAAATTAAAGTCCTTATTGATCTGCTCTAGCAGTTTCAAGTATAGATTTTCTTTTTCTGCTTCAGAAAGTAAATTGTCTGTATTTATTGGCGCGATAAAATTCATAGTGTTCTTTTGACCCTGACAGGGTTTAAAACCCTATCAGGGTTGTTGGATAATTATTACTTTATACTTTCCTTCCCATCAAATTCTCACCAAAAGCTTTTAATATTGCTTTTTTATCGTCTTCAATGTGTAATTTTTCTAAGGTATCAAAAGCTTTAAAAGTATATTCCTTAATCGCTTCCTGAGTTGCTTTTGAAGCGCCTGTAGTAGTAAAGATATCTTTTACAGAATTTATTTTTTCCGAATTATCTGTAGGCTGGATAGAATACAAATGGAGCAATTGCTCTTTTTCGTCCGATGTTGAAAACTCAAGCGCTTTCAAATAAAGATAGGTCTTTTTATTTTCTATAATATCGCCACCGACCTGTTTTCCGAAAGTTTCAGGATCTCCAAAAGCATCTAAATAATCATCCTGAAGCTGGAAAGCAATTCCTAAATTTAGTCCGAAATCATAAATCGCGTCGCAATTTTCGGCAGAAGTTTCTGCAATTATCGCTCCCATTTTCATTGCCGCAGCAACCAGCACCGCTGTCTTATATTCGATCATTTTCAAGTATTCTGAAATGGCCACATCGTCGCGGTTCTCAAAATCCACATCCCATTGCTGGCCTTCGCAAACTTCAAGAGCCGTTTTGCTGAACAATTTTGCCAACAACTGGAAAATCACTGGTTCGTATTTTTCAAAATACTGATAGGCTAAAATCAACATCGCATCGCCAGAAAGGATTCCCGTGTTAATATTCCACTTTTCATGAACCGTTTCCTTTCCTCTACGTAGGGGCGCATCATCCATTATATCATCATGCACAAGCGAAAAATTATGAAAGACTTCAACTGCCAAAGCGGCCGGCAAGGCTTTTTTATACTCTTGGTTAAAAATTTCGGCCGCCATTAATGTCAGTACCGGACGAATTCTTTTTCCTCCAAGCGATAAAATATAATGAATAGGTTCGTAAAGTGATTTGGGTTCTTTAATAATCGTCTGGCTTTCTAAATAGTTCAGAAAACTTTGTTGGTATTCGCTAATGGAATGCATAAAAATAATTTTGGCTAATTTACAGTATTCTTACCAACAGAAACTTTCCTTTTTTAAAATTTTTCATCTCCTTCTAAAACGTTATTTGTTAAATTAATGTTAAGATACATTTGACAAATTTGTCAAAATAAATTATTTAATAATTTTGTTTAACAAAAATGTTAAACACTATGTATATCAAAAATAAAGACGAAGCAACTGAGGAATTGATTAAAAATACCGCCAAGAGATTATTCTTTGGAGAAGGTAAATTTAATGCAACGACTCAAGAAATTGCTGATGCGGCGGGAGTTAACAGAACATTGATAAATTATTATTTCCGCTCTAGAGACAAGTTATTTGAAATTGTTTTTAGCGATGCACAAGATAAAGAACAGCAAAGAACCGAATCAATTATTTTCTCTGAACTGCCTTTTAAAGCAAAAATTGAAGAGTTTATAGACGATTCTTTTGTCATGGCGAAAGAATATCCTTACATGGAAATCTATTTGGTAACCCAATTCAACCAAGGTTGCTATTTTAAAGATGAAGAAGGAATGGAACGAATGCTCAAAAAATTTTATGAAGAATTAAACATCGAGATGAGCAAAGGAACTATCGAAAAAATGGAGCCGATACAATTTATAATCAATATGGTTTCGCTGATCTCCTTCCCTATTTCTATGCGTCCGCTCTTTCAGAGAACCATGCGCCTGACAGACGCAGAATATGAAAAGATTCTGGACGACAGGAAAGAAATCATCATGAACACCTTATTTGGAAAATAAAATCAAAATCAATCAATAATAAATAATTATATCAAATGAAGAGTATTTATAGCCTTGCGAAAGTCAAGGGACTCGCAATCCTACTGATTGGATTCATTTTTTCACAAAGCGCTTTGGCACAAACCAAGACGCTTACGCTGAAAGATGCCATCCAATATGCCTTGGAAAATAAAGCAGACGCTAAAAAAGCCAAGCTCCAAGTAGAAAACAGCGAATATCAGATCCAAGAAGTTCGCTCCAGAGCACTGCCACAAATCAGCGCTGATGGAAATCTAACTCACAATCCTATTTTACAGCTGAATGCACTACCTGGTGACTTCTTTGGATCTCCAGGAACTACAGTCTTAGCGCCTTTGGGACAAAAATGGAGCGCTACTGGAGGTGTTACTTTGACACAAAATATTTTTGACCAAGCTGTTTTTACAGGTTTAAAAGCGGCCAGATCAACAAGAGAATTCTACCTAATCAATCAACAACTTACCGAAGAGCAGGTTATTGAAAGAGTGGCTAACAATTATTATCAGGTTTTCGTCAAAAGACAAAAGCTTGCCGTAGTGGACAGCAATTATGTGAATACTTCTAAAGTTAAGGATGTCATCAAAGGTCAATTCGACAATGGTTTGGCTAAAAAAATCGATTTGGACCGTATCACCGTAAAATTGTATAACATCAATACACAACGTCAGCAATTAATTAACGAGGTACAACTACAGGAAAATTCTTTGAAATTCTATATGGGAATGCCAATTCAGACTTCAATCTACATTCCTCAAACAGAATTTGCAGTAAGTCCGCAAGCAATTTCAGAAACTCCAGATGCGACACAAAGAACCGATTATCTTTTGCTGAAAAAACAAGAAGAGCTTTTGGATTACCAAAAGAAATCTGTTATCGCCGAATATTACCCGAAATTATCTTTAGTTGGAAGCTATAATTATATCGGACAAGGTCCTGAAATGCCTTTGTTTGCGAAATCTAGAGATCAAGTCTATTGGTCCGATTATTCAACTATCGGATTGAATCTGAAAGTCCCAATCTTCACCGGTTTCGGGACAAGAGCAAAAGTTCGTCAGGCAGATGTTGAAATACGACAACTGAAAGAAGATATGATAGAAAAGAAACTTTCTCTTGATTTGGACTTCGAAAATTCTAAAACACAAATCAACAATAGCATCATTACGATCAATGATCAAAAAGAGAATGTTAGGCTGGCTCAAGAAGTGTTGAGCGATACTAAAAACAATTATTACAACGGATTGGCCTCATTAACTGATTTGCTGGATGCGGAAAACTCACTTGTTGAAGCACAAAACAATTACACTTCTGCCCTATTGGATTACAAATTAGCAGAAATTCAGCTGATCAAAGCTAAAGGAGAATTAAGAACATTAATCAATTAAAAAATCAATCATACAAAGATGAAAAAATTAATATATATAGGTATCGGAATAGGAGTCCTGGGACTGATAGGATTCACGTTAATGAACAACAAGAAAAAGAACGAAGCAGAAACAGCAATCGTTTCAGAAAAAAACAGCGCAGTTGCGGTACGAATTGATACAGTAAAAACAGAAGCTATAAAGTCTGATTTTGTTGCGAACGGAAATTTCATTCCGTCGCAAGAATTGAAATTCTCAGCAGAAAACTCTGGAAGAGTAATCAAAGTTTTGGTGGATGAAGGAAGTCCTGTAAGAATCGGACAGACTTTAGCAATCATCAAAGGCGACCAGCTTTCTATTGATGTACAAAATGCAAACGCAGCTTATCAAAATGCTTTGACAGACAGCAGACGTTATGAAAATGCATACAAAACTGGAGGTGTAACGCAACAACAGTTAGATCAAGCAAAACTGAGTCTTGTAAATGCAAAAGCAAAATTGGATCAAGCCAAGATTACGTATGGAGATGCGACTATCAAATCGTCTATTAACGGGATCGTAAACAAGAAAAGCATAGAGCCAGGTTCTGTAGTTGCTCCAGGAACAGAATTATTTGAATTGGTTAATGTTTCAAGATTAAAACTGAAAGTTGCCGTAAGCGAAAACCAAATTCCTGACCTAAAAGTAGGTTCAGTTGTAAAAGTAAAAGCCAGCGTTTTTCCTGATAAAGAATTCTCTGGAAAAATTACTTTTATCGCTCCAAAAGCAGATGAATCATTGAACTTCCCTGTCGAAATCGAAATCACAAATAATCCTGCTAATGAAATTAAGGCGGGAATGTATGGAACTGCAGAATTTGCTTCAAAAGCAACGCAACAAAAACCATTGCGAATCATTCCAAGGAATGCTTTTGTAGGAAGTGTCAGCAGCAATCAAGTTTTTGTAATCCAAGACAATGTTGCAAAATTGAAAAAAATCGTTGCAGGACGAGTATTCGGAGAAAAAGTAGAAGTTTTGGAGGGCTTGAATGACGGCGAAATCGTTGTTACGAGCGGCCAGATCAACTTGACTGACGGAACAAAAGTAAATCCTATTAAATAGTTCTTAGTTTACAGTTGATAGTCGATCGTTAGTAGCTTTTGACTTTAGACTTTAAAACTTCAAGACTTTAAACTTAAAAAATGAAAATAGCAGAAATATCAATCAAACGACCAACCCTAGTGATTGTGTTGTTTATCATTCTAACGCTCGGCGGGCTCTTCAGTTACAGCCAATTGAGCTATGAATTGATCCCAAAGTTTGAAATAAACGTGGTAACGATTTCTACAGTCTATCCGGGAGCTTCTCCAGGAGAGGTAGAAAATACGGTAACCAAGAAAATCGAAGACGCCGTTTCTTCTCTGGAAAACGTAAAGAAAGTAGAATCGAAATCCATCGAAAGCTTGTCAATCGTAATGGTTACTTTGGAACCAGAAGCCGATGCTGATTACTCTCTTAATGATGCCCAAAGAAAAATCAACGCTATCGAAAAAGATTTACCAGAAGATGTCGATCCGCCATCTTTGACCAAATTCTCTTTGAGCGATTTGCCGGTAATCACAATTGGAGCTACCGCAAAAATGGACGAGGTTGCTTTTTATGACTTATTGGATAAAAAAATCCAGCCGATTCTTTCGCGTGTAAAAGGTGTAGCACAAGTAAACTTAGTCGGTGGTGAAGAAAGAGAAATTCAAGTAAGCCTTGACCAAAACAAACTAAAAGGCTACGGATTATCTGTTCCTCAAGTACAACAAATGATTTTATCTTCCAACTTGGATTTTCCTACCGGAAACATCCAGACGAGAGAAACTACGATGCTAGTTCGTCTTGCCGGAAAATATAAAAACGTTGAAGAAATGAGGAATTTGGTAATTTCCTCTAAAAACGGAATCCAAGTTCGTCTTGGTGATGTTGCCGATGTTCAGGATTCACAAAAAGAAGTAGAGAAAATTGCCCGTGTCAACTCTAACAATGCAATCGTATTGCAAGTTATCAAACAGACAGACGCGAATGCCGTAACAGTAAGTGAAGAAACCTATGCTGCAATTGCCAAAATCGAAAAAGATTATGCTGCACAAGGACTGAAGCTAAAAGTTGCGAACGACAGTTCTGAATTTACTTTGGCTGCGGCCGATTCGGTAATTCACGATTTATTCTTGGCGGTATTCTTAGTGGCATTCGTAATGCTCTTCTTCCTGCACAGTATCCGAAATGCGTTCATCGTAATGGTTTCGATTCCGGCTTCGTTGATTGCGACTTTCATCGGAATCTATCTTATGGGTTATACCCTAAACTTGATGAGTTTGCTAGGTCTTTCGCTAGTGGTTGGTATCTTGGTCGATGATGCAATCGTTGTATTGGAAAACATTTACCGTCACATGGAAATGGGCAAAAACAAAGTCCGTGCTGCTTTTGACGGAACCGCAGAAATCGGGTTTACAGTAACCGCAATTACCTTAGTTATCGTGGTCGTATTCTTGCCGATTGCGATGAGTACAGGATTGGTAGCGAATATTATTACGCAATTCTGTGTTACCGTAATTATCGCTACGTTGCTTTCCCTACTATCGTCATTTACTATTGTGCCTTGGCTTTCTTCTCGATATGGAAAACTAGAACATGTGACAAACAAAAATCTGTTTGGAAGAATCATCTTGAGCTTTGAAAGAGGACTTGATAAATTTACGCACAAAGTAACCGATATCTTAAAATGGTCTTTGAAATATAAAAAATCAACACTTTTAATTGTTGTCGTATTATTCTTTAGCTCAATTGCATTAGTAGGTGCTGGGTTTATTGGAGGAGAATTTTTCCCGAAAATTGACCGTGGACAGTTCTTGGTACAAATCGAATTGCCGAAAGATGCTTCTATTGAGCAATCGAATTTTATAGCCCAAAAAGCAGAGAAATACCTTCGAGACAAAAAAGAAATCGAAGAAATCGTAACAACTGTTGGACAAACAAGCGAAGGTTTTGGATCGACACAGGCTACCGTCTACAAAGCTGAAATCGACGTGAAGTTGATTGACAAATCGCTTCGCGAAGACGGAACGTATATCTATGCGGCGAAAATGAAACGAGAATTAGAAAAGATTCTAGTAGGTGCTAAAATCAAGACCGTTCCAGTAAGTATCATGGGTGGTGCCGATGAAGCACCGATTTTCTTGACCGTTACAGGTCCTGACTTAGAAAGCGCAACAGCCTTTGCTAAAAAAGCAGAAGTACAGTTGATGAAAATCAAAGGTGCGACAGAAATCAAATTATCGGTGGAAGAAGGAAGTCCAGAAATTGCCGTTCAGGTAGACAGAGACAAGATGGCCGCACTTGGCTTGACCTTGCAAACTGTCGGAATGACAATGCAGACAGCCTTCAACGGAAATACAGACGCCAAATTCCGTGCAGGAGAATATGAATATGATATTAATGTGCGTTTCAACGAATACGATCGTTCTAATATCAACAACGTAAGCGACTTAGTATTCATCAATGATGCCGGACAGCAAATCAAACTTTCGCAATTTGCAAGCGTAAAAGAAAGTTCTGGTCCAAGTTTATTGGAACGTCGTGACAAAGCGACTTCTGTTTCTATTAAAGCACAAACCATCGGTAGACCTTCTGGGGACGTTGCGGCAGAATGGGAAGCTCAGTTTTCACAACTAAAAAAACCAACTGGTGTAGGCTATGTTTGGGGTGGAGATATGGAAAACCAAGAAGAAGGTTTTGGTACATTAGGAATCGCCTTATTGGCCGCTATTATCTTGGTTTACTTAGTAATGGTAGCATTGTATAACAGTTTTATATATCCGTTCGTGGTATTGTTCTCGATACCGCTATCGTTCATCGGGGCACTATTAGCCTTGGCATTGACGAATAACTCACTGAACATCTTTACAATTTTGGGGGTTATCATGCTTATTGGTCTGGTATGTAAAAATGCGATCCTTCTGGTGGATTTCGCGAATCACAGGAAAGCCGAAGGTGAAACGACTTATATGGCGTTGATTCAAGCGAACCATGCTAGGCTTCGTCCAATCTTGATGACAACCATTGCGATGGTTTTCGGGATGGTGCCTATTGCCCTAGCTTCAGGAGCTGCTGCCGAAATGAACAATGGTTTGGCTTGGGTAATTATCGGAGGATTGATCAGTTCGTTATTCCTGACCTTGATTATCGTTCCTGTGGTGTATGCTATTTTTGACAGCTTAATTGCCCGCTTCAACAAAGGCAAAGAAGTTACAAAATATGAAGAATTAATGGTTGCTGATTATGAGCACAAAGAATTGAGCGACGATGGCTTTACCGCAAAGCACTCTTAAAAAATTGTCTCAAAAAACAAGTTGACCCTTGGAAAATTTCCCGATTGAATCTATCAGTCGGGATTTTTTTTGCTTTATTGGAAAATCTTTCTGCCCTATCTTGAACGTATTTTTTATATTGCAGTAAAATTCAATCTTATGAAGAAGATAATCGTACTCTGCCTTTTTGCTTTTTTGTTTTCTTGTGATTCAAATAAAGTAGAAACCGTAACTGTTAAGAATAAGTTTTCTCTGGAACTTCCTTCCTTTCTTTCAAAAGCAAGAGACCTGCATAATGATGCTTCACTGCAATATCAAAATGCCTTTAAAGAATTTTACGTCGTCGTTATTGACGAGCCAAAACAAGAGTTTTATGATGTCGCGAATACAACGACCGACTTTACTCCCGACCTCAACGGATATTATCAAATCTTAAAAAACAGTCTTGAAGAATCTATTAGTGACACCCAGTTTACTCCAACAAAAGACATACAGATTAACGGACTGAAAGCCAAAACATTTTCATTCACAGGAGAAATAGACAACCTCCCTATTTTTTATGACATTGCGTATATCGAAGGAAAAGAAACTTTTTACCAAGTCGTAATCTGGACCTTAAAAGGAAGCAAGGAAAAATTTAATGAACCGATGGACAAGATTATTTCTTCGTTTAAGGAAATCGGTTCAGGAAGAAAAAGCGACAGAAGCAAAAAATAGAAATAAAAAAAATCCATTAGAAGGTTCTAATGGATTTTTCTTTTGAAAGATAATCAGATTTAATTTCTGTTTGCAAGAGCATCTTGCTTCCAGTTTTTTACCAAAGCGACTCTGCTATCAGAATAATCAACTTCACTTAAATTATTATCTGTCCAAAAAAACCATTTCCCGGTTTTTGCACCGTTGTTATATTCTCCAAGAGATTTTTTGTTTCCTTCAACATCATAAGAAACCCATTTTCCGTGGACTTTCCCATCTTTATAGAATCCTTCTTGCATCACCTTCCCATTATCATAAAAATAAGTGGCTTTTACCATATTATCTACAACTTCATATTTATGGTTCACATCTTGTGCAAAAACAACTCCAGAAACTAGCATAACTGCCATAATCATAAACTTTTTCATAATCTGTCTTTTTAGTTATTTACAATTCTCTAACAAATATAAATATTAGTTTACAATAAAAAAACTTTAGCTTAACAATTTGGTAACATTAAGCGAAAACTTAACATTGGAATTGCCTAAAACCCAGTAAACATTGGCTATTTACAAAAGCAGTTCTAAAACCATTCAAAATTAAAGTTGGGTCATAAATAACAATAATCCTAGAAAAGAATAAAAAATCTCCTCTTTATAATTTAAAATTCATAATTCATAATTGACAATTATCACTAAATTTGCCATCTAAAATTTTAATAATGTATAGAAGTCATAATTGTGGCGCATTAAACGCTTCACATATTGCTACAGAAGTTACTCTCGCCGGATGGGTTCAAAAATCACGTGATAAAGGTTTCATGATTTGGGTAGACCTGCGTGACCGTTATGGAATTACACAGCTGATTTTTGATTCTGAAAGAACAGATACTGCTGTTTTTGAAATGGCTAAGACATTAGGCCGCGAGTTCGTCATTCAAGTAAAAGGAACCGTTATTGAACGGGAATCCAAAAATAAAAATATGGCGACAGGCGATATTGAAATTTTAGTTTCAGAACTGACCATCTTAAATGTCGCACTGACGCCTCCGTTTACGATTGAAGACGAAACAGACGGCGGTGAAGACATCCGAATGAAATACCGTTACTTGGATATCAGAAGAAATCCGGTAAAAAACAGCTTGCTTTTCCGTCATAAAGTAGCGATGGAAGTTAGAAAATACCTTTCTGATTTGGATTTCTGTGAAGTGGAAACTCCTTACTTGATTAAATCAACTCCGGAAGGAGCAAGAGATTTCGTTGTTCCGTCAAGGATGAACGAAGGCCAATTCTATGCGTTGCCGCAATCGCCGCAGACATTCAAGCAATTGCTAATGGTAGGCGGAATGGACAAATATTTCCAAATCGTAAAATGTTTCCGTGATGAAGATTTAAGAGCCGACAGACAGCCTGAGTTTACGCAGATTGACTGTGAGATGGCTTTTGTGGAGCAGGAAGATATCTTGAACGTTTTTGAAGGACTGACAAGACATTTGCTAAAAGAAATCAAAGGAATTGAAGTAGATAAATTCCCAAGAATCACTTATGATTATGCGATGAAGACTTACGGAAATGACAAACCAGACATCCGTTTTGGAATGGAATTTGGCGAGTTGAATGAAGTAGCGCAACATAAAGAATTTTCGGTTTTTAATACTGCCGAACTGGTTGTAGGAATCGCGGCTCCAGGCTGTGCTTCTTATACAAGAAAAGAAATAGACAATTTAATTGATTGGGTAAAACGTCCGCAAATAGGCGCATCGGGAATGGTGTATGCCAAATACGAATTGGACGGAACGATCAAATCATCTGTAGATAAATTTTACGACCAAGAAGATTTGTTGAATTGGGCAAAAGTTACAGGCGCAAAACCTGGCGACTTAATCTTGGTTCTTTCAGGTCCGGCCCATAAAACAAGAACGCAACTGAGCGCCTTGAGAATGGAAGTGGCTACACGTCTGGGATTGAGAAATCCAGAAGTTTTTGCCCCATTATGGGTCGTCGATTTTCCTTTATTGGAATTTGATGAAGAAAGCGGCAGATATCACGCAATGCACCATCCGTTTACCTCGCCTAAACCAGAAGATATTGCCTTGCTTGAAACCGAACCAGGCAAAGTAAGAGCAAATGCTTACGATATGGTCTTGAACGGGAATGAAATCGGCGGCGGTTCTATCCGTATCCATGACAAAGCAACACAGCAATTGATGTTCAAATATCTTGGATTTACGGAAGAAGAAGCAAAAGCACAATTCGGATTCTTGATGGATGCCTTCCAATTTGGAGCGCCACCACACGGAGGATTGGCTTTCGGCTTGGATCGACTGGTAGCCATTTTAGGAGGACAAGAAACTATTCGTGATTTTATCGCTTTCCCAAAAAACAACTCAGGACGAGACGTTATGATTGACGCGCCATCTGTAATCGATGACAAGCAATTAGAAGAACTCCATATCCGACTTAAATAATACAAAAAAGGCCTCGAGAAATCGGGGCTTTTTTATGTAACGCTATCTCTCTCTTTGTTCAGTTCATTAAGGAAATAAGAAGGATAAATTCCGGTTGATGCAAAAAATGCTTTTGAAAAATGCTGGGGCGTACTGAAACCCGATTCATCCGCAAGAGCCTTAATCGTATAGTTTCTATATTTAGATTGGCTTTTCAGCAGGTCGACGATATAATCGATACGCAGGTCGTTCAAATAGTTATTATAATTCTTGTTTCGATAATGATTTATCACCTTGGAAAGATAATTTGAATTCGTGTTAAATGCCGAAGCAAGGTTGACCAGCGTCAGGTCTTTTTCTAAAAACTTTTTCCGGCTTTCAAATTTTTCCAGCTCTTTTAATATCGCAGTCACGACGTCTGGATTGATATCAAGTCCTTTTTTCTCGGTATCCTCTTTGTGTATCGAGATAGGATCTTGCGGTTCCTCCTTTTTTGCATCCATCAATTCTTCAAACTTCTGGCGGTATAGCTTCTGGTTGCTATAATAACGATAGAAAAAATACAATGTCAAGAAGAAAAAAACGGCCAGCGAAAAATACAATAATAAGGTAGTTTTTTCTTTGCCGGCTAGCTGTTTTTCGATTTCTTGCTTGGCTTGACGAAGTGCCTTCGTATCATATTCTTTGTGAATCTTTCCCGACATATATTTAAAATTCGCATTAAGCACACTGTCTGCCTTCATCAGCCTGTTGATGTAATACAGCTGGTTTTTCACATCTCCTTTTTCTTTGTAATAGCCTACGAGGAGCTCATAGTTTTCTCTTAAATCAGGGCGTATATAATTTTTCTCCGCAAAAGTGCGATCTACTTTTTTAAAATAAGGCAGTGCCTTTTCCTGTTGTTTTTGATCCCAATAACATTTTCCGATATAGAAATACCCGACTGCCTCATTAGCAAAGTCATTATTTTTTATGATTGCAGGCAAAGCTTGCTGTATATCATGAACAGCTTTTATATAATTTTTTTTGAAATATTGGTTGATTCCTTCAGAATGGATAATATAGTTTTGTGTCAGGTCTATATTCAGGCGTTTGGCTTCTTTTAAGGCGAATTCATTTGTTTCTGTACTTAAATCGTATTTGCCAAGTCGGTTATAGACTAACCCCAGCGAATGCAAAGAGTTCAGATAACCTCTTTGATAATCATATTCATCGTATTGCTTGAAATAATCGACACATTCTTTTAGCAATACCAAAGCTTCATCATTAAACCCTAAATGTATTTTGATTCCAGCAATATGATATTTAAGCTCATATTTCAAATAGGCATCATCAGAATTAGAGATGTAGTCGCTTGCCAAGAGATAAAAATTCAGGGCTTGAGCATAATTCTTAATAGAATAGTAAAAATTCCCTTTAGAAATATAAGCGGAGCCTATAACGGGAGGATCGTTCGTCATTTTTGCCGTAGCGACTATACTATCGGCATAAGCAAGTTTTAAATTTTCAGGAACGAAGAAGATCGCGTTGGAATAGGCATTGACCATTTCGTTTAAATTTTTCTCCGATTTTGCTTTTGACAAATAAGAATCCAGATAAAAAAGTGCCTTTATGGTATCCTCTTCATAAAGATCTATCCTATTATTAAGATAATCATAAGACTTATCTTTTAAAGAATCGGGCAGCTGAAATCCCTTTTGTTGAGAAAAAACAGGAATCGCTATTACCAAACAGAGTAAGTAAAAAATGTTGAACTTGTTTATCATAAGAAATTTCTGCTGTTTTTGATTTTGCATCATTAACTTTTAAACATGGAGGGTTATAAATGTAGCATAAAAAATATAAAAAACCGTAAAAATCCCTGTTTTTTAATCTTTAGAAATGCCTTGCAAAAAACAGATCAAACAATAAATCACAAAATACTTTAATCAACTGATTTACAATGTATTAATTATTAAAAAACGCACTACGAATTCATGAATTCGTAGCGCGTTTTTCGCGAATTCGTATTGTATACACTTGCAAACGGCAAATTCCCAAGATAGCTTTGTCAATGAAATCCTGAAGCAATTGGATGGGATTAAAATTTCAAAGGTTCAATGTCCGGACAAAAATGAACTGAAGAATAAGATGAGTTTAACAACAAACACTAACACCTCCTCCTTATGAAAAAGTTATTATCATTATCGCTGTTTTTATCTCTTACTTTTTTATCATGTTCTACAGACGAAGATCTTGAAAACATAGAATTACAATCCGAAACATCAACTTCTTTAAGTCTTAAAGAAAACCCACATAACTGGAATCCGGCAAATACGGCGAACTCCTACGATGCAGCCGGAAGCTTATATCGCAAGATTCTGGAAGAATATTATGATAATGCTCCAACTTCAACAACTCCATCGCAAATCATTTCTGATGTTGAAACTATAGCAAACAGCTTTTCAGAATTTACACCGATGAAAAATAATATCTATATGCCTCTTGCTTATAGCAATATCAATTGGATATTGAATACAAGCGACAGTTATCACATTGCCATTACCAATAATACTGTCCTGAGCTCGACGGCTAAAAACCAGCTTGAGATTCTGGCTGCAAACCTGACTCTCCTGATAGATGCAGAAGCTTCGGCAAAAAATATCCATGACCACATTGTTGGTTTTGAAGCAACAATAGTATCAAGCCAGGCTTTGACAGCAAATGACAAAAAAGCAATCCTTACTTCCACCTCGATAGCCCGACATGCCAATTACCTGCGCAGAAAAGGAAGAAGATGGGACATCCACCACGGAATAACAGGATGCATCCAAGGCGATACTGAAAGCATGGCTAAAGCCGTAACTACCGCTGCAAGCGTCAATGCAGTCGGAAACAGCGTAGCCGAATAAATTCGAAAGTAGTTAAGTAAATAAAGTTCAAACCAATTAATCAACCAAAAAACATGAAAAATATCAGAGACCACCCTAGCCAGTCCTAATCCGGAAAAACCTCATAGAATTTAGTTTGGATTCTATAAAAACCAAATAATCAAACAAAAATTTATTAATCAACCATGGTAAGTCCATCGCTTAAACCAACCACGATGAAACTGCCCACTTAAATTTAAACATTATGAAAAATTTACTATTCAGCCTAATGGCAATCGCTTTGTTCAGCTTCAACGCTAACGCTAATGAAATCAAAGAAAATACAATTAATGTATGTGACAAAATTGAAACAAATCCTGACGCAAGACCAGCCGTAGTAATAGGACTTGAATGGGGAAGAGCAAGTAGAGATTGTAATGGCAATGGAATTTGTATTATCATAACTACAAGGGACCTCTCTCCTTACCAACTATCAACAACTGATAACAATAGTTTAGTTTTTAAAGCTGATGCCAGAGGCCTTGAAGCTGTTAGAGCCCGTTTCGGTTCAAACACAATCATAGTTGAAGAAAGCTATAAATTAACAGCAGATATAACAAAAGCACTTGGATTGCCAGCCGATTATACCATCAGAGCAGGAAGATACACGCTAGTAGCTGATGGAAACGGAAGCTATGCAGCAACGATGTAGTATACTATAATACTGTAATTAAATGCACTATCTGAATTCTCAGATAGTGCATTTTACAAAATTTAGTACTTAATTACAGTTATCAAGAAAAGGCAAAATACGTTCAAATGACAAAACTGGAAGTATGAAATTCTTGTACAATCCCAATCTAAAGGTCGAGTGGAATTCTTTTTTTAGATTTTCAATCGCATTTTATTGCATTTTAAGCTTGTTTTCTTTTTGGGAAGATATTTCCAAAATACTGATTCAAGGCGACCTTACCCATGATTCAGCGTTAGCGTCCTTACATAGTTTTATAATGGAATATGGTTTCAATACACTCTTTGATGATTTTGTTTACCTCGTTATTTACGTCTATCTTTTTATGCTGGGCTTGTTATGTCTGGGAGCATTTACTAGGATTTCGGCTTTATTTGCGTTCCTATTTAATCTGATAATCACAAAATCAATAAACGACGGTCTTCATGAGGCAAGCTATTTTGCAACATCAGCTTTATTTTATTGCGTGATTTTTCCAAGAGGAAAATTCTCGATGGATTATTACATTAAAGAATTTGAAATAAATGAAACGCTGCTCAAATGGTCTTTATATTTATTACAAGCTCATTTATGCCTCATTTATTTTTTATCAGGAATTGGAAAAAGCCTCAATATCGATTGGCCACTATTATCTGGAACCAATTATGATGTACAGATTCCTCTTTCTAGATTTATCTTGCCAGAAGCTCTATCAGCTGGAATTAGTTTTTTTGTCATAATCATTGAAATATTTTATCCTGTTTTTATTAATTATTCCAAGACTCGAAAACTATGGCTGGCCATGACTATTCTACTGCATGTCTGTATCGTCAGTCTTACAGGGTTTTATTTTTTTGGAATCTTGATGATCATTCTTAATATTTCGGCCTATTATATTCCATTTTTAAAGAGCAGTCCAGACAATGATGGAGAATCTGAAGAACAATTAGCCTATTAATAACATTGGCATTTAAATTAAAATAGCTATCAAAATGAAAAATAGTCATCCTGCTTCATAACACCATAAACCATGAAGTTAGCCACTAAAATACCACTAATCTTTATCATTCTTGTCAATGTTGTCAATCTCTATTTTATAATTGACCTATCAAATTATGACGAAATGATAAGCTATGTAAAAAACGAAGGCGAAAAAATTAGCAGTCCCAAAGAAACCGTATTAGTCTTTCTATTCACTAGCTTGACCAACCTATTGTTTGTATGCATTGTGTTCATGAGAAGCATAATCTTTTCAAGCAAGACAAGATCACGATGATTAACCAAGCTCCGATTAAATCAACCTTAATTGCAGCTCTAAAACAACAAAAGATGAAAAAAATATTATACATCGCGGCACTCTTATTCTCAGGGCTTTCATTAGCGCAAAGCAGTCCAAATCCCAAAGTCGCTATTGACGATAATGGATTGGGAAGGCAATTTCCTGACTGCCTCTTGAGCGGTTCCGTATGCAAGTTGTTTACAACTGGCCAAGACCCCAAAACTTCGAATGCAAATGCATACAAAACCGGAGAAAACTCTTTTTGCATAGGAATAAGAAAAGCGACCATTTCTGAAGAAAAACAGATCGCCATCATGGGCAAGGCATTAAAAGACGTCAATTCTGGAGAAAGTCTTACTTTCAGAATAAATACTCCCTATACTGTCGAGCAAGATTTTCTAAAAGCAATCAACATCAATTCAACAAATGTTGTAATTGCTGCCGGAAGCTATCCAATAGAAATCAATGCCGAGTATATCCTCATTAGGTTATCCTTTTAAGAGAACTAAAAAACTACAATTATGATACGATTAGTCTTATTGGTTACGTTCGTTTTTCTCACTACGATTCCATCGGCTCATGCCAATGGCTCCGATCCCGAGTTCAATGCTATTTTTCAGGAAATGCAAAAAGAATTTAAAAAGATAAGCGCCTATTATGCTCCGAAAATCAAGGAAAAAGAATCCCGAATTCAAGATATGACGGCAAAGCTTTATGAAGTAAAAGAAGCAGAAGCAAAAATCAATTTTTTAATTCAAAAAGACATCCTGAAGGAAGAAATTCTTCTTCTTAAAAAGGAAGAAATGCAAGATCTTTCCAAAATCAGATACTTGAAAGGACTCCAGATTATTCGGCTTTTATACGAAAAAGTATTGAGCCTGGATCATCATTTTGCGTCGGTGAGGACATTCTCGGAAATTAATAAGCTGTCGAATCCCAACCAATATCCCGAATACGAAAAACTAAAAGAGCTCGTAAAAAACAAAAAGGATAAAAAAGCAGGTTTTGATCTCACGTCTATTCTGGGCACCAATACTATTGTTTCTGTTGTCCAGACATTTTCGAACCTGATGGTTTCATCACTGTCAAAAGAAGAAAAAGATAAGGAGATTGCAAATATTGAGTGTATCCTGGATTTTACGCTCCGAATGCAAAATGATTTGAATACTATTTATTTTGAAACTGCCTTTTTGCAGAAAAGCAATGACAAGATGAGGGCAGATATTGAAACCCTATTCAAAGATTATACAAAGCCGATCGGTTATGCCAATACACTGGAAAGCTGCAGAACATCAGACGACTGGGATGCCGTAAGGCAAAAAACGAACGATTATTTGGCGAATCTGAAAACACAACAAGGGCCGCAGCTTTATACCTCTCAAGTCAATATTATTTTTCCAATCGACAGGTTGTTGCAATTTATAGCTCAATACAACAACTTTATAGATCAAGGAGGAAAATTCTATGAAAAATTCAAGATTATCCTCAATAGCTATGAAAATGAGAAGCAATGCGAAACCAAGCTTCCTCTTGAATATAAAAAGCTAAAAGATGATATCGACGTGGCAATAAACAAATTCAACATGGCCTACAGGCCGGTTGAAGTCAACGGATCTAAGATGAAAGAAATCTTATACGGAATTAATGAGTTTGAATAATCCTCACGATAATACTATGAGTTTTATCTTTCTCTTAAATAATTAAAAAAATTACAGAATTTAGTTTAAAATCTGAAAAACAATCTATTGTATTTCTCAAATAATCACAAAAAGATTTTCTAATCAATAATTTTTTTTCAATTTATTAACATAAAATTATACTTCGTATTAGATTAAATACTACATTTGCTTATTATTAATTATTTTTATTATTACAATGCGTACAGGTACAGTTAAATTTTTCAATGAGTCTAAAGGTTACGGGTTCATTACAGACGAAGAAACAGGAAAAGACATTTTCGTTCATGCTTCAGGAATCAGAGCGGAAGAACTTCGCGAAGGTGACAGAGTATCTTACGAAGAAGAAGAAGGAAGAAAAGGTAAAGTCGCTGCACAAGTTGCAGTACTTGAAGACTAATATATAGCATACTATTTTTAGTTACCTCACAACTAAGCCGCTCCAATTGGAGCGGCTTTTTTTTACCTTAAATTTATTATGTTGCATATTTTATAGCACAATTTTAATAACATTACTACACTATTCTTTTTTTTTAAATTAAAAAACTATAAAATACACAATTTACACAAAACAGAACTGGTTATTATTCTTATTCATTCTAAATTAAAATTAACAACAATACTATATAGTATTGAAATCGTTAGGCTGTGTTTTAAATATTGGCTCGTATATTTGTAACTATTTTATAAAATAAATTCTTTATGAATACAGATCAGGCTAGTTATTTCCCAATATTGATGCAATTTTTGCTTGCTGTTGGGTTTGTGGTTATGACAATTATTGGCTCTAGTTTTTTAGGCCCAAGAAGAAAGTCGGTCAACAAGGATAAAAGTTTTGAGTGCGGTATCGAATCTGTCGGAAACGCCCGTATTCCTTTTTCAGTAAAATACTTTTTGGTCGCTATCTTATTCGTATTATTCGATGTCGAAGTAATATTCATGTATCCTTGGGCAGTGAATTTTAGAGAAATGGGCTTTGCCGGACTAGCGAAAATGGGAATCTTTATGTTTCTTCTTGTCGTGGGCTTTTTCTACGTGATGAAGAAAAAAGGTTTAGAGTGGGAATAATTAAATTTTTGATTTGAGAATTTCGACATAAGACTTTCTCAAATTTATAAAACCGATGAACAGATTTATGCTTTGGATTTTCTGAAATCCGAAATCTGAAATCTAAAATCAAGAAAAAATGAGTGATTCAAAAATAAAAATGGTAGAAGCTCCTGAAGGAGTTGAAGGAACCGGATTTTTCGCTACAAAACTAGACACTGTAGTCGGACTTGCCCGTGCGAATTCCCTTTGGCCTTTGCCATTTGCTACTTCTTGTTGCGGTATTGAATTTATGGCAACAATGGGCTCGCATTATGACGTTGCACGTTTTGGTTCTGAGCGTATGAGTTTTTCGCCACGCCAAGCCGATATGCTACTAGTTATGGGGACGATTGCTAAAAAAATGGCTCCGATTTTACGTCAAGTCTACGAACAGATGGCGGAACCAAGATGGGTTATAGCCGTTGGTGCTTGCGCTTCTTCTGGCGGTATTTTCGATACTTACTCTGTTTTGCAGGGTATTGATAAAATTATCCCAGTTGATGTTTATGTTCCTGGCTGCCCGCCAAGACCTGAACAAATACTTGATGGTGTAATGCGTTTGCAGGATTTGGTAAAATCTGAATCCGTAAGGAGAAGAAGTTCTCCAGAATATCAAGAATTACTAGCTTCATATAATATTTCTTAAAGAAAAAAATGGCTTTAGAAACCTCCGATATACAGAATAAGCTTGTTGATAATTTCGAATTAATTGTCAGCGATTTTACGCAACAACACGATATTTTTTCTTTTGAAGTAGATTCAAAATCAATACTCGAAGTCATGCAGTTTCTTAGAGATGACAAGACTTTGCGTTTTAACTTTCTTACAGATGTTTGCGGCATCCACTATCCAGACGCAGAATTAGACAGGCAGTTTGCTGTCGTATACCACATGCACAACTGGATGGATAATGTACGAATCAAAATCAAATGTTTCTTGAATGGCGAAAATCCTGAGATCGATACTGTGACCAGCCTTTTCCTTGGAGCCAACTGGCAAGAAAGAGAAACTTACGATTTCTTCGGGATTATCTTCAAAGGCCATCCGCAATTGAAAAGAATCTTGAACATGGACGAAATGGTTTCTTTCCCGATGCGAAAAGAATTCCCATTAGAAGATGGCGGAAGAACTGATAAAGACGACCGTTTCTTCGGAAGAACAACAGATAATTGCTAATAGTACTGAAATAATATTGATATAAATGTCAGACTTATTATTACCACCAGAATTACGATATGCCGATATCATCAAGCAAAGGCAGAATGAAGACGGAAGCGAGCTATCCATTCTGAACTTAGGGCCTACGCATCCTGCAACGCACGGAATTTTCCAAAACATTCTTCTAATGGATGGAGAGCGAATCGTTGAAGGCGAAGGTACCGTTGGCTATATCCACCGCGCATTCGAAAAAATTGCTGAAAACAGACCTTTTTACCAAATTACGCCATTGACCGACAGGATGAATTACTGTTCGTCGCCTATCAACAATATGGGATGGTGGATGACCTTGGAAAAAGCATTAAATATAGAAGTCCCAAAAAGAGTACAATACCTTCGAGTTATCATAATGGAATTGGCACGTATCGCTGACCATATCATTTGCAACTCGGTTTTAGGTGTAGATACGGGCGCTTTGACTGGTTTCTTATATGTATTCCAATTCAGGGAAAAAATATATGAAATCTACGAAGAAATCTGCGGTGCGAGACTTACCACCAACATGGGAAGAATCGGAGGCTTTGAAAGAGAATGGAGTCCAGCAGCATTTCGTAAAATCAATGAATTTCTAGAAGAATTTCCGCCGGTTTGGTCTGAATTTGAAAAACTTTTGACGCGAAACAGAATCTTCATGGACAGAACGATAAACGTTGGTCCGATTTCTGCAGAACGTGCCATGAGCTACGGTTTTACAGGTCCAAATTTAAGAGCTACAGGTGTTGATTACGACATCCGTGTCATGCAACCATACAGCTCTTACGAAGATTTTGAATTCAACGTCCCAGTCGGAAAATCTGGAGATACTTATGACCGATTCTGCGTTAGAAATGCCGAAGTTTGGGAAAGTATCAGCATTATCAAACAAGCTTTGGCAAAAATGCCAGAAGGTCCTTACCATGCAGATGTTCCGGATTACTATCTTCCTCCAAAAGAAGATGTGTATACTACGATGGAGGCCTTGATTTATCACTTTAAAATAGTAATGGGAGAAATTCCTGTTCCGGTAACCGAAGTATATCATCCGGTTGAAGGCGGTAATGGAGAACTAGGATTTTACCTTATAACCGACGGAAGCAGAACGCCGTATAGGCTGCATTTTAGAAGACCTTGCTTTATTTACTATCAAGCATTTAATGAAATGGTAAAAGGACAGATGCTCTCTGATGCCATTGCTACATTGTCAAGTTTGAATGTAATTGCAGGAGAATTAGACGCATAAGAAATTTATGATTTATGAATTTAGATTTAATGGCAATTGTTTCAAAAATCTGAAATCATAAATCTCAAATATAATTTAGGAGTATAAATTTTGAATTTTAGACCCAGTTCTAAAATCTAAAATCCGAAACAAAAAATGGAACGTTTACATATTAAACAAGAAATAAATATCACGGAAGCTTTGATGGAACGCATCAACGAGCTTTTGAGCCATTATCCAGCGGACAAGAAAAAATCTGCCTTGCTGCCGGTCTTGCACGATGTTCAAGATGCCCATGACAACTGGCTGAGCATCGAGCTGATGGATAAGGTTGCCGAAATATTAGAAATCAAGCCGATCGAAGTATATGAAGTTGTGTCGTTTTATACGATGTTCAATCAGAGGCCGATTGGAAAATATATGTTTGAATTCTGCCAGACTTCCCCATGCTGCTTGAGAGGCGTTGAAAACTTGATGGATTACACCTGCGACAAGCTAGGCGTAAAAGTTGGAGAACCTACAGCAGACGGCATGTTCGAAGTAAGAGGCGTTGAATGTCTTGGAGCTTGCGGCTATGCACCGATGATGCAGCTAGGCGACTTTTTCCAAGAAAATCTGACCAAAGAAAAAATCGACCAGCTGATAGCTGATTGTAGAGATAACAAGGTTACATTACACGATAAATAATATGTCAAAGAAAATATTATTAGAGAAAGCAAGTATTCCTGGGATTAAGACCTATGAAGTTTATCGCCAAAATGGCGGTTATGCTTCTGTAGAAAAAGCCCTGAAAACAATGACGCCGGACGAAGTTGTGGAAGAAGTGAAAACCTCTGGATTAAGAGGTCGTGGTGGTGCTGGTTTCCCTACTGGAATGAAATGGAGTTTCATCGATAAAAAATCAGGCAAACCAAGACATTTGGTTTGCAATGCTGACGAATCGGAACCGGGAACTTTTAAAGACCGTTTCTTGATGGAATACATTCCGCACCTTTTGATTGAAGGAATGATCACGTCAAGCTTTGCTTTGGAAGCTAACTTGTCTTACATCTATATTCGCGGAGAATATATGTGGATCTATAAAATTCTTGAAAGAGCCATCAAAGAAGCCTATGCCGCTGGATGGTTAGGAAAAAATATTTTAGGTACTGGTTACAATTTAGATTTATACGTTCACTGCGGAGGAGGTGCTTATATCTGCGGAGAAGAAACCGCTTTGATTGAATCCCTTGAAGGGAAAAGAGGTAATCCTCGTATCAAGCCACCGTTTCCTGCCGTTTCTGGTCTTTGGGCCAATCCTACAGTAGTAAATAACGTAGAATCAATCGCAGCAGTGCCATGGATTGTCAACAATACCGGCGCAGAATATGCAAAAATCGGAATCGGAAGATCAACTGGAACTAAATTGATTTCTGCTTCAGGACATATTAAAAACCCTGGAGTTTATGAAATTGAGCTCGGTTTAAGCGTTGACGAATTCATGAATTCTGATGAATATCTTGGCGGAATGATCGATGACAGACCTTTAAAGGCATTCGTGCCAGGTGGTTCATCTGTTCCTGTTTTACCTGCCAACTTGATTTATAAAACTGCAAACGGAGAAGACCGATTGATGTCGTATGAATCATTAAGCGACGGCGGTTTTGCCACAGGATCTATGCTAGGTTCTGGCGGATTCATTGTGTATAATGACACCGCTTGTATCGTTAGAAATACATGGAATTTCTCCAGATTCTACCATCACGAAAGCTGTGGACAGTGTTCGCCTTGCCGTGAAGGAACTGGCTGGCTTGAAAAAGTATTACACAGAATTGAAAACGGCCACGGCCGCGAAGAAGATATCGACCTGCTCTGGAGCATCCAAAGCAAGATTGAAGGAAATACGATTTGTCCGTTAGGCGATGCGGCAGCTTGGCCGGTTGCAGCAGCAATTCGTCATTTTAGAGAGGAATTCGAATATCATGTTCGTTTCCCAGAAAAAATAAAAAACAGAGACCATTTTGTGGCCGAGCCTTTTGAAAAGGTAAGACATTTGGTAGCAAAGCAAACAGTTTAAATTTAGTCGAAAGCCATAAGGTCGAAAGTCATAAAGTCAAAGGCTTGAAGACTTGGAAGCTTTACAACTTTAAGACATCAAGAATAAAAAAATGAAAGTAACAATAGACGGTCAAACAATAGAAGTAGAACCAGGAACCACTATCCTGCAAGCTGCTCGAATGATTGGTGGCGAATCCGTTCCGCCAACGATGTGCTATTATTCAAAACTAAAAGGTTCTGGCGGAAAATGCCGTGCCTGTCTGGTTGAAGTTTCAAAAGGAAGTGACGCCAACCCTACTCCAATGCCAAAACTAATGGCTTCTTGCGTGACTGGTGTTATGGACGGCATGGAAGTCAACAGCATCAAATCAGACCGAGTTACAGAAGCTAGAAAATCGGTTACGGAGTTTTTACTGATTAATCATCCTTTGGATTGCCCTGTTTGCGATCAAGCCGGAGAATGCGATTTGCAGAACCTAAGCTTTAAGCATGGAAAATCACAGACTCGTTATATTGAAGAAAAAAGAACTTTTGAACCAGAAGATATTGGTCCGAATATCCAATTGCACATGAACCGTTGCATTTTGTGCTACAGATGTGTGATGGTTGCGGATCAATTGACTGACAATCGCGTTCATGGCGTTATGGACAGAGGGGATCATTCTAATATTTCGACTTGTATCTCAAAAGCAATCGACAATGAATTCTCTGGAAACATGATCGATGTTTGTCCTGTTGGAGCATTAACCGACAAAACATTCCGTTTCAAATCTAGAGTTTGGTTCAACAAGCCTTTTAACGCACACAGAGAATGTACGACTCCAGGATGCTGCGGAAAAACTACAGTTTGGATGTTCGGTAACGAAATCCAAAGAGTTACAGGAAGAAAAGACGAATTCCACGAAGTAGAAGAATTCATTTGCAACGAATGCCGTTTTGACCATAAAGACACAAAAGACTGGGTTATTGAAGGTCCAAGAAAATTCGAGAAAGATTCTGTTATCAACCAAAACAATTACACTAGAAAATTAGATACGGTTGTAATCGAAACAGAAAAAGGAATCTTAAAAGGACGCGACCAAGACAGAAAGAAAATCAGTATGCCAGCAGTTCCTCTAAAAAAAGAAGAAGAGCAAGCATTTAAGGAAGGTAATATTTAATCGAAATGGATAGTACGATAATTATAGAAAAAGGAATTTTCATTGTCATCATCTTTGCAATAACAATGCTGATGGCGATGTATTCTACGCTTGCGGAAAGAAAAGTTGCGGCTTGGCTTCAAGACCGAATCGGTCCGAACAGAGCCGGAAAAGGAGGAATCCTGCAACCACTTGCCGATGGTCTGAAGCTATTCTCAAAAGAAGAATTCTTGCCAGACACGCCAAACAAATTCCTATTTGTTGTTGGCCCTGCAATTTCGATGAGCGTAGCCTTAATGACAAGTGCCGTTATTCCTTGGGGAGACAAGCTGCATCTATTTGGAAGAGATATTATCCTGCAAGCCACCGATATTGATGTTTCCATCCTATACATATTTGGAGTATTGTCAGTCGGTGTTTACGGAATCATGATTGGAGGCTGGGCTTCTAACAACAAATTCTCGTTGATGTCTGCCATGCGTGCGGCTTCGCAGATGATTTCGTATGAAGTAGCTATGGGACTTTCAATTATTGCTTTGTTGATGATGGAAGGTACCTTGAGCCTAAGAGAAATTTCAGCGAACCAAAGCGGCATGCACTGGAATGTGTTCTATCAGCCGATTGGCTTTATCATTTTCTTGGTATGCTCTTTTGCAGAAACCAACAGAACGCCTTTCGACTTGGCAGAATGTGAGGCCGAATTGATCGGTGGTTACCATACAGAATATTCATCTATGAGAATGGGATTCTATTTATTTGCGGAATATGCAAGTATGTTCATCTCATCAACTATTTTAGCAGTCCTTTATTTTGGAGGCTACAACTATCCAGGAATGGAATGGGCTGTTGAAAACTGGGGTGTGAATCCTGCTAATGTGATCGGAATCATAGTATTGTTTATAAAAATCTGTTTCTTCATCTTCTTCTTCATGTGGGTAAGATGGACAATTCCGAGATTCCGTTATGACCAGTTGATGCGCTTGGGATGGAAAATTTTAATTCCGTTAGCGATTGCCAATATTGTAGTAACCGGAGTTGTAATTTTATTATTTGACAGCTAATTAGTTAAGATTAATATAAAGATTGACGGAAGTTTACTTCCACAAAATCTGAAACCATATATCAAAATGAGTATAGAGACTATATCATTATCGGGCAGAAAGAAAGAGGTTTCCAACAAAAAGATGACCTTTTTAGAAAGCCTTTATCTTGTAGCGATCGTGAAAGGATTGTTTATTACGATCAAACACTTGTTCACGAGAAAAGTAACCATTAAATATCCAGAGCAGGTTCGTCCAATGAGTCCAGTGTATCGCGGACAGCACATGCTGATGCGTGATGACGAAGGCCGTGAGCGTTGTACTGCTTGTGGTTTGTGCGCTCTTTCTTGTCCTGCCGAAGCTATTACGATGAAAGCAGAAGAAAGAAAACCAGACGAAAAACATCTTTATAGAGAAGAGAAATACGCTTCAATCTATGAAATCAACATGTTGCGTTGCATTTTCTGCGGTCTGTGCGAAGAAGCTTGTCCAAAACAAGCTATTTACCTGACTACATCTAAAAAGATTGTAAAAGCAGACTACGACAGAGGTGAATTCATTTATGGAAAAGATAAATTGGTGATGCCTTTAGAGCAGGCTTTGAATAACACTAAATTGAAAACGGCTAATTAATATGTTGACAACTGTATTTTATATTTTATCCGCGATTACTTTAGCAACAGCGTTCTTGACGATTTTGACAAAGAATCCTATTCATAGCGCTATTTATCTAGTAATCTGCTTCTTTTCGATAGCCGGACACTACCTGCTTTTTAACGCACAGTTCTTGGCGGTTGTACATATTATAGTATATTCTGGAGCCATCATGATCCTGTTGCTCTTTACGATAATGTTGATGAATCTCAACAAAGAAGATGAACGGCATAAGAGCGGGCTCACTATAATTGCTGCAGTGGCTTCCTTCTGTCTTGTAGCCTTTGTACTTTTGGCGGCTTTCTTAAAATCAATGCCGATCATAGAAGAATATTATGTTTCAGGCGAAGATTACCAATCCATCAAAGTCTTAGGCCAAGTCTTGCTTGACGAGAAAAATGGCTTTATGATTCCGTTTGAATTTGCTTCGGTATTATTACTAGTATCCATGATTGGAGCCGTATTGTTGTCTAAAAAAGAAGAAAAAATAAGCTTATAGTTATGCAGAATGTTTTACAACAAATAGGTATTGAAAACTACATTTATCTTTCTACACTCTTATTTTGTATCGGGATATTTGGTGTTTTGTTCAGAAGAAATGCCATCGTAATGTTTATGTCAATCGAAATCATGCTGAATGCAGTAAATCTTTTGCTGGTTGTTTTTTCGACCTATCATCAAGATGCTTCAGGACAAGTATTCGTATTTTTCTCTATGGCTGTTGCTGCCGCAGAAGTTGCTGTAGGATTAGCTATTTTGGTCGGAATCTACAGAAACATTCATTCGATTGATATTGATAAATTAAAAAATTTAAAAGGATAATCCCTAATGGAGACAAGCTTACTCTTACTTTTATTATTGGCCCCATTTGCAGGGTTTCTATTTAATGTATTTCTAGGAAAAAAGGTCAGCCGCAATGTTTCTGGAACAATTGGGACAATCGCTGTTGCCATTTCTTTTGCAGTTGCATTAAACTTTTTCTTTCAAATAAATAACACAAAGCAGCCTATACAAATTGATTTATTTCATTGGATGACCCTTGGAAATTTCAATGTTAATTTCAGCTTCCTATTAGATCAGCTTTCAATTCTTTGGTTGCTATTCGTAACAGGAATCGGAACGTTGATTCATATCTACTCTATAAGCTATATGCACGATGATGAAAATCTGCATAAGTTCTTTGCCTACCTTAACCTATTTATCTTCTTCATGATAACATTGGTTACAGGTTCTAACCTATTGATCATGTTTATCGGATGGGAAGGCGTTGGATTATGCTCTTACCTCCTAATCGGATTCTGGTATAAAAACCAAGACTATAACGATGCGGCTAAAAAAGCATTCATCATGAATAGAATTGGAGATTTAGGATTCTTAATCGGAATCTTCACGCTTGGATATTTATTCAGTTCTGTTGATTTCGCTACAATCAAAACCGCTGTCGCTACTGGAAAATCAGTTGATTTAGGATGGTTAGGTTTTGGAACATTATGTCTTTTCATTGGTGCATCTGGAAAATCAGCGCAAATTCCATTATACACTTGGTTACCTGATGCGATGGCCGGACCGACTCCTGTTTCTGCGTTAATCCACGCTGCAACCATGGTAACTGCCGGGATTTTCATGATTACTCGCTTAAACTTCTTATTCAATCTGACGCCAGATATCCAAATGGTTATTGCTATTATTGGTGCCGTGACTTCTTTGGTTGCCGCATTAATAGCTTTAGTACAGAATGATATTAAAAAAGTATTGGCCTACTCTACCGTTTCACAGCTTGGCTTGATGTTTTTGGCTTTAGGTCTAGGAGCTTATGAAATTGCCGTTTTCCACGTAATTACGCATGCTTTCTTCAAAGCTTGTCTGTTCTTAGGTTCTGGTTCTGTAATCCATGCCATGCACGGAGAACAAGACATGAGAAAAATGGGCGGCTTGAGAAAATACATGAAAGTGACTTACATTACTTTCTTGATTGCGACATTAGCGATTTCTGGTATTCCGATTTTTGCAGGTTTCTTCTCTAAAGACGAAATCTTGATGGTTGCTTTCCATGAAAATAAAGCCCTTTGGGTGATTGCTTCTTTAGCTTCGATCATGACGGCTTTCTATATGTTCCGTTTGTTGTATTTGACTTTCTTCAAAGAATTCAGAGGAACAGAAGAGCAAAAACACCATTTGCATGAATCTCCAAGCCTCATTACTTTTCCATTAATCATATTGGCAATTCTTTCGACGGTAGGAGGTTTTATCAGCTTCCCAGGACATAGCTGGTTGAACGAATATCTAAAACCAATTTTTATCGGAGCAAGAGAAGAGCATCATTTAGACGGTACCACTTATATGTTGATGGGAATCGCAGTTGTTGGTGCCTTGATCGGTATCGGAATTGCGTATTCAAATTACATCAAAAAATCTCAAGTGCCTAGCGAAGACAGCGAAATCACTGGATTTTCAAAAGTTTTATATAATAAATTTTATGTAGATGAAATTTATATGGCGGTAATCGTGAAGCCTATCTATGCTATAGCCAGCTTCTCGAAAAACTTTATTGAAACAGCCTTGTCTGGATTTATTTTCGGATTAGGAAAAGTGACAAATATGGTCGGGACACAAGGAAAAGTACTCCAAAACGGAAGCGTTGGGTTTTATCTTTTCGCTTTCGTAATCGGAACTGCTTCAATTATCGCTTATTTATTTTTAGCACAATAATTCATCACTAATGGACGTATCTTTATTATTAATTATTTTATTAGTCGGAGCAATTGCTACTTTTCTATCCGGAGACAAATGGGCTTCTAAAACAGCTTTGCTATTTAGCCTTGCCGCTTTCGGCGCCTCAATATATCTTTTGACCTTATATAATTCAGGACAAAACATCAGCTTGATGCTACAATGGGTAGCAATGCCTAAAATTTATCTGGCACTTGGTTCTGATGGCTTGTCTATGGCTTTGGTTCTTCTTACTACTGCCCTGACACCGCTGATTATATTTTCGTCTTTTGGAAATTCATACGCTAAATCCAAGAATTTTTACGCCTTGATCTTGTTCATGGTTTTTGCCATGGTCGGAACTTTCTTAAGTGCTGATGGATTCTTATACTATATTTTCTGGGAACTTTCTTTAATTCCTATTTACTTTATCGCCTTGATTTGGGGAGGCGGCAATCCGCAAAGCAGAAAAAAAGCAGTCGTGAAGTTCTTTATTTACACTTTCGCCGGATCTCTGTTCATGCTGGTTTCATTTATCTACCTCTATCAAAAAGCGGGAAGCTTCCTTTTGAGTGATTTGATCAACGTAAAATTGACTTCTCAAGAGCAGTTATGGATATTCTTAGGCTTCTTTTTAGCATATGCGATAAAGATTCCGCTTATTCCTTTCCATACATGGCAGGCAAAAGTATACCAAAAAGCACCAGCCGTCGGTACCATGCTTTTATCAGGTATTATGCTAAAAATGGCGCTGTATAGTATCATCAGATGGCAACTACCTCTTGCTCCAATTGCAGCAAAAGAATATTTATTCTATTTTGTAGGGTTGAGCGTAGCAGGCGTAGTATATGGTTCTATTGTTGCCTTGAAACAAAAAGACATCAAAAAACTATTGGCCTATTCTTCTTTAGCTCACGTTGGGTTAATTGCAGCCGGAACGTACACTTTGACTTTAGACGGTTTGAGAGGAGCGGTCCTTCAGATGCTTGCGCACGGTTTTGGAGTAGTCGGCTTGTTCTTTGCCGCAGAAATTATTTCTAGAAGATACACTACAGGAAAAATTTCCGAAATGGGAGGTATCAGAATACAAGCGCCAAAGTTCACTTCTATGTTTATGATATTAGTGTTGGCTTCTGTGGCATTGCCAGGGACCTTTAACTTTGTCGGAGAATTCGAATTGCTTTACAGCTTGGCACAAAGAAGTGTAACCATTTGTATTATTGGTGGAACAACAATCATCTTGGGAGCTTTTTATATGCTGAGAATGTTCCAAAAGGTAATGTTGGGAGATAAAAACGAAAAGTTTTTTGCAGATATCAATGTCAATGAAGGTATTGTAATGGTAATAATTATCGGTGTCTTATTATTTTTCGGATTGTACCCGAAACCGATTATCGATTTGATTACGCCAAGCCTTCAAGAGGTCATAAAAGTTATAAACAGAATTTAATTTAGTCAGATATAAAATGTATACATTAATAGCTATTGCCGTATTAGGGGTTTTATGCCTTATAGCTGAAATTTTCAACGTAAGAAAAGCAATTGTTCCTGTAACAATTATTGGCTTGCTTGCTACCTTGGGACTAACAGCGACTGGATTAAATGGATCAGCAGATACTTACAATAATATGATTGTTGATGATAACTTTTCAACTTCATTTTCTTGCCTGTTTATTTTATTGACAGTGTTTCTAATAGCCTTGACACCGAGCTTTCACGAGAAACAAATACACAAAATATCCGATTTCGTTTCTATAAAATTGTTCCTTTTGACAGGAGCCATTGCTATGGTTGCTTTCGGGAATCTCGCAATGTTCTTCCTTGGAATTGAAATCCTTTCCATCTCTTTATACGTTTTAGCAGCAAGCAATCGCTTGAGCTTAAAAAGTAACGAGGCCGGAATGAAATATTTCCTGATGGGAGCTTTCGCTTCAGGTTTCATTTTATTCGGAATTGCCTTAATTTATGGTGCTATCGGTTCATTTGACATGGCAGTTATTCAAGAAGCAGGAACTTCTGCTGATGTAGAAGACTGGTTTTATATTGGAGCCATCTTATTGAGTATTGGTATGCTTTTCAAAATCGCAGCAGTTCCATTCCACTTTTGGGCTCCTGACGTTTATGAAGGTTCGCCTGCCTTGACAACGGCTTTGATGAGTACGTTGGCAAAAGTGGTTGCAATGGCCGCTTTCTTCAAATTGGTACGAGCAATGAACGTCAACCTGCCAGAATCTTCACAAACAGCTTTGATGATTGTTTCTATCCTTTCGATGACTATCGGAAACATTATGGCATTAAAACAGACAAATGTGAAAAGAATGCTGGCTTTCTCAGGTATTTCACATGCAGGATTTATGTTGATGGCGCTTTTGGCCGTTTCCACTTCTGGAGGAATTCTTCTTTACTATACTTCAGCTTATGCCTTGGCAGGAATTGCAGCATTCTCAGTAGTGCTATATGTTACAAAAAACAAAGACAACGAAGATATTTTCAATTTCAACGGACTAGGAAAAACGAGTCCTTTATTAGCAGCAATCCTAACAGGAGCTTTGCTTTCTATGGCTGGAATTCCGATTTTTTCAGGATTCTTTGCTAAAGTTTTCTTGTTCGGACAAATGCTAAAAGCCGGGCACATCATCTTGGTAATCATCGCTGTCATAAACTCTATCATCAGCGTGGGCTACTATTTCAAATTGATTCTTGCCATGTATACTAAAGATGCCACAGAAAATGCAAAATCTGTTCCTTTTGTATATAGCGCTGTTGCTACAGTTGCTATCTTATTGAACATCGCATTAGGACTTTACCCTTCTTTCTTGCTAGATTTACTGACATAGAAGCTTAACAATACATTATACCGAAAACCATCAGTTAGTTCTGGTGGTTTTTTTTATATAATTTCTTACGATAATTTTTTCAACATTAACTTTTGTCAAACAGTAGTTCTTAGTCGTTTAGGTTAATTTTGTACTATGTATGCATTAGTCGACTGCAATAATTTTTATACTTCCTGCGAAAGGGTTTTCCAGCCACAATATAATGGAAAGCCAGTTGTCGTCTTGTCTAATAATGACGGGTGCATCATATCTCGAAGCGATGAAGCAAAAGCTTTAGGTATCCCCATGGCAGCTGCTGAATTTAAGATACGAGAAATGCTAGCTCAAAATAATGTAAAAGTATTTTCCTCTAATTATGCCTTATATGGAGACATGAGCCAGCGTGCCATGGATGTAATGAGAGAATTTACTCCGCATGTTGAAGTATATAGTATTGATGAAGCTTTCCTAAATTTCGAGGGGATGAATATCTCTGACTATGATGATTATGGAAAACAGATCAAAACTAAGCTTATGAAAGGCCTCAGCCTGCCCGTTTGTATTGGTTTTGCTGCAACTAAGGCATTATCAAAAGTCGCCAATAAAATTGCACGAAAATACCCAGAAAAAACCAATGGAGTGTATGTGATAGATACAGAAGAAAAACGTATCAAAGCACTAAAATGGACCAAAATAGAAGCTGTTTGGGGCATCGGTTATCGGATGAAGAAAAAAATGAAGGCCAAAAACATACTGACTGCTTATGATTTTACAGAACCATTTCATGAAAATTGGATAAAAAAAGAAATGGGCGTCATAGGCCTCCGCCTTAGAAAAGAACTATTGGGAGAATCGGTCTTAACGATAGAAGAACCTTCCGATAAGAAAAGTATCGCTATTACCCGAAGCTTTCCGAAACAGCTGACCGATTTTGATTCGTTGAGGGAACGGATTTCGACTTTTGCTTCAGTCTGTGCCGAAAAGCTGAGACAGCAGAATTCGTGTTGCCATACTATAATCGTTATGCTTTCAACCATGGAGCACAAAACGCCAACAACGAAGGAGTATTACCATCACGCTGTCACACTGCCTTTCGGGACCAATTCTACGCTCACAATAAACCAAGCGGCTCTGAGGATTCTAGAAAAGTTATACGAAGAAAACAAAGGACAGCGATTTCAAAAAGCCGGCGTAATCGTAACCCAGCTGATTAATACAAACGAGAAGCAGCTTCATCTATTTGAAGAAGAAAACCCAAAACACCACCTGTTGATGAAAGCGATTGACAACATAAACACCAAAATAGGAAGCCGCAAAGTCAAACTAGGGATACAAGATTCCCAAACATGGAACATGAAACAAAATATGCTTTCTCCGAAATACACGACCCAATTCGATCAAATTCTAGTAGTAAAATGCCATTAGAACCCAAACATACAGATAAGAAGCTCATTTTTTTTAAGCCTGATCTCGAAAGCGACATCAGAATACCTTATGTCTCTCAAGGAGTTTCAGCTGGATTCCCCTCTCCTGCATTAGATTTCCTAGAAACTTCTATCGACTTGAACAAAGAATTGATTGAAAATCCAACGACTACATTTTATATAAAAGTTGAAGGCCATTCCATGACGGATGCCGGAATAAATGACAAGGATATCTTAATCGTTGATCGAAGCCTAGAGCCGGCGGACAAAGAAATTGCAATTTGTTTTATCGACGGAGAATTTACGGTAAAAAGATTAAAGCTCGAAAAAGATTGCTTATATCTGATGCCTGAAAATCAGAAATACCAACCCATAAAAGTTTCGGAAGAAAATAATTTTATAATCTGGGGCATCGTTACTTACGTAATCAAGAAGATATAAAAAAAACCTCTGATTTCTCAGAGGTTTTACTTTAAAGTACCTGGAGTGGGAATCGAACCCACACACCTAAGTACACGAGTTTGAGTCGTGCGCGTCTACCAATTCCGCCATCCAGGCAATTGATGTGTTTCAATTGTGGGTGCAAATGTAAAAAAAATAATTTCATTTAAAACAAAAAATAGTTAAAAATATTCTTTCAGAGTTGGATTTTATTCCTAAATTTGCACCTCGTTTACACAACACAACACTAACTAACTACTAAACAACATTTTAAAATGCCGCACCAAGAACCAGAAGCAAAAATATTTGCATGTTCTCAAAGCGTACATTTAGCCGAACAGATAGCTAAGAGCTATGGCGTGGAGCTAGGTAAAGTAACGTTCTCTAAATATAGCGATGGCGAGTTCCAGCCGTCTTTCGAAGAATCAATCAGAGGATTGAGAGTCTTTTTAGTTTGTTCCACTTTTCCAAGTGCAGACAACCTGATGGAGCTTTTGTTGATGATTGATGCCGCTAAAAGAGCTTCAGCCCGTCATATTACGGCTGTAATTCCTTATTTTGGCTGGGCTAGACAAGACCGAAAAGACAAGCCACGTGTGCCGATTGGAGCGAAATTAGTTGCAAAACTATTAGAAGCTGCCGGAGCTACGAGAATCATGACAATGGATTTGCATGCCGACCAGATTCAAGGTTTCTTTGAAAAGCCAGTAGATCATTTGTTTGCATCGACTATCTTCTTGCCTTATGTTAAGAGCTTGAATTTAGAAAATCTTACGATTGCATCTCCTGACATGGGAGGTTCAAAAAGAGCCTATGCCTATTCTAAATTTTTAGAATCGGATGTTGTAATCTGCTACAAGCAGAGAAAAGCAGCAAACGTGATTGAAAGCATGGAATTGATTGGAGAAGTGACAGGAAGAAATATTATTCTTGTAGACGACATGATCGATACCGGAGGAACTTTGGCAAAAGCTGCGGATTTGATGATTGAAAAAGGAGCATTGAGCGTAAGGGCAATCTGTACTCACGCTATTTTATCAGGCGAGGCTTATGAGAAAATTGAAAACTCGCAATTAAGCGAGCTGATTGTTACCGATTCTATTCCGTTGAAGAAAGAATCGAAGAAAATCCGAGTGGTGAGCTGTGCGCCTCTTTTTGCAGAAGTAATGCAAATGGTACAACACAACAACTCTATCAGCGGTAAATTTTTGATGTAGAATTTTTTTATTAATTATATATATTTACAATGAAATCGATTACAATTAAAGGATCAGAAAGAGAAAGCGTGGGCAAAGTAGCTACTAAGGCCTTACGTAATGCTGGAATGGTTCCTTGCGTTTTATACGGAGGAGATCAACCAGTGCATTTTTCTGCAGAAGAAAAAGCATTCAAAAACTTGATTTACACTCCAAACGCTCACACAGTTGTGATCGAACTTGAAGGTGGTAAAACATTCAACGCAGTATTGCAAGACACTCAAGTGCACCCTGTTTCTGACAGAATCTTGCACCTTGACTTCTTCCAATTACACGATGACAAAGAAATCACTATGGAAGTTCCAGTGAAAGTAACTGGTGTTTCTCCAGGTGTACTTTTAGGAGGTGTATTGCGTTTGAACCAACGTAGACTGAAAGTAAAAGCGCTTCCAAAAAATCTTCCAGATTTCGTAGAAGCTGAAATTTCAGGTCTTGAAATGGGTAACAAATTATACGTTACTAAATTAGTTTCTGACAACTACAAATTGCTTCACCCAGACAACACAGTAGTTGCACAAGTGAGAATCTCACGTGCTGCTATGAAAGCTGCTCAGGAAGCTGCAAAAGCTGCAAAAGCTCCAGCAAAAGGAAAGAAAAAATAATTTTCACCTTAGATTATATCAAAAGCATCAGCCAAAAACTGATGCTTTTTTTATGTAATAGAAATTCGGATAGAAAAACTATTTTTACGAAATGAAAAATTGGATTTTCAACATCTTTAAAAAAGAACACAAAACAAATTCAGACCCAATGAAAAAATTTCTAATCGTTGGCCTTGGTAATATTGGCGCAGAATATGTAAACACAAGACACAACATCGGATTTAAAGCAGTGGATCATTTGGCCAGAAAGGAAGGTCTTGATTTTCAAACCGTAAAACTTGGTGCAATGGCCGAATACAAACTCAAAGGAAGGACGATTTTTCTTTTAAAGCCAAATACCTACATGAACCTCAGCGGCAAGGCTGTCAAGTATTGGATGGACAAAGAAAACATTCCAGCTTCCAATATTTTAGTAATCACCGATGATTTGAATCTTGCATTTGGAACCGTACGAATCAAGCCTAAAGGAAGCGATGGCGGGCACAACGGACTGAAAAGCATACAACAGACGTTAAATTCATCAGACTATCCAAGATTCCGATTCGGAATTAGCGACGAATTTAAAAAAGGAAAACAAGTAGATTATGTGCTCGGAGAATGGAACGAGGAAGAAAAAGCAAAGCTCACGGAAAGACTTGACCTTGCGGCAGAAATCATCCAATCGTTTGCTTTGTCAGGGCTCGACAATACCATGAATTCTTTTAACGGAAAATAATGGCTTTCTTTTTGCTATCTTTAATACAATAAAACAAAACACCATGAAAAAATCCATACTTTTCCCGATGATGATACTGACAATCTCATGTTGCAGTACAAAATCTACTACAACTATGGCAAACGGTAATGAAAAGACAAAAATAGAAAGTCCTTGTCCCGAAAATGGAATTTGTACTTTTGAGATACTTCAAAACAAAAGCATGAATGTAAAAACGGACGGCATTGGCAAGACCTATTACGAACTGGTAGAAAATCCAGATAAAGTTGTTTTTCTTTACAAGTATCGAGAAAAAATAGAAGACACCACGTTGCAAGACGCAGGCTATAGAGAAGAAATTGTTTTTGAAATGAATAAAGATTATTCCGATTTTACTTTCTCAAATAAACAACTTCAAAATACCAAAATGCTTTTTGGAGTGTTCTGCTTCTGCAAGGGCAAGGCTGGAAATTACAAAGTAACCGAAGGCAGTCTCACTAAAAAGAATTCTACATTGCAAATCGATTTGCCGAAAATTGTAGATAATCAGATAATTCGAAACGTAAAAATAAGTTTATAAAAAAAAGGGAACTCAATGAGTTCCCTTTTTAATTTTAGCAGTATAAGAAAATTATTCAATAACGATTTTCTTAACTTCTTTTTTATCTCCGTCTTGAACAGTTACAAGATAAATACCTGCTTGTGTATTATTCAACTCAAGGCTTTGAGAGAATAATCCTGAATTTTGATATGATTTTTCAAAGATTTGTCTTCCTCTCATATCGTGTACTCCTACTTTAATTTCGTTGCTTGAATCTGAATCAAACTGAATATTGAAAGTACCATTGTTTGGATTTGGATAAATTTTGAAATCTTTTAATCCGAAATTTGGAGCATTTAAGACAGCTGTTTGTCTACATACTTCAACTGACCACGAGTTTAGGTTTCCTGTATCGCCTAGGAAGAAATCATTTATCTTCAATTGCCATTCGCCGGCCATTGGTTTTCCATTCAACGTAGAAAGCGCTCCAGTTGGCCTGAATGTTCCAGAAGTAATAGGTGCTGCACATACAATATTTGGCGACCCATCGTTAAAAAGGATATTATATCCAAGTTGACCATTACAAATTCTACCTCCAAGAATTACTTCTGTCCCGTCAGGATGTCTTACAAGAGAAACCAAGTCTCTAATCCATGTATGAGTTACATTAACCCTAACATTCACATCAGTTATATTTCCCGTATCCGCAATAGTAATTGGAGAAGTTACGTATGGACCAGGCGTTGAAACATCTGGATTTGGTCCATCAGGTATAGGCATTACAGTACTGTTTGTATATGTCGTACAAACGTTTTCTATCGTATATCCAATAGCAAAAGGTCTAGCATTTAGTGCATAATAAATATTACCTACAGCTTCAACCATAATTCTACAGAAAGGAGCTGCAGTATTAGGAACTGTAATAGCCTCACTTCCATCATTAGGAGTATTAGCTAATAATGTAGAGTATGTCTGTCCGCCATCGGTAGAAAGCAAGATATTTACATTTGCTGTATTAAATGGAGCAGCAGTAGTTGCTCCTACATTCCAAGTAATCGTTTGTGTTTGACCTTGCGTCCAAGAAACTCCATCTACATTTTGTGATGTTACAGTAAAAGGAGCAGATGCTGTACTCGTTGTAACGGTCATGTTACGTCTTGCTGTCTGTCCTCCATTTGGAGTTCTGTTATCTCTAACAGTTAATGCAAAACTCATTGTTTTAGCAACTGTCGGAAGTACTTCCCAAGTTCCGTAAGTATTCAACAAAGAAGGGAAATACCTGTTTGGTGATGTGGTCGGCGATAATGACCTAAAGTTTGGATTCGCAGTTGAAGTCGCATTAGGTACGTCTGTAGTTGATCCAGCATTTGTTTGTTCCCAGCAGTAAGTAAGCGCGTCACCATCAGCATCTGTTGCTGATCCTCTCAAAACGAAAGGAGTTCCGGCTGGAATCGTATAGTTTGTCAAAACTGGAATTACAGGAGCCGCGTTATTATTTGGCACATTTACTGAACATGTTCCTCCTGTAGTCACAAAAGAAAACATCTGAGTCAAACTTACTGTATGGAAATAAGCATCAGAGTTATTTTGAACATCAGGAGCACAAATTCCTGCATACCCCATGATCGTACTAGCACTACCTGGTTCAACCGCAGTAGTTGCTGTTCTATTACAATCGTTATTTTGAGTATGTGTAGCTCCAAATTGGTGACCCATTTCGTGGATTACATAATCAATATCAAATTGATCGCCCACTGGATTTGGTTGTCCTGTTACACCTCTTGCTTTATTAGCACCACAAACAGAACCTAATTGAGCAATTCCATTATCAGAAGTACAAACACCGTGACCAATATCATAATTAGCTGCTCCAATATTTGCATCCACAATCGCCTGCATTTCATTAATCATTACAGGAGGATTGTTAGTAAAACTATCAGCATCAACGAAAATTACGTTTTCATTAGTTGCAACCAAAACTAATTTTAAAGACATATCACGCTCAAAAACAGAGTTAACTCTTGTTACCGTAATTGCCATTGCTGCTAAAACCGCAGCTTTCTTTTGGGCTAATGTTGCTGTTGGGCTCAAAGTTCCTGCTGCTACTGCTGCATTGACATGAAAAGCGGCATACTCGATTGTACACGCCATAGCAAGTCTATACGTTCTAAATGTTCCGTCGTTTGCAAATGCTGCATTCGAAAATTCATGTCCTCTGCCTTCTAAAGCATCTTCTGTAGTTCCGCACTCAAAGCTTCTAGTTGAGCTAACACTAGATCTGTTGTAAACAATATAATTATTCAAATCCTTTGTATAAGGATCGATATATTTTGTTCCTTTATCAGACATAATCATAGCATGTACTCCAAAAATTGTCGTACTGAGATGAATGGTAGCATTAGGATTATCTATTCCTTGTCCAACATACGATTGGATTTCAGAATGTCTTGCTGCTAATTCTTTTTCCATTACAGAAGATTGATAAATTCTGTAATTTTCGAATTTACCTTCAGCATTTGGAAAAGCAATCACAACATCGGATGTTCCCATGTTTTCTCTAGATGGAGCCGCTTGAAGCTGTGTTTTCAATCTGGATACATCCAACTTATAGATCTGATATTCTTTTGGCATGGTGCTTCTGTCAGCCTTTTCTAAAGCATTCAAGCTCCCTGCAGAGGCTTTTGTCCAAAGCGGTGACTGTGCATAGCCCACAGAAAACGCAAAGACAAAAATGAGTAAGAGTAGATTTTTTTTCATAATATATTATTGGTTATCAAACAAAAATAATGATTTATATGTATAATCTAATTATTTAACAATAAAAAAAGGAGACACTTAACAGCGTCTCCTTTTTATCTAACAGTTTAGAGTTCTACTCTATAACTATTTTTTTCACTTCTTTTTTGTCACCATCTATTACATTGACAAGATAAACGCCAGACTGAACATTATTCAACTGAAGGTTTTCAGAAAATAATCCAGTGTTTTGGTAGGATTTATTGAAAATCTGTCTACCGCTTATGTCATAAATCGCAATCTTGATCTCATTGTTTGATTCAGAATTAAACTGAACATTAAAGTTTCCTTTATTTGGATTCGGATAAATCTTGAAATCAGCAAGGCCAAAGTTTTGAGTACTCAAAACCATAGTCTGCGAACAAACTTGAATCGACCAAGAGTTTATTGTTCCTGTTTTGGTTGCAAAACCATCACCTACAAGCAATCTCCAGTTTCCGTTAGCAGTCTTACCGATAAATGGAGCCAAAGGCTGTAAAGGCTTATAGGTTCCAACCGTTGGATTAGTACAAGCTAATGCTGGAGCACCATCTTTAAATGTAACATTCATAGCGCCAACAAAATTTGTCGGAACATAGCAGTTATATCCCCATACGATTGACTGTGTTGCATCAGGGTGGTTCAATGCAATAATCCAATCTGAAACGTCTGGATGAGTTCCGTTTACAGTTACTGTTACTTCAGAAATCGTTACCGCACTTGGAACGTTAATTATAGAAGATGAAATAGGACCATTACCCGCATCGGTAGTTCCGCTTCCGTCAGCAACATTAAAAGGAGTATTATTTGTATATGTATTACATGTAGTAGTTACTGTATAACCAATAGCAAAAGTTTTAGCGTTAACTGCATAATAGATATTGTTTGCAGCCTCAACCATAATTCTACAGAAAGGAGCCGCAACATTAGGAACTGTAATAGGTTCGCTTCCATCGTTTGGAGTATTGGCTAATAATGTAGAGAACGTAAGACCTCCGTCAGTAGACAATAAGATATTTACGTTAGATGTATTAATCGGAGCTCCTGTAGTTCCAGCCACATCCCACGTAATCGTTTCTGTTTGACCTTGAGTCCAAGAAATTCCATCTGTGTTTTGAGATGTAACTTTGAAAGGACCTGTTGCGTCGTTAAACGTAACCGTCATGTTTTGTCTTGCTGTCTGTCCTCCATTTGGAGTCCTGTTATCTCTAACTGTTAATGCAAAGCTCATTACTCTCGCTACAGAAGGAATGACTTCCCATGTAGGAGTCAAATTTCCGCTAAGCACGCTTGGCAATGCAGGCATGTATCTGTTAGGAGAAGTAGATGGAGATACCGATCTAAAGTTAGGGTTTGAATCTGTTGAAGTAGCACTAGGATTTACAGCAGTAGCTCCTACAGTAGTCTGTTCCCAGCAATACGTCAATGCATCACCATTAACGTCAGTTCCGTTCCCTTTTAATACGAAAGCAGTCCCTTTTGGAATTGTATAACTTGTCAGTGGGCTAATTACCGGCGGATTATTTCCATTATTTACACCCGCAACACAATTTCCAGTTCCTGCTATATGAGCCACCATTTGACTTATGCTCACCGCATGGAAATAATCATCAGAATGATCTTGAACATTTACCGCGTCGCAAATTCCGGCATACGCCATTACAGTAGTTCCACTACCTGGCTCAACAGCAGTAGCCGCATTACGAGTACCTGGATCACCAATACTTGGGTCTGGAAGTGTACAGTTTCCTCCTTCACCGTTAAATGTATGAGCAGCTCCAAACTGGTGGCCCATTTCGTGCGCCACAAAATCAATATCATAAGCATCAGCTACTGGTTCTGGCGAACCTGTAATTCCTCTTGCTTTTTGACCTGTAACACAAACAACTCCTAATCCTGCAAGACCTCCACCACCTGTACTTACAGTATGCCCGATATCATAATTCGCGTTACCTATTGCAGTATTGATTACGCTTTGACTTTGTGTTATTAACTGTCCCGCAACATCATTAGTGAAATTATCTGAATCTACGAAAATAATACTCTCATTGTTTGCAACTAGTTGCATTCTCAAAGACATATCTCTTTCATAAACACTATTTACACGAGCAACTGTCACGTTCATAGCCGCCAAAACAGCTGCTTTCTTTTGAGCAAGTGTTGCTGTTGGGCTTAAAGTTCCTGCTGTAACCGCGGCATTGATATGAAAAGCGGCATATTCAATCGTACAAGCCATTGCCAAACGATAGGTTCTAAATTTTCCATCGCTAGCCGCTGTAGAAGGAGGAGGCACCATTGCATCATTATCCTCTACATGACATTCAAAAGCTTGTCTTTTAGGCAAGCTAGACTTATTGTAAACGATATAATTTTTAGAATCGCTGGTGTAAGGATCTATAAAAGAAGTTCCTTTTCCTGACAAAGTCATCGTATGCAGACCAAAAAGCGTGGTCGTAAAATGAATTTTGGCAGTCGGGTCATCAATTCCTTGTCCAATATAAGATTGGATTTCAGGATGTTTTGCCGCCAATTCTGGCTCCATTACAGAAGATTCATAAATTCTGTAGTTTTCCAATTTTCCTTCAGCATTTGGAAAAGCAATCACAACACCAGAAGACTGTGTATTTTCCCCAGAAGGAGCATACTCAAGTTGTGTTTTCAATTTAGAATAATCAAGCTGATATAGCTGATATTCTTTTGGCATAGAGGTTCTAGTCGCTTTTCTCATAGCGTCTAGGCTCTGTGCAGATGTTTTTGTCCATAGCGGCGATGACTGCGAATAGCCCGCAGAAAACGCAAAGACAAAAACGATTAAGAGTAAAATTCGTTTCATAATATATTTAGTTTATAATCCAAAATTAATCATTTATGCGTATATTCTAATTATTTAACAATAAAAAAAGGAGATACTCAAAAGCACCTCCTTCTTATCTAGTTGAATTTAGATTTTTATTCTATGACAATTTTTTTCACTTCTTTTCTGTCGCCATCGATTACGTTGACAAGATAAACTCCAGATTGGACGTTATTCAATTGCAGCTTTTCAGAAAACAATCCTGTATTTTGGTAGGATTTATTAAAAATCTGTCTGCCGCTTATATCATGAACACTAATCTTGATCTCATTACCTGATTCAGAATTAAACTGAACGTTAAAGTTTCCTTTGTTTGGATTTGGATAAATCTTGAAATCAGCAAGACCGAAATGATCAGTCCCCAACATCATGGTTTGCGTACATATAGTAACTGAAAATGAATTCATGGTACCTGTATCTTGAGCGCCTAAATCAACAACTCCTAATATCCAGTTTCCTTGCGAGTTTTGCCCATTGAAAGAAGACAAAACATCTTCTGGCAATACATTTCCAAGAATGGTAGTCGAGCAAACAGCGCTAGCTCCATCTTCGTCAAATACAGCATTGAGGTTGTCTGTAACTCCGTTATTGGAGCAGCCTTGGTTGAACAAAGTAACGACAGTTCCTGCTGGGCTCACTACGGCAATATTTAAATCTGAAAGCCAAGTATGCGTAGCATTCACTGCAACTTTAACGTCTGCTATTTCTCCCGTAACAGGTACATTTAACTGTCTTGTCGTATAGCTGTTCCCGTTATCTGGAATCGCAAAAGGAGTCGTAAAACTATACGTCTGGCATGAAGTCGTAACATCATATCCTATTGCAAACGGCTTCGAATTAACCGCATAAAATTTATTATTCGTAGGCTCGATTAGCAACCTGCACTTTGGCACAGAAGTCCACGGAGCTGTAACAGTTGCTGTACCGTTATTAGGAACATTTGATGCCAAAATAACCGGAAAGGTCAATCCACCGTCGGTAGAAAGTTTTATGTTAACATTTTGGGCTCCCGGCAATGTATTCGTATTGTTTACTGCCCAAGTAATGGTTTGTGTAGAACCTAATGTCCAAGATTGACCAACCGTGTTTTGTGATGTAAATTTAAAGGGACCTATGGAATCGTCAAAAGAAACAACCATATCATCACTCTTATTTGCCGCTCCGCCAATCTCGTTATCTCTAACCGTAAACCTGAAAGTTAAATCACGAGAAACTTCCGGAACCTTTTGCCATTTATCGCGCTGGATTCCTTTTTGAACAACAGACTCAAGACTAGGGAAATAGGTAGTCGGAGATGCTGATGGAGAAAAGGACCTAAACATTGGTCCTTCTACACTTGTAGCTTCTGGAAACATCTGGCTTTCATCAGTTGCAGAATCCATCTGTTCCCAAACATATGTCAGTCCATCAGAATCCGTATCTGTACCAGCTCCTGTCAAATAAAATGCCGTTCCTATCGGAAGAGGAATATCCGCACCTGCATTTGCTGTCGGTACAGCATTGTTGATTATTGTCGTCGTCGGACACGTTTTTGTCTTTATATTGGCTGTCACTTGCTGAATGCTTGCCGCATGAAAATACGGATCGCTATGCGGCTGAACATCTGTAGCAGGACCTGTAATTCCTGCATAGCCCATGATGGTCGTTCCGCTTCCAGGCTCCACATTTACATTTGTCCCTTCTATAGCAATAGAATACGTATGATTAGCCCCAAATTGGTGCCCCATCTCATGCACGACAAAATCAATATCGAAATTATCTCCTGTTGGAGTGACACTGGTAGTAAAACCAGTTCCTTTATTGCTGTTGCAAACACAGCCGATACATCCTGCATTTCCGTTATTTCCAATGGCGCTCATCAAATGTCCAATATCATAATTAGCAAGGCCTATGTTGGCATTTAACGTATTTCTCAATGCCGTTGCCCAAGTATTCTGTGCATTGTATGGATCTGTAGCTGCGTTTAAAAAAATAACTGAATCATTGTTGGCAACCAATACCATATTAAGCTTGAAATCATTTTCAAACACGCCATTGACCCTTGTCAGTGTTGCATTCATGGCGGCATTTACCATTGCTAGCGTTCCTCCGTGAAAAGTAGAATACTCGCCACTAACAGAAAGTGCCAATCTGAATGTTCTTAACATATTATCATCAGCGTCCAACAACTGGTTTTCTTCAGAAAAACTTCTTCCCAAATCCATAGCCTCATCTTCGGTAAGGCATGTAAATGCTTCGCCGCCTCGTATCGATTTGGATTTATTAAAAACCAGATAAAAATTGTTGTCAGAAGTATACGGATCAATGATGGTTACTCCATTACTACCTGAACGGATCATAGCGCTCAATCCCTTTTCAGGCGAAACACTAAATCGAATAATGTTTGTAGGATTCTTAATGGCTTTGGCGACATACGAACGGATTTCAGGATACATGGCCTGAAGTTCTTTTTCCATTACTGGAGCTTCTAGAACTCTATAGTCTTCCATCTTTCCTTCATGATCTGGAAACGAGACTATAGTAGCAGAAACACCATTAAACTCGCTTCGCAAAGGAGCATCTTGCAATTTAGCTCTAAGTCCTTCTAAGTCTAATTTATAAATTTTGAATTCTGAAGGAAGCGAAGATCGCTGCACTTTTTTAAATACCGCCGTGCTGGCGTCGTTTGAAATTGCCCATAAATCTTTGGACTGGGCAAAACTGCCTAAGCTTGTCAGCAAGGTCAGTGCTAAGAGTAGTATTCTTTTCATGGTTGTGTTGGGTAAATTTTCCCAAATTTACTATATAAAGTTTTAGGACGGAAGTTTTTCTACTTAAATCACAGATACTCTAAATTTTACCATAAAAACAATCTATCCAAGAAGTTTTTTTTATTGCCCATATACCTTAATTTTGCAGAAAAGATAATCCCACCATTTTGAATATTTTCCACAACATACAGGATTTCAACCCTGACAAACATACCATCGCGACCTTAGGCACTTTTGACGGTGTTCATTTAGGGCACAAAAAAATAATCGAACGTCTGACTCAAGATGCCAAAAAAAGCAATAATGAAAGTCTCGTACTGACTTTCTTTCCGCATCCGCGAATGGTACTCCAAGGCAATTCCGAAATACAGCTTTTAAACACCATAAAAGAAAAAGCAGAGTTATTGGAATGCATCGGCTTAGAAAACCTCATCATCCATCCTTTCGACCAAAGCTTTTCACAATTAAGCGCAGAAGAATTTGTCAAGACCATCTTAGTAGACCGATTCAACATCAAGAAAATAGTCATCGGGCATGACCATCGCTTTGGAAAAAATCGTTCTGCCGACATCCATGACCTGATTGCTTACGGAAAAAAATATGGCTTTGAAGTAGAACAGATTTCTGCAGAAGAAATTGACGAAGTTTCGATAAGTTCTACAAAAATCAGAAAGGCCTTGGCAAGCGGAGACATTCAATTGGCGAATGATTATCTGGGCTATAACTATTTTCTTTCCGGAATTGTTGTTAAGGGAAGGCAGTTAGGACGTACGATCGGCTTTCCTACTGCGAATCTGAAAATTGAAGAAAACTACAAGCTTATTCCTCTAGATGGCGTCTATATCGTAAAAAGCTATCTAGATGGGAAAGAAGTTTTTGGGATGATGAACATCGGCACGAATCCAACTGTCGACGGAAAAGAAAGAACCATAGAAACCTACTTTTTAGATTTTGAAGGCGATTTATACGATAAGGAAATCCGAATCCATTTTCTGCATAGAATTCGTCCTGAAGAAAAGTTCGACTCGCTCGATGCTTTAAAAGAGGAAATCAAAAATGACGAAATCATCACCCGAAATTTTATAAAAGATTTGAAATGAAAAAGCTTTTCCTGCCAATAGACAATTCTCCGTTGATTATTTTTCGGATTTTTTTCGGATTTCTTCTGGCAGCAGAAACTTTTGGAGCAATTCTTACCGGTTGGGTAAAAGAAAATTTCATCAAGCCACAATTTACTTTCAGCCATATCGGAATGGAATGGCTGCAGCCGCTTCCGGGTTATGGAATGTATTTTTATTTCGCCACCATGGGAGTTCTTGGCATCCTCGTGATGCTGGGCTGGAAATACCGATGGAGCCTTTCTGCCTTTACGTTATTGTGGACAATCACTTATTGGATGCAAAAAACATCCTACAACAATCATTATTACATGCTTATTTTGGTCTGCCTGATAATGATTTTCCTTCCTGCTAACAGATATGCTTCGATTGATGCAAAACAGCATCCCGAAATGAAGACTTTGAGCATGCCTTGCTGGTGTTCGGGAGTGATGATCCTTCAGATTGCCATTGTCTATTTGTTTGCTACCCTATCTAAGTTTTATCCTGACTGGCTAGACGGGACTTTCACCAAAAATCTTTTGACCAACAAATCACCTTATCCTTTTATTCAGGAAATTTTCAACCAAAAATGGTTTTATCTTTTTATTGCCTATTCTGGAATTGCATTCGACATGCTTATCGTTCCGATGCTGTTGTGGAAAAAAACAAGAACCATCGCATTTATTGCTTCCTTGATCTTTCACCTTTTTAATGCCATAACCTTACAGATAGGCATCTTTCCGTTCTTTGCTCTGAGTTTTGCCGTATTCTTTTATCCTCCTGAAAAAATAAGAGCGTTGTTTTTCAAAAAGAAGCCTGTACTTGAAGAAAGCGAGCCGATTTACCAAAACAGATCCGTACTGTTCTATTTTTTTATTCCTTATTTCCTAATCCAGATTCTCTTGCCGATCCGTCACTGGTTCATCAAAGGCGATGTGCTTTGGACGGAAGAAGGCCATCGCTTGAGCTGGAGGATGATGCTTCGTTCGAGATCGGGCTATTCTAATTTCAAGATTATTGACAAAAAAACAAAGCAGCCTATTCCTTATAATATTAATTCAAAATTGACGGACAAGCAATTTAAAATGGTTGCTGACAAGCCGGATGCTATTTGGCAATTGTCACAAAGAATCAAAAAAGAATTTGCCGCTCAAGGCAAAGATGTCAGCGTTTTTGTGAACTGCCATGTATCAATCAACCAAAAACCGTACAAGCAACTTATCAATCCAGATGTGGATATGGCATCTGCAGAATGGAATTACTTCTTACATAACGACTGGATCCTGCTCTATGACAATGAAGGCCATCTCGTCAAATAATCAACTTCTTCATTAATCAGAAAAAACTTAATTTATTAAAATTTTACTAAAAATTCAATTATAAAATAAATAGCCTGCGAAAACTCAGATAATATTTGTAATTTTAATATATAAATCGAATTGAAGCATTCCAATCAAATCGTTTTATAGCATTCAAAACAGTATAAACTACAAAACCGAATATTATGAAATTTTCCAGATTATTCATCAACGGACTGATTATTTTTATAGGGCTAGGATTATACTTCTTGCTCATCGAAGCACTAGACCTAAAAGACCATATTTATCTAAGACTCGTCAATTTTGTCTTTGTGATTTATGGCGTAAACAAAACCATAAAGTCCAATTATCATGATGGCATAAACGGCTATCTGACCAATCTTCTTTCTGGTTTCCTGACCGCTATGGTCGGACTCATTTTAGGACTGGTCGCATTTATGGTGTATGTCGAATATAAAGGTGGCAATGCCTATCTGGAAACTTTTGCAGACAGTTATATCTTCGGCGGCGGAGATCCATCGCTCTATCAGTTCTGTTTCGGATTATTCATAGAAGGATCGGCAGCATCCATGATTGTTTCTTTTGCCATGATGCAGTATTGGAAAGACAAAGTAGAAAAAATCAACCATGTAGATTAACCTTACAATATAACTTTTAAAAAAAAGGGATTGGCAAACTGTCAGTCCCTTTTTGATTTAATCAACAATCATATGTTTCTAACTTTAGAGAAAAGATTTTTCAACTTATAGCGGAATTACCTACTTTTGAAGCAAAACAAATAAGACTAACCATTATGAGTACAATAAGACACGATTGGACCAAAGAAGAAATCATTGCGGTATACAACAAGCCGATGATGGACTTGTTATTTGAAGCCGCATCGGTTCACAGAAAAAACCACGATCCAAATGTGGTCCAAGTATCTACTCTCCTTTCTATAAAAACAGGCGGATGTCCGGAAGATTGCGGTTATTGTCCGCAAGCCGCACGCTATCATACCGGAGTCGAAGGCAATGACCTGATGACCGTTCAACAAGTAAAAGCCCAAGCTTTAAGAGCCAAATCTAGCGGTTCTTCTAGAGTTTGTATGGGTGCTGCTTGGAGAAACGTCAAAGACGGCCCAGAATTCGACCAAGTTTTGGAAATGGTACGAACCATCAACAAGCTAGACATGGAAGTATGCTGCACGTTAGGGATGATTACCGAAAACCAAGCACATCGTCTAGCAGAAGCAGGATTGTATGCCTACAATCACAATCTAGACACTTCTGAAGAATATTATAAAGAAGTAATCTCAACGCGCGGCTACGAAGACCGTCTTCAGACAATCGAAAACGTCCGCAAGACCAACGTAACCGTATGTAGCGGCGGAATCATCGGAATGGGCGAAAGTGTTGAAGACAGAGCCGGAATGCTTGTGGCTTTGGCTTCCTTAAGTCCACAGCCAGAATCAGTACCCATCAATGCGCTCGTTGCTGTTGAAGGTACACCGCTAGAAGAAGAAAAGCCAGTTGAAATCTGGGAAATGATACGAATGGTTGCTACGACAAGAATCGTAATGCCAAATACGCAAGTGCGACTTTCTGCAGGAAGAACCAATATGAGCCGCGAAGGACAAGCAATGTGCTTTTTTGCAGGCGCTAATTCTATCTTTGCAGGCGATAAATTGCTGACTACTCCAAATCCAGACGTAAACGAAGACATGAAAATGTTCGAAATGCTCGGCTTGAATCCGCAAAAGCCATTCACAAAAGTTTCGCAACCTAAAACTGTTGAAGCGGAAGATTCTCAATACCAAGCTTTAGGAGAAAAACCGAAATGGACACGTCCATCGCATAAAATTGAAAGAAACCTTGAAGCTTCAGGCAAAAAGGCATAATCAAAAAATATAAAACAAGACCAAAAGCTTTTCCCTAACCGGAAAAGCTTTTTTTATTGCTTTTTCTCTATCCTGTCACGCAACCATTTGTGCAATACTTATTCTTATATTTGAATAAAAAATCTTCCCCGATGCCTAAAAAAGTCTGCCGAATCAAGTCCGCTTATCTCACGTTCTTGCTATGCCTTCTTTTTATGCCTAAAATTCAGGCCAATACGCAGGCCCATTGCGATTCTCTTATCGTTTCCGGAATTAATTACATGTGGAAAAAAGACCATGTCAAATCGCTTGAACTGCTTACCCAGGCTAAAAATCTTGCCGACAAAAACAGATGGTACAAGCAGCTATTTCTCGCGACAAATAATATCGGAGCCAACTATTATACCATGCTCGATTATGGCGAAGCCTTAAATCATTATCTCGAAAGCTATACGATTGCCGTAAAACATCTGGAGCCTAAATACGAAATGGTCGTCTTGAACAACATTGCTATTTTATATTCTAAAGAAAAAAATTACGAGAAAGCGAATGAATACTTCAAGAAGGCTTATGATATAGCCCAAGAAAACAACGACAAGCTTAAGGTCGGCCTCTACGCCATGAATCTCGGGAATGTCGCCAACGAAACAAACAACCTAAAGGAAGCACGAGCCTATTTTAACGAAGCGCTGCCTTTATTAGAATCACAGCCGCAGCTTCATATCTTGGCCAGGATAGCGATTGCAGAAAATGAAAACCTGCAAGGAAATTCAACACAAGCGCGAACCGTAGCCGAAGAACTCTACAAAACAACCAAAGACTTAGAGTATAACGATATCGGCATTTCCCTGCTGATGATTATTTCCAAAAGCTATCTGAACGAAAACAACCTCGATCTGGCGAGCCATTATGCCAATAAGATTTTTGAAAGAAAGCCCAACCTCGAAACAAAAATCAATATTTTCAGGCTTTTGTCTGATATCAATTTCAAGAAAGAAAAATACGGTCTCGCTTTAAATTATAGAGATTCCATCATAAAAACTGAAGGAGAACTCAACGAAATCAAAAACGGAAAAGTTTTCGAAAACAGCAGAGTCAAGTTTGAGATTGAAAATTACAAGAAAAAAATAGCCGAAAACGAATCGAAGATAGCCGACGAGCGCAAGCTTTTTTATTCGATAATCGCGGTCATCTTTATAATCGTAGCCTTTATAGTTTGGGCATTGAGAAATCTATCCATCAAGTACAAACAGAGAAAACTGATTGCCGAAAGAAACGAACAAATCGTGCTTTTGGAACTTGAAAAAGAAAAAAGCGACAATCTTTTGCTCGAAAAAATGTTCAAGGAAAAAGAAACCAGCGCCCTGCTCGAGCAAGAACGCCTAAAGAACGAAATCGAACTTAAAAACCGAAAACTTTCTGCAAAAGCACTTTATCTTTCTGGACGGAATGAACTTATAGAAGAAACGCTACAATCCTTATCAAAACTTCCTGAAATTTCCAAAGACCCCGCTTTGGTGAATCATATAAAAACCTTGAAAGAACATCTCAAGACAGATGATGAATGGGACAGCTTTATCACGCATTTCGAAGAAATCAACCAAACTTTCCTAAACAACCTAAAAGAAAAGCATCCAAAGCTGAATTCAAACGATATCCGCTTTATAACTTACATCTACATGAACCTGAGCACCAAAGAAATTTCTTCCATGCTGAACATCACCGCCGATGCCTGCAGGAAAAGAAAGGAGCGAATTGCTGCCCGAATGGAACTACCGCACGATATTCATCTATACGATTATTTATCAACACTTTAGGATACTAAATCACACTTTGTCCTAAAGAGTGTCACACTATGTCCGCGTGATTTTTTTGATTTAGCATTTGTTTTTTTGAAAATTTAGAAAAACAAAAAATGTCTATTATGAAAAAAATTACCATTGCTTTACTGCTTCTTTGGAGCTTTGCAGGCCAAGCCCAAATCAGTTATGAAGCTTCCACGAATTTCGGAAAACTAGAAGACCTGACGTATGATGCGACCGTCGAAAATAGAATCTATGCCCTTACGCAAGGAAACCATATCGTAACTTCTATAGATAATGGATTGACTTGGAGCGTAAAATATGCTTTCCCTGACCCAAGCGCCACAATAACAGATATGAAACTATTTGGCCAATCGGCATTGAGTTTTGTAATCATAAATGGCGGCACGCAAGACGGTGTTTATCTTTTTGATATTGCTACAAATGCCATTACCCGTTTTTATCCTATCCCGAATCCGATGGATAATGCGCAAATCATGTCGTATTCTTTCTATGATACGACAGGTACTGATTTGATCGTACATACTTCCTATTCCGAAGGATTTACGGCAAGAACAAAAGTTTTTCACACGAACAACGTAGGGTCGACATGGAATATGATTTATTTCAGCGCAGATCACGACGATGTGCATATCAATAATGTTGCCTTCAGTCCTATCTCAAAATCTAAATTTTATATGGGAAGATCGCTTGGGCCGAACGGAATTAACGGAGGCTTGTATATTACAGAAGATTTCGGCACTACTTGGACCGAAAGACTGCCTGGCTTTACCTTCAGCGAAATCACTTTCAATCCACAAAACGGCAATGACATCTTGATCGGAACCAGCATCGGCTTCGGAATTCATGCCGAACGTGTCTATCGTTCTACAGACGGCGGAACTACTTGGACAAATCTTCCTATTACTTGGACTGACCAGACGTTGAATAATATTACCAAAATCGCATTCCACCCGACAAATCCAAACTACATCATCTTGCTGGAAGAAAACGAAATCGTGAAATCTACCGATGGCGGATTGACATGGACGAATACTTTTTATCCAGAAGGCTCTACTTCTTATTATTACGGACTGAATGCTTCGTACAATCCATTCAACCTAAATCAAGTGGCTATTACTACCGATTTGTTTCCGCAATTCTCTAATGACGGCGGTACTACCTTGACTCAAATCAGAGCGCCTTATTATAATGTAATAAGCGTTACGCATGCCAAATATGCTACCAACAAGCATTTGTTTTATGGTTCCCAAGGCGGAAGGCTGCACAAAAACTTAGGAACAGGAGTTGCTTCTATTTATGATATCGAGCCGCCAACGTCTTTTAATCCAAAAAGAAATTACATGATAGCCGATCCTGTAGTAGCCGGTCGTGTTTTCACCTATGCCTCAATGGGCTTTTTCGGAAGCACTCTAAATGTAAGCACTGATTATGGCGCAACAGCGACTTCTTTGATGAGTGCTTTTGCAGACGACATGCAAGACTTGATTGTTGATCCTAGCAACACGAATATTATCTACGTTTCATTGAGATCGGGAGAAGGCGGCAATCTTACCAAAATCAACTTCACCGATTTAGAAAATATTGTTACGGAAGAAATCACAACTCCAGAAGTAAGCGAATTCGGCTACGGAGTCGTTACAGGAATCTCTGTTTCTGCAGCCAATTCAAACGAAATGTATATCGCAAAAGGATCTAAGTTCTTTAAATCTACAGACGGCGGAGTTACGTGGGTTGAAAAGATAAACGGACTTACCATCACCCAAGGCAACGATTTGATTTGGGATATGGCTAGAAATCCTCTCGATCCAAATCATTTTACAGTAACAACCAACTTAGGTGTGTTTACAACACCCGATGCCGGCGAAAACTGGACACAAGTCTTAAGCGGTGTTGATGCCAAAAGAATCAAATATTCTCCTCTAAATAACGGCGTGATGGTGGCAGCTGTACATAGCGCTCAATTTTCTGATGCCTCTATTTATTATACGGTAGACAACGGCACAACCTGGACGCCTATAACATCACAGCAATTAAACTATGTTCAGTCGTATTCTATGGATTTTGACTTTGATGGTACCACAATCAACGCTTATCTGGCCACAACCGATTTAGGTGTTATCAAATATCCGATACTGAATCTATCATTAGGAACGCATACGCCAGAAATCGCTCAGAATCCGATTTTTATTTATCCAAATCCGGCAAAAGACATCCTGAACATAGGCGTTTCTGGAAATGAATTCGAAATAAAAAGCACTTCTATCTATTCTATCACAGGACAAAAAGTTTTAGAAAGCACGAGCACTGCCCTAGACATATCAAAACTAAGCAACGGCGTTTATGTCGTAAACGTAGCTGTACAAAACGGAACAATATTTTCTCATAAATTGATTAAGAGGTAATTTTTTCAATGTTCCTATTTTAAGATGCTGCAGGTCACTTTTAGGCCTGCGGCATTTTTTTATGGCAAAATTTAAGACATTGCCCTTTACAGTTTCATAATCCTTTAGTAACTTTGTTATAAACCATTATCTCAAACCATCTATTGTATGCCGTTGCATTTGACAGAAATTGAGCGAGTAAAAACGATCTCAAAAGAAGATTTTTATACTAATTATGTAAAAAAACAAAAACCTTTGGTCATTGAAAGGCTAACGGAAGATTGGCCAGCATACGAAAAATGGAGGCTCAATTATATTAAGGATATTGCCGGAGAAAAAACGGTACCGCTGTATGATGACCGTCCGGTAAACCACGAAGACGGCTTCAATGAGGCACATGCCAAGATGAAAATGGCAGATTATATTGACTTATTGCAGTCTAAGCCGACGAACTACAGAATCTTTCTTTATAACCTGATGAAAGAAGTGCCATCTCTAAAATCAGACTTTAAATGGCCTGACATTGGGCTTAAGCTGGTGAAACAGCTTCCGATGCTCTTTTTCGGCGGAGAAAACTCCAAAGTATTTATCCACTACGACATTGACTATTCCAATATTCTGCATTTCCATTTCCACGGAAAAAAGCAATGCATTCTTTTTGCGCCCGACCAGACCCCTTATCTGTATAAAGTGCCGCATGCTCTAATCTCTAGAGAAGATATCGACTTCGATAATCCGGATCTAGAAAAATGGCCGGCGCTAAAAAAAGCAAAAGGATTGATCTGCAATCTAGAACATGGTGAAATGCTCTACATGCCCGAAGGCTATTGGCATTATATGAAATATATGACTCCGGGATTCTCGATGAGCCTTCGCGCCTTTCCAAGAAAAATAACCAATCTGGGGAAAGCGGCGTATAACATCTTTATCATGAGAAACTTTGACAACCTGATGCGTAAGTGGAAAGGACAAGCTTGGATCGATTATAAAAACGAACAGGCAATTGTTAGGACACATAAAAATTTGAAGATTTCAAGCTAAACCAGCAGAGAGCTGGTTTTTTTTATGCTTTTTGACGTTTATACTAGCGAAGAGCAATTTTACGAATGCTTATTATTATGATTATAGCCGTTTGAAAACGGAAATTTCTATTTATTCAAATGCTCCAAAATTTGAATTATCTCCACCACATAATTTATTTCTAAATTCAGGCTGCTATTGCCATTGCATTTAATTTCTACGGCGTCTTCCGTTTCGTTATAGTGTAATAGAAGCTGTGAAGTCTCAATTTCCCAGTAATATTCGTTTCCGTTTTTTTTATAAAGCGGATTGGTATAGGGTTTTCTTTTATAATCAGGGTCTTCCCAAATCTGTTTTGAAATATTGGTTAACAATTCAATTATTTCGTCTGTATCAGAAGGCGTTAGTAGGCAATAGTCTCCCTTCTCGTAGTCCAATTGCAGCGCAATACAATATCCGTTTCTTTGAATACGAATAGTTCCTTTTTTCACCAACCAATTATAAACCTGATTTTCCATTTTTTAGTTGTTTTGAGGTGTCCACATTTTTAGGTATTTAAATTTTTTGGGATATTCCTCTCTTGGGCAAAAAGCTAAGCAGACTTCCTTGTTGTCAAGTGAAGATTCCGTCAATAAAACAGAATCGGCCTCGTTTTTAAAACTGTCAAAACTAATTTCATCGACAACACAAACTACTTTTTTAAATATTCCATTGATCCATTTTATCATATCCTCATTGTTTTCGAATCTTTTATAACATGCCAATGAAGCGTGCGCGCTTATTACCGGAACTAATTTGTCTGGAATAGTGTCTTTTATGATAATGTACATTTTCATACGATGTTATCAATATTGCATTTAACATTCCTGCACAAGCACCTGCTTGGGGCTATATGTAGTTATTAGCACGGGCGCAAATCCGCGTCATCCAGATTAATGAAAATATTTAAGTCCAATTAGGTTCAAGATATTGTTTATTATTTGTTTTGTCAATAAATACAAAATTGCAATAATAATAACTCGAATAATTAATTTGTATTTTTTTAAACCAAAAACAGAAAAGTACTGATAATAGAAAATCAGTACATACAAAAAGGTTAGTCCAGCAGCAAGATAGTTTACAGAAATTAGAAAATCTTTGTTATCAGTAAGAATCAAACTAGTTGTTAGTAAAAGACTTATTGTTAATGTCCCGCATAACAAATACATATTGAGGACTAGATTTTCTGTATAATTCTGCTTGCTTTTTCTAAAAAACAAGTAACTCACAATAGAAATAATGGGTACGGTCAGAAAAACTGTAATTTTTGAATAATCCTTTAGTACTTTTAAAAGTCCTTCTACTGTTTTTTTATCGTCATATAAAACAGTAGCATCAACTTTTGCCCATTTTTTCATAAAATAACCTATGGTTATCAGAATAATTATGGTTGAAAAATAATTAAAGTGCTTTACTCTTTTTCCTTGTACATATTCTCTGATACTGTGTCCGGGTCTGGTAAATAACTCTTTTATTGTATAGAAAAAGCCTTTGTCAAAGTGAAATATTCCGTGAATAAAATCGTGTTGAAAAACGTGAGTTAACGAAAATCTATGAGTAGATGCTGATTGGCTACAGTTATCACAAAATTTTCCTGTTATTACTTTATTACAATTTAAACAGTTATGGGTCATTAGTCAGTTAAAATAGAGAGTCAGATTTATATTCTTTGTTATCGTCTGTTGGTAATGCTCATTTTGCACGAGCATTATGCTCGCCAGCGGGGACTAAATTACCAAAATTCCTTTTCAATTTTGAATTCGAACTCAATATTATCCGAAGTTTATTATTAAAATAAGCCTTTTGCAAACGGCTTATTTCTATTTAGCCATAAGCTTTTAGATTTCCATTATTTATTCTACCATAATCTTTTTAGTCACCTCTCCTTTATCTGTCTTTACTTGAAGGAAATAAACGCCTTTAGAAAGTCCAGAAACTGAAATTGAATTTTCTTTTGTAGTGCGTAAAAGCTGTCCAAGCAAGTCGTAAAGCAATAATTCCGATAGGTGGGCAGCTGCACCGGTACGCACAAAAACGCGTTCTGAAGCGGGATTAGGATAGACACTCACACTTTTAGATAAAAAATCGTCTGTACCCAAAGGATTTGCGAGCTTTACCACCCAATAATCAAAACCGCCGTGATTGCCGGAAACATCGCCATCATTCGATTTTGAATATCCCGCAAATATATATCCCAAATCTGTTGTTTGCTGAATTGAATGCGCGCCATCTACTGCATCGGGAATAGCGTTAAATCCTTCTTGACCACTGCCTCCTAATGCTTTTTGCCACTCGATACTTCCCTGACTGTTGAGTTTTACGATCCAATAATTCATATATCCGTTATTTCCAGAAACATTGCCATCATTACTTGTTACAAATCCAAATACTATGTAGCCTCCATCTGCTGTCTGCTGGACCGATTGGGCAAGATCATTGCCAAAGCCTCCTAAGGCTTTCTTCCACTGTATTGCTCCTGTGCTGGATAGTTTCACTACCCAATAATCATCAAAAAGAGGCCCATGGAAACCGGAACCTGCAATATCTCCGTCTTGCGAATATACATGCCCTGCTATAATATAGCCCCCATCTGTGGTTTGAACCATAGAAGTAAGTATATCCGAACCGGTACCTCCTAATGTTTTTTTCCATTGGACTTCTTCTATATTATCCAGTTTCACCACCCAATAATCATAACTGCCGTGATTTCCAGAAACATCGCCGTCAACAGACATAGTATAGCCGCCCATGACATAACCTCCATCTGCTGTTTGTTGTACAGTGCGGGCAAATTCCTCGCTTCGTCCGCCTAAACACAGGCTCCAGGCTATGCTGCCTGTTGAAGTCAGCTTTACGATCCAGCAATCGGTCCCTCCGTTGTTTCCGATAATATCGCCTGTATTTTCAGATATCGTATAGCATCCCACAATATACCCTCCATCTGGCATTTGCTGCACAGAAGTGGCCGCATCAATATGACCTCCGCCAAATGTTTTCTGCCATTGGATAGTACCTGCATTATCAAGCTTTATTACCCAGGCATCGCTATTGCCTTGGTTTCTTGTAACATCTCCGTCATTAGAATAGGTAGTTCCTGCAATAACATATCCTAAATCTGCTGTTTGCACAACATAAGAAGCCACCTCGTTGCGAGAGCCGCCAAACGTTTTGCTCCATTCTTTGTTACCCGCTGCAGTCAATTTTACGACCCAGATATCGTCGCCTCCGTGATTGCCCGAAACATCACCATCATTAGAAGAAGTGTATCCTGCAACAATATAACCTCCGTCTGCCGTTTGGTGAACGGAGTTGGCATAATCATTACCAGAGCCGCCTAATGATTTTTGCCACTCAATAATTGGCGCTTGCGCCATTCCGAAAAAAGGAAGTAATAGAAAAAAATAGAAGTGTTTCATAAGCCTGCTGTTTTAAAAGGTTCTATTGTTTTGTCCAATAAATTGCATTAGGTTCTTGAGGCTGCGAGTGTTTTATTTAGTCTGCTATTATGATTTTATGATTTGAAATTAGTTTTCCGTTTTGCATTAGTTGAGCAAAATATATCCCACTAGTTAAGTTGTCTCTTTTAATAATTATATTTTCTCCATATAAATTATTTACTTCTTTTGCCAACTGTCCGATTGAATTAAATAGTTTTAGCGTTGCATTTTCAAAATTAGATTTTGTGGCTATTAGAAGTTCTGTTTTGAAAGGATTAGGATAGAAGTTAATTTCATGAGTGAAATAGTTTATGTCCTCTGTACTTAACATAGAACAATCGGTGGGTGTTGATTGCCCATTAGCTATTCCGTGGTTATATATATTTATGCCATTTTGTGCACTACAAGTCAAATAGATATAGGGATCGCTCATAAACATTTCATATTTCGGTTTTAAAGGATGTCCGTTACTACCAACACCTTCAATCCAAGTTTCGCTATTTCCAGGAAAAGTTCCAATATAATGGATTAAATAAAACATTCTTCTTGTTCCGCCATTTACATTTATGTTTGTAATAGACTGAACCGTATAATTCTTGCCATCACTTAAAATTATATTATCAGAAACTTGCAGGCTAAAGTCATAAAGCAATTGATCTACACCTCCAACATTTCTGTATACTCTTTTGGCAGCAACATCTTCTCTTATGTAATTATCAGAGCTATAAACACTTGGATCCGTAAATTTTTTATAAGTATAAGAGCCTATAACAACATCTGTTCCTGGGCCAATAACTAAATTTTGACTGCCCCCAAAGCTAGCACTAGCAATATTCCAAGAAGAATTGTTTAACAATGGAATATACGCTTGAGAAAAAGAGTTTTCAACTAAAAAGATTAAAAAGACAAATGCAAAAAGTAATTTTGTTTTCATAGTTAGTTTATTAAACTTTCTGTTTTAGTTTTCTTTTGGTGGCAATTCTGCCAGCTCTTAAATATGCGAAAGCCTATTATTATTTTCCTTCAATCAACTTCTCCAACCTTACTATCATCTCATCCTTCTCCTTCAACATACGCTCATACAAAGCAATCTTTTATTCATGATGAAATGATACAGGTTCTTTATGTCCTTGTTTTAAGAGTTTATTGTCAACCAAATATTGCATCCAATAATTCGCACGATCTTGCGAGTCGCAGCCATAAATTCCATTTGAGTTACATATTTTTTTCGGATAACCTAAAGTTGTTTTATGAGTTAGCTCTAATAACTTGACAATAGAATAAACCTCGTTATCCTTTTTTCCACCTCCCCCTCCTACAAATGCTACAACTACATTGTATTTAAGAGCATCATAAATTTTATCATAATCCAATAAATTGTTTTTCATAAAGTAATTTAATCCTGCTTTCATTAGCATATTTTTATAAAAATCAAATTCTGAAAATTTATTGTAATCAACAATAAATTCTTTTCTTGTAGTAATCGTATCAAAGTTGTCGTAAATAAAAAATCCAAAATCTCTTTCAAGAAATGAATATTTTTTCCATTCAGACTCCAGAAATTTAATATTCTCTATTTCTTTCATTGCTTTTCCAATTTGCTTATAATTAATTTGTGACAGCAACTCGGTTAAAGAATCTTCCATTTTTTTTTGATTTTTCATCTTGTGAATTCCACGAATAATCTTTTTTAAATTGCCAACATGAAAATCTTTGTTTGCATCGTTAATTTTTTTAGTGTCATTCGGAACTTTTATAGATGTGTTGCAAAAAGACTTAGCTTTTTCAATTTGTGTTTTTATTTCTTGGTCAGACGTTTCTAAAGAGTTTAATTTCTCTAACCCTATCTCTTTAAGGTTAGTGAATTTTTTTAGGTAATTATTGCATACTCCAATAATTCCTAGATGGTTAAATAATGAAGATTTTTTCAAGTATATATTCAACTGTTGGGAATTGTTGAGTATTTCAATAAAATGATTTGAATAAAATATATCCAAAATTCTACCTGATGAATATGTGCAATTCCAAGAGCTCTCATTTATTAAAGCCCAATATTCAAATGAAGAAATGTCGTTTAATGTTAGTTGATTGATAATTTCATTTTCCAAGCTTCTTCTTTCCTTAAATGACAAATCAGCTTTCAAACTATCTATATATTGCTTTACTTTAGGATTAGTATTATAATTTATTCCGTATTGTTTGTATATTGAAACTAACTGAACTAATTGCATTAAAAATTTATAAGGAAAGATTCCTATAGCATAATTATGCTTTATACCTGCTTCATTATACTCCTTCGCAAGTTTTATAACATTTACAGGATCACAATTAGTCAATTGAGTAAAAGCATCTAATGCAATTGCGTCATCTGTATTATTTAATAGTTGGAAAAGCGCAGTCTCTTTGTCTGTTTTAGATACTCTGATTTTAGGATTTACAAAAATCTCTTTTTGAGTATCCCATGCAAAGTCTTTATAATTAGAAGCAAAGTAAATTAGCAAATTTAATGAGGATTCAGGGTAAAAGTCTTTATTAATATGCCAACTAATTGTTTGCGTATCATTTGGAACTCCAATTTCTATATGAGTTAGTAAGCTCAATAAATCAATATATTCGTCTTTGTTAAAATGGTATACATTAAAACGATAACGTATCTTGAAAAGCTCTGAAGCAATTGTAAGTAAGCATTTAGAATCTTTATGTTGTAATTGTGATTTAATGCCCGCAGAATTAACCCATTCTTGATTTAAAAGCTCAGACTTGTTGTTGCTTAATTCTTGTTGTTTGACATCAGTTACTTCTCTAAATTCTGTTTTTACTGCTCTTTCCTCAAGTGGTGTAATGAGAAATGCTTCTGCCAAAGTTGAAAAATTTATTCTCTCATAGTTTTGATTTATAAATTTCAAAAAGTGATTTTTTGAAGTGTTATCATCAATGTTTATCTCCTTTTCCGTAAATAAGCAATTTTCAAGAACAATTCTTTTTGCAACTTGTCTTTCTACTGTCTCGATTCGATGATAACCTAAATATTCAACTAATTGTTTCTCGCTGTCAAAGTAATCAGCAATTTCTTTTAACGCATTTTTGTCACCTTGCATTAATTTTCTTTCAATATCATAAATAGGGTGTTCTTGACTAAATATTTTATTACCTGTCAATCCTAAAATCAGAAGGAATGCTATTTTAATGTAGGTACTCATAAAATTTCACTAATTCATAAATATGCTATACTTTTATTATTACAAATATTTATAACCATTTGCAAACGACTAGCTTGTTAGCGGTAGGTTTTTCTTTCTTATAATTCCAATAAGTAAATTTGTAATATAAACTGGAATTCCAATTAGAACTATTAAAAGGAATATAATTACCAAAGTTTTATTTATAATTTCATAATCATCAAACAAAGGAAAAGATTTGTTTGTATTTAACTCACTATATGCATATACTATCCAATAAGTTACAAATCCTCCAATTAAAATTATGGAATGAATAAGTGTTAAAGATTTTATCAAGCTTCTTTTCAGCTTTTTTTGCACAAACCAATAACCAAACCCATTAAGAAAATATAAAAAGCTTAACAATAAAGCTAAATCAAGGCTTGAGATTACAAAATAAGTATCATGTATATTGAAATCAAAAGTTGAATTCTCGATTGAACTGTTTTTAAAGATCCCAATTATTAAAATTAAGATTGAGGTGATCCAAAAATAATGATAAACTTTTATGTCTTTTAAATTCATATTTTTGTTTATAACGATTTTTTTAGCTTCCCATTAATTCTCAAATATGCGAAAGCCTATTATTATTTTCCTTCAATCAACTTCTCCAACCGCACCATCATCTCATCCTTCTCCTTCAACATACGCTCATACAAAGCAATCTTTTCTTCATGAAGTTGAATCAATTTGTCAATAGGATGAACATGCATTGTACCATAATTAAATGAGTTATTGAACGCATTTTCACCGAACGTATTCGCAATAATATTCACAGCCTGTTCTTCATCAAAATTCTCAAAAGCTTCTACAGGCACTTTTAATATTTTAGCCACCTGCGCCAATATGTTGGCTTCTACGGTTTCTTTCTGTTCTAGCAAAGATATTTTCTTTTGGTTCCAGTCGTCACCAAGCTCAAAAGCCAAAGCTTCTTGCTTGATACCCAGCATTTCGCGAAAGCGCTTGATGTTTCTTCCTTGGTGTATTTTTTTGTGTGGCATGTCGTTGTGTATCATAATCGTAAGTATAAAATTTTTGTTAAATATAGAAAAATTAGTTGATAGTGGATAGTTTATAGTTGGCAGCGGATAGTGGATAGTGGATAGTTTATAGTGGATAGTTGAAAGTTGAAAAGTCATAAAGGAGTGAACTAGAAGCTGCAAAACAGAATAAGCAACCTACAAAACCAAAAACATCTTCAAAGCAACAACCCACTATAAACTATCCACTATCCACTCTAAACTATAAACTATAAAATATAACTGCTCAGCACCTCGCTATATGTCTTTTCGGTCGAACTGCCTACGGGAGCAACCCTAAATTCATACTGCTGCCCGCTTTGTAGATCAGTAAGCACGAGTGTGGTTTTGGTATACACCATAATCTCCCACACTTCTTCGCCCTTTTTGCGGTATTCATACAAGTAGCTTTTTGCGCCGCGAACAGGCTTTAGGCTTAGCTTTATCTTGCCTACGTTTTCTGCATGCAGCGCAAAGTTTTGCGGTTTCGGCAAAGCGCCTACTATATTCCGAATCTTGCTGAGCGAAAAGCCAGAGCTGGCCAAGGCAGCATCGTTTCCGTCACCTTTCATCTGCACATACAGCGCCAGCTTATCTAAGATGACAATCAGTTCTTCTCTTTTGAGTTCTCGGATCAGCTTTTCTGTCTTGCCGCCCTCTTTGGCTTTAATAATAGCCGTATCAAAAGCGGTAGTGGCGGCCTGCAAGACAGAAATTGCGGGCTCCGGGCTTTCGAAATTGGCATTGTTGGTCATACTGTCTGCAATCAGCTCTGCTTTTTGCTCCAAGTCAGCATCACTATATCTGCTGAACGAGGTAATAATTTTAATTTTAGACATACTTTTAAAGTTTTAAATTAATTAATATTGAGATGGGTATAAAAGCCTGAAATTCCACAAAGTATTGATATCATGTTATACAACAATAAGCTGTTGCTCATAACATCAGACCTATGTTGCATAACATGGGTGTGGTGTTGTATACCATAGACTTCCTGTTATACAACATCAAACCTCTGTTATAGTACACCAGCTGGATGTTGTATGACATCAAACCGGTGTTATAGAGCTACAGCTTATTGTTGTATAACACCAGCTTGGTGTTATTCTAAAAGAACGTTGTGTTATAATACATCCGCTCCATGCAGAGCTCAACCAGCGTGGTGCCGTTTTCATTCTTCTGTATACTAGAGTTAATAGCTTTACACATAGTTTCTTTAATGATGAAGCAAACCAAAGTCGGGTTACTTCTGTTTTCTTGATACAATACTAAAAGTTCGATGCTAAAAACGCAACCGAAAAGTAATAAGTGGTCAAATACAGGCGTAAGTGGTCAGTTTTTGGGTGTAACTGTTTTTTTGACTTGGGTAAAATTTGGTGAAATTTGGGCAAGATTTGTTAGAATGCCTAAAAACCAAAACAGCACATAAGAGCTGCTGCTTGGTTTTTTATGCTTTTCTAAAGCACCTTTTTTATACTTTTATAGCCAGCTAAACTAATTTTCGTAATGCGCCAAAAACCCGAACAGAAAAGCTTCTCTCTAGAAGAAATCACCAAAAAGGCAGAAATTTATTGTGCCTATCAGGAGCGCTGTCACGAAGAAGTTATCCAAAAGCTAAAAACATTTACTACGTCACAGACCGTACTCGACTCTGTCATTGTACACCTGATCGAGAACAATTTCTTGAACGAAGAGCGTTTTGCGTGCAGTTTTGCCCGCGGAAAACACCGCATCAAACATTGGGGAAAAATCAGGATTGTTAATGAGCTGAAGTCAAGACACATATCTAAATACAATATCGATACCGCGCTTAAAGAAATACAAGACGAATATTTCGACACTTTTGATTTGGCTGCCGAAAAATTATGGGATACGATTTCTGAAAAAAATACCTTAAAAAAGCGCAAAAAGTTCTGCGATTTTTTCCTTCGAAAAGGTTTTGAAAGCAATCTGATTTATGAAAAAGCCATCGAATTAGAAAAATTGGGCTAGAGCTTAGCACACCATTTCTATACCTTTTTTTTAAAAAAAACACTTTTTTCCTACAATTTTTACGAAAACGTTTTCGTTGATTTCTGCATTTCGCCGATGAAAAAATACACGTCATCGAAAACCTGAAAAATAGGCACTTAAAAGCTTCTTTTGATGCATAGGGTGGATATACATTTGCCTCACCCTATCAGAATAAAGACACTTAACCTATGAAAAAATTGTTATTGTTACTCGTTTTATTACTACCTGTTTTTGGTTTCTCACAAGTATCATTAGTGCGTTGGGATGGAGCAAATAAACAAGCCAATCCTTATCTAATTGCTTCTAATATTACAGCTGGAAACATTACTGGATCATCTAACGTAAATTTCTTCGTTGACAACTGGGGAAGCAATGGAAATGCTTTTAATGCAGATTCATGGCCTACTAGTACTTCTCCTGACTACTCAAGATACATTCAAGTATCAATGACAGCAAACAGCGGACAAAAGGTTGACTTAAGCCAATATAATTTTGAATATCAAAATTATGATAATGGCGGTCCGTCAAGAATGCAAGTGTACTACTCAAAAGACGCAAGCTTTCCTTCTAACGGAACAGTGCTTTATACTAACACTAACTTAAACACTAGCAATACCAACTTCAACAGCGTATCAGTTCCTTTAACGGGTATCAGCGTATTAGCTAATGAGACAATATACATCAGAATAACATTTTACGGAAGAACAAACGGATGGTCTGGACCTAGAATCAGAATAAGACACGGTTACAACGATAGTGCACCAGCATCTCACAATGCTTCTGGACCAATAATTACAGGAACAGTTACTACAGCTTGTACACCACAAGGAAACCCTGCGCTTTCACCAACTGATTTCTGGAGAGGTTATGTGTATTCTTATTCTGGAACGCCAGCAGCTACAACTTATTTAGGGTATGTTACAGAAAACGCAACATTCAACAGAAATGTAGGTAGCGGTGCTGTATCTGGACTAACAACTGTTCTTTGCCAACAGCCAACAGACAATTTCTATACTTCTTATAAAATGACCAAAAGCTTCCCAGCAGGTACATATACTTTTACAGTGGGTGGTGACGACGGTTATAGATTAAAAATTAACGGCGAATCTGGATATTCAATCAGCGACTGGTCAGATCACGGATATACAACAGGATCAACAACAAAAACGTTTGCTTCTACTACGAATGTTACTTTTGTTTTGGAATATTATGAAAGAGGTGCAGATTCTCAAGTGTCTTTTGATTACACTTGTGCGAACTCTCCAACAGCTCCAACAACATTAACTTCAAACGCAACAAGCAATACAATCTGTTCTGGCAATTCTGTTACATTAACAGCAGGAGGCGGTTCAGCCAATACAAGTACCTACGAGTGGGGAACTGGAACTGTTGTAGGTTCAAACGTAATCTCTGGAACTACGGCTTCAATTACTGTTTCTCCAACCGCTACAACAACGTACTGGGTAAGAAGAGTAGGTGCTGCTCCATGTAACTTTACAACAACAGGAATCACATTACAAATTACGGTAGCTACTGCAACAGCAACAGCTCCAACATCAATCAGCGGACCAACAACATTATGTGGCGGAGGTTCGGTAACATTAACAGCTACTGGCGGTACAGGATCAACGTACCAATGGGGAACTGGAACTGTAGGTTCTAACATACTTTCTGGAACTGGTGCTTCAATCACTGTTTCTCCAACAGCTACAACAACCTACTGGGTAAGAAGAATCAATGCAACGCCATGTTCGACTCCAACTGCAGCTGCTACGACAACGGTAACAATAACTACGCCTTCTGGAGATCCGACAGCTTTCGGAAACAACACATGGAACGTATACGGTTATAATACAGGCAGCATGACTCCCGCTTTATCTTACTATGCTGGATACTATGTACAAAACACTTTAGGCGTAAACACACAAGATACGGCAAACAATGGATGGAATAAAGAAACTTCTCCATCATATTCTGCAGGATGGGTAGGATGTGCTGTTCAAGTTGACGATTTCACAATGGTTCACAAAAGAAAAGGTTTCCCTTGCGGAAAATACCAAATCAACATGGACAATTGGGATGATGAAACTAGAGTATACATCAACGGAACATCTGTTTTCTACAACGCAGGATGGAGCGGTGAAAACCCTACTCCAACATCTGTAGGAATCTTTGCTCTTGACAGCAATTCGACTATCGAAGTAGTAACAAGAGAAGTAGGCGGTTATGCTAACGTAAAAGTATCTTTAACTGCTGTCAATGCAACCTATAACGGAACTTCTTGGAGTACTTCTCCTGAAGGTGCTGCAATTGTAATCAACGGCGATTTGCAATTAAGCGAAAGCGTAACGGTTTGTTCTTGCACAGTTAGCGCAAACAAAAACTTGAAAATAAACTCAGGCGTAAACCTGATCATTAAAAATGAATTAGTAGTAGCTCCTACTGCTAATGTAGTAGTAGAAAATAACGCAAGCATCGTTCAAGTTAATGACAACGCTGCTAACAGTGGAAAGATAATCGTAAAAAGAAACACGACTCCTGTGACTCGTTATGACTTTACGTACTGGTCTTCTCCTGTTGCTGCTGCAGACTGGACATTGCATGATCTTTCTCCAAACACATTAGCTGATAAATACCTAAGCTATAATGCTGCCGGAAACGGATGGGTTACAGAAATGAACGGAGCGGCTCAAATGCAGACTGGAAAAGGTTATATCGTTAGAGCGCCTCAACAATATTCAACTACAGCTCCTGCTGTTTTCCAAACGCAATTTGCTGGCGCGCCAAACAACGGACAAAAAACACTTGATATCAAGATCGGTGCGACATTAAAATCAAACTTGATCGGAAATCCATATCCATCGGCTATCAGCGCTGATAAGTTTTATGAAGCAAACAAAGGCGTAATTAAAGGAACATTCTATTTCTGGACACATAATATTGCGGTAAGCTCTACTCCAGATGCAAACGGAGTGTACAACTACAATCCTGCAAGCTACATTTCGTATAATGCGACTGGAGCAACAGGAATTGGAGAAACAAACAACTGTACGACTTGTGGAAACACTTCTGCAAACAAACACAAAGGAAACATTGCTTCTGGCCAAGGATTCTTTGTTGAAGGAAAAGTAAACGGTACTATCGTTTTCAATAACGCAATGAGAGTAACTCAAACCGGAACTAACGATCAATTCTTAAGAACGAGCAACCCAACACGTCCTGTGACACAAAGCAGCGAAGAAGAAGCTGGCGAAGAACAACCAACAGCAATCGAAAAACACAGATTGTGGTTGAACATTACGAATGCAGCTGGTGCTTATAATGAGATTTTGGTAGGCTATATCGACGGAGCTACAAACAACCTTGATGATGCTTACGACGGAATGACGTATGCTTCTGGAACTGCGCTATACTCTATGCTTGATGCAAACAAATTGGTTATCCAAGGAAGAGCATTGCCTTTCAGCAATACAGATGTGGTGCCATTAGGATTCATGGCGGCTACGGCAGGTGATTACAGCATCGGTATCGAAAGTGTTGACGGTTTGTTTGAAGACCAAAAAGTATTCTTAGTAGACAGACTTACAGGAACGGTACACAACATCAAGAATGACAGATATACATTCACGACAGCAGCAGGAACATTCAACTCAAGATTTGAAATCCGCTATGTTAATGAGTCTCTAGGTGTAGATACTCCGGTTGTAGATGCAAATGATATCGTAGTATACAAAAACGGCGGTCAGATTGCTATCAAAGCAGATCACTTTACAATCGACAACGTTCAAGTATTTGACTTGACTGGAAAAGAAATCTTTACTAAAAAAGGAATCAACAGCAACGAATTCACAACTACAGGAATTAATGTAGGAACTCAAGTTGTAGTAGCAAAAATAACTTTGGATAACAATGTAACGGTATCTAAAAAAGTAATCATGAATTAAGACTAGTTAATTCACTTCAAATCCCATAAGCAATAATCTTGTTTATGGGATTTTTTTTATGTCTACGGTTTTGCCAGTACTATGCTGACTGCATTGCCGCCAAAACCGACAGCATTGATCAATACCTTGCGGATGGATTTTCGTTCTTGTTGCGCCTCCGCGAAAGGAACTCTGATAAATTTCTGATGCTGCATCATCAAGATGGCCAGCTCTACATTTAACATGCCCGAAGCGCCAAACGTGTGCCCTATCTTCCATTTGTTGGTAGTCAGCATCGGAAGGTTGTCACCGAACAGCAATTCGATAGCTTTCAGTTCCGACGAATCCCCTTTTATAGTTCCCGGCGCATGCATCACGATAGCATCAATCTCGCTAGGATCTATTTCCCCCAAAGCCATTTTCATGGACTTCTGGAAGCATTGCGCTTCTGCAGAAATAGAAATGCTGTGTTCTAAAATTTCGGTTGCAAAACCAATTCCTTCTATATAGGTCAAGGCATTTTGGCTTTCGCCTACTTCCAAACAAGCCACAGAAGCTCCTTCTCCCAATACCATTGAGTTTTGAGTTTTCTGCCTGTCAAACGCGCGGCACGGAAACGGATCTGTGCTTTTGGAATAGATCTTTAAAGCATTCATCTGTGCAATTGTAAAAGGAGTCAGCGGCGCTTCGCTGCCGCCTACTAAAAACTTAGCTGCCATTCCGGAACGCAGCCATGCAATGCCGTTCAGCAAAGCATGCAAAGCGGTCGAGCAAGTGATGGAATGTGAAATTTCTGGTCCCTGGCTGTTTAAGTCGTGGGCGACCCATGATGAGATATTGCCCAACGTAGTGGTCGGAGAAGCCAGCGTATGCGTCTTTCCTGTTTCTAAAAACTCTTGAAAATGCTTTTCGAATAATTGGGTAGCCCCTCTGGAAGAACCGATATTGATTCCGAAATCATCTCCTTCTTTCCATCCGGCATTTTCTATCGCCTTTCGGGAAGCAAGAATAGCATATAAGACAGAATCGTCTAGGTTCTTGTATTTGCTTTCGGAATTCCGCAAGGCTTCTACCTGATCTTTCAGATCGTCGGGCAATCGAGAAGCTAAAGCAGCTGTTTCTCCTATAGTAGTATTAGAAATCAAAGTCTCCTCTTTTAGATACTGCTCCCAAATACGTTCTGGGGCATTTCCTAAGGGCGAAATGGAGGATATAGATGTTATGGCAATTTTTTGAAGCAAAATAGAAGCATTAAAACCTTGTAAAAGTTGAGTCCTTACAAGATTGTTTTCGAAACAAATTTAAACTATTTCCAAAGCTTGTTCGACAACAGCATATACTTTTTCCAGCTGCTTGTCTGAAATGATATACGGAGGCAAAATATAGACGATGTTTCCAACCGGACGGAGGATGATTCCGTTTTCAATAAAAAAATCATAGAGCTTGTTTCGGAAATCTCCGTAGTAGCTTTCTGCTGCATCTCTTTGTATCTCTAAGGCAAAAATTACTCCCAGCGTTCGGGTTTCCTTCACTCTTGGATGGCTGTTGATCTTTTCTTGAAATCTAAGATGGTTTTGATGTATTCTTTGGATGTTCTTTTGCATTTCAACAGTCTGAAGCAGTTCCAGGCTGGCAAGCGCTGCGGCACATCCGGTTGGGTTTGCAGTAAAAGTATGTCCGTGGAATAATGCTTTGTTGACATCATCATCATAAAAACCTTCAAACAATTCTTGAGTAAATGTCGTGATTGCCATAGGAATCGTTCCTCCAGTCAAGGCTTTCGACAGGCACATCATATCGGGTTCGTTTTCAAGATAATCACAGGCAAAATGCTGTCCGGTCTTTCCAAATCCGGTCATGACTTCGTCTGCAATCGTAAAGACAGCATTCTCTTTGCAGATTGCCATAAGCTTGTCAAGCGCAAAAGTTTCATACATGACCATACCCGCCGCGCCTTGCACCAGCGGCTCAAAAATAAAAGCGGCAAACTCATTCGTCTTGGTCAATTGTGCTAAAGCTTCAAAAGACTCTTTCTCCTTTCCTTTTGTCGGAACCGGAATACGCACCACTTCAATCAGCGAGCCTCGGAAAGCTTCGGTAAAGAAAGAAATTCCGCTGGCCGCCATTGCCGCAAACGTATCGCCGTGAAAGGCATTTTCGAAAGCAATGATTTTGGTACGTTTCTCTCCTTTATTATAGTAATATTGCAGGGCTACTTTCAAGGCAATCTCTACAGCTGTCGACCCGTTGTCTGAATAAAACAGCTTCTTTTGGTTGCTTGGCAGGATTTCCATTAATTTTTCCGAAAGCAATACAGCAGGTTCGTGCGTAAAGCCGCCAAACAAAACGTGTTCTAGGGAAGTAAGCTGCGCATAAATGGCATCTGCAATAAATTTATTGCTATGCCCGTACGGATTTACCCACCACGAAGCAATCGCATCAATATATTCTTTTCCATTCTCATCCCATAACAGAGCGCCTTCGCCTTTTGAGATCGCAATAGCGGGTTTCGCCAGTTTATGTTGTGTATAGGGATGCCAGTTGTGTTTTTGGTCTCTTTCAGAAAGGGTCATGTTGTTGTTTCTTAGTTCTTAAAGGCTTTTCAGATTCTCGGCAAACAGGTAGGCATATTCGCGGATCACGTTTTTATCAAAATACGGCTCGTCGTCTATTCTTCCTATACATTTTAATCCGGTCTTGCTCAATATGATTTCTTCGGTCGCTTTATTTTCGTTGCCGTTAAAGACAATTCCTGCAATATCCAATTTCTTGCTTTGCAGGGCAGCAATCGTCAGCAATGTATGATTGATGCTTCCCAGATAATGTCTGGAAACTACAATCACTTTATAGTCGTCTTGAATCAAGTCGATGATAGTATCTTTATCATTGAGAGGCACGAAAATACCGCCAGCGCCTTCAATTACAAGATGGTTTTTGGTTTTCGGTTCTTTTATTTTCTTACTATCTATCGTAATTCCATCAAGTAAAGCTGCCAGATGCGGGCTTGCAGGCGTTTGCAACAAGTAACTGTTCGGATGGATTTTAGTCTTTGGATTAGAAAGCAGCAATGCTATTTTATGGCTGTCGGAATTGTCGGCATCACCAGCTTGGATCGGTTTCCAGTAATCAGCCTCAAGGCTTTCGGTAATAATCGCTGAAGCAATTGTTTTTCCTACATCAGTTCCTATTCCTGTAATGAAAATTTTCATGTTTGTATACTCTGCAGATTGAATATTTCAAAGGTACGATTTGGAATTGATACTGCAGGAGCCGCTGAATTATAATTTTTATGGAAGTCTCATGAATACTGCCCTAACGCTTAAAAACATGTGAATTTCGTAAGATTTTATTGTAGTCTTTGAACGTAACCGTTGTTTTAATTGCTAAATTTGATAGAACCATCCCTTTAATTTAACACTCTAGACCAAATGACAATAGCAAAAGTACCATCTTACATGAAGGCCGTTTATATTTCATTGCTTATTATCATTATCATCTTTTTTATGATCATGGCTAAGGCAATATTAGTTCCTCTGCTTGTTTCGGGTTATATCGCAATGCTGATGACTTCTTTCTGCAATCGCTTAGAACAATGGAAAATCCCAAGATCGTTGAGTGCTTTTATCGCGCTTCTTATTATTATTTTGCTGACGCTGGGGCTCATATACTTTATTGTCACGCAGCTGCAGACCTTCACAAACGATGTGGAGATGAATATGGAGGAAAGCCTGAACAAGTTTGCCATAAAAATAAATACGAGCATCGAGCAATTCATAGGGCTTGATATGGGTATGGGAAATGGTTTCGAAATAAAGAAAATAATGGCGCTCATTCAATCAGGAAATACAAATATCTCTGAAATGCTTTTTACGACAATCGGTACGTTATCTAACATTATCCTTCTGCCTGTTTTTATCTTTTTCTTATTGATTTATAGAGATCATCTGGCTGTTTTTGTCACGAAAGTATTCGAAAAACAACGAAATAAAGTGCTTATAGAACATATGGTTTCGATCCGAAGGATTGTTCATGCTTATATTATCGGGGCCGGAAAAGTAATGATTATTTTAGGAATCGTGAATACGGCCGTATTATTTGCTTTAGGAATCAAGCATGCTATCTTTTTTGGTATGATTGCCGGACTCTTGAACATCATTCCGTATGTAGGCCCTTTTGTAGGGGCGCTGATGCCTTTTACTTTTGCTTTACTGACCAAAGACAGTCTGTTCTATCCTCTTGCGGTAGTCGTCGCCTTTACGTTAATCCAGTTTATGGAAAGCAGTTTTCTAACACCAAAAATTACGGGAGCGAATGTAAACCTGAATGCCTTTGTTACCTTTTTAGGATTATTGATCGGAGGTGCCATTTGGGGAGTAGTAGGAATGATCTTAATCATCCCGACAATTGCTATCTTGAAAAAGCTATTTGAATTGAGTCCCGATACGGAGCCCTACGCTTATTTGTTTGGTGAAGAAGATACGCATTGGTTCAAGCCTCGAAGGCCTAGAATAAAAACCTAGCAAGCATTTCTAAAACATTGGTAATTTCTTCTTTGGAATTAAAACTATGCAAGCAGAAACGCAGTCGTTCTTGATTTTCTGGAACTGTCGGCGAAAGGATTGCCTTTACGTCAAATCCGTTTTCTTGCAGTTTTTTAGCAATCGCTTTTACTTTTTCATTGCCGGGCAGTATAGCGGATTGGATCGCTGATTTATTTCGGACAAAGATTTGTTTTAATCCTATCCGCTGCTTTTCTTGATTGAAATAAAGAATGTTTTCTTTCAGATTTTGGATTTCTGATTTCTGGGCTTCTAGATTTTTATAGGCGGTTAAAATTCCTGCTACAGAATGCGGCGATAGAGCTGTCGTATAAATAAAACTTCTGGCAAAGTTGACAAGATAGTCTTTCAAATCCTGCGTGCCTAAAATGGCGGCGCCATGGCAGCCCAATCCTTTTCCGAAAGTCATTAGTCTGGCAAAAATTTTGTCCTGTAGGTTGAGATCCTGAATCAGTCCTTGTCCTTTTTCTCCGAAAACGCCTAACGCATGAGCTTCATCAATAACCAAATAACAGCCATTATTTTCTGATAATGCAGCGAGCTTTTCGAGATCAGGCGAATCGCCGTCCATAGAAAAAACAGATTCCGTCACAATATAAATTTCGGATTTGTCGGACTTGTATTTAAAAACCAAAGCTTCTAAATCTTCTAGATCGTTATGCTGAAATTTAAAGGATTTCGCATTAGAAAGCCGAATGCCATCACGGATGGAAGCATGGCTGTATTCGTCATATAAGATAACATCATTGCGTTGCGGCACAGCACTAAAAAAACCGACATTGGCATCGTATCCAGAATTAAACAGGAGCGCTGTTTCTGCTTCATGGAATTGGGCAATATATTCTTCCGATTCTTTGTAAACGATGTGATTTCCAGATAAGAGACGAGAACCTGTAGCGCCGTTTTTGATTATTCCATGATTCAAAAGGTATTGATGCGTCTGATTAAAGATGGCCTCAGATTTTGAGAATCCTAAATAATCATTCGAGGCAAAATCAACTAAATCATTTGGTTCTGGCAATATCCTAAACGAATTGCTTTGTACTCGCTGCTCGATTTTGTGTGATAAAGAGGGTGGAAATCGTTTCATATGGGGCAAATGTAAGCAACTTTTATTTTTGTTTGAAAGAAGGTTCCAATACAAAATAAAAAAGCCCAGCATTACTGCCAGGCTTTTTTTATCGGAATAAAATCAGACTACTCTACTAGAATGTTGATTTTATTGTCGTTCATTTCTAAAGTTCCCGATTCGATAGGCAAATGATATTTTTTGTCATCTCCTAAAAAGAACTTGCCTTCTGCTTCTTTTGGAAAAGTAAAGCTGTCAGCAGCAATCTTGATATCCCCTTTTGCCAAGATGGAAATAATTGCGGCGTGATGGTTCAGCATTTGGAATTCTCCGTCAATTCCTGGAACAGTAACCGAAGTTACAGGTCCTGAAAATAATTTTGCTTCTGGCGATATAATTTCTAAATACATTTTTTTTTGCTTTAGGCTTTAAGCTTTAGGCTTTAAGCTATTAAATATTAAGCTTCAGCTAACATTTTTTGTCCAGCTTCGATAGCATCTTCGATAGTTCCTTTCAAGTTGAAAGCCGCTTCTGGAAGGTGGTCTAATTCTCCATCAATGATCATGTTGAATCCTTTGATAGTATCTTTAATATCAACCAAAACTCCAGGAATACCTGTAAACTGCTCTGCTACGTGGAATGGCTGAGACAAGAAACGTTGTACACGACGAGCTCTAGAAACTGATAGTTTATCTTCTTCAGAAAGCTCTTCCATACCAAGGATCGCGATGATATCTTGTAATTGTTTGTATTTTTGAAGAATTTCTTTTACTCTTTGTGCACAGTTGTAGTGCTCATCACCTAAGATATGTGGTGTCAAGATTCTTGAAGTAGAATCCAATGGATCTACTGCAGGATAGATACCCAACTCAGCGATTTTACGAGACAATACTGTTGTTGCATCTAAGTGGGCAAATGTTGTTGCCGGTGCTGGATCCGTTAAGTCATCCGCAGGAACATAAACCGCCTGTACCGATGTAATAGATCCTTTATTTGTTGATGTGATACGCTCTTGCATCGCACCCATTTCTGTTGCTAATGTTGGTTGGTAACCTACCGCAGATGGCATACGTCCTAAAAGTGCAGATACCTCAGAACCAGCTTGTGTAAAACGGAAGATGTTATCAACGAAGAAAAGAACGTCTTTTCCTTGATCAGAACCAGCTCCATCACGGAAATATTCAGCGATAGAAAGTCCAGAAAGTGCTACACGAGCACGAGCTCCTGGTGGCTCATTCATCTGACCGAAAACGAAAGTAGCTTTAGACTCTCTCATTCCTAATTTATCAACTTTAGACAAATCCCATCCTCCATTTTCCATAGAGTGCATGAATTCTTCTCCGTATTTGATAATTCCTGACTCTAACATCTCACGAAGCAAGTCATTTCCTTCACGTGTTCTTTCACCTACTCCTGCGAATACAGAAAGACCACCGTGACCTTTTGCAATATTGTTAATCAACTCCTGAATCAATACTGTTTTACCAACACCAGCACCACCGAATAATCCAATTTTTCCTCCTTTTGCATAAGGCTCGATCAAATCGATTACTTTGATACCTGTGAATAAAACTTCAGAAGATGTAGATAAATCTTCGAATTTTGGTGCTTGACGGTGAATAGACAATCCGTTTTCACCAGTTTTTGGCAAATCTCCTAAACCATCGATAGCATCTCCGATTACGTTGAATAAACGACCGTAAACATCTGGACCGATTGGCATTTTGATTGGGTTTCCTGTACCAACAACTTCATAGCCTCTGCTTAAACCATCTGTAGAGTCCATTGAGATTGTACGAACAGTGTTTTCTCCAATGTGAGATTGTACTTCAAGTACTAATAATGTACCGTCTTTTTTAGTGATTTCTAATGAATCATAAATTTTTGGAAGTTCAACATCCTTACCGTTGAAAACTACGTCAACTACTGGACCAATGATTTGAGCAACTTTTCCTATTACTTTTGACATTACTTATGTATTTATTAAATAGCTATTTAGGTTTATGAAAAACACCTCTTTTTTCAGAGCGCAAAGATAGTTTTAAAAATGAAAATTTAATAATGTTTTTATAAAAAAATACGAAAAAAATATAGGATTGTCTGTTTAATGAGCAGCAAGACAATAAGTATGCAGAATTATTAAAAACAAAAAAAGCCATTATGCTTTCACATAATGGCTTTTTTTATGAGTATAATCTTAATTTAAAGATTGCGGATATTGGATCGGGTAGTTTCCTATATTAATAGCCGGCATAGAAGAACCATAGGTCGCGCTTATTGATTTTAGGAATTCATTCGCTATAAAAGCATAACCTCTTGCTGAAGGATGGATACCATCTAGAGAGAAAGCACCACCGGTCACATAAGTAGCCGTTAAATGGTGGTTCCCGAAACGGATTCCTCCGTTCAACAACTGGCTCATTATTGCTTTTGTATCTACCAACGCCAAGCCTTTTGCATTTGCTGCGTTTTGGATCGTAATATTGTAAGCATCAGTGGCCACTCTTACTTCTCCTACTTCAGCATTTGTCAACACAGAACCATCTTGCAGCGGATAGGTAACTCCAATTGTATTAAAAGGAGCTGGAACTCCTGCTTGTGGTGTTCCGATAATCGTACGTGTCGGCAATAGGATGTAATCTACAAAGCTTCCGTTGGCTAGCTTTTTGGCATGTCGTGCTTGTCCGTACAAGCTGCCCATTAGGCCTGCCTGTGGAGCCGGAACACCAGCACCAATTAAAGCGCCCGTGATTTGAGCAGAATAGTCTACTAAAGATTCATCTTTAATCAGCAACGGATTTGAGGTTCCTGCTGTTAAAGTTGTCAAACGATCTCCTTGCCCAAGAGCAGTCAATATTTGTTTTACCGGACCTAACAATTGCGTATTCAATTGATTTGCAGTAGCTGCATCAAGCGGAACCGGATTGTAAGGAACTGTCGTGAAATATGGAAGCGTGTTGATATAAGGAAGATTAGCAACAACTCCTTTAGCGCCATTCGCCGTCAAAGCCGTAACAAGACCATTATATACATTATCAAAAACCGTAGGGTCTGTGATATCATTAGAACCATACGTAGAAGGATCCATGTTTCCTGTGCGATTAACACCAACACCTCCAGAAATAGCATAGCTCAATACATCATTTCCTCCAATCCATAAGGAGAAAAATGTCGGATTCTGAGCAACCGCATCGCCTATAACAGAAGCTGCTGCTGATGAATCAAATCTTCCAAAATAAGGATTTGCCGCACCGTATCCAGCTATAGTCAGGTGGAAGCTTTTCGATCCCGGAACCCCCATATTGTTATACGTTCCTGTTAATTGATCTGTTATTGACGTGCCCGAAACACCTGAAACATTTACAGGTCCCACTCCGTTAAAATACAACCTTGTAGGAAATTGAGGCACTTGGTTTCCGCCTAATGAAAATCCTCCAACATTATCAACCATGTAAGGCACGGTGAAATCTCCACCTCCTACTAATGCGAATTGCTGCGCTAAAAAGCTAGGATATGAATTTTCTTGGCCTCTTTTGAAAAGAGCGTTATCACTATAACCAGCCGCAAATGAATCTCCTAAGGCAACATATTTTGAAAAATCAGCAGATCCTGGCGATACCGGAATTTCTGTAGACTCCGAATCATCATCTGAACAGGCAATACTCAAGCTTAAAGAAGCAAAGAGCAACCATTTGAAATTTTTTATCATAATATTATTTTTATAACGTTAGTCTTAATTTAAGGATTGATAATCCAAGAAACTAGATATTGCTGTCCAATTCTTCCTGCTCCGATAACTTGAAGGTAATCGTTTCCGAAAAGATTCGATGCGCTTATTTTGAATACAGATTTCATAGACGGAACTGCATAATTCATCTGAGCATCAAAAACAGTTACTGCTGGAATCATACCATCAGCAAAAGAAGACTGCCATAGATATTCATCGCTCCATCTTGCATTAAAGTTAAATCCAAAATTCTTGAACAAATTTTGATTACCAAGAGATGCTTTCACTCTATGTTTAGGCGTATTGAAACCTGCTATGAAAGAAGGATCTTTTGCTTGGTCAAAATCAAATTGTGCATGGTTATAATTGATTCCGAATTCGAAATCTTTGTAGATTTTTTTAGACAATCCTACACCGAATCCGAAAGAAGTTACATCTTCAGTCGTGTTCGTGTAAACTTGGTATACTCTACGGTCTCCGTTTGACAAAGCTTGCAATCCTAAAAGGACGTTTGGATTTGCCAAATCAGCTCCAACTTCTCCATAATAAGGTCTGATTACACGAGAAGTGCTCATGAAATCATTATAAATATTATAGTAAGCATTCAAATCGACTGCAATTCCATTTTCCGTAACTGATTTATATCCTACTTCGAAAGCCTTAACTTGTTCCGGCTTTACTAGCTTGATGTTCACGATTTCTAAATCGGCAGGATTTTGAGATAATGAGAACGCTTGAACTGAAGGTACAGAATATACAGCAGAATTGTATGCATCTCTTCCTGATAAAGTAACAGTAGCTGGAGCTCCTAAAGCTTGTCCCGCCGCACTTACGTTCATCGTCTCTACGTAACGGTCAAGGTTGTCTTCAGCAGAACCTACTAAAGCAAATGGCCCTAAATCCAAACCAATGTATTGATCTTGAGTGGTTGGGTTTCTGAAACCTGTTTGGAATGACACTCTGAAATTGTGATTTTTTCTTTCGCCGGCAGAATACACAAATGATATTCTTGGAGAATACTGTCCGTCGAAGTTTTGTGATTTATCATAACGGATAGATCCTGTAAATTTCAACCTGTCTTCCATGAATTTCTTTTGAACTTGAGTATAGATACCATATTCGTCATATTTGATAGGCCCGTCAAAATCTGTAAAGATTGTTCCTTGAGAATCTAACTTATATTTTCTGAAAGATCCACCTACTTGGATTTCTGCAATATCAATAAGTTCTTTGAAGTTATAGTTTGCATCCGCATGGTATAATTGTGATTGGTCAATAAATCTTGCTCCTTTAGTCAAGTCAGGATTTTGAATAACTGTTGCCAAAGCATTGTTGAATTCAGGTGAACCTGGCATAAATCGTGGACCTCCTGTTGGCTGAACTGCAAATTGTGGCAAGCCAGCAAGCGCAGCAGGCAATTGATTATAGTCTGCAAATTGTCTTGCAATTCCAGCAGCCTGAGTTGTATTTGCGCCCATAACAGCACTTGAAAGCTGGTAAGCTGTTGCATAGTTTGTAAACCATTCTTGATCGGTTTTCCATGCTCTGTTAACATTCCACGCTGCAAAACGCATATCATAAGAATTACCAGCATCTTCAGTTGTCATGTAAGCACGTACAAAGAAGTTTCTGTTTTTAATTTCTATTTTGCTTTGTTGCATGATAAAGTCTTCCAGCCTGTATCTGTTCGCCCCTTGGTAGATGGTGCTTCCGATACCTACTTTATGTTGCAGGATTACTTCGAAATCATCTTTCATTGGCTTAAAATGTAAAGAGAAATCGGCTTTTACGCTTTCAATAGAGTTATCATTGATATCTTCTTCATAATAACCTGTTCTGCTCACTTGTCCTACGTTTGGAATAAACGTAGTCACCTCATCACCATAAATATTCAAACCGTCATAGTTCTGGTTGATTCCATGGCCAAGCCCACCATTAGTCATACTTCTTTCATCACCAGCAATCCATTCGGTCGCTTTTAAATATGTAAAATTCGCTTTGGCTGCAAAAACATCAGAGAATTTGTGAGCTACGCGAATACCAAAATCATAATAATCATTTGTTCCGGCCAGCTTTTGGTTGGTCTTACCATATCTTGCATAGAAACTGATGCCTTCATGGTCAAAAGGGCTTCTACTGTTCATAAACAAGATTCCGTTGAAGGCATTGGCACCGTACAAAGCTGAAGAAGCTCCTGGAAGCAACTCAACACTCTGAACATCCAGTTCAGAAAGTCCGATCAAGTTTCCTAAAACAAAATTCAATGCTGGCGAAGAGTTGTCCATTCCATCAACCAGCTGCATGAAACGCGTGTTAGCCACCGTAGCAAATCCTCTAGTATTGATGGATTTGAACGACAAGCTGCTGGTGTTGAAGTGAACCTCTTTAAGATTTTCCAAACCATCATAGAAAGTTGCCGAAGAAGTGTTTTTTACATCCTTGATTCCCATTCTTTCAATGGTTACGGGAGATTCAAGAATTCTTTCCGGTGTTCTAGAAGCCGACACTACGATTTCGTCAAGATTAATATCTTGGCTTAAAAGCTGTACTTCTAATTTTTGTCCTGATGTTTTGACTTCAATCGATTGCGTAGCATAACCAACGCTTGAAATCTCAACATTGTACGGGGGTTGCTTTGTTGGCTTCAGAAGGAACTTTCCTTCAACATCTGTCACTGTAGATGTTGACTCTCCAACTACCTTAATGCTTACTCCAGGAAGGGGCTGATTCGTTTCATCAGTAACGACTCCTGAAATTGAATTCTGGGCAAAGGCGGCTCCACAGAATAGCAATGACAAAATAATAAAATACACTCTCATGGTTTGAATTTGTTAGTTTATATAGCCAAAGTACAAATAAATTTGATATCAATAAAAAAAGCGAGAAAATTTCTCGCTTTTAATAATATTTTTTATAAAATACTGTCTATTCTACAGTCACAGATTTTGCTAAGTTCCTAGGCTGGTCGACATTACATCCTCTCATGACAGCAATGTGGTAAGATAATAGCTGCAACGGAATTGTAGTCAATAACGGAGTCAGCGCCTCTGCAGTATCTGGAATTTCGATAACATGATCGGCCAATTCTCTTACTTGCGTATCGCCTTTTGTTACCACAGCGATAATTTTACCGCTTCTTGATTTAATTTCCTGAATATTGCTGACAACTTTATCATAGTGTCCTTGTTTTGGAGCAATTACAATAACTGGCATTTTTTCGTCAATCAAGGCAATCGGACCGTGTTTCATTTCTGCCGCAGGATAGCCTTCAGCATGGATATATGATATCTCTTTTAGTTTTAACGCGCCTTCTAATGCCACTGGGAAATTATAACCTCTTCCTAGATAAAGACAGTTTGGAGCGTCTTTATAAATAGAAGCAATAGTCTTTGCAATATCATTTGTAGCAAGCGCTTCGGCTACTTTTTCAGGAATGACCTCTAATTCTTGAAGGTATCTGTGGAAATCTGAATTAGATAAAGTTCCTTTTGCTTTAGCCAAACGAAGCGATATCAATGTCAGAATTGTAATTTGAGTCGTAAATGCTTTTGTTGATGCTACGCCGATTTCCGGACCAGCGTGCGTGTAAGCACCTGCATGCGTCTCGCGCGAAATAGACGAACCCACTACATTACATACTCCAAATACAAAAGCTCCTCTTTCTTTCGCCAACTTAATCGCTGCAAGCGTATCTGCCGTTTCACCTGATTGCGAAATAGCGATAACTACATCTTTTGGGTTGATGATCGGGTTTCTGTATCTAAATTCTGAGGCATATTCTACTTCAACCGGGATTCTTGCAAATTCTTCAAAAATATACTCTGCAACCAAACCAGCATGCCATGAAGTTCCACAAGCTACAATGATAATTCTTTCTGCATTGAGGAATTTTTCAAGATTATCTTCAATACCGGCCATCTGGATAATTCCTTTGTTGGCCAAAAGTCTTCCTCTATAGGTATCCTTGATTACGCTTGGCTGCTCATAGATTTCTTTCAACATAAAATGCTCGTAGCCTCCTTTTTCAATCTGCTCAAGATTCATCTGAAGCTCTTGAACATAAGGATCTACCAAAGAATCATCTTTGATTTTTCTTACTTTGATGGATTTGTTCTTTCTAACAATGGCCATCTCTTCGTCTTCCAAATAAATAGCATTGGAAGTATATTCGATAAATGGAGAAGCATCAGAAGCGATAAAGAATTCATCTTCACCTATTCCGATAGCCAAAGGGCTTCCCAAACGGGCCACAACGATTTCGTCTGGTTTTTTTACATCAAAAACAGCTATCGCATAGGCTCCTACTACCTGGTTCAAGGCAATCTGAACTGCTTTTCCTAATTTTAGTTTGTCTTTTTTCTGAACGTCTTCGATAAGATTTACCAAGACTTCTGTATCGGTGTCCGATTTGAAAACATAGCCTCTCTTGATCAGCTCTTTTTTTAACGGCTCATAATTTTCGATGATTCCGTTATGGATGATTGCCAAATCTCCTGAATTGGAAAGATGCGGATGTGAATTCACATCATTCGGGACACCATGTGTCGCCCAACGCGTATGGCCGATTCCGATATTTCCGTTTGTGGAAATTTCTTTTGCTTTTTCTTCAAGGTCAGACACTTTTCCTTTTGTCTTCGATACTTTCATGGACTCGCCATCATATAGCATAATCCCTGCACTATCGTAACCTCTGTATTCTAATCTTTTTAGTCCTTTTATGATAATAGGATATGCATCTCTATGACCAATATATCCAACGATTCCACACATAATTTTATCGTATTAGTTAGGCTTAGTGTAATAAATTTCAAGCTTTAATCTCTTGTTTTCATTAGATGGTACTGGAGCACTTCCAAAAAGAACTGTTCCAAGCGGACTCATTACTGAAGAGAAAGGCACTTTTTTGAAAGCCGGTGAAGGCGTTCGCAATGCCACGCTAGTTGATTTAACAATATCTTCGGTTACAGAAACACCCAATCTTACGTTGGTAGAGTCTTTAAGCAATACTCTTTTAATGTGTTCTGTAATTCTGACCTTATATTGAATTCCTTTTCTATTTGTATCGTCAGCATTTCCTGTCAGCTTGACAATTCCGCCAAAAGTTACTTTCGAATATTTAGTTTTTCCTCCGCCATTTGACGTATCAAAAAGATAATCTACCAATGGAATGTTATCTTTTGCGTTATACACATAAATCCTATTCGGATCCGTATTATTCGTCATTGTAGGCTGATCGACATAAAAAACCAAGTTGGCTTCATTGATAAGCCAGTTATTCGAAATTGCTTCAGTTCTCAGCGCTTCTAATTCAGCAGATTCGCCACCTCCGAACAAATCAATCATCCCTACAGAACCATTTCCGCCTTTTAAATATAATTTTTGATCTCCTGTTACCGGATTACCTACTATATTATCATACGTTTGGCTGGCGCTTGTAGAGGCATTATCCAACAAGCTTACCGTGTTTCCTTTTAAGTTAAGAACAAGTGTTTTTTCTTCAACGCCATCATCAACTTCTTCACCGTTTACAATTTTTATTTTCTTATCTTCATACGTCATGGTGATGGTTCCTTTTGAAAAATCCAACAAAGCCAAAGCGCTGCCTGAAATTTCTTCTACTTGGAAATACAATCCTTTAAAATGGTTTTTAAAAACGTTATTGTTTACCAAGTTGCCGCTAGACGCAATCAATTTATTATAGAAAAAATCTTTGTTTAAGTTCAGCTTCATGCTTGGAAGCTCTCTTACTATATCACCGCCTTCTTCTTCTGGCTGGATCACATGTTCTAACGGACTGAAAGCAAATTGATCGTTCTGGCTTAAATCTGAAGAATCGTTTAATCTTGCTCCTTTGACACTGTTAAAAACAGCATTTTGATCAGAATAGAATTTCTGCGCATCAACAAAACCGCCATTTGGATCAAAATCTCTTAAATAATAGCCATTTTCATAAACGCCCAGTTTTATTTTATTGGCGATGTTTCCGTAAACAGAATCAAGCTCATACTTGTTGCTACCATCAGTTTCTGTCTTAAGGAAAGTAGTATAATAAGGTATGTTCAAGACTACTGATTTTATCTTTGCCGAGGAAGGTACATCCCTAAATTTAGGGTTTTCGCTTTTTAGCTCTACTTGCGTAACAAAATTTGCTGTAGTTTTTCCGAAAATACCACTATCAAATACGCCTAATGGATTTACAGAAAGATTATTTGTTTGGACAGCGCCTGTTTTTTGATTGAATGCAACAATTGAAGAAGCGTCATTTTTTATGAATCCAAAATGATCATTATCATCCACAATGTCCGCACCTATGGAATTGTATTCGCTGTCGCAAGAAAGCAGAAATCCAAGGCCCATGACAAGAAAAAGAACCTTCTTAAAGATTGAATTATTAAGCATATTTTTAGTAATGTTTTTTATAAAACTTGATTTCTATAGAAATTAGTATAAGCTTCTGCAAACTTATCTTTCGGGGCGAAAGGTAAAAAAGGTTTTCCCGATGATTCTATAAATTTTGTTAAACTTGGAGACAGGTCATCCGAAGCAATAATGACAGCGTCTGAGTGCATAACAGAAGCCTTGATTATGTTCTCGTAATTTGGCTCCGCCAAGTGCTCGATCGATTCATTTGGAATACCGTCAAAAGCTACTTTTTTCATCATTTCCATATCCAAGTTTCCTTCAAAACCTTGGCTGTAAACCGATGTGACTATTTTTGTTTCAGAAAACAAAGCCTCATCTTTATAATAATGCTTCATATAAATTGGAAGCATGCCAGCCAGCCAGCCATGAACGTGGATAATATCCGGAACCCAGTTTAGTTTTTTTACCGTCTCAACCACTCCTTTTGCAAAAAAGATCGCTCTTTCGTCGTTATCCGGATACAAAACTCCTTCTTCGTCCGTAAAAGTAGCTTTGCGCTTGAAATACTCGTCATTATCGATAAAATAAACCTGGATTCTTTCTTTCGGTATAGAAGCTACCTTAATAATCAGCGGCATGTCCAAATCATTTACCACCAGATTCATTCCAGAAAGACGTATAACTTCATGCAGCTGATGCCTTCTTTCATTTATGTTTCCATATCGTGGCATAAAAATCCTAATCTGCCCCCCTTGATCATTGATCATTTTCGGAACGTCATATGACATTATAGATACTTCATTTTCAGCCAAGTAAGGTACTACCTCAGATGATACATACAATATCCTCTTATCCTCCATATTGTTTTGAACTTTATTTATTGCATATAAAAACATGCAAAATTACAAAAATTTATGCAGTTATTAACAAAAATGGTAAGTTTGCACTCAATTTAATCTTAAGCTGATGCTCATTTTCAACAGACAAGAAGATCTCAAAAACCATTTAAAGTCGGTTGCCAAAGAAAATACGACAATCGGGTTTGTTCCAACAATGGGCGCACTGCACCAAGGACACTTGTCACTGATTGAAAAATCACTTGGCGAAAACCCAGTAACGGTGGTCAGTATTTTTGTAAATCCTACCCAATTCAATAATGCTGAAGATTTAGAAAAATATCCTAGGACTTTAGAAAAAGACACTCAAAAAATCGAAAACGTCAGCAAAGAGGTTTTGGTTTTTGCTCCTAGCGTTGAGGATATCTACAACGGGAATACCGTATCTGCCTCTTTCAATTTCGACGGATTAGAAAACCAGATGGAAGGCGAGCACCGACCAGGACATTTTGACGGTGTCGGCACAATTGTCAAGCGCCTTTTTGAAATCGTACATCCTACCAATGCCTATTTTGGAGAAAAAGATTTTCAGCAACTGCAGATCGTAAAAAAAATGGTCGAAAAGCATCAAATGCCCGTGAATGTTATAGGCTGCCCTATATTCAGAGAACAAAACGGACTAGCCATGAGCTCTCGAAATGAAAGACTTTCTGCACAACAAAGAGAAGATGCTTCCCTGATATACAAGACCTTAAAAACTGCCAAAGAAAAGTTTGGCACGGAAAGTGCAAAAGAAGTTACTAACTGGGTTGAAAGCGTTTTTAAAAAAAATCCAGAGTTCAAGCTGGAGTATTTTCAGATTGCAGACGAAGACCAATTACTGCCGATACAAGAAAAAGATAACAGTAAAAAATACCGCGCTTTCATTGCTGTTTTTATTAACAGCATCCGCTTGATAGATAATATTTCATTAAATTAAAAAATAATTACCTTTGCACCATGCAAATTCAAGTTGTTAAGTCCAAGATTCACCGTGTTACGGTAACTGGAGCAGATTTAAACTACATTGGAAGTATCACGATCGACGAAGCGTTGATGGAAGCCTCCAATATTGTTGAAGGAGAAAAAGTTTCTATTGTAAACATCAATAATGGCGCGCGACTAGAAACTTACGCGATCAAAGGAAACAGAAACAGCGGCGAGATTACCCTAAATGGCCCTGCGGCGAGAATGGTACAAAAAGGCGACATCATCATCATCATTTCCTACGGAATTTTAGATTTTGAAGAAGCCAAGACTTTCAAACCGACGCTCGTTTTCCCTAATGAAAAGGATAACTCCTTAACCTAAAAGTCTTTTGAAGAAAAAAATCAGCAAAATACTATCCATCCTGCTCCCAATTCTATTGGGAGTTTTTTTGACTATATATACCTATAATTCATTTACTCCCGAACAATTGGAGGAAATGAAGAGCTACTTCCGAAATGCCGATTACACTTATATTTTTATCGCCCTGATTTTCGGATTCATCAGCCATGCTGCCAGAGCCTATCGCTGGAGATTTATGCTAGAACACATGGGATACCATTCTCCGTTCAAGAATAATTTCATGGCCGTTTGGATTGCTTACTTTATGAACATGACGATACCAAGATCAGGAGAAGTTTCCAGAGCTTTGGTATTAAAAAAATACGAAGACATTCCCTTTGACAAGGCTTTCGGGAGCATTATTGCCGAAAGAGTCGTCGACTTTATTATCCTTTTGTTATTCATCGCGACGGCCGTCTTATTGCAGTTTGAAGTCTTAAAAACCTTCCTTTTAAATACGATTCCTGTAGAAAAATTATTGATTTACGGAATTGTGGCTTTTGTGATTTTCCTTTCCGCCATTCTTCTTTTTGTCTACTCAAAATCCAAATGGATCCTGATGATCAAAGGAAAAATTTCTGGATTGACAGAAGGCCTCTTGAGTGTTTGGAGAATGGAGAAAAAGTGGTCCTTCTTGTTTTATACCGCTATCATCTGGATTGGCTATGTATTAACGTTCTATACTGCTATTTTTGCTTTACAAGAAACAAGCGGCATCAGTTTTGGCGTTGTGGTAACCGCTTTCGTAATCGGAAGCTTGGCTATTTCTTTCTCAAACGGAGGTTTTGGCGTTTTTCCTGTACTAATTGCTGGTATTTTAGCGTTATACGGAATTCCAAAAGAAGCGGGAACTGCTTTCGGTTGGATTATCTGGACGTCGCAAACCGTACAAATAATTATTTTAGGCGGACTTTCGTTTTTGCTTTTGCCGATCCTCAATAGGAAAAAATAAATTATTATCTTGCTTTCCTATTTAGAGACCTCTTGTCTCTATGCTAACTAACCAAAAACCCTCGCAATGAAAAACTTCATAACTGCTGCTTTTTGCATTTTTTCTTTTAGCCTATTCGCCCAAAAAAGTGTTGAAGAAGTAAAATCTGAAAAACTAAACGGTACGCGCCAGATCATGATTTCCCTTCCGCCTGCCTATGAAAAAGAACCCGATAGAAAATTTCCGCTCTTAATACTCCTCGATGGAGAATATCTTTTTGATGCCTTCTCAGGCGCTTTGTCCTATGCTAATTATTGGGACGATCTGCCGCCGGTAATCATCGTCGGAATCAGCCAAAACAAAAACGGCGAACGTTTCAACGACAGTCAATTCGATAAAGAAACTGGATTGCCAGAAGAAGGCGGTTCCCGTTTCTACGAATTTATTGGCTCTGAATTGATTCCTGCATTAGAAAAAAAATACAGGATCGCTCCTTTCAGGGTTATTGCCGGACATGACACTACCGCTGGATTTTTGAATTTTTATCTTTACAAAGACCAGCCTGTTTTTAATGCCTATATTTCCTTAAGCCCTGAATTTGCTCCAGAAATGGAAACCCGAATTGCGGAGCGCCTTGCTACATTCAAACAGCCGATTTTCTATTACCAAGCAACAGCCGATGGCGATTTGAAAAAAATGCAGAAAAAAATCAAAGAACTTGATGAAAACATCAGAAAGATGAGCAACCCGAACGTCAATTATCGCTTTGACGAATTCAAAAATGCTACGCATTATTCTTTAGTGCTTCCTGCAGTTCCAAATGCGCTGTACCAGATATTCTCTGCCTACCAACCTATTTCTACTGTAGAATTCCAAGAAAAAATTGCAACGCTTCCAAGCGGTTATGCTGATTATTTGGCTAATAAATATGAAATCATCGAAAAATCTTTAGGAATAAAGATGCCGATTCGTGTTAATGACTTTAAGGCAATTGAAGCCGCTATTCTAAAAAACAAAGCCTATGCTGAGTTTGAAAAATTATCTGCCATGGCTAGAAAAAGCTACCCAAAAGCAATGCTTGCCGATTATGAGATGGGCATGATGTATGAGCACACTGGAGATTTCAAACGTGCTTTCAAATCGTACCAAAACGCTTACACAAAAAATGAAATTGGCGACTTGACAAAAGACATGATGCTTGAAAAAGCAGATGAAATGAAGAGCAAATAAATATATGTCAAAAATAAAAACGACTTTTTTCTGCCAAAACTGCGGCGCCCAATATTCAAAGTGGCAAGGCCAATGCAATTCCTGCAAGGAATGGAATACGATTGCCGAAGAAATAATCCAAAAAGAAGACAAGAAAGATTGGAAAAGCACGCCTTCGCCTGATTCAAAAAGAGTTACGAAGCCGTTAAAAATCCATGAAATCGACAGCACCGAAGAAGTCCGCATGGACACTAGAGACGGAGAACTAAACCGTGTTCTAGGTGGCGGTATTGTTCCTGGTTCTTTAATTCTTTTAGGAGGCGAACCTGGAATCGGAAAAAGTACGTTGCTTTTGCAAATTTCTCTAAAATTACCCTATCGAACATTGTACGTTTCCGGAGAAGAAAGCCAGAAGCAGATAAAAATGCGTGCCGAAAGAATCAATCCGTTGAGTGATAACTGCTATATCCTTACCGAAACAAAAACGCAAAATATTTTCAAGCAGATTGAAGCCATCGAGCCAGAAATCGTCATTATCGATTCCATACAAACGCTTCATACCGATTATATTGAGTCTTCTGCCGGAAGCATTTCACAGATTCGGGAAACCACTGCCGAACTGATCAAATTTGCCAAAGAAACCAATATTCCGGTCATCTTGATCGGACATATTACGAAAGACGGAAACATTGCGGGACCAAAAATCCTAGAACATATGGTTGATACTGTCTTGCAGTTTGAAGGCGACAGGAATCATATCTACAGAATCTTGCGTTCGCTAAAAAACCGTTTCGGTTCTACGGCAGAATTAGGAATCTACGAAATGCAAGGCTCCGGCTTAAGGGAGGTCTCAAATCCGTCTGAAATCTTGATTTCCCATAAAGAAGAAGAACTTTCGGGAACTGCAATCGCGACAACGCTTGAAGGCATGCGTCCATTGATGATTGAAATCCAAGCCCTAGTCAGCACCGCCGTTTATGGAACGCCACAACGAAGCACCACGGGCTACAATGCCAAGCGACTGAACATGATTTTGGCCGTATTGGAAAAAAGAGCTGGCTTCCGCTTAGGCGCCAAAGATGTTTTCTTGAACGTTACCGGAGGTATTTCTGTAGATGATCCTGCTATTGACTTGGCTGTCGTGGCCGCGATTCTTTCTTCCAATGAAGATATTCCTGTCGGAAAAGATTTCTGTTTTGCTGGCGAAGTCGGGCTTTCAGGAGAAATTCGTCCCGTCAATCGCGTTGACCAAAGAATCCAAGAAGCAGAAAAATTAGGCTTTTCTACCATTTTCGTTTCAAAATACAATAAGATTACGCTCAAAAATACGTTTATAAAAATCCGTCTAGTTTCAAAAATCGAAGACGTAGTAAGCGAATTATTTGGCTAGCGTAGTAGTGAGGAATGCTGTTAATTACCGCTATTTAACTATTGGTTTTCCATTAATCGTTATATTTGTTTTTTAAACCAACCACAAATCCTCAATGAGATCCAGAAAACAAAAAGCAATCCTCGCTGCAAAAATCATAGGCGTGCTTTTTGTGCTTTCCATAGGCACATTTTTTATTTTTAGAAATTCCATACTGCAAAAAGCTGTCGCAAAAGTTTCTGACAAGATGGAACGAGATTACGACAGCAATTTTTCCATTAAAAAAGCATCGTTCGAAGGTTTTTCGGGAGTTGCTCTAGAGAATGTACTTCTGGTTCCGAAAAACGCGGACACTTTGCTGAATGTCGAAAGCATCAAGACCAATATCAACTTTTGGCGCCTACTGACTGGCGATGTGCAATTAGGAACGCTTCATGTCAAAAACGGTTTTGTTCAGCTGGTTAAAAACGAAAAAGGCCGCAATTTCGACGCTTTCTTGAAACGAAAATCCAACGAAGACACCACGAATGTAGAGACAAATTATGCCGAAAAAGCCTACCGACTCTTAAACCAAGCCTTGAATCTGATTCCCACCGACATGAATCTGGAAAACATTTCGCTCCGCATGGACGACATGGGCAGAAAGGTAAAACTAGATTTGAAAAAACTACATCTGGAAGACAAAGAACTAGAGACTACTATCGGCGTCACGGCAGATAATTTTAAGCAGAACTGGAAAATCAAGGGCTTTGCCGATCCAAGGAATAAAAAGACTGACTTGCGATTTTTTAATGTAGATACGGGCAAAATCCGAATTCCTTATGTCGATGAACGTTTCAACATGAAAGCGGGCTTCGATTCGATTCGCCTTAATGTTTCTAATATCGAAATGGACGGTGGCGAATTGCATATTGACGGCTTTACTTCTATCGCAAACTTTACCGTAAATCATCCAAAAATTGCCAATAAGGATGTTGTCATTAAAAAGGCAAATTTCAATTACAACCTGCTTTTTGGAGAAGATTTTATTGCGATTGACAGCACTTCTTCGGTTACGCTGAACAAGATGAAATTCACGCCATATGTTTTTTATCAGAAAGTAAAAGAAGACAAAAATCAGATTTATGCCCTGAAAGTGAAAATTCCGAAAATGAAGGCACAAGATTTTATCGTTTCCCTGCCTGAAGGACTTTTTTCCAATTTTGAAGGTATGGAAGCTGAAGGAAACTTCAGTTACAACCTAGAATTCCTGTACAACAAAAACAAGCCAAGAGAATTGGTTTTTGACAGCCAGCTGAAAAAAGAAGATTTGAAAATCACCAAATACGGCGAAGCCAACCTCAACAAGTTGAATAGCGATTTTGCGTATCGCGCCATCATAAATGGAGTTCGTCAGCGACAGATAGAAGTTGGAATGTCAAACCCAAACTACACACCTTTGGACCAGATTTCGCCTTATATCCGAAAAGCAGTGCTGACTTCAGAAGATCCGTCCTTTTTCTCGCATCGCGGTTTTATCAATGAAGCGTTCAAACAGTCGATTATCAAAAACATCAAGACCAAACGTTTTTCGCGCGGGGCAAGTACCATCAGCATGCAGTTAATCAAGAACGTTTTCTTGACAAGAGAAAAAACGCTTTCGCGCAAGCTGGAAGAAATTCTGTTGGTGTATATCTTGGAAAACAATCGAATTGCCAGCAAAGAAAGAATGCTGGAAGTTTATTTCAACATTATCGAATGGGGACCAAATGTATATGGAATCGGAGAAGCCGCCTATTTCTATTTCGGAAAACATCCGTCGCAATTGAACTTGAACGAATCCTTGTTTTTGGCAAGCATCGTTCCAAGGCCACGAGGATTTATGTGGCAATTTGACAACCAAGGAAAACTGAAATCTTTTGCCGAAAAGCGAAACGAATACATGACCAACCTGATGATTCGCCGTGGATTGCTGACGCAAGACGATACGCTCCAAAAACATTTCCCTGTAGAAATTACTGGTCCGGCTCGTTCCTTTTTGAGAATAAAAGCACCCGATTCGACCGCTGTAGATTCTATGGCCATTGATGAGGAATTTGATTTTTAGCTATTTAAAAGCTTTTAGAAATTCTTCTTTATAATTAGGAGAGATTTCGATTTCCGAGCCGTCTTCCAGCGTCACATAACCGCCTGTCCCTTTATGATAGGATTTTACAGCGTTGATGTTGATGATGTGCGACTTATGGACACGTACAAACGGAAAAGGAAGGATTTCGGTAAAATGCTTTAAAAAGCGACAGACCATTTTTTTCTGTCCGTTTGCCAGATACAAATCGGTAAAATTTCCGTTGCCGCGAAGCCTTACGATTTCTTCCATCTTCACGACTTCAAAGCCTTCTAAGGTAGGAAGAATCACTTGCTGTTTCTCGGGTTTGGTTTCTTTGAAATTTTCAACGATAATCTTATTTCGGTTAAAAATTTCATGGTTTACGATATGTTGCTGTACTTTGTTTACCGCGGTAATCAATTCTTCAATGCTGATGGGCTTTAACAGATAATAAGCCGCGCTTTGGTTCAAAGCTTTTAGGGAATATTCTGAAAAAGCGGTCACAAAAATCGTCTCGAACTGTAAGTCTTTACAGGCTTCTAAAACATCAAACGCATTTCCAAACGGCATTTCCACATCGAGAAAAACCAATTGCGGCTGCACTTCATGAAGCAACGGAACGGCTTCCTTAAAATTTTGGGCTTCACCAACAACCTCAATCTGCGGACAATATTTCTGCAGGTAGTTTTTCAACACTTCCCGTGCCGCCGTTTCATCTTCGACTATGACGCTTTTTATTTTTTGCAATACCATCAGATTCTGTCTATTAATGGAAAATTGATTTCGACTCGTGTTCCTGTCTCTGGGCTTTCTTTCTCTGAAATTTCGAAAGTGATGTTCTTTTTATACAGCTCGTTCAAAAGGCTGATTCGTTCTCGCGTATTGGTCACGCCACGGGATTCATGCACTTTTTGATTTGTAGTTTTTAATTCCTGGCTTTTCTTGAGTCCGATTCCGTTATCGTCAATCGTTACTTTGATCAAATTGTTCTTGAGCTTGAAATCTAGTTTTAAAAATCCTTTTCCTTCCTTATAGCGGAGGCCATGCCAAATTGCATTTTCCAGGTGTGGCTGCAACAGCATGTTGGGAACAAAAACCGCATCGCCATCTAACGCTTCATCAATGGTAATCTCATAATCAAATTTTTCATTGAAACGCAAATGTTCTAAGTCTAAATATTTTTTTAGTTGCTCTACCTCGTTATTCAGCGAAACAAAATCTTTGTTGGAATTCTCCATCATATTTCGCATCAGATTGGAATACGATGTCAGATATTTATTGGCTTCGAGCTCGTTATTTTCAGAAATAAATTGGTTTACAGAATTAAGACTGTTAAAAATAAAATGTGGATTCATTTCTCTTCGTAACGACTGCAAGGCAATTTTCTTGTTTTTGGTCTTGATGGAATACAAGGCTTTTACGATAAAAACAAAAAGCAAAATCATTAGCAAAACAGAACCCAAGAGAAAATAATTAAACGTATTTTTCTTGCTGATTAATTCATCTTTCAAAGCCTTTTCTTTTTCCAAATGTTTGATCCGGTCTTCTGTTACCTGAAAAACTTTAGAATCAACTAAGGAATTATCTGATTTAATGAGGGTTTCAAAGTTCTCAAAAAAATTCTCATACAATTCGATACTTTTATCGCCATTCCCTTTGGCATTGTATTCTTTTATCAACTGTTCCAAGCTGTTTTTAGCCAAGAGCGTCTTGCCATTTTGGATCGCAAGTTCATATGCATTTTTTAATACCGAAATTCCTTTTTCGGCATCCTGCTGCTTAAAATAGACTGTCGCCAGTTCTTGCATCTGAAGAATCTGGGTTTCGGAATCGTTCTTTTCTTTCGCTTCGTTGATAAGCTTTTTATTGATTTCAATGGCTTTGTCAAATTCATTTTCCGAAGCATATACCTTGGCGATTTCACTCTTAATCTTGATGGCTTCTTCTGGCTTATGTCTTACATTTTCTAGCGCTTTCTTATAATTTTCAACCGCTGCTTTGGCATCATTCCTGTCAATACTATTTTTGGCCATCTGCTGATAGGCTTCGGCCGTTTCTTCTTTTTTACCTTCTTTTTCTAACAAATCAATATTAGATAAAATATAATCTGATTTTTGCTCTGGAGTACTGTTTTTTAACCGTTCCGCATCATTATAATTTATCCTTTCTGCAACCTTGTCTGTAGCAGTCTGGCTTGCCGATTCATAACTTACAATAGCATCTTCAGTTTTGTTTTGCGATTCTTGAGCTTTGGCGATACCACGGCTGATATTGGCCGTTTCTTTTTTCTTATTGCGTTTGGCATAAATATCACGGGCTTTTTTCAGATATTCTTCTGCCTTTGCATATTCTCCTTTTGCCGAAAGCTGCTTCGCTAAAGCCTCATATTTTTGAGCTGTCAGCAAGTCATTTTCATCTTGCGACAAGGATTTTTTCACCTCAGCTGCTGCCTGATTGACACTGTACTTTTTAACGTCCATTTTGCCTTTCTTTTTAATAGTGTCTTGAGCCGTAACGATTTGGATACCGAACAGCAAAACAAAAAAGAACAAAGCATTTCTTATTTTCATCATTACGTATTTTCTGCAATGTAAAGTAAAATAATTCTAACCTCTTATCCTATTCCTTTCACCAATTGAAAAGCCCGTTTCACCATTTGTGGAAAAACTGAATTGACGTACGAGATAATTTTACCCTACAAATCAATAAAACCTTTATTATGAAAACAAGAATTATTTCCGTTGCAGTCTTTCTCGCAGGATGTTATATCTCTGTGGGAATTATAAATAACCGTTCTATAGTAGAGAACGATAAAACTCCTGAGACTAAAAAACTCGCTTCACTTCCAGAAGGTAAAGAAGAAGAAAAACCGTGTGTCTTTATGACGGTTATGGGCGAACAGCCGTCGGAAGGGTATGCAAAAGTAAAACGAGATGCGAAAATCGACGACAAAATTGTCCAAGGCGAATTGTGGCTTATCAAAGCTCAAAACAAAGACGGTGGCTGGGGCGCAGGTTCGCATGCAAGACAAAATGTAATGGATCCACATGCCGTGAGTTCTGATCCGGCAACAACGGCAATGACGGCTATGGCATTGTATCGTTGCGGCTACAACTTAGAATCTGGAAAATACAGCGAGACCTTAAGAAAGAGCCTGAATTATCTTCTTTCAGAAATCGAAAAGACGAAAAACAATCCCAATTTCATAACCGAAGTCCGCGGCACACAAATACAAAACAAGTTAGGAGAAAACATTGATGCTGTCCTGACACTTCAATTTCTGAATCAGGTGTATCCTTTGCTAAAAGAGGAAGCTTTAAAAACTCAGGTAAAAGAGGCCATCCAAATCTGCGTGAACAAAATTGAGAAGTCGTATGACGAGAACGGAAAAGTAAAAGGAGCGGGTTGGGCTGGCGTATTACAGTCATCTTTTGCCAGCTCGAGCCTTGAAAATGCGGCAAAAAATAAAGATGTGAAAGTCGATTCTGAAAAGCTGAAAAAATCTCGCGAATACCAAAAAAGCAATTACAACGCAGAAAGCGAAAGCGTAAAAACGGAAGACGGAGCTGGAGTTATGTTATATGCAGTGAGTAGTTCGGTACGTGGCAGCGCCAAAGAATCACAGGAAGCCAATGCCATTATCAATAAAGCCAAAAGCGAAGGAAAACTAGACCGTAATGCTGTATTGAATAAAGAAAATCTCAAAAAAGCAGGCGTTTCTGAAGAACAAGCCGAAGTATATGACGTGGCTGATAAAGTATACAAATCCGCAAAAGTAAAAGCGATGGACAAAAACGTGATAAGCGGTTTTGGAAATAACGGCGGCGAAGAATTCTTGAGCTTCTTACAAACCGGAGAATCCATGATTGTCAATCAAGATGACGAATGGAAAAAATGGTACGATGACGTGAGCGGCAGAATCATCAGCATCCAAAACAGCGACGGAAGCTGGAACGGGCATCACTGCATCACCAGTCCTGTATTCTGCACGGCAGCCTGCCTGATGATTCTTACTATTGAAAACGATATCAAAAACTTACAATAATCTAAAAAATAACAAATTATGAAAACGAAAATCCTATTTGCATCGCTCCTTTTGGCTTCAACATTCTGTTTTGGAAGCTGTGATTTCTTTAAAAAAAATCCGAAAGAGCAAGACCCGGAAACCGGACCTGAACCTGGACCTGAATTGGCTATGGCCGCTCCAGAAGACGACGGCAATACAAAAATTCAAGTGGCCTTGCTGCTAGATACTTCCAACAGCATGGACGGTTTGATTGACCAAGCAAAATCAAGGCTTTGGAATATCGTCAATACCTTGACAACGCTAAAATATGAAGGCAAAAATCCAAAAATAGAAATTGCGCTGTATGAATACGGAAACGACGGATTGTCTTCATCTTCAAATTATATCCGCCAAGTAACACCGCTTTCTACCGATTTAGACCTTATCTCGGAAAAATTATTTTCATTGCGAACTAACGGAGGTTCTGAATATTGCGGTGCCGTAATTCAAGATGCTACCAAGCAGTTGGAATGGGGAAAAGGAAAAGTAAACATGAAATTGCTTTATATTGCCGGAAACGAACCTTTCAACCAAGGCGATATTAGCTATAAGGAAGCCATCAGCGACGCTTTGAAGAATGACATTTATGTCAATACGATTTTCTGCGGCGGATCGATGGAAGGCATCAACACCATGTGGAAAGACGGAGCCGAGCGAGGACAAGGCAAATACTTCAATATTGATTCTGACGAGAAAGTACGCTATATCGTGACTCCTTATGACGACAGGATTTACAAATGCAACGAACGCTTGAATTCGACATACGTCGGCTACGGAAAGCAAGGCTATGAAAAGAAAGAAATGCAGGCTATGCAAGATAAAAATGCTGAATCTGTTTCTTCTTCCAACTATGCAGAACGTGCTGTCAGCAAATCAAAAGCCGTTTATAAAAACGACTCTTGGGATTTGGTCGACCGCGTAAAAGAAGACAAAACGGCTTTGCAGAAAATCAAAAAAGAAGAACTTCCGAAAGAATTGCAGAATAAATCTCAAGAAGAGATAAAAGCCATCGTAGATCAGAAAACCAAAGAGAGAGAAACGATACAGAAAGAGATAGCACAGCTGGCAAAACAGCGCCAGGACTATATCGATACCGAAAATAAAAAAGGAAAAAAACAAGATGATTTAGGAAATGCTATTGCTTCATCGATTTTAGATTTTGCAAAAATAAAAGGCTATACATCTGAAAAATAAGCTTTAATCCCAATAAGCCTCATAGAAATTTCTCTGTGAGGCTTATTTATTTTCCTTTCGTCCCAACCTTTTGCTTCTTTTCGCTCTCTTATAAAGAAAAGACTAATCTTTAAATTTCTATTATGAAAAAGTTTCTCATTTTGTTATTGATGTTCCAAGCATCATTATACGCCCAAAAGCCTGTGTTCACGACAGCAAAAGTAAAAGCGGCAACGGTTTACTTCAATGCGGCAGAAATCTCCCAAACAGCCAGTGTAAACCTTCCGGCTGGAACTCATGAAATCGTGGTGAAAAACGTGGCCAACTGGGTCAATGAAAATTCAATCCAAATTGGAACGTCGCCTACATTAACGGTGCTGTCTGTTCAATTCACAGACAATTATATCTCTGAATATGAAATCGACACCAATTCTCCTTCGGTAAAAAAAGTAAAAGACAGCATCCTTATCGTTAAAAAAGAAATTGTGAAAATTGTTAATGCTAAAGTCTCCGAAGGAAAAACCATCGACCTATTGGACAAAAACCAGCAGGTTTCTGGACAAAATTCTGGACTAAATGTAACGGAATTGATGAAAATGGTAGACTACTACAAAGCAAAAAGAACAGAACTGAGCAACAGCATCAATCTCTTGTCAGAAAAAGAACAGAAACTTAACGAAACACTCCAGAAATTGAATGACAAACTGGAAATCAACAACAAAAATGAAGAAAAAATATCCTCTGGAAAATTAGTCTTGCAGGTCATGAACGAAGTTGCAGGAAATGTGCCTTTAGAAATTTCGTATCTGACCAACAGTGCGACTTGGTCTCCTTTTTATGACTTGAGAGCTAATAGCGTTGCATCGCCGATTGAAATGATGTACAAAGCACAAGTCGTACAAAATACAGGAATCGATTGGAAAAATGTAAAACTGACTTTATCATCGGGAGTTCCGAATCAAAACAATCAAGCTCCTTTATTGCAAGCCTGGTTCTTGAGATATGGATATGAGCAAGAATATAAACAAAATGATGACGTTAGGAGCAATGAATTGCAGGAAGTAGTCGTACAAGCTATTAATACCCGAAAAGATAAAGCATTAGCTAAAGCATCTATCTCAAACTTTACGACCATTTCAGAAAATCAATTAAATATTTCATTTGATATTGACATTCCATACGATATCTTATCCAATGGCAAAAAACACAGCGTTGCCTTGAAAGAAATAAAACTGCCAGCAACGTATAAATATTATGCGGCTCCGACAGTGGACAAAGAAGCTTTTTTGCTGGCAGAAATCAGCGACTATTCAAAATACAACCTGCTGAAAGGCGAGGCGAATATTATTTTTGAAGGAATGTATGTCGGAAAAACTTTTGTCGATCCAAACCAGACTTCAGACACCTTGAACTTGAGCATGGGAAGAGATAAAAAGATTTCTATCAAACGTGAAAAGGTAGTAGACAAATCGGGGACAAAATTTCTGTCTTCAAACAAGATGCAGACCTTTACGTTTGAAACGACCGTAAGAAACAACAAAAAAGAAGCTGTCCAATTGATGCTCAAGGATCAATATCCGTTAAGCACCGACAAGGAAATCGAAATCGAATTAAAACAGAGCGACAATGCAAAAGTCAATGCCGAAACCGGAATTCTTACTTGGGATTTAAATCTGAAGCCAAACGAAACCAAGAAAATACGAATCAGCTATACCGTCAAATACCCTAAAAATAAAATCATCGATAATCTTTAAAAAAGGAAGCCTCATTACAATAATGAGGCTTTTTTATTAAAAAAATACTTATAATTCAAAAATGTAAACATTTCATTATGAGTATTTTCAAAAATTATTTTATAAATTTACTTCCTAACCTAATTGCTATAGAAATGAAAACAACTTTACAATCATTAGTATTACTATTCTCAAGCCTAGCATTTTCGCAGACTATAGGAATAGTTCCTTTTGCAACGGGATTCACGAATCCTATTGAAATTGCCCATGCTGGAGATTCCAGATTGTTTGTGGTAGAACAGGCCGGAATTATCAAAATCGTCAGTTCAAGCGGAACCATAAACGCTACTCCTTTTCTTAATATTTCGAGCCTAGTGAGCTGTTGCGGAGAAAGAGGCCTTTTAGGCTTGGCCTTCCACCCTAATTATGCTACCAACGGCTTTTTTTATGTCAATTATACCAATACTGGCGGAAGTACCGTAATCGCCAGATATTCTGTAAGTGCTAATCCTGATGTCGCGAATACGACAGGCACTATCTTGATGACAATTGCTCAGCCTTTTTCCAATCATAACGGAGGTACCATAAAATTTGGTCCTGATGGCTATTTGTATATCGGTATGGGTGATGGCGGAAGCGGTGGCGATCCTGGAAACAGAGCACAAAACATCAACGAACTTTTAGGAAAAATGTTGAGAATCGATGTGAATTCTGGTTCCCCTTACGGAATCCCTCCTACAAATCCTTATGCCGGAGCGACAGCTGGAGCAGATGAAATCTGGGCCATCGGACTTCGTAATCCTTGGAAATTTTCGTTCAACAGACTTAACGGTGATTTATGGATTGCCGATGTAGGACAGGATCAAGTTGAGGAAATAAACAAAGTAAGTCCTACAGCTGCTGGACTAAACTACGGCTGGAGATGCTATGAAGGCAACAATGTGTACAACAATGCTGGCTGCGCTCCCATGTCAACAATGACTTTTCCTGTGGCTCAATATACGCATGCATCAACTGGAGGCTGTTCGATTACTGGTGGTTATGTCTATACTGGAAGCACCTATCCTGCCATGCAGAACAAATATTTCTTTGCTGATTACTGTGTAAATAGAATTGGAATGGTGAGTACCACAGGAACAATAACCTATTCTGCCAATTTTTCTGGATCGAACTCTTTTACTTCTTTCGGAGAAAATTCAAGCGGCGAATTGTTCGTGACCGGAACGTCTCAAGACATTGTATATAGAGTTATAGATACGGCATTAGGAACTGATGATTTTGCACAAAATGGATTCTCAATGTATCCAAATCCTGCAGATTCAGAGCTTTTCTTGTCTAGTGCTAACGAAAACATCCTTCAGAAAATCTCTATTATTGATTTATCAGGAAAGCTTTTGTTGGAACAGAAATTAGAAAACACGCCTATCAATACGATCAATATAGCTTCGCTAAAAACAGGTATTTATGTTGTTACTATAGAAGATGTTTCTGGAAACCGATTCACTTCAAAATTGGGAAAAAAATAATCTGTGACTTAACCTATATTAGCAAAATCGTGGCTTCTTCTTAAAAACAAGAAGCCACGATTTTATTTTTGCCTAAGGTGCTGGATTCGGCCGAATGGCTTGGATTTCGTCAATAGCTTTTAGCACTTCCTCAGAAAGTACGGTAGTTGCAGAATTAATATTTTCTTCCAGCTGTTTTAAATTAGTCGCTCCGATAATTGTAGCGGTCACAAACTGCTGCTGACGGATAAACGCCAAAGACATTTCCGTCAAGGTCAGTCCAAATCGTGTGGCAGTTTCTTGATAGAGTTTTGTAGCTTCTTTTGTTTGTTGTGAATTGTATCGCGTAAAATTCGGAAATAGGTTCAGTCTTGCTTGCGGATGTTCTTCTCCTCTAAGGAATTTTCCAGACAGGGTACCAAAAGCCAACGGCGAATAGGCCAAAAGACCGACATTTTCACGGTAAGCGGTTTCAGAAAGTCCGACCTCAAAAGTACGGTTCAGCAAAGAATACGGATTTTGGATCGTCGAAATTCTCGGCAGGTTATGTTTTTTGCTTTCTTCCAAAAAACGCATTACGCCCCAAGGCGTCTCGTTGGAAACACCAATCGCTCGAATTTTTCCATCTTGAATTAATTCTTGTAACGTTTCTAAAACAAACTGTATGTTATCTTCCCAGGCATCTTCTTGAATCTTGAATCCGCGCTGTCCGAACATATTTGATTTGCGCTCCGGCCAATGCAATTGGTACAAATCGATATAATCCGTATGGAGTCGTTTTAGGCTTTTTTCAACAGAGAGCTTTAAGGTTTCAGGCGTATAGGCCATGTCTTCTCGCACATAAGGCATTCCTCTATTCGGGCCTGCAATTTTTGTAGCCAGAACTATATCGTTTCTTCTTCCTGATTTCTGCAGCCAGCTCCCGATAATTCGTTCTGTCTCGCCTGTCGTTTTTTCGCGTGCAGGAACAGGATACATTTCGGCTGTATCAATAAAATTAATGCCTTTGTCAAGCGCAAAATCCAATTGAGAATGTCCCTGTGCTTCTGTATTTTGTTGCCCGAAAGTCATCGTTCCGAGGCAGATTTCGCTGACTTTTAGGTCGGTATTGGGAAGAGTATTATAGTTCATTGAAAGTACTAAGTTGCTCGTTTTTGAGGCGCTAAGGTACAAAGTTTTGAGGGATTAAGAGATTGAGGCACTAAGGTTCTGAAGTGCTAAGGTTTGGGCTGTCCGTTAAATTAAAAAAGACCCAAAACAAATGTCCTGAGTCTTTATATTATAAACAAAAAGCTTTATCACTTAAATATCTAAGGCTTTAGCGCCTTAGTACCTCAGCAACTTAGCTCCTTATTTCTACAATTCATTCAACATCTTAGAAATCTCGTCCAATTTTGGAGTCAAGATAATCTCGATTCTTCTGTTCTTCGCTTTTCCTTCTGCTGTTTCATTTGAAGCTAACGGAGCATATTCACCACGTCCTGCAGCTGTAAGGTTCTTTTTGTCGATGGCTTTGTTTTCTGCCAAGATGTTTACGATAGCCGTAGCACGTTTTGTAGACAAGTCCCAGTTGTCTGTAATTTGTCCGGTTCCGCCATAAGGAACGTTATCGGTGTGACCTTCAATCAAGACAGAAATGTCTGGATTTACGCCCAACACTTTACCTACTTCTACAACAGCTCTTCTACCTTCAGTTCCAACAGACCAACTTCCTGAACCAAAAAGGAGTTTGTTTTCCATAGAAACATATACTTTTCCGTTTTTTTGTTCCACAGTCAAGCCTTTTCCTTCAAAGCTGTTCAATGCTTTCGAAAGCGTTTCTTTCAGCTTTCTCATGCTTTCTTCTTTGGCAGCAATCATTCCTTCTAATTCATCAACTCTAGAAGAACGTTCCTGCAATTCGGCTTGCAATTTGTTTAATCTTTCTTGCTCGGCTGCCAATGCTTTTTCTTTAGCTTCCAGCTGCGCCAATAGCTCGCGATTTTTCTTCATGTTGGTATCTAAGGCATCACCGCTGTTTTTTTCAAGAGCAGCGTATGATGATTTCAACGTATTCAAGTTTGCGCTGGCTGCCGCATAATCTGCTGCAAGTTTGTCTCTTTCTGCTTTCAGCTTTTCTAATTGCGACTTCAAGTCTTTGCTTTCGATGTCTAGCTGGTTTTTCGCTTTCGTAAGATCTTGGTTCTCGTCAGAAAGATTTCGGTTTTCTTTTTTCAGGTTGGCGTATTTGTCTTCCAGTTCTTTGTAAACTTTCGACGAAACACACGAAGTGGTTAATGCCAGGGCTAATACTCCTAACGTTACTTTTTTAATCATGATTTTGAATTGGTTTTTATTTATTTCTAGTTTTTAGGGAATCTACTCTATTTCTACTAAAACAGGACAGTGGTCCGAATGTTTGGCATCGGGCAAGATTACAGATCGCTTTAGCCTGTTTTCTATAGCACGGCTGGCAAGAATATAATCGATTCTCCAACCTTTGTTATTGTTTCTGGCATTGGCCCTGTAGCTCCACCACGTGTAATGATGCGGATCTTTATTGAAGTGGCGGAACGAATCGATGAATCCGTTTTTCATAAAAAGATCCAACCAAGAACGCTCTTCTGGAAGAAATCCTGACACTTTTGCATTTCGAATCGGATCATGGATATCAATGGCTTCGTGGCAGATATTATAATCGCCACAAATCAAAAGATTGGGAACTTCTTTTTTGAGCTCATTGATATAATTCTGGAAATCATCCATATACATAAATTTATGATCGAGCCTCAAAATATTCGTGCCCGAAGGAAGATACAGGCTCATCACCGAAAAATCGTCATAGTCAACGCGAAGGTTCCTGCCTTCAAAATCCATGTGCTCGATTCCCGTGCCAAAAACTACATTGTTCGGCTTTGTCTTGCATAAAACGGCTACGCCGCTATAGCCTTTCTTTTGTGCCGGAAACCAATAATTATAAGGATAGCCTGCTTTTTCAAATTCGTCTAACGGAATCTGGTCTGGCGTTGCTTTAATTTCTTGAAGACAAATAATGTCCGGACTCGCATGTTCCAGCCATTCTAGGAAGCCTTTTGCAATGGCTGCCCTTATTCCATTGACATTGTAGGAGATAATTCTCATGGTTGCTTTATGTTTTGACTTTTTCAAAAGTAAGTAAAAAAGATTATATCCGTGGGCAAAATCTCTGCGATAGTATGGCGAAAAAAATGACCGTGTTAAAGCAATTTTGCTATCTTTGTTTTTTTACGCACAAAAACAAACAATAAATGGGTTTAGTTACCGCTAAAGAAGTTGCAAAAGCAATAAACACTGATAAATATGGGGTTTTGGGAACTTTTTCAGGCTGGCTGCTAATGAAAATACTCAAGATTTCCACTTTAAATAAAATTTACGACAGGAACAAGCATTTAAGAGATGTAGAGTTCCTGAATGCTATATTGGACGAGTTTCAGATTAAGTTTGAGATTCCTGAAGAAGATTTGAAACGCCTTCCGAAAGACGGCGCCTACATTACGATTTCAAACCATCCGCTTGGCGGCATCGACGGCATCCTGCTTTTGAAACTGATGCTCGAAAGAGAACCCAACTTCAAGATCATTGCGAATTTCCTTTTGCACAGAATCGATCCGATGAAACCGTATATTATGCCCGTTAATCCTTTTGAAACGCATAAGGATGCCAAATCGAGCGTAATCGGAATCAAGGAAACCTTGCGCCATTTAAGCGACGGAAAGCCGTTGGGAATGTTTCCTGCCGGAGAAGTTTCTACATATAAAGACGGAAAATTAGTCGTCGACAAACCTTGGGAAGAAGGCGCAATCAAGCTGATCAAAAAAGCGAAAGTTCCTGTAATCCCGATTTATTTTCATGCCAAAAACAGCAAGCTTTTTTACTTCCTGTCCAAGCTTGATGATACGTTGCGAACGGCAAAGCTTCCCTCCGAATTGCTTACGCAGAAAGACCGCGTAATCAAGGTTAGAATCGGAAAGCCAATTTCAGTAACCGAGCAGAACGAATACGAAAAAATAGAAGAATACTCAGAGTTCTTGAGAAAAAAGACCTATATGCTGGCCAATCCTTTTGAAAAGGAAACTAAGTTGCTGGATACGTCAAACTTAAAGATTCCGAGAAGCCCGAAACAGATTGCGATGCCTGCCAACCACGAGCAGATTGTCAATGAAGTAAATGCTTTAAGAAAGACTGACTGCCGATTGCTGCAAAGCAAAAACTATGAAGTATTTTTTACCGAAGCCAATAACATCCCAAATATTCTGCATGAGTTAGGACGTTTGAGAGAAATTACCTTTCGGGAAGTAGGAGAAGGAACCAATCAGTCCTTAGACTTAGACCAATTCGACAAATACTACCACCACATGTTTTTGTGGGATGATGAGACCAAGCAGATTGCTGGTGCCTATCGAATGGGATTGGGTGCTGAAATCTTTCCGAAGTACGGCATTGACGGTTTCTACCTTCAGGAGCTTTTTAGATTTGAACCAGAATTGTACGACATGATGAGCAAGTCCATTGAAATGGGCCGTGCTTTCATCACCAAAGAATACCAACAAAAACCAATGCCTTTGTTCTTATTGTGGAAAGGGATTGTTCATACGACCTTACGTTATCCGGAACATAAATTCTTGATTGGAGGCGTGAGCATCAGCAACCAGTTTTCTGATTTCTCAAAATCGCTAATGATCGAATTCATGAAGTCGCATTATTACGATCCGTATATTGCGCAATACGTACATCCTAAAAAAGAATTTAAGGTAAAGCTGAAAGATGCCGACAAAGATTTTATCTTCGACGAAGCCGAAGCCGACCTAATCAAATTCGATAAGATAATTGATGAATTAGAACCAGGAAGCCTTCGCTTGCCGGTATTGATCAAAAAATACATCAAGCAGAATGCACGCGTAGTTGCTTTTAATGTGGATCCGCTGTTTAACAATGCTGTCGACGGATTAATGTACATCCGAATTGCCGATATACCGGAAAGCACCATGAAACCGGTCATGGAAGAATTTCAGGCAGAGCTCGAAAGGAAACTCGCTGAAAAAGGAGAAAACATATAAAAACAAAAAACCAAGACAGTGTCTTGGTTTTTTTATCTTGTAAAAACTGGAATTATCTTAAAACCAAGGTCTTCTTCCTACTTGGTATGTATTGTAAAAATCAGCATCTGATTTTGTCAAGTAGATGATTCCTTCGATAAAAGGAATAATACCTGCAATACCGCAAGTTACGATTGAGATTACGATTTGGATGATTCCCTCTTTGGTGTATCCTAAAATAAATTTATGGATTCCTAAAGAGCCTATAAGCAAAGCCAAAATGCCCGCAACGATTTTTTTATTATCTTGTCCTAAAGCGTCTTGAGCTCCTTGAGAAAATTCTCTAGCAGTTTCTTTAAATTCATTTTCAATTTCTGACATGTTTTTTTGGTATTTGTTGGTTTATGTAGTAAAATTAACAAAATAATTGAAATAGAAGTACAAATTTTTAAAATTTACAAAACCGTCTCGTCCATAGGCTCCCACAACTCAATCTTGTTCCCTTCCAAGTCCAAAATCCAGCCAAAATTTCCATAATCATAGCTTTCCATCTCGCCAATTACTTGAACGCCTTCTTCTTTTAATTTTGCCAATAATTCTTGTAGCTTCTCTACCCTGAAATTCTGCATAAACTGCTTTTCAGAAGGGCTAAAATAGTTGGTATCGCTTTTAAACGGCGACCATTGTGTCGAACAATCTTCCCCTTTTTCGTTTTTCCATCGGAAGGTACAGCCATAATCGTTCGTGTCTAATCCCAAGTGTTTTCTATACCAATCTCTTAGTGCTTTCGGGTCTTCTGATTTAAAGAAAAAACCTCCAATTCCCGTAACGCGCTTCTGCTCTTTTACTTCTGGAGTTTCGCCAAAATACAGCTGCTTGATTTTGTCTACGATAGTCTGCGCCAGCTTTTCATGGCTTTCAAAAGTCCATCCGGCGATGTGAGGCGACAAGATAACTTTATCCGATTCCAAAAGATACTGGAACGCATCTGGAACTTTATCTTCTTCAAACAGCGTCTCAAAAGACAGCTTTTCATATTCCAATACATCGAGTCCGGCACCTAATATTTTTCCTGACTTCAACGCTTCGACCAAATCGGCTGTGACAACATTTTTCCCTCTTGAGGTATTAATCAGCCAAAATGGCTTTGCAAAAGCGTTGATAAAGGCTGCATTGACCAACTTATCCGTTTCTGGAGTCCACGGAATGTGCAGGCTCAAGACATCTGCTTTTTCTTGGAGTTCTTGCAGAGAAACTTGCCTTGCGTTGGCATCGCCTACATTTTCCAAGATATCATAACATAATACTTCCGCATCAAAGCCGCGTAGCTTTTTGGCGAAGGATTTGCCCATGTTTCCGTAACCGATGATTCCAACGGTTTTTCCGTCTAGCTCATGTCCGCGATTTTTCTCGCGGTTCCAATGTCCGGAACGAATTTCTTGATCGGCTTGGTTCAGCTTATTAAAAAGCGACAATAGCATCCCTAAAGAATGTTCTGCTACGGCATTGCGGTTTCCTTCGGGAGCAGCGATTAGGCGTATGTTTTTTGTTGCGGCATAATCGCAGTCGATGCTTTCGAGTCCGGCCCCGACTCTGGCAATAAATTGCAGGTTGGGTGCTTTGTTTAAAAAGTTCTTATCAATCTTAAACCGGCTTCGGATTACGATGCCGTGGTAGTCTTGAATCTTGGCTTCGATTTCTTCTTTTGAGGATTTGAAATCTTCATGGTTGGTGAAGCCTGCTTCTTGAAGCTGGTTCATGAGCAATGGATTATTGCTATCGATGTGCAGTATTTTTATGTCTTTCGGTATCATGCTTTGATGGAATTTCTTTCAAAGTTAAAAAATAATTCGCGACCCGACGCTCGCATTAGCGATTGAAGCGGCATCCTTTTCAAACTCTTTGAGTTTGGAAAGATAGAGCGGAAAGCGCGACCCTTGGGGAATGCCCAAATCTAAAATCCGAGGATAAGTTTTGCTATGGAAAAATAAATCAATATTCCGCAAATATCGTTGCTGGTGGTAATAAAAGGGCCTGTTGCCAAAGCGGGATCGATTCCGAATTTGTTCAGCAATAAAGGGATAAATGTTCCGATAAGCGAAGCGATAATGATTACGGAAATCAGCGCAATCGTCACGATAATACCGATGATGAATTCTACGTTTAAGAGAAAGTGGCTTCCGATGAATAGTATCGAAGCGAGAATAACACCGTTCAAAAGGCTCAAGGAAATTTCTTTGATAAGTCGGTTGAAAAGCGAACCGCTCAAGGTGTTATTGGCAAGACCCTGTACGATAATCGCAGAGGATTGTACGCCAACGTTTCCTGCCATCGCGGCAATCAGCGGCGTAAAGAAAAAGAGGTTGCCGTGTTCCAGCATCGCGCCTTCAAAAAGACCGAGCACCCTTACGGTTATAAAACCGCCCAAAAGTGCCAGGACAAGCCACGGAAGTCGGGCTTTGGTCAGTTCTATGATGCTGTCATCCGCTTCAACGTCTTGTGAGATACCGGCCGCCAACTGGTAATCTTTGTCGGCTTCGTCCTTGATGACGTCGACGATATCGTCGATGGTAATTCTTCCGACCAAGCGCCCCAGCTCATCGACTACAGGAATGGCTTCCAAGTCATATTTTTGCATGATACGGGCCACCTCAACGTCTTCAGTATCAACACGGACGTAATCTACCTTAGGGATGTATACTTCACTGATCGGTGTTTTGGTAGAGGTCGTCAAAAGATCTTTGAGCGACAGTCTTCCTTTCAGTCGGTTTTCGTCGTCAACGACATAAATAGAGTGTACTCTGGAAATATTTTCTGCCTGGATGCGCATTTCTTTGACGCAGGTGAGTACGTTCCAGTTTTCGTTTACTTTTACGAGCTCTTTTCCCATCAAACCTCCAGCAGTATCTTCATCATAGCGCAAAAGGTCGACGATGTCTTTGGCATGCTCGACATCGATAAGTTCTGAGATTACCTCGTTTTTGATGTCAGTAGAAAGCTCAGCGATGATGTCTGCCGCGTCATCGGTATCCAGCTCATCGAGCTCTTCGGCAATTTCTTTAGGCGAAAGCCTGCTTAGGATATTTTCTCGCAGGTCGTCTTCCAGTTCCAGAAGAATCTCTGCGGTTTTTTCACTATCAAGAATCTTGAAGATATAGGTAGCCTCATCAAAATCCAATTCGTCAAGGATTTCGGCAATATCAGCGTGGTGCATATCGTTGAGCAGGGTTTCCAGTTGCTGGTCGTTTTTGCTCAAGATTAATTCTTCAATCTGAAGAATAAGCTCCTTACTGATTTTAAACTGCATCGGCTTCTATTTTTTGGGTTATTGCTATGAATTGCTGTACATCCAGCTGTTCCGGACGGAGGTCAAAGATAGTATCTTCTCTCAAATTATCCGAAAGATTTAGAGATTTTAAGCTGTTTCGCAATGTTTTTCTTCGCTGCTGAAAACCTGTTTTTACTACATTAAAAAAGAGCTTTTCGCTGCACGGCAAAGTGAAGTTTTCTTTTCTTTTTAATCGTAACACGCCTGATTTGACTTTCGGAGGCGGATTGAATACGTTTTCATGTACCGTAAAAAGGTATTCGGCATCATAAAACGCTTGTACCAAAACAGACAGTATGCCATAGGTTTTCGAGCCTTTTTTCTCGCAGATTCTTTCGGCTACTTCTTTTTGGAACATGCCTGAAAACTCGGGAATCTGGTTGCGCAGCTCCAAAGCCCTAAACACAATCTGCGATGAGATATTATACGGAAAGTTCCCGATTATCGCGAACTGCTTTCCTTCAAAAACCTCATTGATATTGTATTTCAGAAAGTCTTTAGAAATGATATGGTTGTGGAGCTTCGGGTAATTCGCATTAAGATAGTCTACCGATTCGGTATCTATTTCAATTACGTACGTATTTATCGGCTTTTCGAGCAGGTATTTGGTCAGCACGCCCATTCCCGGACCGATTTCCAAAACATCTTCATAGCCTTCAAAATGGAGGGTGTCTGCAATTTTCTTTGCTATATTTTCATCCGTAAGGAAATGTTGTCCAAGATGTTTCTTGGCTTTTACTTTATCCATTTTGATTTGTGATTTATGATTTATGATTTAGGCCGACTAAACGGTCTTGTGCTCGCTGATGAATTCCAGCTCGGTTCTGAAAGAAAGCATCTTGTCGCCGAATAGTTTTTGGCTTTCTTGGCGCAGTATGGGCGCATCTTCCAGATAGTATTTTTCTAGTTTTTCTCGTGAGTCTGTCCAAAACTGAACCGAATAGGTCTTCCCGCCCATTTCTTCTTCCACCAAGACTTTCACAAGATGAGCCGACACAAATTTGCCTGTCGCCAAAACGGCCGGAATATGAGTGCGCTGCATCCAGTTCAGCCATTCGTCATGAACTGATTCATGAATATTTGTAGTTACGTTGTATATGATCATTTCTTTGGAGTATTAGATTTTAGACTTCTTATTCGACGAATAGATTAGATAATTCGTAATTCAACAATTACAAATTAGCATCACCGCGCAGCTGCCTGAATTTTTTCCTTGCTTCTACAAAATAAATGCTGTCTTCATGATTAAAGAGCACCTGCTCATAAAGTGCTTTGGCTTTTTCTATGTCTTTTAGCTGCTTGTTATAGATTTCAGCCGAGAAATAAAGCGCCTCGTCAATATAGATTCCGTCCTTATAATTGTCGATTATAATCTGGTATTGGCTTAGGGCGGCATTAAAGTCTCCTAGCTTTTCATACGTCTGGCCGATGCGGAGCAAGGTTTCATCCTCAATATCTTGGCCTTTGTATTCTTTTAAGATGGATTGGAATTGCTCCAACGCTTCTTTGTTTTTGTTTTGGTACAGCAGATAATCGCCTCTCGCAAATTTCTTTAATCCTACTTGGGTCGAATCGGCTACGGTATTATCATTAATCAAAAGAAATAGTTCTAAAGCATCGTTTGCAATCAATTGTGTCGAAGCTGATTTCAGCTCTCGAAACTGCTTTAAGGCCCATTCAAAATCAGTCTTGAAATAGCTGGTCTTGGCGGCTTTTAAGCTGGCTTCGTGTCCGACCGCGTCGTTTTTCAAGTCTTCTTCGATTTGCGAATAGTAGATCAGCGCTTGGTTGAATTTTTCTTCATACAATAAAATATCCGCCAGTTCCATCTTTACGTCGGCCGTCTGGTATTTGCTCAAGGGCAGTTCGAGCGTACGTTTCAATATGGCTTTTCCTTCTTCTGGGTTTTTCAGATTAAAGGTTGCGAAATGCGCCTGCAGCAATTGCAGCGACAGCGTATAAGGACTCACGCCGTATTTTTTTACGAGCAAATCCAATTCGCTTTTCAAGGCAGGATAGTCTTTTTCGGGAGCCTTTTTTATCTTCGCTTCCATCAGGTAATAGTGCGCCGTAATCTGCAAATCTAGATCCTGCGTATTTTCCAAAACAAAGGCAAAAATCTCCCTTGCGGTTTCTTCTTCGTTTTCTTCCATCGCCAATTCGGCAAGGTTTACGATGTTCGAAAAAGATTCCGGATCGCGCCTATAGATTGCTTTTTCTTGGATAAAGGCTTTAGAATAGTCTTTTTGCTGTACAAAAAACCAACTCAAGAACTGGTTCCAAAAAATATCTTGGTTTTTCTGGGCACGTACCAAAAGTGCTTTGCGCAATGAGGTATTGAATGATTCTTCGGCCTCTTCGGTCATAAAACGCGACAGCTGGTTTTGAATCATAATCGTGCTGTTTGGGTTGGCAAAGGCTTCATCCAAAAACATTTCGATCATCTGGTCGGTATTGCCCTGCTGTCCGTAAAGCACGGCCATCTGGTAGTTGAAATTGAATTTCGGCTCGAGCTTTATTCCTAACTTATAGGCTTCGAGCGCATAATGCAGCAAGACCTTTTTCTCAAAAGTATTGGCTATCGTATACACATTCGACGGATTCTCATTGATCTTGTCAATCGCCTGCTCGTAGTATTTTTTAGCTTTTGCTGCATCTTTTCGCAATTGATAGTTGTAGCCAAGCTCGACCAAAAGCGACGGCTGCTTGAACTTTTCAAAACGTTCTTGGATGCGCTTTTCAGCATTGTCATATTGCTGCAGCTGCTGGTAGGACTCGACTATCTTTTGAAAATAGAAGCTATTCCCCGGCTGATTTTTTAGCAGGTCGTCAAAGCTGATGATGGCTTTCTCAAATTCTCCTTTGTCAAAATAATTCATAGCCAGCTGCTCGTTTTGTCCAAAAACAAACAGCGACAGGAATAAATTCAATACGAGGAAAATCTTTTTCATCTTAGTGTAATGCAAAAGGATATAACAATGTACTAATATAACAATTTTAGAACTGAATTAGTACATTGCTACAGTAAACTATTGGTTAATTGTTCCTTAATTTATAATATCAAATCCAGTATACGGACGCAATACTTCTGGAATCACGATACCTTCTGGAGTCTGATAGTTCTCAAGGATGCCTGCCAAAACGCGCGGCAATGCCAGCGAGCTTCCGTTCAAGGTATGTGCCAGATGGTTTTTGCCGTCTTTGTCTTTGAAACGCAGTTTCAATCGGTTGGACTGGAAGGTCTCGAAGTTAGACACCGAGCTGATTTCCAGCCAGCGGTCCTGTGCTGTAGAGAACACTTCAAAATCATAGGTCATCGCAGAAGCAAAGCCCATATCGCCGCCGCAAAGGCGAAGGATTCGGTACGGAAGCTTTAATTCGTTCAAGATGGTTCTCACATGCTCAACCATGCCTTCTAAAGCTTCATACGATTTGTCTGGGTGTTCTACTCTCACGATTTCCACCTTGTCGAATTGGTGCAGACGGTTCAGGCCGCGCACGTGTGCTCCGTAAGAACCGGCTTCTCTCCTGAAGCAAGGCGTATACGCTGTTGCGAGGATCGGAAGTTCGTTTTCCTGCAAAAGCACGTCGCGGAATAAGTTCGTTACCGGAACCTCAGCCGTCGGGATCATATATAAGTTGTCTGTCGCATCATGGTACATCTGTCCTTCTTTGTCTGGCAGCTGTCCCGTTCCGTATGCCGAAGCTTCGTTCACAAAATGCGGCACTTGAAATTCTTGGTAGCCTGCTTCGGTATTTTTATCTAAGAAATAGGTAATCAAGGCGCGCTGCAATTTGGCTCCTTTTCCTTTGTAGACTGGAAAACCGGCACCGGTAATCTTATTTCCTAATTCAAAATCAATGATATCATATTTTTTCACCAGTTCCCAGTGCGGTAATGCCTCGCCGTGCAAGTCTGGAATGTCTCCTTCTTGCAGGGTCGTTACGTTGTCTTCTGGAGTCTTTCCTTCTGGTACAAGATCGGCAGGAAGATTTGGCAACAGATACAGCTGCTCGGTAAGCTCTTCGGTATATACATCCAGCTTATCAGACAGTTCTTTGCTTTTTTCTTTTAATGAAACGGTTTTGGCTTTCAGTATTTCAGCCTTGGCTTTTTCGCCGCTTTTCATTAATTCGCCGATGTCTTTGGATAGCTTGTTCGATTCCGACAAAACATTGTCCATTTCAGCCTGTGTCGCTCTTCTTTTTTCATCGAGCTGCACGGCTAGTTCAACAATACTCTTGGCATCCATGTTTCTTTTTGCCAAAGCTTTGAGGACTTTCTCCTGGTTTTCTCTAATAAACGCTATCTGTAACATTATCTTGGTTTTTATAAGGTAGCAAATTTAATGAAAAAAGGTTGACAGTTGCAATGTTGGCAATTAACAAAGCATAAAGTTTCAAAAAGAGGCTAGACCCTAATAAATTAACATTTCGTGTGTTATTTTATTAATTACATTTGGAAAATTTTTCTTGATTATGAAAAAAATCTACTTGCTATTCGCACTATTTTTGTCTGCTTTTGGCTTTGCCCAAAACACTTCCTCTCCCAACAGCCATATTGCTGAAGCTGAGCGCAAAGCCGCCGCTAAGAAAATAAACTTTAGGACCAATCCGAATACGGAAAATTATGACGTGACCTACCATAGGCTCAAGTTTGAAGTATATCCTGATGCCTATTACGTTATTGGCGACGTGACGACTTATTTTAGAGCAAAACAAAATATGAGCACGGTAACTTTTGACCTGTCAGACGAACTGGTCGTAAGTTCTGTAAAGCAGCGAAATGTTCCGTTGACATTTACGCAAGGCGGAACCAATGAATTGGTCATCAACCTTCCGGCCGTACAAAACACAAACGTTTTGGATTCGCTAACAATCGTTTATGAAGGCGCACCGCCTGCCGACAGCGATGGCTTCAACACCTATACGCATGCCGGAAATCCTGGGCTTTACACACTATCTGAGCCTTTCGGCGTCAGAGACTGGTGGCCATGCAAGCAGGACTTGAACGACAAGGTCGAAAGCCTTGATGTTTATATAAAATCAGCCACACAATACACAAGCGTTTCAAACGGACTACAGGTCAGCGCAGTAAATAACGGCGACGGCTCAAAAACGACGCACTTCCACCACAGCTACCCGATTCCGGCTTATCTTATAGCAATAGCAGTGACTAATTACACGATTTTCACCCAACAGGCCGGAACTGCACCGCACACCTTTCCTATCGTAAACTATATCTATCCGGAAGGGCAGACGGCAACACAGAACGACTTGGCCGTAACGGTGCCGATCATGAATTTGTTTGAGCAACTGTTTGAGACCTATCCTTTTGCCAATGAAAAATACGGGCATGCCCAATGCGCTCTTGGCGGCGGAATGGAACACACCACCGTTTCCTTTATGGGAGGCTTTGACCGAGGACTAATTGCCCACGAATTAGGCCACCAATGGTTCGGAGACAAGATTACCTGCGGCAGCTGGAAAGACATCTGGCTGAACGAAGGATTCGCGACCTATCTGTCTGGGCTTGTCATCCAAGATATGGATGGAGCTGGCGCTTTCAGATCATGGAAAAGCGGCTTGGTAAACAATATTACTTCGCAGCCGGGAGGCGCCGTATATCTTACGGATGACGAAGCCGAAGACGGCGACCGAATTTTCAGCAGCCGATTGTCGTATGACAAAGGAGGCATGGTCGTTCATATGCTTCGCTTTAAACTAGGCGATGCTGCCTTTTTCCAAGGCGTGAAAAATTACTTGGCCGACCCGAACTTGGCGTATGGCTATGCAACCACCAACGATTTAAAAGCTCATCTGGCAGCGGCTTCTGGAATGAATCTGGACGAATTCTTTAATGACTGGGTCTACGGACAAGGCTATCCTACGTATACGATTACTGCCAGAAACTTTTCTCCTGGCGTAGCGCGTTTTGTAGTCAACCAGACACAATCGCATCCTTCTGTTTCCTTCTTTGAAATGCCGGTTCCGGTAAGAGTAACAGGCGCTGGAGGACAGTCGTTAGACTTGGTATTAGATAATACTGCCAACAACCAGACGATCGACAAATTAGTACCGTTTGCGATTACAGGCGTTTCCTTCAATCCAAATATTGATATCATTGCCAGAAACAGCACGATGACTTTAGGTAATGGAGAATTTGCTTTGGCAGAAGGCGTAAAATTATACCCGAACCCGACTTCTCATACCTTGCAATTGCAGCTTCCGGACAATGTAGTTCTTGAAAAAGCCATTTTCTACAATGCCTTAGGTCAGATTGTAAAAGAAGGAACTTCTGAAATGTCTTGGGATGTTTCTAGCCTGCCAACAGGCGTCAATTTTATCAAGATAGTGACAGATGCCGGCACAAAACAGATGAAGTTCATCAAGGCGTAATACGCCAATCATAGATATAAAAAAGCAGAAGTCGTCAAAACGCTTCTGCTTTTTTTATTGTAGAAAAATACGCTAGGCAATGGCTTTGATACGGCTGACCATAAAGGCAATCAATACCCCAAAGATTCCGATAAACGCAAACGAAAACTGCAGTCCGTAGGCTTCGGCAATATAGCCGATAACGGGCGGTCCCATCAAAAAGCCTAAAAAGCTGACGCTCGAAACAATCGTAAGCGCCTCGCCCGGAGCCACCGTCGTGTTTTTTCCGGCGATGCTGTAGACGGTCGGCACGATGGTCGAAACGCCAAGTCCCACGAGCATAAAAGCTAATGTAGACGAAACCAAGTACGGCAAAAAGACCGAAGTAAACAGCCCGATCGAAATCAGCAAGCCGCTTACCTGCAATACTCTTTTTCTTCCGTACTTAAAAATCAGCCTGTCGCCCAAGAATCGGCCGGAAGCCATCATGATCATAAAAGACGTATAGCCCAAAATCACCAGCGGACCGGGCGCTTTCACGACTTCTTTAAAATAGACGCCACTCCAGTCAAACATCACGCCTTCGCTTGCCATACAGCAGAAGCCGATGACGCCCAGCCAGATCAGCACGCTGTCGGGCTTGGCAAAAAGCTTTTTCTTCTCCTTGTTTTTCTTTTCCTTCGCCTTGATGAGAAATTTATAATTGGCGCCCATCAGTACAAAAACGATGACGGCCGTGATCGCAAAATGCTGCAACGGCGACAGCTTTAAGGCCAGCATGGCAATACCAATCAAGGCACCCGTAAAGCCTGCCGTGCTCCATGCACCATGAAAAGACGACATGATCGTCCTTTTAAAAAGTTCTTCGGTATACACGCCCTGCGTGTTCACGGCAATATTGCTCAGGTTTCCGAAGATACCGAACAAGAAAAGTCCGGCCGAAAGATGCCACGGCTTTGTCGCCAGTCCTAGGTTGGTAAGGGCAAGCGCATAAAAGGCAAGCGAAAAGAGCAGTATCCTATGGCTGCCGTATTTGGTAACGAGCTTGCCCGAAAAAGGCATGATAACGAGCTGACCAAAAGGCAGCGCAAAAAGAATAGAACCCAAATCGCTTTCGCTCAAGTGGAGCGAAGCCTTGATGTCTGGGATGCGGCTTGCCCAAGTGGCAAAGCACAGTCCCATCGCAAAATAAAAAAGCGAGACCGCCCAGCGTATTCGTTTCAGGTACGACTCCTTGGCGTGTTTGTAGCCCTTGAGCTTCGGGCGGGTATTGAATCTGTTGATAAATCTAAATTCCATAAAAGGCAATAATTAGCGCGGCATGCAATAAAGCAGCAAATGTCCGATATTTCTATTAGGCAAGAAACTGTTCTAGCTTTTTTTGCTTTCGTACACTTCCGGATTCACCACTTTCGGCAGGCGTTCGTTGCGGATTCCCGCAATCGCGTTTTTGGCCGCCAAGATGGCCATGTTGTTGCGGGTTTCTTCGGTAGACGAGCCGATGTGCGGCAGCACCGCCACGTTCGGCAGGCTCAACAGTACATTGTCCTTGTCCATCGGTTCCGGATTGGTCACGTCGAGTCCGGCTCCCCAGATGGTCTTTTGCTGCAGGGCTTCCAGCAAGTCTTCTTCGTTGTGGATGGCGCCTCGGGCCGTATTCACGAAAATAGCATTGGGCTTCATCTTGCCAAAAGTCTCCTTATTAAAAAGCCCTTTGGTCTCTTCGGTAAGATTCGCGTGCACCGAAATCACGTCGCTCTGCGCCAGCAACTCTTCAAACGATACTTTTTTGGCCTGCAGCTTTTCTTCCGCTTCCGCATTCTGGCTGCGGTTGTGATAGAGAATGTCCATCTCAAAAGCGCCCTTGCACGACTTGGCCATCTCAAAGCCGATCTTGCCGAGCCCGAAAACGCCCAAGGTCTTCCCTTGCAGGTCGAGTCCGATGTTGGCCATAGGCTCGAAAAAATCCCAGTCGCCGTTCAGGATTCTCTTGTGGTGGAAAAAAGCCTTGCGCGCCGTGTTCTGCATCAGCAGGAAAGCGATATCGGCAGTCGCCTTGCTCAATACATCTGGCGTATGCCCGATCGGAATGCCGAGCCGCGTGGCTTCGGGAACATCTACATTGTCATAGCCTACGGCAAATAGCGAAACGGCTTTGAGGTGGCTGCATTCCTTTAAGAAATCGGCATTGATGGTAGAGCGGCCTGCCGTGAGCAGCGCATCGGCCTGCTTGCAATGGTCGATAAGTTCCTGCTGGGTCAGCTCGCGCTTTTCTTCCCATTGGGTAATCTCGATTCCCGCCTCGCGGAAAAGGCGCAGTCCGGCCTCGGGAATTATTCTGGTGATAAAGACTTTCATTTCTTATGGTTTTGGGTGTGGTTCTGTGTTCTCGGCTTGGGCAGCCTTACGATTAACAAATTTGTTTATCGAGATCTTTCGTTAGGTCTTATCTTAAATCTAAAATCCTAAATCAACAATCCTAAATCCTAATTACCAACTGCTCGCATCATCCAACAACTGCATCGCTTCTGCATCGAGCCTAAGGTTCGGCGCCAAGATAATGCTCTCCAACTGGCTTGTGCTCGTCGCGCTCACGATAGGCGCGGTAACCGAGGGCTTGTGCAGCAGCCAAGCGAGGGCTACTGCGGCAGGCGTGGCTTTGTGGTGTTTGGACACTTCGTCGAGGGCGGCTAGTATTTTCAGGCCGCGCTCGTCAAAATACTTGTCCATATCGCCGCCTCTCGGGCTTTTGGCTAGATCGGCCTTGGTTCTGTATTTTCCGGTCAGGAAGCCGCTTTCGAGCGAGAAATAGGTAATCACGCCGAGGTTGTTTTCTAAAGCAAGGGCTTCGTAATTGGTTTCGTATTTTTCTCTGGCATAGAGGTTATAATGCGGCTGCAGGGTCTGGTAGCGCGGCAGTCCTTTGGCGGCGCTGGCTTCGAGCGAAGCCTTGATGCGTTCTGGCGTCATGTTGGAGGTTCCGATCCAGCGGATCTTTCCGTCTTTTTCTAATTGGGCATAGGCCTCGAGTGTTTCTTCAACGGGCGTTTCCACATCGTCGAAGTGCGTCTGGTACAGGTCGAGATAGTCGGTATTGAGCCGCTGCAGCGAGTCTTCAATGGCTTTAAGGATATAGGCTTTTTTGAGTCCTTTTTTGCCGTCGCCCATATCCGAACCTACTTTGGTGGTCAGGACAATGTCGTGGCGGTTTTTCTTTTCCTTGAGCCATTTGCCGATAATGCGTTCGGATTCGCCGCCCGTATTTCCGGGAGCCCAGCGCGAATACACATCGGCCGTGTCTATAAAATTGAATCCGGCTTCGGTAAAGCCGTTCAGTATCTCAAATGATTTTTTCTCATCCAGCGTCCAGCCAAAAACGTTTCCTCCAAACGCAATCGGGTAGATATAGAGATCTGTGTTTCCTAGTTGTTGTTTTTTCATGGTTATAGTTGATAGTTCTTATAATTGATAGTTGATAGTTGATAGTTTATAGTTGATAGTTCTTAATTCAAAATTCTACTAGCTTCTTGCCTCCATCACTCTCCACCGCCGCTTCAATAATCCGCATCACATTTACGCCGTCTTGGGCGGTAACGGGTTCTTGGGCACCGTTGGCAATGGCTTCGTACAGTCCGTCAAAGAATTCAAAGTAGTTGCCGGGCAGCGTCGGCACGATCTCGCGGATGACTACGCTGTTGACTTCGGTATGCAGCAGTCCGGCCTTATAGTCGGGCTCGATGCCCCATTGTTCGCGGTTGGGCTTTTTGCCAAGCTTCAGCTCGTCTTCCTGCACGTCGCCGCGGCTTTTCAAAAAAGAGCCTTTCTTGCCGTGAATGATATAGGACGGCAGGGCTTCGCGCACAAAAAAGCCGGCTTTCAACCGTACGCGGAAGCGCGGGTAATACAGCAGCAGGTCGAAATAATCGTCTACGATAGAATGGTCTCGTGTCACGCGGATATCGGCATAGAGCGCTTCCGGAAAACCGAACAGGGTCAGCGCTTGGTCGATGATGTGCGAGCCTAGGTCTTTTAGTATTCCGGCTCCGGCATTGGCAGTTTCTTTATGGATCTTAGGACTCAGGTTCGGATTGTAGCGGTCAAAATGGATTTCTGCTTCTACGATCTCCCCCAAGATGTCGCGGTCCAAGACCTGCTTGACGGTCTTGAAGTCGCTGTCCCATCGGCGGTTCTGGAAAACGGCGAGCTTTAGGCCGTGCTCTTTGGCAAGTGCCTTGAGTTCCTCGGCTTCGGCTACCGTGGTCGTAAAGGCTTTTTCGACCAGCACGTTCTTTCCGGCCAGCAGGGCCTGCTTGGCATAGTCGAAGTGGGTTTCTACAGGGGTGTTGACAATCACGAGGTCGAGGGTAGCGTCTTGCAGCAAGGCTTCGAGCGAATCGTAGCTTCGGGCCTCGGGATAGTCTTCGTGCAACAGCTTTTTGCTGCGCTCCCACGAGCCGGCCAATTCAAAGCCGGGGTGCAGCGCGAGGAAGGGCGCATGGAATACTTTGCCTGACATTCCGTAGGAAAGCAGGGCGGTTTTTATCTTTTTCATCCGTAGTGGTTTTGGTGCGAAGGGCGCCGAGGCGCTGTTTTTGGTTTCGGCCGTCGGCAGGGTGCCTCGGGATTCGAAAAAGTAAAGTTACGGACATCTTATAAAGTAGGAATCGGGATTGGAAAGATTAACAAACATTTAAAATATTGAAAAGTGAATAATCCCGCCGTAAGTAAATAGAAAACACTATTTTTGTTCGCAATTATTGAATCTAAAACTACAAAATGGAAATAGTTATTAAGCTCTCGCAGTTTTTGTTGAGTTTATCCTTGCTGATCGTGCTTCATGAAATGGGGCATTTTATCCCGGCCAAATTATTCAAGACGAGGGTAGAGAAATTCTATCTTTTCTTTGACGTCAAATTTTCGCTCCTGAAGAAAAAAATCGGCGAAACGGAATACGGGATCGGCTGGCTGCCGCTGGGCGGCTACGTAAAGATCTCGGGGATGATCGACGAAAGCATGGACAAGGAGCAGATGGCCCTCCCGCCACAGCCGTGGGAATTCCGTTCTAAGCCGGCTTGGCAGCGTTTGATTATTATGCTGGGCGGCGTTACCGTAAATTTTGTCTTGGCTATCATTATCTACATCGGCATGGCCTATGTCTATGGCAATACGTATATCGCGAATTCTGAAGTAAAGGACGGTATCTGGGTAACCAGCCCGGTCGGAGAAAAAATCGGATTCAAGACAGGAGACAAGATCTTGGCGATTGACGGCAAGAAGGTCGAGAAGTTCGACGACGTACAGTACAACGTGAATTTTGCGAAGACAGCGACGATCAATAGAGATGGTGTGACGCAGGAACTCAAGCTTCCGGTAGACTTGTTGGCTACGGTGATGAAAGAGGAAAAGAGCTATCTGAAATTGCGTATTCCGTTTACGGTAAGCAGCATTGCAGAGAATTCGCCCAATATAAACACGCTTGAAAAAGGAGACGTAATCTTGAGCATCAACGGCCAAAAGATGCGTTATGCCGACGAGATCGTGGCCTTTAACGAGGCAAACCCTGGAAAGACGTTTGACGCGGTGATTTTTAGAAAAGAAAAGGAAGAGCACGTCAAGCTGACGGTTGGCAAAGACGGCAAACTGGGCGTCGTGCAAGGCGGCCTTAAGGCAGAAAACTTAGAAAAATTAGGCTACTATAAAATCAGCCGCGAGACGTTTTCTTTTGCAGAATCGTTTCCGGCCGGAATCCAGAGAAGCAAAGACGAGCTGGGACGCTACTTTACGCAGCTAAAGGCGATCGTCAATCCAGATACGGGCGCTTATAAGGGCGTAGGCGGTTTCTATGCCATCTTTAATGTTTTTCCGAGCGTATGGAGCTGGGAGTATTTCTGGACCATCACGGCCTTCTTATCGATCATGCTGGGCGTAATGAACTTGTTGCCGATTCCGGCACTGGATGGCGGCCACGTGATGTTTTTATTGTTTGAAATGATTACCAGAAGAAAACCGAGCGAAAAATTCCTAGAGCGCGCCCAAGTGGTTGGCTTCTTTATACTTATAGCACTGGTACTGTTTGCTAATGGCAACGACATTTATAAGGCTATTGTGAAATAGAAAAAAAATTGAAAAATTTATTTGTTTTTATTTGCAAGAAATAAATTTCGCCTTATATTTGCACCGCTTTAAAAGGCAATACGCCTTCCTCCTTAGCTCAGTTGGTTAGAGCATCTGACTGTTAATCAGAGGGTCCTTGGTTCGAGCCCAAGAGGGGGAGCAGAAAAGAGTAACATGAAAATGTTGCTCTTTTTTTATTTGTGGTAAATCCTATATTCTACCAGGATTCCAAATGTTTATCTGACAATTTATCTACATCTTCAAAAACATCTAATTCCTGCTCAAAAGGCATACAGTTAGGTGTACCAATTCATTTAAAAAGGTGTACCAATTTCAAACACAAAAAAAGCAATGAACAATAATAAACTATCCATATTGTTTTTGCTTCAAAAAGCAAGAATAAATAAGCAAGGTAAATGCCCTATTAGGTGCAGAATATCCTTTTTAAGTAATAGATATGAATTTTCAATTGGATTATTTATAAATCCTAAACATTGGCACAGTAAGCTACAAATAGCTAAACCACCCAATGATGAAAACACATTTATCAATACTGAACTGAGCCTGATTAAGAATAAAATTAATCAGGCTTTTTTATTGCTCCAAGTTCAAGAAAATACTTTTACTGCTGATGACATATTCAACCAATACAAAGGCAAGCCAGCCAAAAAAAACATTGGTATAGTTTCATACTACAATGACTATCTGAATAAATACCGAAAACTAATTGGTATTGAAATCAGGCAAAGCACTTGGAATAAGTTTTCATATATTTTAAATGATTTGAAAGACTTTATCAGAGCAAAATACCAGAAGAATGAAATGCTATTAAAAGATTTGGATTATCATTTCATTGTTGAATTTGAATACTATTTAAAGACTGTAAAAATTCAGAAGCAAGTTACTATTAACAAAGCATTGCAAAGGTTCAAAAAGGTAGTAAAAATTGCTTTAATTGAAAAGCTAATAGACTCCAATCCTTTTGTGGAACATAAACCTAAAAGGGTTATTACAAATGTGGTTTACTTATCCACAGAAGAACTTGACAAATTAGAAAAACACACATTTTCTCAAATTAGACTGGAACAAGTTAGAGATATGTTTATATTCTGTTGCTATACTGGGTTAGCTTACAATGAAATGGCAAAACTGGAATCCAAGCATATAGAAATTGGATTTGATGACATGAAATGGATTAAGATGATTAGAGATAAAACAAATAAAACCATTTCAATTCCTATGCTTCCTAAAGCATTGTCAATATTAGAAAAATACCAGGACTACCAAAATCTACTACCTGTGATTAGCAACCAGAAATTCAATTCCTATATCAAGGAAATTGCTGAAATCATTGGAATTGAAAAGAATCTAAGCCATCATACAGCAAGAAAGACTTTTGCAACAACTGTACTGCTTTATAATGATGTACCTATGGAAATTGTATCTGAACTATTGGGACATTCTAAAATTTCTACAACACAAGAGCATTATGCTAAAGTGGTTCAGAAGAAAGTGAGTGAGCATATTTCAAATTTAGGCAGGAAGCTGGAGAAATGACTATGAATTAACTATGTTGTAATTACTTTTGCAACATAGTTAATTTTTAATTTATGCAAAACATACCTTTTGAGCCATTTGATGATTTAGAAATAAATTTTAAAGAAATAAATCATTCTGATTTTGAAAAATATTCTTTTGATGCTGTTGAGAAAACAATTATTTTTCCAGATGAAGAAGGGTATATTTCAGAGAAATTAAGGGAGTGTGTAGATTTGAAAATAAAAGATACAACAATAATTAATGCTGGTGTTGGTCAAGGAAAAACAAAGGCAATTTTAGATTTTATAGGATGGTATCTTGAAGAAAATAGGACTCATAATGAGAAGTATAAAATAGTAATTGTAACTCCATTTAAATCATTAAACCAAGAATACATAAAAAAGATTGTTGAATCAACTAACAATAAAGATATATTTTTTGAATATCAAGTTTTGAGTAGTATTGAAAGTAATGAGTTAGACTTTGAAGATTATTTTAATAAGTCAATTCAGATAATTTCCATAAAAGGTTTACTTGGAAACCCTGGAGAAAAAGAATTTAAGCAATCTGATGTTAAAAGAAGTTATTTTGATTATCTCATCAAAAAGAGTGAAGAAAAAGGAGAGAAAATAGTATTCTTTTTTGATGAATTACATGAATCCTTAGATAGTTTTACTGTTGAATTGTTGCCAAATTTATTTAAATGGAAATCAATTATACACAAAATTATAGTAGCAAGTGCCACATTTTCTGAATCTTCCAAAGTTCCCCTTAAGTTTTTTGCCGAGCTGACTGAAAAGAGGATTAAAATTATAGAAAGCCAAAGAATTCAAAATCAAAATAATCTTAGTGATTTATTTCTATGCTTTTATAATAGACCTACTTATGATGTATCAGATTCATATTTAAATGAATTATTTAAGCATATTATTAATATTAATGGGCTAACCTCTGTAAATATACTTTGCTATACTAAAGAAATTGCAAAACAAATTTTTGAATCACAAATAGGAAATCTAATTAGAAGCAAATTTGGAAATTTAAATCTTTGTATAGAAAATCCCAAAGGCAAACTATTTGATTCCAAATCATGTAATATTGGAACCACATTTAAAACTGGAATTAGTATTGAAAGAGAAAATTCAGGATTAGTGATTTTATTACCTCCAAGTTATTCCAATGATACAAATAATTTATTTGTTTTTTCAGATAGAGTAAATGCAATAACTCAAGCCATAGCAAGAGTTAGAAATAAATCAAAAATATTTGTTGTAACTCCACCACCAAAAAAGATTTTAATTTCTGAAAATCAAAATAAAAACTACATAAAAAAATTATCCTTGGGTTATTTGGATTTTAATATACCTGAAAACCAAAAAAAATATCATAGTCCATCTGAGCAAGACAATCTTCTTAACACCTTTTATCAAAGTATTAAAGATGGAATTGAGAAAGAGATAAAAGAAGTTTCTAATTTGGATGATGATATTAAAGGAGTTTTCAACTCTTATGATTGGTACAAACTTAAAGAAGGAGATGCCTATTTAAGAAGTAAATATTATTCCTATGGAAAAGATTTACCAACTTATGTTTATTGGGCAGCTTGTAATAATCAGTTTGTGAACTGTAAATTGAAAGCTATAATAAAAAAGCAACCCTTATCATTTACTGAGGGAAGTATTCAACAAGAATTAGATATATATTTTCCAAATAAAGACATCAATGAGAAATCATTTATTGATACCAGTGATAAAGTGTTATACGGGATGTTGAGGAATGAATTATTTTCAAATAATGTATACTTAAAAAAAATAGGTCAAAAGGAAAGTAAAAAGATTACTCCTCTCAGAAATGCAATGTTTGAGCAACAAATTATACATTTTTTACAAAGAAAGAAAACACCTTACTTTTTTGAGCCTGAACATGGATGTAGTTATAGTCTGAGTAATGGAGATAAGCCAAAGGATGTGATTATTGAGAAAGAAAAGTATATTAGAATTTGTATCTCTCAATGTGAAGAAGTGCTTGAGAAATCAAACAATCTGCCAGAAAAAGAGATGAGAATTATTAGTGCATATAATGATTTTTTCCTTTTCAAAAGTATATTGCTCAATGAATATGCTATTAAAAACAAGAAGCAAGTTTATTTGCTTCCTACAGACAGCAATTTTGAATTTAAAAATATCCACTCAATAAAATTAAAAACAATTTTCACAACTCTCATGAAAGAGGATATTGGTTTCAGAATCTTTAATACAAAAGACATTTTAGAGAATAAATCAATGTTTTCATTATTAAGAAAAGTATTTTTTAAAACTAAATTGACAACAACTAATGAGGGTAAATTTTTAAAAATAGAGAAAGAGCATTCATTAGAATATTTTGACCATAGATTAAATTTAGTGTATGATGTTTCAGAACCTTTTGTATATTATCCATTACCACCATCAACAGAATTTTTTACTATTGAATTAGAAGAAAATGAAGATGGTTCAATTAAACAATCAAATGAGCTAATTAATATTAAAGTTGTTCCCATTACTCAAAATAGATAATATCCATTTTCTACTTCATAATATATAATATATAGCGGTAAAATTTGGATATTTTCCTTAAACCAATCTCCACAAGAGGTTGGTTTTTTTATGCCTTTTAAATACCAGGAAATGAAAAGAATATTAACCACAAAAAATAAATTATGCAATTAAGACAATCAGAAAGAAGAAAAGCCAAGATAAAAATGGCTCTTCAAGGAAGTTCAGGAAGTGGCAAGACCATGAGTGCCTTATTGTTGGCTAATGGTCTAACCAATGGCAACTATAGTAAAGTGGCTGTAATAGATAGTGAAAATGGAAGTGCTGATTTGTATGCTCATTTGGGGCAATACAATGTATTATCATTGAAACCTCCATTTACACCAGAAAATTACATTAAAGCTATTGAAGTATGTGAGAAAGCAGGAATGGAAGTAATTATTATTGATTCCATTTCCCAATCTTGGGAAGAATTATTGGATTATCACAGTTCATTAGCTGGAAATTCATTTACCAATTGGGCAAAAGTTACACCAAGACAAAATGCTTTTATTGATAAAATATTACAGGCAGATGCTCATGTAATTGCTACAATGAGAACCAAGCAAGATTATGTTTTGAATCAGAAAGATGGAAAGTTTATTCCTGAAAAAGTTGGATTGAAAGCAGTTCAGAGAAATGATTTAGACTATGAATTCACTTTGGTTTTTGATATTGATATAAAACATTTTGCAGTTTCAAGTAAAGACAGAACAGGTTTGTTTATGGGTAAACCAGAATTTGTAATCAATCCCCATACTGGTAAAAAGATTTTAGATTGGTGTAATAGTGGAACTAATCTGCAAGATGCCAGAGAGAAAATCAAAACTACCAAAACAGTTGAGGAATTGAAAGTTTTGTACAACCAATACAGCAATTGGAGAGAAGAATTGGAGTATGATTTCAAACTTCAAAAAGACACTATCAATGCAAAAGAATTATTGTTAAACCCTAAAACATTCAGCACAAATGGACACACTCATCATTGAATCAAAAGTAAACCAGGATTTTAAATTAGAGCATTTAAAACAAACACCTGTTTTCAACCTTAGTAGCAATATTCCTTTGTTTCCTGGTACTTTATAACCTGAAAGCAATATCACTACAAGCCTTACAATATTTCCAAGCAAACCCTTTATTGAAGCTAATACACAAGAAATCAATTTATATAATCTAAAAAATGATTGTGTAATTCCTGTTTTCAGTAAGGATAATGAAAGGACTATTGCACACCAGGAGTTTATTGAAATAGCACAAAATTGTGCTTCAAAGGCATTTCCACATCACAGCTTTGATACTCCTGAAATTAGACGTTTCTCATTAAATAAAAGGTAGAACACCAGGAGCTATTCATAAGAATGCAAGTGATTTATTGGAACATGAAAGAACCCAATATTTTGAAAGAATGGCTTTTATACTTTTCTTCATAGAAATATGACTGCTTTTGATTTTACTCAAGACATTCATAAAGCACTAATTGGTAATTCAGATTACCATTGGTTTTTGAGTTGTGGCAACACCTATTTGTTAGGTGTTGCTATTTTAATAATTAAAATTTATGACTAAATTTGAAATTAAATGACAATAGCATCTGTATATTTGTGACAAAATATTTTGTCTTTTAAATTATTCTAACTCTAAAATTTTATTTATGGAAAATAAAACAGTAAGATTTATTGACTTATTTGCTGGCTTAGGAGGGATTAGATTGGGATTTGAAAAAGCTTTTGAAAATTTAGGGATTAAGACAGAATGTGTAATGACTTCAGAAATAAAACCTCATGCCATTTCTTGTTTAGAAAAAAATTTCACTCATGATTATTTTGTTGGAGATATTTTTAAAGTGGAAAACAGTGCTATACCAGATTTTGACTTTCTGCTTGGTGGATTTCCATGCCAGCCATTTAGTGCTGGAGGAAAAAGACAAGGTTTTATCGATACAAGGGGCACACTTTTTTTTGAAATTGAGAGAATCCTTGAAGAGAAAAAGCCTTATGGTTTCATACTTGAAAATGTAGAGGGACTTGTTAAGCATGATTCTGAATTTAAGACCGATGAAATAGGAAGAACTCTAAAAACCATACTTAATGTATTGGAAAACAAACTCAAATACAAAGTTTCTTGGAAAGTTTTTGATTCTCTTGACTTTGGAATACCTCAATCCAGAAAGAGAATATTCATAGTAGGGACAAAAGATTCTAAAATTGATTTAGGAAACCATGTACCAGTATATAAAAATCTAGGAAGCATATTAGAAAGAGGTTTAGAAACCATAGATAGTCCGCTTATTGATAAGCTTCTTAGTCATTTTGATATTGATAATTTGGTAGGGAAATCGATTAAGGATAAAAGAGGTGGAGATAGTAATATACATAGTTGGGATATTGAGATAAAAGGTGAAGTAAATAAAACTCAGCATATAATACTCAATAAATTATTCAAAGAAAGAAGAAAAAAACATTGGGCTGAAAAAATTGGAATTGACTGGATGGATGGTATGGCCCTTACTTTAGAGCAAATTAACTCATTCATTTTTCTACCTGAGAATGAACTCTTTTTTTTATTAGAAGACTTGACTAAAAAAGGATATTTAAGGTTTGAACATCCAAAAAAACTTGTTAAAGAAGAAACATCTAATGGTTTTAAAACTTACAGAGAATATGATGAAAGTAAACCTAAAGGATACAATATTGTTACTGGTAAGCTAAGTTTTGAAATAAATAAAATTCTTGACCCAAATGATATAGCACCCACTCTTGTAGCAACTGATGTATCCAGATTAGCTGTACCTGATGGCAAAGGACTTAGAAGGCTTTCAATAAGAGAGGGTTTAAGGCTATTTGGATATCCTGAATGGTACAAAATTGACTGTAAGATTGATGATGCATTTGATTTATTAGGAAATACTGTAGCTGTTCCAGTTGTTGAATTTGTTTCTAATAAATTAGGGGATAAATTTTTACATGACACAAAGAAAGGAAAAACAGAGTTAGTCATTCAAGACTAACTCTGTAATTTTTATTCAAAAATACTTTCAAGAATTTCATCTAACAAATGTAATGTACTTTGATTTATTACATAATCACTTGAATCATATATCCTTCTTAAATCAGCCTGTCTTCCTACCCATCCAAAACCATCACAATAGTTAATCATCTTTATTTGGGCATTTCTGTGATTAACATTATGCCTCATTAAATCAGCATAAAAATTAGATAATTGGTCAGCCCTTTTAGATTGTCCACTTCCTGTTGTTATATTGTATGATGCCTCAATTAGCACTCTCGCATTTTCAACATTAGGAATTATTATATCAATATTTTTATTTAATAAAGGAAATTCTTTTTGGGTCTCATATCTGAGGGCTGAATTATTTGCTTGAATGTATATGTCAATTTTATTTGTTATAAGGGATTCAACATGACTGCCAACTCTATTAGAATATTTATCTTGGATTTCATTGTCATTTAATATTCTTTCAACATAACTCCTATCTCTCAAGTTATTGATAAAGTCATTATCAGTTAGTTTAAAATTAGCCATATAATACAAAGGTATATGCACTCCAATTTCTGAATCTCTACCATTTACAAAGAAGTTTACCAATAAAGTTCTAAAGGCTACATCATCAATAAATTTTTTAGAAATAGCCTTTATGCTCCATTCACTTGTAAATTCATTGTTGAGAAGCCTAAACCTTACTAATGACACAACCCTTTTAAGTCTTTCTTCAGATAATCCAATTAATGAAACAAGACTTTTAAGCCTTGTTACTGGAGCTATACCATGGTCATTATTTAATAAGAATTCTGTTAATCCCTCAGGAGTATTAAAACCATTTGCGGATTCAGTAATAAGTCCACTAAGATTTTCAATGCTATTCATGAAATTATTATCAAACTCATCATCAAGCATAAATGACATTGAGTTTACCCATTGATTAAAAGGAATTTTCATTTTTAATATTTTTGTAAATATAAGAAAAATCAAGGTATTTTAACATTTTATTTGATTAGAAAGCTTTTGTACTTGAAACTCTGTGAAAAATATAACACCAGAGCAAAGAATGAACAAACTTTGAACAACTATTTCAAGCATAATCCAGTTTACTTAAACAGAAATAAAATTTTTAAAAATTTTTAAGAGCTCAAATCCCCATGACTTGATAGCCCAGACCAGTCTTCAGAATCAATATCCCCCTACCATTTATTTTCAGTCACATTTTTTACACCAGGAATAATATAATACTAAAAAATATTGCTGACTTGTTTTCAACCCCATCACTTTGAAACTTGGATAGTAAAATTGTTGTTCATTCTGATATGTAATCATTCATAAAATATTGTATTCAATCATCTCCTGGTACTCTTGATTTATAAATCAAATTCTTTTGAATGATATAGTTTGAATTAGCCAAATTCCAATTCCTTTTCAACCCCAAGCCACCCCTAAAAACCCTCACTGATATAGGGCAATGACAATCATTGCCCTAATAGCTGTTTTGTAAATCATTAATAAAAATTCAAGGTGATAGCTGTAATTTTTATTGTGGATATAAAAATGGCTTTAGCAAAATCAACTCAAAAACTCAAAAATGGTAACAATTATTAATTACAAAGAAAGACAAACAGAGGATGGAAAAATATTCTTTGTTTTAGAAGCTCAAGGTGGTATTGAAATGATACAAAGCAAGGTTACAGGCAATTTTTATGCAACAGCCAAAAAAGCATTCATCCCTGCAACATTTGATGAAGTTACTTGCAAAGCCCTTGTTGGAACTCAAATGCAAGGAGAAATCATCAAGGAAGAATGTGAACCTTATGAATATGTAAACAAAGAATCAGGAGAGGTTATTATGTTATCCCACAGATATGTTTACACATCAGAAGATATGAGAAAACCACAGGGACCTTTGTATGAAAATTTGAAAGCTAATCCAAATGTATTTTCTACAAATGGCAAGCACAAATTAGAACATGCTTAAAAATATTGGAAATGACCTGTTTTGTGTTGAATTGATTTTCAGCATAAGGCAGGTATCTCTTTTTTAAATTATTTTTTATGGAAGTAGCAGAAATTAAGGTTTCCTATTCAACCAATCAAGTTGATAAAGTCAAGCTGACTGACTGTACAAGAGTCTTTAAATTTATTTTATCAAAATGGGATTTGGATATTATTGAATTTCAAGAAGAATGTAAAATTATATTGGTCAACAGAGCCAATTTTGTATTAGGCATTTATGACCTGTCTAAAGGTGGAATTACTGGAACTGTTGTAGATGTTAGAGTAATATTAAGTGTTGCTTTAAAATGTAATGCTTCAGGTATTATCCTGGTTCATAATCATCCAAGTGGAAATTTAAAGCCAAGTGAAGCAGATAGAAAAATTACCAGGAAGTTAAAAGAATCATGTAATTTATTAGAAATTAGTTTAATTGACCATTTGATTATTACCAGACATAGTTTTTTCAGTTTTGCTCAAGATGGTTTAATGTAAAAAACTACATATTTTCCCAAATCTTATATATAGAAAAGGAAAATATGTAGTTTTTCAACAGATATTATTCCTTTGGAATCCTGGTGTTTTGAAATAATAAAGAATGTGAATGTGGTCAAAATCAGTCTATTTTGATTATAATTTCAATACTTGATTTCAGTACACATAATAATTAATAGCCAAAACTTTAATTCGAAGATGATTTAAAGTTTAAGAGTTCAGATGCTTCAATACCTAACTTTTCAGCAATTTGATAAAGCAGATAGCTTGATGGATTTGTATTTCCTGCTTCAATCCTGTTCATATTAGACCTCTCAATATCACAGAGGTTGCCAAGTTCAGTTTGGGAGATGTTTTTTTCTTCTCTTAACTGTCTTATTCTTTTCCCCAATAATATTTGAAAACTCTTTTTATCCAACTTTTTAAGTTTAATAATCAAAAGTTGTCATATTTGATAAAAATATTGCTATCAAATTTGATAACATATATATTTGTAAATAAAAAAGTCAAACAATGAAATATAAAAATCCAAATAGAATTTCTGAAATAATCGGAAAAACACTATTCTACTTATTTGTCATCATTTCAACTTTTGTGACTATCTCTTTTAACCTTTCAAGACTAAAAGGTAGTTCAGAAGTATCAATAATCATTGGTTCTGTTTTGGGTAATATTCTAGCAGTTGTCCTGATTTACTATTTTTGGCGATTATTATTTAGACCTATTTATGGTTTAAGAAAAAACATTAATCTTTATTACAATAACCAATTATCAGATAAAGAGTTCAAGAAAAAATGGATAATTAGCCTTATATGCAGTCTGATTTTTGGAATATTATTTATTGTAGGGTCTTTTGGTTTTTCATTTCTATTGATGATACCTCAATACATTTTATTAAAGGAATCAAGAATTAAAACATACCAAATTCCTCCACGTTTTAATTTAGAAAACTCTTTACTACCTTCTTTAAGAGCATTCAAGAGCTTTTATGATTTTAAAAAACTTACTATAAAAGAAGTTGTCATTATTTCAATTGGTTTTGGATTAGTAGTTTCAATTCTTTCTGGTTCATTATTTTGTAAAACAAAATATTACAGGCTCTACAAGGGTAAATCAGTTGAAGTGTCTAAAGATATTTCAACTTTTGAATTATGTGGATTCAATTACTTATTAGCTATTGCTTGCTTTATTTTGTTTGCAGGGTTAGGCTATTTTTATTTGAACAACAAAAGAAAGGCTACTGAAAACGGATAAGAAAAGTGTATTACTCTGTCATATATGAAGAAAATCAAAAGGGCTATCTATTGAATACTTTTTATTATAAGCTACATTCATTAGAGTTGGTAAAATCTATTTTGGATGATTTTAGTGAAAATGACTATATATTTTCCGGTAAGGTTTTTATCCTTGAAGATAAATTCAAATTCAAGAAAACATACAATATACTTTCTCATAAAAAGAATATTCTTTCAACAGATGAATACAAAATATTATTTCAAATTGAACTTGAAAACAGTTTCCTATACCATATTGAAACAAGTTCAGAGTTTTTTGATTTTGGCAAATTACCAAGAATTGAGGATGATGCTGCGCAATATATTTCCAAGAACCTTGATGAAGGAATCAATATAGAACTTAATTAATAACCAATAAATTTAAATTATGAGAAAAACCATTTTACTTTTGATGCTATCAGTATTAACCTTTAGTTGTAGTGATGATGACACAACCACTCCAAATGAAATTTTAAACCCAAAAGAATATAAAGTACAGTTTTGGGGTAGTAGCTCACCCGAAGTCCAATACCCACTTACAGTAACTTATTATAAAGATAACCAAAGTGGTTCATTAGTGACAGAGCAAATAACTTCACAAACTAACACTGATGTCATCGAATCCCATAACTTAACTTCTTATGATAAACTTGGTTTCAAGCTTACTGTGGGAAATGGAGGTCAGGCTTCTGTAAACACAGTAATTATTACTGATGTTGAAACTGACCAAGTCATTTTTGAGAATTATACTTTACAGATTGATACTGGTCAAACTTTTATATATGATATATCCGACCAAGATTATACTCTGCAATAGTTTTCTAAACCACCTAAAAACAAGGTGGTTTTTTATATCACAAATCAAGATGAAACAACTTGACTTACCCTTTAAAATAGGCATGCAATATGAAAACTGGCAGTTTGAGCTGGATACTCTTGATGACAGGTTAGGAGGCTATCACAATTATAAGTATGTAGGTAAACAACTTAATTCTTTTCTGAACTTTACTACACATAAAACTGAATTGATTTTTAATGGAGATATTTTAACTGCTATAATAATTACTATCAAGCATTCTGATATTTACCAGCTAAACAGCATTATTCAAATCCTGGCATTAGATGCTTCCAAAGAAATTATTATAGATGAAAACAGTAGAAAATTTAAAATATGGAGAGTTATATATTACACTACTTTTAAAGCCAATAGAAAGGAAATAATTGTGATTTATGGAAAGTCAAGATTTGTTCAAAAACATTTACCCTTACTATTATAATCTATGGAAAAGGCACATAATTAGGCATACATATCAATTTAAAAAGACTGCATTATGATTTTATTAGTTTATAATCCTCCTTAGCTCAGTTGGTTAGAGCATCTGACTGTTAATCAGAGGGTCCTTGGTTCGAGCCCAAGAGGGGGAGCAGAAAAGAAAAAGACGATCAGAAATGGTCGTCTTTTTTGTTTTCTATATTTTCTATAAAATTGTTCTTAACTGAAACTAGATACTCAAAAAACATATATTTTCAATACTTTTGATTCATATCGTTACATGAAAACTTTTATAGAAAATATGAAGAAAAACAATCTAAAGATTCTAAAAAAATTTCTTTTTTACATCTTGTTATTAGCGAATGCCAATTCTTTTTCACAGAACTTATTGTTAAATCCAAGTTTTGACGGCGTATACGGAACTAATGCGGAATATGCTGGCTGTGCTCCCAATTATTTTTACAATCCTAACTGGAATGGCAATCCTTCTTCGGTTATCAATTTTTCTAAAAGCACATCCATTTCCAGAACCTCTCCAAGTAGTCAAAAAGTAGTAATCCAAAGTATTTCCGGATACTCCTATTTTGCTCAAGAATTTATGGTAAAAGGCGAGAGAACATTAAAAGCAAGTATTTGGATAAAACCAGAAATAGTGCCCATAGGGTCTCCAAAACAAAAAGTAGATTTAATTATACGATCTGATGTACCTAGTTTTCAACATATCGTTTCTAAAGAATTTGAACTGGAAAACAACAATCAGTGGCAAAAGATAGAAGTAGTTGGCAATACAAATTGTTTAATCAATGGAAATAACGAAAATAAATTTTATTTCTTCTTAAACTTTAAAACATCTGGCACCCTGTATTTAGATGACGCCAGTGTTACTGACGAAACCAATTTAATAGACAGCACAACAAATCTAATCTCAAATCCAAATTTTGAAGGAAACTATGGCACCTCTGGTGAATTTCTTGGTTGCGCTTCTCCCTATTTTTTCAATCCCAACTGGGGCACTTCTTCTTCGGATGTAGTTTTCTCAAAAGACACTGATAATTCGATATCAGGACGAGCTTGTCAAAAGGTTGTCATAAATTCCATAAATGAATACTGTTACTTTCTTCAAGGACTATATGTCCAACCCAACAGAAAGCTGAAAGCAAGTATCTGGATTAAGCCCACAAGTAATAACTTTGAGGTAGAATTTGCTTTAAGATCAAGAAGCCTACATAATCCATTTATCACGAATAAAACCTTTAATGTTGTTCCTAACGAATGGCAAAAAATTGAAATTTTTGGAGATACAAAAAATTTGGTTTCCTTAAGTCATTCACACAACCTTGATTTTTTTATAAATTTTAAATCTACCGGCACCGTTTATTTAGAAAATGCGAGTGTAACAGACGTTACGGGTTTAACATTAGAAAACATTGAAAACGGATTAGAAAACATTTTAAAAAATGGTGATTTTGAATACGGCTATAATAATGAAGGTCTTTCTCAAAGCTACGACTATAATCCAACTTGGAGTGGAAATTCAGCTTCTTTTGCCCTTTCAGAAGATAATTGCAGCCCGTATAACGGCTTAAGCTGTCAAAAGATTACTGTCAGTTCTAAACCTTCCATTTTTCATTATTTTCAGAGATTTGAAGCAAAAGGAAGCAAGATATACAAAGCTTCAATTTGGGTAAAATCTCCAGATAATGTCGAAATTGATTTTACGTTAAGATCAACATTACTTCATACTCCACGAATTTCTTCAGCAAAAACTTTAAGAGTTTCCGATCAATGGCAAAAAATTGAAATAATTGGCGGCCTAGGAAGCAATGTTGATGAAGATCAAAATCATGAATTAGATTTTTTTGTGGACTTCAGAAACACGGGCACCTTATATATTGATAACGCTAGCGTAGTAGATGTCACTGACATTATTAAACAAAAAAATGTTTCCGCTTCTACATTAGGCCATGCTATCCCTCGATCATTTTTCGGCATGCACATTAATAAATTAGGTTCAGATGAAGATGTGATACATAATCCAAATGCGCATCAAGTATGGCCTCCAGTAAATTTTGGTATGCTAAGAATGTGGGATACCGGTACAAAATGGTCTGACCTTGAGCCTTCCGATAATCAATTAAATTGGGACAGACTTGATTTATATGTTAACAAGAGAAACGACAATGATCCTGGCTGTGAAATTATTTATACTCTTGGAATGTCTCCTAATTGGGCTTCAAATAGTACCATTCCTTTTGCTGATTATATTCCTTCAGCGTATCAATCGGTATCGGGAAATATGCTCTCTCAATGGGAGGACTACGTCCAGGAAATTGGGGAAAGGTATAATAACAAAATTAAGTACTGGGAAATTTGGAATGAGGTTGAAGTGTTTTTTAATCAAGGTAATGGTAATGACAATAGCGGAATAACATTAAACAAACTTGCTGAATCGGCATATACTATTTTAAAAGAAATAAACCCAAACAATATCATATTATCGCCTAATTTCACTACATCTACCGGAGCTAGCGATTTTCTTTTTAAATGTAACGGCAATTATTACTTTGATGTGTTTTCATTTCATAAATATACAGGGGCTAATCCCGAAAGCGATATCGGAATATTTTTTGGCTATAGAAATTTATTAGATAATTACGGACTCAACAACATCCCTATCTGGAATACAGAAGGTTCAAATACCGAAGGCTTTGACGGTCCTTGCGCTAGCGGCGATGTAGCTTGCCAAAAAAGAAGAATTGGCGCCGTTTCAAGAGCCTATATTGTTCAATGGCTTTATGATGTCAAAAATTTCAACTGGTATTTTTGGGAACCGTATATATCTTCTACTGAAAACTGGGTCAATTCCGGCACTACACTAAGCTCATCAAATTCCGGCACAAATTCTGTCCTAACAATTGCAGGAACTGCTTATGGCCATCTTACCGATTGGCTTGTTGGAAAAAGCATACAGGATAAATCAATAGATCATCTCGGAAACTGGGTAGTGAAAATTTTTAATCCTTCCACCAACAGTTCCGAATACATTTTATGGAATGAAAAAAACCAAGCAAATTCATATAGTATAAATCAGGATTGGGGAATTGGCTTCAAAAAAGATTTATACGGAAATACAGAAGTAGTTTCTACAAATACGATCATGATTGATTCTGCGCCCATTTTATTGCTTTCAGAACTTGATCAAGACAGAAATATCTCAAAGGTTACAAAAGAAACTCCAAAAGAAACCCTCACTGTATTCCCAAATCCAGCCGATAATTTTCTAAACGTCTATTCTTCTCAAGAAAACACTATACTGCAAGGAAACTTATTCGATTTAACTGGAAAACTAATAGTAAAAAACATTCAATTAAATGAAGGAATCACCACTATAGACATAAAAGGGATTCAAAAGGGTGTTTATATATTAAAGGCAGTAAATTCACAGAACGTAGTTTTTACGAAGAAAGTCATTATTAAATAATATAGATTCTAGCCCAAGAGGAAGACAGAAAAGAGAAGACGATCATTTCTGATCGTCTTTTTTGTTTTTACATAATTTCGTGATAGATCTTCTAAATAAGAAGAAGCATCCCTGTTTTTTTAAATATACTAAAATGGAATTAATTAATAGAGTAATTAAAAATTACATACTATTATAATAATTAATCTTTTTAAAAAAAGCGCCTCATATAGGCGCTTTTTTTAAAAAGATTTAGTCAATTTAAGAACTAAACTGGTGTAATCCGTTTTACCTTTGTCTGGCATCTTATAATCAGACAATGAAATAATTCTAGAATTTTCATTTGCAGGTTGGTTGTTTAATTTTGTTGTTGGCTTATTCGAAAATTCTAAAGACAATTGATTAGTTTTTACTACTTGATTTTTTTTGTCTTTTTCCATATTTATTCTTTTAATAGTCCACACTCTTTTAGGGAATGAATTGCCTGAGTTTCCAGCGTAGGTAATGCTTGTAAAGATTTAGCCACTTTTGGCTTAATTGTCATCAAATCTCTTACAATAATTTTACCGTTATTTTTTCTCTCTGTAAAGTTAGTAAAAAAATTCAAATACTTACGAGGAGCAACTCCATCAAAGATTAATATCCTTACTTTATCCTTACTAGTCTCATCTTCAGTAATTGCATCATCATGTAATGTTATTCCTAAACTCTTCTTATACGGCTCTATATAATATACTTCTTTAATACCTGCAACTATTACATGTCTAGCACAATTATGACATGGATAAGTTGTCGTAAATAATTTACCATTTACCATTTTAGTACCTGAAATTTGACTTCCTGATATAATTGCGTGCATTTCAGCATGTACAGACCGCGAAAATTCAATAAGGTCTTTAATCTTAGAGTTTCTTAATTTTGAACTAAAAGAATTGACTTTAAAAACGTCCCTTTTACCATCAACCCCATTAAAGAAAATATTTAATTCTGCATCTTCTTGTAAAGTCTCCATTATACTTTGAACAAGTAGATCTTTTTGTTCATCATTACTACAGATTCCACTTTGATTACATCTAAAATCAAGCAAATCTCCTTCTCTGTATAAATTCCCTCCAAATTTTGGAACATCATTCCAACCAGTTGATAGCAATTCACCACTCTCACTTGTAATAGCTGCCCCAACTTGCCTTGATAAACAAGCTGAATTTCCAGAAGCTGATTTAGCAGCATACATTGCTGTTTCTTCTGGAGTTGGAGTTACTATTGCACTTTCAAATATTAAATGAAGGTATCGTTTAATTTTATCATCTAGTTTATTTAAATTCTCCTTTGAAACTCTTAAAAAGAAATCTCCTTCTGTAAATGTTCCTCTAACATTTTGTCCATTTTTATTATTATCATATTCATCAATATCAATAATATCTTTTATTTCTGATTGTGATAGGTTTTTATTTTTTAAATTATCTCTTCTCTCCGCTTGAGGTGAAAATATACTAAACTCATAAAAATTATCCGTATAGATTTGACGAAGCAATAGCAATTCTTCTTTATTTTTTATGGAATTAAAAATAAAGCATTTTCTTCTACTTATAAAGTCTTCAGCTTCAGGCAAAGCCCCATCATCCTTTTTTGTAATTTCATCTACACGATTATTGTAAATATCCATAATTGCAAGTTCTACTAGAACAGAATTATTATTGTATTTTTTTCTTATTGCATTTCCTTCATCAATTTTATACATTAATTCTGAAAATTCTTTAGTTTTTTCTTGGATCTGTGAATATAGATTAATTTTATATTTATCAATATAATCACTTAATTTTAAAATTTCAACGTCATAATTATATGTTTCTCTAAGTGTTGCCGCTAATGATGCGATAACTTCGTCCTTCATTGAGCCAATTGGTGAACAAATTCCGAGAAATAATTCTTCTGTAAAAGTGTTTTTCACTTTTTCTCGTGTTGTTTTTCCTTTTACATTTTCATTTTGATATATGACTTCTAATTTGGTTTGCTCCATTTGTTGTTTTATTGGTGTTTAGCAAACATACTATAAATATATAAATAATTCATTATCAAGTAAATTTATGTATTTTTGATACAAATGGAAAGACTATGGAGCCAAAAAAATTTTCTATGAGTAAACTAGAAACAGCTAGAATAAATCCTAGAGATTTTGGTGCTCATCTAAGAGATGATACGGAAGAACCCTTTAACAATAGGCCTAAATCTGTTCGTTGGCTAGATGCAGTTAGTACATATCATAAAACTGGAAGCATCTCTAAGGCAATAATCTATCTAGAAAATTCATTTTCTAATCGTCAGAAAAACAAAAAGAATATCACTGAAGTAGAAAATTTAGTCAGTTCGCTCTATTCTTATGCTAGCGACCATTCAAATCTAAAATACACCTATTATAACCACAAACATACAATGGAAATCTACTTATCTGAAAAGGTAAAAACAACAGGCTGGATTTGGATTATTAATAAAACTGACTATGGCGGTTACTCAGGTTATATTGTAGTTAACGATTCCGACAGCCATAATTGGGAAAAACAATTAAGATTTCCATTAATACAAAATTATATTGCAAAGCATATTTTTAAGTGTGAATCTAATTTAGTAGAAGTTGGAATAATTAATTATTATGAAGGAAAACATCATAAGATTAGTTATAATAAAAGAGATATAAAATCTGCCAAAAAAGAATTAAAATTTTTAGGAACAGAAATCTCATCCTTTCTTTAATTTAATACTACTATTAATAAAAACATCTACTTGTAAAAGAACACTAACACCATATCCTAAAACCTTTTCCATTTCTCACTTATAATTAATACTTTGCATAAAATTTACCACAACCACCTATGCAATTACCCCATTCCAAAGAGCTTCCAATTGGCAAACTCGCAGGTTCATTTGGCAGCACATCCGCTACATACAAATTTTATTGGCTGCTGGCTGTAATTGAATTAGTCGAAGAAAGAAACAATAAAATACTTAAGCGAGATCTTTTTGCAAGTATGATCGCTAATGCATGGTATACGGTAAATTACTTCCATGTTTCGTTTGGAAAACAAGACTTGATTCAAAAAGCAGTAGAAGATATCCTAAAGATTGAAAACCTTACAGTAGATATTAAAAAAGAAAAACTTACCCAAAAACTTCAAGATACCAAAAACAAGGCTACTGCCACAATACTATCCCATTTTAATAAAAATGTCCCACATTGGTTTTTATCCCCTTGGTTTCCAAAATCAAAGATCGAGACTCATACCGCCCAAAAGAAAAGAATTTATGAATCTTCTCAAAAACTAGAAAATGATTGTCTTTATGCCTTATATGAAGACTATATTATCATAAATCCAATTTGGACTGGCTACCTGCAAACAAACGCCAAAATAATCAAAGACTTCTGTTATTGGAATCTTTCACTTTTTCTTCAGTCCCGAAATCCAAACGTACCCGCTATCCCAAATAAACTCATCCGACCTATACTAAGGAGCTCATTGAGCAGACAGAGAAGCCAATACTGGGATATTGTTTTTGCAGAGCTTGGCACTATAGATTGTATTTTCACTAATACAAGATTAGGCAAAGATAATTTTGTTCTCGATCATTTTGTCCCTCATGCCTTTGTCTCGCATAATCTCCTGTGGAATCTTATCCCTATTGAAAAGCATTTCAATACTATTAAGAGCGATAGATTACCCTTACTCGAAAAGCATTTCGATAAATTCTTTGCCCTTCAAAAGACTGCTTATGAAATTATGAGGCACAATCCAAAATCACAGAAATTACTAGAAGACTATCTAACAATTTTTCCGGAGCTTGAAAATACTGGAGATTTCAGATATGATAAATTTAAAGAAAGCCTACAACCTTTGATAAGCATTGCAGGAAACAATGGCTTTTCATATCTCATTGGCTAATAAAAAACATTTAAAAACAAATACCCCTAAAACCTTATAACAATGGCAAAAAATCTCTGGACCCGCGAAGAATTAATTTTAGCTTTCAATCTTTATCTTAAAATAGAATTCGGAAAAACATATGCTGGAAATCCTAAAATAATCGAACTTGCCAATATAGTGGGGCGAACGCCCGCATCAATTGTTATGCGGTTGGCAAACTTTGCAAGCATAGACCCTTATCATCAAGAGAGAGGTGTTGGTGGACTAAAGAACGGCATGAACCAGGTAAAGCCAATTTGGGATGAATTCTTTAACAATCAAGAAGAGCTTGTTTTTTTAAGCGAAGAGATTCTAGCTCAAAAACAAAATCTAACTATTGAAAGTAAATACCACGATCTGCTCTTTGATCTAAAGGGATTAAAAGGAGAAACAAAAATCAGGGAAGTTAAGACCCGCGTCAATCAATATGTTTTTAGAGAAATGGTAATGGTAAATTACGCTTCGAAATGTGCAATTACCGGAATTGATATTCCTGATTTATTGCATGCAAGCCATATTATCCCTTGGTCACAGAGCGAAAAAGAAAGATTAAATCCTGAAAACGGCATTTGCTTGTCGGCACTCTATGACAAAGCTTTTGACAAAGGCTATATCGGATTAGATAAAGATTATAAAGTACTTCTTTCCTCGAGCCTAAAAAAGAAAAAGGATACCGAGTATTACTCAAGATATTTTGCTCCAATAGAGAATACTGCTATTACTACACCTATAAAATATCAACCAAGGAAAGAATTCCTAGAATATCATCTCGATACTATCTTTGATAAAAGATAATTCAAACCCTCAATAACAAAAAAAAGCCCAATACTTTCGTATCAGGCTTTTCATTAACCAATCTATATTTACCCCTTAACCACTTCAAGGTCTTTACGCTGCTATTCGCGTAATCTTAAATTTCAGTCCAAACATACATCAAAACAAAATGTGAATTTTGGACAATGAATATCCGTCGGCTTCTGCCCTATATCCGTTTATATATACAACAGAACCGTTTTAAGAAAATTCAATTTCCAAGACTCAACGCGATGACCCCTTAAAAACAAATTTACTATAGCTGTCAACTCTGTTAGACACCTTAAAACGACCTCACTTTAGCCTGTCAACTCTGTTAGACGGCTTCTCCCGAGTTGAAAGAAGCTGTCAACTGGGTTAGACACCTTAAAACGACCTCACTTTAGCCTGTCAACTCTGTTAGACGGCTTCTCCCGAATTGAAAGAAGCTATCCACTGTGTTAGACACCTCAAAACGACCTTACTTTAGCCTGTCAACTGTGTTAGACAGCTTCTCCCGAGTCGAAATATGCTGCCTTCTGTGATTTTTGAATTAAAAATTAGCATAATTGTTATTATTTTATATAATTTTTCAATAAATTTGAAATACAGAGATTTTAACTCGTTAAAGTTATAATTGTTAAATTTAATTCCATGCCGTATGAAAAAGTATTTTTTATTTTATTTCTTGTCCTTTTTTCTATACGCTCCGGCGCAAGTATTTGTTACGCCATCGGCAGCAGGAACCGGCAACGGCTCTTCCTGGGCCAATGCCGCAACGCTGCAAAATGCAATCTCAAGTATGGCGGCCAATTCTCAGATCTGGCTTAAATCGGGAGTGTATAACATAAGCACGACTTTGGATATCAATAACAATGCATCGAACGTAAAAATATACGGGGGATTTGCAGGTACTGAAACCAATCTGAGCCAAAGGGATTATCTGACCAACGTTACGACTCTTGACGGACTGACCACTACTCAAATCCTTATCATCAGGAACGATGCTATTGAGGTCAACGGCATCACCTTTACAAACGGCTTTATAACGGGCACCATTACCGGTGGTACCAATCCCAATACCGGAGGCGGAGCGATACGGGTTATGGGCAGCAACTCGGTCTTGCGAAACTGCAAATTTCTTAACAATGTATCCACCTCAGAAAGAGGCGGCGGCGCCCTGTTCATCTGGTACGGAGAAGGGCATTTGATCGAAAACTGTGAGTTTCAGGGCAATGTAAACCGTACGGCAGACGGTAATGGCGGCGGCGCTATTCACAATTGGGAGGAAAATGTCATCATCCGCAACTGCAAATTTATTGGGAATAGCTCTACAAACGATGGCGGTGCTATCTACACCTGGGTTTATAATCTTACCATCAGCGGCTGTATCTTCGAGAACAATCATTCTGATGAATCAGGCGGCGCTATCCACACCCGATCCATTGCAAATCTTTCCAATTCCGTTTTTAAATCCAACTCCTGCACTGAAAATGGAGGCGCCATTTATACATCGGAGGCGTTAAAAGTGACCAACACCTTATTCAATCAAAATACTGCCGTGGGATTAGGTGGAGGAATTTTTAACGCTGAAGCGCTATATGTTTCGAATTCTACTTTTGTTTCCAACCAAGGGTCGGGCATTATCCACAGTAATTTTCAGACCAGCGGAAGTTTTACCCGCTTGACCCATATTTTCAACTCTATTTTTTACAACAATACCACATTGATTCCCGGAAAATTAGCTGATGTAGACAAAGAGGCTAACGGGGGAACCGATCTAAGCGATAAAGATTTTAGAAGAAACATCTTTCAGTCCAATACCTTTGGCAGCAACAATCTAGTAGGCACAAATCCTTTATTCGAAAATTTTGCCGCTAGCAATTTTGCTTTGCAAAGCTCCAGCCCTGCTAAAAATTTTGGCGAAAATGCGCTGTACAATACTGTTTCGCAAACACCCGTTTCGGCTTCAACAGACTTGGCCGGCAATCCCAGATTGGGGGGCTCTGCCATTGATTTGGGAGCCTATGAATTTCCGGAAAATCTTTCCACCTCAGAAAACGACACATCCGGTAAAGTATCTTTTTACCCCAATCCTGTAAAAGATTTTTTAAACATCTCGAAAATATCTTCGAATTCAACGTATAAAATAATGAATATTACCGGACAACTTTTGTCGAAAGGAAATGTTCACAACAATACTGTAGATGTGAGAAAATTAGATAAAGGAGTGTATGTTATTCTTATAGAAGACGGGACAAAGTCTTATACTAAGAAATTCATTAAAAATTAAATAATGCCCCACCATCGCCAATACCCGAAACGTTATGCGGCTTTTAGACTAAATGAATTCAAAACTATATATGTTTAATTAAAATCAAAATATTATGAAAAAATTGCTACACCACTTTAACCTTCAAAAATATTCGGAATGAAAATCTCTAAATACCTATTATTTGTTTTCGCATTATTATTGGGCAGTGCGGTTTATTCCCAAGAAATCATTTATCCAAAAACAGCCTTCGATCAAGCTGCGGCTAAAAAAGCGCTCGAAAAAGGAAAATCTTCCATTTCGGGATTTGTTTTTTCTGCACCTCGAAATGGCTTCGGTATTAAACACGTAAACGAAAGAACCTATGGAAAATACAAAGTTGTTTCTCTTTTTCCCTTAACACCCTATATGGAAGAGTGGAAAAAACTAAGGACAAGACTTCATAATACCGGAAAAAAAATTGTAAAAATGAGCAAAGAAGCAGACGCCACAAGAATAGATGTGGAAACTGATGAAGGCGGCAACTTTACATTTAAAGATTTGAAACCTGGCAAATATTTATTGATAAGCGAAGTGTCCTGGCATTATGCACAAACCGATGAAGATCCGGAAGAAAATATTTACGTAGAAGTGTACGGTACGGCGGAAATAAAAACAGACGGTGAAAAGCTTACAAAAGTGAAGGTTACGAATTAATATAATTGAATTTTATAAAATCGAAACCTTTTCAAAACCCTAAAAAATTTCTGGATCGTGAATAAAAAATGAACAGATAAAAAAGCAAACAACGAACGCACAACAAAGGTTTATCTCACCTACGTTATAGCGATATTATTAACAATTTAAAACAAATCGTAGCATCTTAAAGCAATCTTACTTTTAGCTATAATTGAATTAAAAAGCTGATAAGATTTTGTTGGTCCTCTATCTTTAGCTTTTTTCTCAAGCGATGTCTTCCTATGTTGATGCTGTTTTGGCTCTGTCCGGTAATAACAGAAATATCTTTGGTAGAAAGATTTAATCGAAGGAAAGCCGAAAGTTTAAGATCATTTATTGTTAGGCTAGGACAACGGGAAATTAGTTTTTTATAAAAATCAATTTGATTTTCTTTGAATAATTTTTCGTATTCTTCTTTATTTAAAATTTTTTGGCTGTTCTTCAGATCTATAAGAATTGAATTTAACTCCGGTTTAAATTCGGAGCCATCTATCAGGTCTTGTAATTTTTTGTGAGTAGAATCCAATATTTCATGGCTATGAAGTATTTCTAGGCTTTTTTGGTTAATTTCATTTTTTTGCCCATCCAACTCTTCAAGCAACAATTCTTTTTCCAATTTACTTCTCATAAGCTTGCTTTTTTGAAGTTTATAGATGAGAAATAAAATAACGCAGCCTAAAGTAAGAATTGACAATCCGGCAAAATACATCCAGTTTTTCTTTTTTTGCTGTGCCAATACAGCCTCTTCTTTTAGCTTTTGCCTGTACTTGAATTCTACTTGGTTAATACGAACATCTCTAATTTTCCCTAACTCTTTTTCATTCGCATCCTTTATCTGGTGCAGGTAAAAGTTGGCCAATTGATAATTTTGTTCTCCTTCGTAAATTTTTATCAATGATTCCGAACTTTCTTTTTTAATACCAACGTAATTTGTCTGTGAACTCAAAGAAAATGCTTTGTTTAAATAATACTTTGCAGAATCTATATTCTTTTGGGGGTAGTTATAATAAAAGTAGCCTAGATTATAATAGGTATTTACTAGACTGTATTGTTCATTTAATCGTGTAGCTAAAGATTTTGCTTTAAAAAAATAATATAAGGCTTCCTCAAACTGATTAAGTTTAAAATTGACAATCCCTAAGTTCTGATAACTCATAACAGTGCTTTCAGGGTCATTCATCTGTAGCGTGCTTTTCAGGGCCGTAGTATAGATTTTTTTGGCTTCTACTAAATTCCCCTGCTTTTCTTCTAAGATTGCAAAATTATTGTATAGGAGATACGTTTTAGGATTCTTGGCCTTTTTAAATCCTTCCAAAGCCGAAGCCCAATATTTTCTTGCTTTTGATTCATTTCCCAATTTATAGTAAACGTTCCCGATTTCTTTTATGGTAGCATACCGATTTTGTGTATTTATTCTTTTTTGCAATAAGAGTTCTAAATGGTAATAATCCAATGAAAGATCGTATATGCCTTGGGAATCATATAATCCTCCTGCCGTATCATATAGTCTTATCAGAAGGCTATCGGGTATTTTTTTTTCAAAAATGAAAGCTTCCTCCAAATAATTTAGTGCCTTATTTCCGTCTGTCTCCTGAACTTTTTCTATAGCATTTAAAAGCTTTTGCACTTTGTGGATTTCACTATTAGTTTGAGCATTTAATAAAATAAAAAAGCAATTACAAGTAAAAAAACATAGTAGTATTTTCATGTTTTGTGACAAAATTTTACAGAGTAAATATATATCATAAAGGTAACAATAATCACATTTCTGTAAAATGAAATATTTTGAAATACCCTTTTTTAAAGAAGTAATATTTTGTAATCACCTCATATCGATTAATAAATGCGTGTTGATATAGTTTTGCTAATTAAAAATCTAATTAAAATTTACGATTATGAAAAACAAGAACTTTTTAATGATTGCTGCTTTTCTTTTTGGTTTATCCGTTAGCGCTCAGGAAAACGACACTATTTATTATACTAGTTTTGAAGAATACGCGGACTGGATTTACTCTGATATTGGCGACTGGACTTTGATTGATTTGGACAGTCAAGATCAAATGGGAATTGTAGGAGTCCGTTTTCCCAGAAATGAATCACATCCATTTGCTGCTAAAATCATAAACAGTACAACCGCAGTGCCAGTTGCTTCAGAAATAAATGTTCCAGATATAAGAAATTTTGATGCTAAAACAGGACAAAAAGTTCTGGGTATGTTTGCAAGCATAGAACCGAGTAATAACGACTGGATTATTTCCCCACAAATTACGCTAGGATCACAAGGAAATAAATGGATTTTCAACATGAAATCGTCTTATATGAATAGTAACAAGTATGAGAAATTCAGGGTACTGATATCAACTACCGATACGAATCCTGAGAGCTTTACAGCTTTCCCCCAAGTTTATGAAGGAGACTATTTTACCAGTTCTGAATGGACTGAATTTGTAATTGATTTGGATCAATATAAAAATCAAGAAGTTTACTTAGCCATTAATTATATTTCTGCTTTTTATGACTATCCGTTTCTTCCTGATCATTTGCAAAAGAAAGCCTTGTCACTTTTAATGGATGATTTTCTGGTGGTAGCAGATTTAGAAGAAAACAGCTACTGTGAGCCCGCAACAAACTGTGCAGACAGAGACGTAATTAACAATGTAACTTTTGCCGGAATTAATAATACTACAGAATGTAGTCCTAACGGTTACGGTGATTATACTGCCATGGTTGCAGAAGTTGCCGCAGGAGAAACTTATCCTATGTCTGTAACTGTAGGAGCAGGATGGGATTATGAATCTGTAATGGTGTGGATTGATTTTAATAATAACGCTGTTTTTAACCCATCGGAATACTATTTTATCGGGTCAAACCCTGGCACTACTAATACTGCCAATATTACAATCCCCGCAGGAACTCCAAACGGAGAATACAGAATGAGGGTAAGAGCCGTGGCGCTTAATCCTGAACACCCTGACACTGGAGATCTATCAACCTATGCCTGTGATGAAGTGAACCCTTTTGGTGAAACCGAGGACTATACTCTTACTGTGAATGAGAATTTAAGCGTAACCGAAATGCCTTCATTGGACCTTGTTTGCTATCCAAACCCTGTCAAAGATTTTTTAACGATCTCCAAAATAACTTCGGGCTCAACCTATACAATAGCAAATCTAACCGGGCAATTGTTGTTAAAAGGAAGTATTCATAACAACAATCTTGACCTGAGAAAATTAGACAAAGGAGTGTATGTCATTTTTATAGAAGACGGGGCAAAGTCTTATACTAAGAAAATTATTAAAAATTAAGGTAAAATATAGCCTCTTAAAGCCACCTTAACTTTAATGAGTCAACAATGGTAGATGATTTCTTGCTAACTACACGCCTATCAAAGTGAGTTTGACAGCCTTTTGCAATCTGCAAGAAGTCATCAACCGTTATTTTTAATATAAAACAGTATTATTTGTTATATTTTATTAAAAAACATTGGTAAAACAAAATATTTTTGTTTTACCGTACGTTATAGCCATATTATTAACAATTTAAACATAATAGCCATGAAACTTCACAAATTAAACACAAGTCATTTGCAGTATGTAGAATCCGGACAATTTATCATCCGTTTCCTGACTGACTTTAAGAACTCTACTCTGGTACCGACAGAAGATGCCGAATTTAATGCCCTCTACCAGAGCCTCCTCCAACAATCTCCTATTTATGACCGCGCGCTGATGCAGATCCAAAGCTGGGCCGAATCTAAAAAACTGATGGATCTGGATTACATCCGAGACAGAAAGATGACGACAGTACGCACTGTGGTCAGCACGTTCCGACACACCGATGATGAAGACGAAAAGAAAGCCTACGACCTCCTCATGACCTTGCTCAGGACCTATAAACGTGTAGAACACATGAATTTTGAAGCCGAAAGCCTGGCACTAGACAACTTTATCGCCGAAATACGAAGCCCGCGGTTTTCGGCCGCCGCCACAAAGCTGGCACTCGAAAAACACCTGATGAATCTGGAAGCGGCGAATACCAACTTCAAGACGCTGTTCAGCAACCGTTCGACCAACATCAACACCACCGAGGTTTTTGATACCAAGGCACTCCGCAAAAAGATATTGGAAACCTATAAAGACCTGGCCGAATATGTGCTGGTGATGGCAAAAAGAAAAAATACGCCGTTTTATACAGAACTGCTTACGATCTTGAACACCGGAAGAAGCTATTTTTCTGACCTGATCGCCCGCCGAAAAGGCACGGCTGCGGGTACTGATCCGAGAATATAACGAACTATAAATCAAAAAACAATCCCGACACTAGTATTGGGATTGTGCCGAATCCAGACAGCAATGTCTGGATTTTTTGTTTGTATAAGATTTATCCAAAAAAGTATAAGATACTATCTAAAAAAATGGCGGACATTTATACGTACAAAAACATAGTTATGAAAAAATTCATACGGAACAACAGCCTCTCCTTAGTGTTCCTGCTCCTCTTTATAGGATCGCTTGTCGGGCAGACGCTAACTGGATATCGAGAACACAACAAAGAACTTCACGAAGATGGTGCCGCACCAATACCTCTTTCAGAATACCTCCATACAGGCCATTTTATCCAAGCGACTTTCGAAAACTGGGAAAGCGAATTCCTGCAGATGGCACTATTTGTAGTCTTGGCCATCTTTCTGCAGCAGAAAGGTTCTTCGGAATCCAAGGATTTTGACAAGGCCGAAGAAGTAGACCGCGAACCCTCAAAAAGAAGAAAAGACGCACCATGGCCTGTCAAGGCAGGCGGATGGATCATGGGACTCTACAAAAACTCGCTGACGATTGTCCTGTTCCTGCTCTTTTTGGCCTCATTTGTCCTGCATTTTTACGGAAGCCTGAAAGACGAAAACGAACAGCTGGCCTTACAAGGACTGCCACAAGAAACCCCGCTTGCCTATCTTGGCGATTCCAGATTCTGGTTTGAATCCTTCCAGAACTGGCAGAGCGAATTTCTTTCGGTATTGGCAATCATCGTCCTCTCCATCTTCCTGCGCCAGAAAGGATCGCCACAGTCTAAGCCTGTAGATGCCCCGAATAGCGAAACAGGAGGATAGTAAAAAACACAAGGTCTTTTCCGTCTAAATCCGGAAAAGGAAAGTACCCTTATCCAGTCCCGAAGTATGGAACTGCCAGTTGATCTTGAGCACCTCGCGCAGCGATTGTTTTAGCACCTCGAAATCGTTGGGCTTTTTAATATAGATATTAGCACCCCCAACAAAAGTAGCGTGCACGTCGGTTTCGGAACTCGAAGTCGAATAAATGGCGATAGACAAGTCCTTGAAACGACTATGGCGACGTATTTCCGTCAGGCAGTCGTCATACTTTGTACATAACATGTTCAGGTCGAGGAACAAGATATGAGGCAGCTTTTCGTTTCCTGGATCGTGGAGGTAATCCAGAAGTTCATCCCCATTTTTGAAAAGAGTTAATTCCACATCCAGATTTAGTTCCTCAATAGCCTCCCTAAAAAGCTCGCGGTCATCTTGGTCATCGTCCGCAAGCACGATATGCATTTTCCCTTCTTTTGCCATAGATAATAGTTAATTAAGTTAGTTTGTATGTGCGATTTTTTTCCGTTCACTGATAATTTTCTTGAATGCGGAAGGCGAAAGCCCCGTCATTTTTTTAAACTGTCCCGACAAGTGGGCAACGCTGCTGTAGCTGAGCAGATGCGATATTTCCGTCAGTGACAAATCGTGCAGCAGCAGCTTTTTGGCCCGTTCTATTTTTTGGAGTATGATATAATTCTCGATCGACGTATGCGTATGCTCCGAAAATACAGCAGATATATAATTGTAGTTCATCTGCAGCCGTTCTGCCAGATAATGCGAGATCTTGGAGCTCGGCAGCTTGTCTCGCCCTACCATATCGATAATCGTATTCTTGATCCGCTGGATCAGCTGGCTCTTTTGGTCATCGAGAATATCGATACCGTAGCGCTTCAAGTTAGCCTGCAATGTCATGAAAATGGCAGGAGGTACCTTTTTCTTGATTACGATTTCGCCCAGTTCTTCCAGCTCATAATCAATCCCCAGACCTGCCAGCTGTTCTTGCATAATCGCACGGCAGGCCGCATTAATATCATATTTAATGTAGGTTTTCTTCATAAATAAGTGCTTGGTTTAATGGTCGTATAAATATAATAATAAAAAGGTTCCAAACTACAATTTTAGGAAACCCTTAGCATGTGAGTCCATTCCGTTAAAAACCGAAAAGCAAAAAAACAGCCACAAAAGCACGAAGACCTTTTAATAAACCGCTAATTGTTTTATTTTTGCACCATGGCCTCGTAGTTCAATGGATAGAATGGGAGTTTCCTAAACTTTTGATGCAGGTTCGATCCCCGCCGAGGCTACAAACGATAATTCCTAAATAAAAAAAGGCTTCTCTATTTTGAGAAGCCTTTTTTCGTTCCACAAAAGTTAAACTTCTCAGAAACAGCTTTCAAAATCATCTTCACGATTGTAACTTTATAAGACAAGGCTTCCATTAGCTATTGTCCCTTTTGCTATGAAACAAAAGTTGCTCCTATTTAACGACAAGGGCATCTATTGCCCGCAGGCTGATGTATATCTTGACCCATGGCGACCCGTAAAAAATGCCATCATCACCCACGGACATGCCGACCACTCGCGATGGGGACACCAGCACTATATTACCCACCACATGAACGTGCCCATCATCAAGCACCGTTTGGGCAGTATCGTGGTGACAGGCAAAGAATGGGGAGAAACCTTTACGATAAACGGCGTCAAATTCTCGCTGCATCCAGCAGGCCATATTATCGGCAGTTCGCAGGTCCGAGTAGAATACAAAGGAGAAGTATGGGTATTCACGGGAGATTATAAGACCGAAGACGACGGCATTTCGACACCCTATGAAGCCATCAAATGCCATACGCTGATTACCGAAAATACTTTTGCACTCCCTGCCTTTAGATGGCTCCCGCAAGCCGAAGTTATGGACGATATCAACAAATGGTGGGCACAAAACAAGGCAGAAGGCAAGACCTCTGTGCTTTTTGGATATACCTTGGGCAAGGCACAGCGCCTGCTGAAACATCTTGATCCGCACATAGGCCCGATCTATACCCACGGAGCAGTCGAAAACATGACCGAAGTATTGCGCACTATGGTCGATTTTCCTGCTACGATACGCATTACTCCAGAAACCAAAAAAGAAGCCTTCCCCGGAAGCATGGTGTTGGCACCGCCCAGTGCGCATGGTACCGTGTGGATCCGGAAAATGGCACCCTATGTTACCGCTTCCGCAAGCGGATGGATGGCCTTTCGCGGTGCCCGAAGACGCAGGGCGATTGATAAAGGTTTTGCGCTCAGCGACCACTGCGACTGGCAGGGATTGCTAGAAAGCGTACAGGCAACCGGAGCCGAAAGAATAATTTGCACGCATGGCTATAGCGAAATATTCAGTGCCTACCTCCGCGAGATCGGCTACGATGCCGTTACGGAAAACACCCAATACCAAGGTGATGAAGAAGAGCCAAGCGATGCCAAAGAAAACGAAGCCGAAAACCCAGAAGCGCTATGAGAAATTTTGCAGCACTCATAAAAGCACTGGACAGCTCCAACAAGACATCGGTCAAGGTAGATGCCCTGACGGAATACTTCCGCAATGCCAGCGATCCCGACAAGGTATGGACCATCGCACTGCTGTCGCATCGGCGTCCGCCGAGACCGGTCAATACCACCCTGCTCAGGCTGTGGGCTTCAGAACTTGCTCATATTCCGCTATGGCTCTTTGAAGAATCCTATCATATCGTAGGCGATCTGGCCGAAACCATAGCCCTCATCATACCCGATGCTAAAGAACACTCCGAAAAAAGCCTGAGCGAATACGTAGGCGAAATGATTGCCCTAAAAACAAAAAGCGAAACAGAAAAGCGGGAGTACCTCCACGAAAACTGGCTTATGCTCAACTATTATGAACGCTTTGTCTTTACGAAATTAATTACCGGCAGCTTCCGTATCGGCGTAAGCCAGAAACTGATGACGCGTGCCCTTTCCAAAGCCGTGGCCATTGATGAAGATATATTGGCCTATAAACTAATGGGCGACTGGAATCCCAAAAAGATTACTTTCCAAAAACTGATACTCGAAGAAAAAAGCCAAGACTACCTCTCCAAGCCCTACCCATTCTACCTCGCTTATGCGCTAGAGTCGGAACCCGAAAACTTGGGCGACTGCAGTGACTGGAGCATTGAGCACAAATGGGACGGCATACGGTCACAGACAATTGTCCGAAATGGAGAGCTCTACCTCTGGAGTCGAGGCGAAGAATTGATTACCGACAAATATCCGGAGTTCCAAAGCTTTCTCGGCAGCATTCCCGACGGTACCGTTATCGACGGTGAAATCCTGCCGTATAAAGAAGGCAAGATAGGCTCCTTTAGCGAGCTTCAGACACGGATTGGGCGCAAGGCACTATCCAAGGCGCTGCTCCTCAAAACGCCAGTTATCATCAAAGCATACGACCTTTTGGAATGGCAGGGCGAAGACCTACGGGAACGCCCGTTTGAAGAAAGAAGGCGCCTGCTCGAACAGCTGTATGACACTATAAAAGGCTATGGACTCCCTTTGCAGCTTTCGGAACGCATCGAACTGGACAATTGGGAAGCCGTTGCCGAAGAAAGAGCGCGAGCCCGCGAACTGAACAGCGAAGGCCTAATGCTGAAACGCAAGACATCGCCTTATCTCGTAGGCCGCAAAAAAGGCGACTGGTGGAAATGGAAGCTCGAGCCTTTCTCTATCGATGCAGTGCTCACCTACGCCATGCGAGGCAGCGGCCGCAGGGCTACGCTGTTTACGGATTATACCTTTGCGCTTTGGCAAGATAAGGAAGACGGAACCCGAGAGCTCGTCACTTTTGCTAAGGCCTATTCCGGCCTGACCGACGCCGAGTTCAGGATGGTAGACGATTTTATAAAGAAAAACACGTTGGAACGTTTTGGCCCCGTGCGGAGCGTGACACCCAAGCTGGTTTTTGAAATCGGTTTTGAAGGCATCGCACTTTCCTCTCGACATAAAAGCGGCATAGCCACGCGCTTTCCGCGTATATTGAGATGGCGTACCGATAAAAAAATAGAAGACGCCAATACCATTGAAGACTTAAAGAGCATGATTCCGAAATAAACGTCATAAACACCATGAACAGGCACGAACTTTTTGACATAGCCAAAGGCTGGTTTGCTAGCAAAGGTTGGAAACCCTATGCCTTCCAGCTGCAGGCATGGGAAGCTTTCCTCCAAGGAAAGAACGGCCTGCTCAATGCCCCAACAGGCAGCGGTAAGACCTATGCCCTGTGGATACCGATCATGCTCGACTATATCAAAAAGAATCCTCAATACAAGACAAAACACGCGCCCGGCCTAAAAGCGATATGGGTGACGCCGCTCCGAGCCTTGTCTGTCGAAATAAAACAGGCCGCCGAAAGAGCTGCCTACGATTTAGAAACCGGCCTGACAGTAGGCATCCGTACCGGCGACACCTCATCGTCTGAAAAAAGCAAACAAAAAACCAAGATGCCCGACCTGCTCGTTACCACGCCCGAAAGCCTGCAGCTCATGTTGGCTTCCAAAGGCTATGATACTATTTTTAAAGGCTGTACTGCCATCATCATAGACGAATGGCATGAGCTCTTAGGTACCAAGCGCGGCGTACAGACCGAATTGGCGCTGTCGAGGCTAAAGACCATAACGCCCAAGCTCCGCATTTGGGGAATATCCGCAACCATCGGCAATCTTGATCAGGCGCGGGAAGTATTGCTCGGACCGGAATCTGAAGCGTTCCAAAATTCGACACTTGTCAAGGCGCATATCCATAAAAAAATAAAAGTCCAGTCGATCATCCCTGAAAAAATGGACACGTATCCGTGGAGAGGCCACATGGGACTCCATCTTATCGATGAAGTGGCCAAAATCATCAAGGCCAGCAAGACGACCCTTGTGTTTACCAACGTAAGGGCCCAATGCGAAATCTGGTTTCAGGCCCTGTTAGAAAAATATCCCGAGTTTGCAGGCGACATGGCCATGCACCACGGAAGCATCAGCCGCGAAACAAGGCAGTGGGTAGAACAGGCGGTACGCGATGAACAGCTCAAGGCCGTCATCTGCACCTCCAGCCTTGACCTCGGAGTAGATTTTGCGCCTGTAGAAACCGTCATACAGATTGGCGGGCCCAAAAGCGTGGCGCGGTTCCTGCAGCGTGCCGGACGCAGCGGTCACCGTCCCGGGCAGCAGAGTGTCATTTATTTTCTGGCAACCCATGCCATAGAGCTCGTAGAAGCATCGGCCTTGAAACGCGCTGTCAAAGAAACTGTAGTAGAAGACCGCATTCCTTACCTCAATAGCTGGGATGTCTTGGTACAATACCTCGTGACCTTAGCGGTATCGGACGGATTTTATCCTTCTGAGATTTATAAAGAGGTAAAAAGCACCTTCTGTTACCAAGCCATGACAGAAGAAAATTGGACGTGGGTACTTAATTTTATTACTAAAGGAAGCCAGAGCCTCGAAGCCTATGACGAATACAAAAAAGTAGATATAGAATCCGACGGACTTTTTAAGGTAAACAGTCGAAGTGTCGCGCTTCGTCATCGCATGCAGATGGGTACTATTATAGGCGATGCGGTCATGAATGTCAAATTTCTCGGTGGCGGTTATATCGGCAGTATCGAAGAATCGTTTGCCTCCAAATTGTATCCTGGAGACGTTTTTATTTTTGCCGGACGCAAATTGGAACTGTACCGCACAAAAAACATGGAAGTCTTGGTGCGCAGGGCCAATCCGTCTGCAAAAGCACAGCACGCCAGTTGGATGGGCAGCCGGATGACACTTTCGTCCCAGATGAGCGAGCTCCTGCGGCAGGAACTTTATGCGGCCAATGCGTATGCCAGGTCGCCAGAACTGCATGCGCTTGCACCTCTCTTTGCCCGCCAGCGCAAGGAATCTATTGTGCCCGATGCAGACGAATTCCTTATAGAAACATTCAAGACCCGCGAAGGCTATCATGCCTTGTTTTATCCTTTTGAGGGCCGTTTTGTGCATGAGGCATTGGCAAGCCTGATGGCGTATCGGATCAGCCTGCTTTCGCCGATTACTTTTTCGCTTGCGTATAATGATTACGGCTTTGAGCTCTTGAGCGATACTGAAATCGACATACAGCAGGTGCTGGACAATAACCTTTTCACGCCCGAGCACCTGCATCATGATCTTCAGAAAAGCTTGAATGCTACTGAGATTGCCCGAAGAAAATTCAGGGACATATCCGTCATAGCAGGACTGGTTTTTAGTGGATATCCCGGCAGAATCATAAAAACCAAACACCTGCAGAGCGGGTCCCAGCTGATTTTTGAAGTATTCAGGGATTATGAACCGGATAATTTATTATTGCAACAAGCTTATCGGGAAACATTTGAGCACCAGCTGGAAGAAGGCCGTCTCATTGAAGCCTTGGAGCGCATACAAAACCAGCAGATTGTATGGAAGCCATGCGAGAAGCCGACTCCGTTTAGCTTTCCGATAATCACGGACAGGCTGAGGGAACGATTGTCTACCGAAACGCTGGCAGAACGCATAAAAAAGATGACCGCCAGCTATATGAAATAACCAGCTACCACTAAAAAAATTCTTGCATGACATTAGAAATAGAAATTAACGGACAAACCTTTGTACTCCACAACAGCGGGGCGCTCTATTGGGTTGGCAAGAAAATGCTCCTCATCTCGGATGCGCATCTCGGAAAGATCTCGCATTTCAGGAAACACGGATCGGCATTGCCTGCCAAGGCAATCTTTATGAATTTTAGCAGGCTCGACGAACTTGTAGCCTATTTTGTTCCTGAAAAAATCTGCTTCTTGGGCGACCTATTTCACAGTGCTTTAAACAAGGAATGGCATTTCTTTGAAGAATGGGTAGCCCGTACGGCGCTTCCTATTATCCTGATAGCCGGCAACCACGATATTGTGAGTCCGCAGAAATATGAAGAATTGCATATTCCTATAGTAAGCGAATGGCTGCTAGATGGTTTCCTGCTGACTCATTTCCCAGAAGAACGCGAAGGTGCTTTTACCTTTTCGGGACACATCCATCCCTCGGTTATGCTGACAGGACAAGGACGTCAGTTTTTAAAACTGCCCTGCTTTTTCCGATCGGGAGAACAGATAATCTTGCCTGCTTTTGGCGAATTTACGGGAACTTCTGTCATGGAACTCAAGCCTGGCGATGTGGCGTATGTCATCACGAAAGAAGAAGTAATAAAAATCTCAAAGGCACTTTAAATACGTATCCCTAGTTGCTGAGATTTAGGCCAACAGTTAATTTTTAGACGGAACGGCATAAGAGAAAAGACTGCCTCCAGCTTCCCTGTTTTCGGCCCATATCCTGCCGCCTAATTTGACGATAAAGTCCTTGCTGAAAGATAGGGCTATACCTGCACCATCGTGCATCGTTCCACCTTTGCTGCTGATGGAAAAAAGCTTCTCCAATTGGGCAGAAGAAAGACCCGTACCTTCATCCTCTACAGAAATGACGATTTCAGAATCCTGCTTCGCCGCGTCCAAGATGATGGTCTTGTTTTCGGGAGAGAATTTTAAGGCATTCGACAGCAGATTTCGATTGACGAATTGGAGCATTTCTTTGTCCGATTCTGCCAAGATGGCTTCTGGAGCATTATTGATTACGGTAATGTTTTTTTCCTTGAACTGCATGCTATAGCCGCTGATGGCCTCATCAAGAAGCTCACGCATATTGACCGGCTCTGGATTGATCTTGAATTCGCCGAGCTGGCGCTTGATCCACTGAAGCGTAGCATCAAAATTTTCGAGGATGCCGTTGATGTCGTCACTGATCGTGCGATAGAAAGTATCTTTATCCGCTTGGGTAAGTTCGGTATCACGCTCAAGCAGTCGCACCATGTAAAGGGTAGAGATAAGTGGCGAACGGAAATCGTGCGCCAAGATGGAGACCAGGTTTGATTTCATGCTGTCTGCTTCCTCAAGAGAAGCATTCTTTTTATCGATAATATCGTACAGCGCCGCCTTCTTTTTAGAATCGCGCCTGATTTTTCTAAAAGCACGCCATAATAGCAGCGACAGGGCGGCACACAAAAGAGAAAAACCGCCGAGAATTGCAATAGTCTGTCGGGATATTTTCTGTGATCGTTCGAGATTTCTGTTATTTTCCTGTATTTGGTTGTAGTGGACGTAATCGCCGACAAACTTTTCCAAGCTGACCATGCGCTGCATCTGGGCCGCAATGATTTTCTCGGTGATTTCTTTTTCTTTTTCAGAATTCCCGAGCATCTTGGCAAAACGGAGCACCGACATCAGTACAGGGGCTTTCAATTCATCATAACCATTCGCTTCTGCCAGCTTTAGTTGCTCTTCCATATAGTGCAGGGCAAGTGTTGGATTGCCATTGCCAGCATAGTATTCACCCAAAAAATTAAGGCTTACCAACTGCAGCCTTTCCAATTTGACAGTCCTGGCTTCTGCAAGAGAGCTTTCAAGTAACGGAAGCGCTATAGTGCCCAATCCTCTTCGAAGATAAAAGAGCGCGAGAATTTGCTTATTTCCGATAAGCACTTGCTCGTCTTTTAATCTTTCTGCTATCTTATTGGATCTTCCTAGATAATATTGCACGCTGTCTTCAAAAAGCTCCGGATTGGCGATGCAGTAATTGGCGTAGACTTTTGACATGATACTGTCGTTCGGGATTTCCCTACCGATCTCCAAAGCTTTCCTGCTGTACTCGATAGCACGCTTTGGATTTCCGAGCTGCATCTGGATGCTGGCGAAATTCATGTACAATTGGGCCGTATTGGGCCTGTCGCCCATTGCCTCGTAAGAAGCAAGCACTTCACCAAAAATCTTGTTAGCTTCTCTGTTCAGTCCCTTTAGGGCTAGCGCAATACCGATTACGTTTTCGGCATCAACGGCTCCTTTTTTATAGCCGATTCTTCCGGCAACGGCGCGCGCATTCATGGCATACACCAAACTGCTGTCGGGACTCTTGAGATGCATCAGTATTCCGATACGGTTGATACTGTTAACATAGGAAATACTGTCCTTTACATGAGGTAGTTTTTTTTGTATCGATCTGATTTCTTGAGTTTGAGAATAAGAAGAAAGAGAAAATAAAACGAATGAAGCAGCAAGCAAAACGTATTTTAGGGGTACTAATCTGGGCATCTTTTTGTGGTAGTTTATTTGACGTAAAAATAGCAATTAAAAGCATGCAAAAGCAAAACCATTATTTCAGGAATCAGAGTTTCTAAAAACCAAAATGACGACGTAATTACATGATTTTTACTTTAAGAGCCAAATCTTTAAAAATCTTCTTCTTTTTATTTCGCCTTTCCTAAGATTAAAATTTCAATAAAAAAAATTTAATCGATTAAGTGTAATTTTTATCGATTAAATACATTTTTTTACTATTTTTGAGACCTCTTAAAACAAGAGATGAATTGTAGGAATTCATATTTGATAAAATTTAAGCTATTTAAATTTTTTAATGAAGAAGTGATTATAAGACAAAAGGGAAACATTAATAGTTATTAGTATACAATTTGGGGGAACTGTATATTTAATAGCATTGCCAGAGTATTGATAACTTAAGGTTTGCCATGAAAACATATAATCAGCGGAAAAAACTGTGTTTGCTTTACTGCTTCCTTGTTGGGCTGGGCTTTGCAGGCTTTAGTTATTCGCAGATAACTATCTCGACGCCTTCTATCGCTTTCACGCAGGCCTGTGCTTCGGCAAGTTTCAATACTTATAATTTTTCATTCTCTTTCTTTCCGGTACAGAATCTGGGCGCCTCTAACCAGTTTATCGTTGAGCTTTCCGACAGAAACGGAAGTTTTGCAAGTCCCGTAATCGTAAAGACACTCCCCAATACCACCTCACCCGTAACCAGCAATTTCAGCCTGCCGCCAGATACGTATGGAGAAGCCTACCGCATCCGCGTCAGAAGTACAAATCCTGTAAAAGTCAGCCCAAACAGCAATGCTTTTGCGGCCTACTACGCTGTACACAACCAGCCTTTCTCGATTAATGGAAACAATGGCACCGTGACTTTGTGCGGAGCCGAAGATTATCTTTTGCAGATTGACAATAACGGAACTCCGGCCTCTCCTCTGTATTATCCAGCACTGAATTACATATGGTATAAAAATTTTATCGAAATACCGGGAGAAGACGGGCCGTCGCTTAGAGTCACCCAGCCAGGATCATACTATGTTGTTGTGGATTACGGGACCTGCGTGATGAATTCGTATTCTAATATCGTACAGGTACAAGCCCAGAGCGCGCTGTCGCCAACCATCCAAGCCGAAGACAACTCGACCGCTATCTGCCCTAACGATACGCGGACTTTGACAAGCGTTCTTCAAAATGCGAGCTATTCTTATAAGTGGTACAAGAACAATATCCTTATCGCCGGAGCCAATGCCTCTACCTATGAAGCATCAGAAGGAGGCGTCTACCATCTTGAAATCACGGTCGGCGGCTGTACTTTTGAATCGAACCCAATTACGCTAGAAATAATCGATTTCAATCTGTCGCTCAGCACTCCGTCTGAGATAGTATTGATTCCCGGAGAAACCATAACGGTTAATGCTGTAACCGATGCACAGAATCCGCAATTCCAGTGGCATAAAAACGGACCTGCTATTCCAGGCGCTATTCAATCTTCTTTAAACATTACGCAGGCAGGGACTTACAAAGTGGTCGTGACCGAAGCCGTGCCTTGCAACATTGTTAAAGAAAGCACCGTATCGGTAGTCTATCCTCTTGGCTTTGACGTAGAAATTCAGGCTGCTGCTGGATACAGTTCTTGCGTAAGTTCCTCGACAACGCTGTCTATAGCACAGTTTGACGCCATTACCGAAGATGACCCTATAAATCTTATCGGACGCACCAATAATTATACGTATCAATGGTACAAAAATAGCATCGCCGTAGCAGGCGCAGTAACGCCATCGCTGCTTATTAACAGTCCCGCGCAAAACGGAAGCTATGTGCTTAAAATTACCATTCCTGATTTTGGCGTGGTCACTTCTAATGCTTTGGATGTAAATCTGGCGATTGAAAATGCTGTCATAAGCAGCGAAGGCAGTCTTTGTGAAAATGGCACGGTCCTGCTTTCATCGAACATAACAAATCCAGCTTACACTTACCAATGGTTTAAAAACGATATTGCGATTGCAGGCGCGGTCTCGAATACTTATACTGCTTCCGCAGAAGGCAACTATCATCTTGTCATCACGAGCGGCGCATGTACCCGACAGTCCAATACGCTTGCTTTGCAGATAGCTACTTTCAATATAACTACAACAACGCCAAGTCTTGACATATTGATTCCGGGCGAACAGAAAACACTTTCTATTTCCACAGACGCCGTAACTCCGCAATTTGCTTGGTACAGAAATGATATCCTGATTGCTGGAGTCAACCAAAACAGCTATAATGCTGTGCAGAATGGGACATACAAGGTCGTCGTGACTCAAAACCAAGGCTGTCTTGTCCAGAAAGAAAAAATATTCGTACTGGAATATCCTACGAGTTTCGAAGTAACTATCGCTCCAGATGCCGCTTATGCCGCTTGTGGCAGCGCGCCTGCAATTCTTGCGATAACCAGTTTCATTGCACACACCTCTCAAGGAATCATTGACCTGACCAACAGATCAAACACCTATTCTTACCAATGGCATAAGAATGATATTCCTGTGGCAGGAGCCGTAGGCAGAAGTCATACCGTAAACAGTGCGACACAGAACGGAAGCTACAAAATCAGCATTACGCTGCCTGACTTTGCTCCTGTATTTTCGAACAGTATAGACATAAAGCTGGCGCCGCAGAATGTAACCATCAGCAGTTCGGGAGTGTTATGCGAAGGCTCGACCGTCTTGCTTTCTTCCAGCATAACCGATCCAGCTTATTCGTATCAATGGCATAAAAACAGCCTGCCGATTCCCGGAGCGGTATCCAGTACGTATACCGCAAATGCGGAAGGCAGCTACTATCTTGTGATTAGCAATAGCAACTGTACAAGACAGTCTGACCCGATTTCTCTTGTCATAGCTCAGATCAGCATCAGCAGTACTTCTCCAGCTACAGACATTATCTTGCCTGGAGAAACCAAATTGCTTTCTGTCACGACAGATGCTGTACAGCCTCAATTTGTATGGTATCGAAATGATATCTTGATTGTCGGAGCCAACCAGAGCAGCTATGGCGCTACTCAGAATGGAACTTACAAAGTGGTCGTAACCCAAACCCAAGGATGTAATGCTGTAGCCGAAAAAATATTTGTACTGGAATATCCTACGAGCTTCCAGATAACCATCGCTCCGGATGCCTCTTACACGCCTTGCAGTAACGGTTCTGTGACGCTCGCAATAACCAGCTTCACTGCAAATACTTCGCAAGGAGTTATCGACTTGACCAATACTTCCAACAGCGCTTATGCTTACCAATGGCATAAGGACAACAGTCCAGTAGCAGGAGCCGTAAGCAATAGTCACACTATAAGCAGCGCGACACATAACGGGGGTTACAAGATAAGCATTACCCTTCCTGATTTTGCTCCTGTGTTTTCTAATACTGTGGCTATAAAATTGGCGCCAGAAAACCCAATAATTAGCAGTTCTGGAGTGCTTTGCGAAGGCTCGACTGTTTTGCTTTCTTCCAGCATAACCGATGCTGTTTATTCTTATCAATGGTATAAAAATACCTTGCCTATTTCGGGAGCAACCGCCAGCACGTATACTGCCGATGCTGAAGGCAGCTACTACTTGATCATCAGCCATAGCGGCTGTACGAGACAATCAGACGCCATCACTCTTGAAATCGGGCAGATAAACATAACAAGCACTTCTCCTGTGACAGATATTATCCTTCCAGGAGAAACTAAAATAATAACTGTCACTACTGATGCTGTTCAGCCTCAATTTCAATGGTACCGAAACGACATTCTTATTGCAGGCGCTAACCAAAGCAGTTATGCAGCCACTCAGAATGGCACGTATAAGGTAGTCGTGACCCAGACGCAAGGATGTAATGCTGAGGCGGAAAAAATATTTGTCTTGGAATATCCGACGGGCTTCGAAAGCACTATCGCCGCCAACTCGGATTATCAGCAATGCTCTAGTACTTCGATTACTTTAAGCCTTTCAACTCTGACAGCAATTACGCCGGCAGGAAACATCACCGTTGCCAACACTTCGAGCTATTCTTACCAATGGTTCAAGAATGGGAATCCAGTGACTGGAGCCGTTTCATCTACCATAACACTTAGCAGTCCGGCAGAAAACGGCACCTATAAGCTGAGAACTACATTGCCTGATTTTGCGCCGATATTCTCGAATGAAATAATCGTAAATTTAATTTCCGGACAGCCATTGGCCATAACTGCAGTCGGACAGCTGTGTCCAGAAAACCCGCAGGTAGTCATCAGCAGTAGTATTTCAGACAGTTCATACACCTATACTTGGCTCAAGAACGGTATCGAAATCAGCAGTGGAAACAACCCCAATTATACTGCAACAGAGACAGGAACTTATACGCTGACTGTAGCTACCGGAACATGTACTTTCAACTCAAACGCGCTCGAAATCAGAGAAAGCGATTTTATGCTTACGCCCAACAGTCCACTGATTGACACTATTATCCCAGGGGAAATAAAGACGCTTTCTGTCACTACCGATGCGCTGCAGCCTACGATTGATTGGTTCAGAAACGATATACTAATCAGCAACTCCAACAGCAGTTCTTTTGCCGTAAATCTAGACGGATTGTACAAGGCCGTCGTAAGGCAGACCCAAGGATGTGTCATCACAAAAGAAGTTGCCTTCCGCATAAACTATCCGAGCGAGATGACCGTTACTATTGCGGCAAACGGCGATTTTCAGCAATGCGGCAGCACGACAGCCCAACTGAGCATAAGCGCATTCAACGCAGTAGTGCCATCAGGTCCTGTAAATCTTTTAAACAATACGTTCAATTATCAATACCAATGGCTTAAAAACGGACAGCCAATTGCGGGAGCTACTTCTACGACTCTGGCTATAAGCAATCCTAATGACAGCGGTACTTATAGTTTGCAGGTTACGATTCCTGGTTATGCTATTATACTGTCTAACACCGTTGCCATCAACTTAAGTTTTGCTAATGAAGTGGTAATTTCTACGAACGATATCCTTTGTTCTTCTGAGAGCAATGTTACGATAAGAAGCAATGTCAACAATCCGGAATACACTTACAAATGGTACAAGCAGGGAAGCTCGACCATCATCGGGACAGAAAGTACTCTGACGGTAAACAATGCAGGAAGTTATTTCTTAGTAGTAAGCTACGAAAACTGTACCGTTACATCCAATTCGCTTGAAATCATACCGTTTGACATGGCTCAGATAACAGTAGATTCTCCTAGAGAAATCACGCTGATCATCGGAACATCCATAACGCTGACAGCAAGCGGTGCCCAATCGTATGAATGGTATTTCAACGGAGAGCTAGTTTCCAACAGTCCGTCTATAGAAATAGAAGAACCTGGAACCTATACGCTGATAGCCAAGGTCGGAGAATGCCGAGTGACCAAAGAGTTTATCGTGACCGGAATGGAAAACAACATGATGGCCATACCTAATGTAGTAACGCCAAATAACGACGGGGTAAACGACACATGGAACCTACCGACCAAATTCGTCAATAACGAAAATGTGGAAGTAGTAATTTATGGTCCCGATGGAGCAATCGTTTTCAGGTCCAACAGATACCTGAACAACTGGCCAGAAAGCTCGTTTACCTATTCCCTAAAAAATCCCGTGTACTATTATACCATCATGGAAGGCAATAAGATTACCAAACGTGGCTCAATAACAATCGTAAAATAACTAGATGATAAAAAACTACCTTGTCTTATCGTTTTTTATTTTTAGTGCTTCTTTTATGAAAGTAAGCGCGCAGGACGCCCCTGTGCTCACGTTTAACCTGCCGTCGCAGAACAATCTCAAGTTTAACCGCTTTTTGCAGAATCCTGCGTTTTCTTTTGTACGCGAAGACAATACCTATATCTCCTTATACCACAGGAACCAATGGATACAGTTTGACGATTCTCCAAAAGTGTATATGCTGGCCTATACCGGAAAATTCTCCGACAGGTCAGGACTCGGTTTTGGTTTATACCAACAGAATCTAGGCGTTATCGTAAGTTTTGGAGGAATTGCCAACTACTCATACAACGTCAAGCTAAGCGAAAAAATGGACCTGACTTTTGGGTTCAACCTCGCCTATTACAACAGCGGCGTTGACCGCAATAGGACCGTTACCGAAGAGCCCGATCCGATATTGCTAGCCATGAGAAACAATTCGCTGTTAAGCATAAAGCCCGGATTCAACCTCAGCTACGGCAATATCGATTTTGGAATTTATGCAGAAAATTTTATCGATTACGATTTCAAATCGAGCAAGCTGGCAAAAGATTATTCCGACAAGACTTTTTCGGCCCACATCATGTATTCGCATGAGATGAGTTCCTTGACAGACCTGTTCGAAGGCAGCAGTTTCAGGCTTGCGGCCCGAGGCAAAGTCAACCAAGAAAGCGATTTGGGATTGAGCGGTTCCATACTCGTCGATTTTCCAAAATTCGGATGGATACAGATTGGCATTGATGATTTTTTTGGCGTAGGCGTAGGCATCGGATTTCATTTTACGAGAAGACTTTCTTTAGGCTATACTTACGAAAGGACCATTAAGGAAGGCCTCGTTAATCTAGGTCCTACGCATGAAATCACCATGGCTTTTTCGTTCCAAGATAGGCTTTTGGCAAAAAAGAAAGTCCTTACTGCGAAAGATACTTTAGACCAAATTGAAGCCATAGACAAAAAACTGGCGTCTAAAAAAGCTTCCAAAAAAGGAAAACCTGATTTCGATAAAGATCTTGAATTAGAAAAACTGAAACTACAGATGGACGACAGCAACATGCACCTCTTGGATATGCTGATGCAGGAAGACTCTATCGAAACTATCCGCAAGGCAGAATTCGAGCAGAAGGTAAAAAACCTGATGGACTATGTAAAAAGAGAGAATAGCGCCAAGGAAGCCAATGCCAAGCCGATTGTGCTTCGCAAGTCGAAACCTGGGAAGAAAATAGTCCCAAAAACGATGGAAGACTTGAAAGATGCCGAAAACGGATACTATATCGTTTCCAAATCAGAAGACGGTTCGCCTATCATAGAACGATACGAATCACTTCCTGAAGCCTTGAAATCCTACGAAAAGAAAAAAGCATCAGGCAAAGAAAAAGACATCTACATCATCCATGTAGACAATCCCGACGAGCTCGGGCTGGACGAGAACCACAAGAACGCAGATAGTAATTCCAAAAACAAAAACGATGAACCACAAAAAAGCACGGAAGGCTCCGTAGAGGACATCCTGAAAGACGAAAAAGCGCAACGAGAAATAAGCGCCAAGACAGAAGAAGAAATCAAGGAATTCTATTCCAAGAAAACCGCCAAGATCAGAGAATCCCCTAAAAAAGGAAACAAGCTCTCGGTTGCAGGACTTGAAACAGGCTATTATATCATTGCCAATGTCTTCGCCGAGCAGGAAAACACCGAAAAATTCATGCGAAAAATGAAGAGCCGGGGAGTCGAAACAAGCTATTTTATAAACCCTAAAAACAATTTCAGATATGTCTACTTGAGAAAGCATTCATCATGGAAAGAAGCCCTCGTATCTTATTATTCAAATGCGGACAACACCTACTTTGACCCCATCTGGATCATGAGCATTAACACCAATTAAAAAACAAAACAACAAATACCACTAAAAACAAACACAATGCACCAGCTCCCAAATCACGTTCATAAGACAATCGTTCTGCTCGGATGTCTTATCCTCGCCTGTTTTAGCGCTCAGGCACAAGTACCCGTCCCTTTCTCACCCAGGCTCCAGAACGGAAGCTTAAAAGTAAAAGGGGATATCCTTTTTGTCGGAAACAATATCCTTAACAGGGCCGCTGCAAACAATGTAGCGGAAGCAAACACGCCTTACAATGGCACGAGCGACAACAACTCCTTCAATATGGAATATATCGATATTGACGGCGACCCATCTACATTCAGCTCCAGTTCGGCAGATCTGTCTTTGGGAAGCAGTTGTTCCAAAGTAATCTATGCCGGATTGTATTGGGCTTCGACCTATCCGTATGAACGAAGCACGAACCAAAACTCGCAATGGCAAGGAACGCCGAGGTTTAATGACTGGAATCAAGTCAAATTCAAGCTCCCTGGAGGTGCCTATCTAAACCTGTCGGCAGACAACAATGCCGATCCGGCAGGCGATGAAGATGCCATAATTTTTGACGGATACAATGCCGCGAACATTTCTGCCTCTTTCAAGGATTCACCGATTGTGTGCTACAAAAACGTGACCAGCCTCGTAAGAGGACTGGCAAATCCAAACGGAACCTATACGCTGGCCAACCTCCGTGCTGCCAAAGGCCGAAGAGACGGGGCGAGTTCTGCAGGCTGGGTAATGGTCATCATTTATGAAAACCCGACCATGCCTGGAAAATTCATCTCTACTTTTGACGGATATGCCGGTGTACAAGGAAACGTTACGGCAGACATCAATATCAACGGCTTTGTAACACTTCCTGCCCCTTTCCCAGTTCGTGCAAAACTAGGAGTAGGTGCTTTAGAAGGCGACGTTGGAATCACGAATGATAGACTTAGAATCAAAGCAAATACGGTAGCTACTTTTACAGATGTTTCCAATACGCTGAATCCAGCTAACAACTTTTTCAACTCTTCCATTACCAATAACAATGCGCAAGTCCCGAACAGGAGTCCTTATGGAACCAATACCCTGGGTCTTGATTTGGACATGCTCAACTTGTCCAATCCATTGAATGGAATTATACCCAATAATGAAACAGGGGCAACCCTAAGATTGCTGACATCAGGAGACGGATATGGTGCATTCCTTACCTCCTTTGCAGTAGAAGTAATCGAGCCAGAAATCAAGCTAGTCAAGACTGTTAGAGATATCAGCGGTAATGATATTGGTGGTGCAGATGTGAATCTAGGACAGGTTTTAGACTACGTAATTACGTTTCAAAATATTGGAAATGATAACACAAGAGCCCTAAGCATCCGAGATATCCTTCCAGAAAACACCATCTTTACTAATGGTCCAGGTTCCGTAGATCTAAGCGGTGCTCCTGGAACAACTTATACTTACAACGCTGGAACAGGACAATTGGTGTTTACTGTGCCAAACAACTTGGTTGAAATTGGCGATCCCGTATATACGATAAAAATTCGCGTTCAAGTGGTCAACACCTGCAGCGAATTGACAAACGCCTGTTCTAATATTATCCAGAATTTAGCCTATACGACGTATCGAGGAGAATTGAACAGCAATACAATTTCAGACGATCCAAGTTATGCTGGATTGGATTCTTGCGGATTAGGAATTCCTGGACCAGCAAATTTCCTTGTCGATATTGACGAATGTGCTTTCACCAGAAGCGAGATTCTTTGTGGTGCTTCCGTTGTCCTGACCGCGGGCTCTGGTTATGCTTCTTATGAATGGCATAATGCGAGCGGTGCCGTTATTGGAAATACGCAGAGCATCACGGTAACTTCGCCAGGAAGCTATTATGTAATCAATACACCGACTCCGCCGTGTATCGGAATTACAGAATACATCAACGTAACCTTATTCGGAACCAACCAGACCAATCCGGTACTGCCATTCGCAGACGAGATCGTAATCTGTCCGAATGACGGAGAACAGCTGCCGAACATCTTCTTATGCGGATTGAACGACAGCCGTTTTATACAGACCAATATTACAGATGCCGTGAGCATCATCTGGGAAAAACTAGATGAGGCCAGCTGTCCAGCAGTTGGTATTGATGACTGTCCGAATAAAAATCTTGCCTGTACTTGGAATCAATTCGGAACCGGAACTAATTTCAATGTGACGCTTGCAGGACAGTATCGTGTGGTCATCAATTACCAGAACGGCTGTTTCAACAGATATTATTTCAATGTCTACACCAACCTTTTGGATGCGCAGTATATTGTACAAAATATTACTTGTAACACAGCAGGACAGATTACGGTCACCAACGTGCCTTCGACTTATGAGTTCCAATTGGTCAATCAAAACACAGGCGCCGTTTTGGTAGGGTACCAGAGCAGTCCTATCTTTCCGATAAGCCAGGCCGGTTCTTATCTGGTACAGATCAGGCAGCAAGGTGTTACAGACGGTTGCGTTTTCACGATTCCAGATATTGGAGTTTCTGATTTGGACTTCCAAGTAAACGTCATTACTAAAAATACTTCCTGCAACGGATTCGGAAGCATCAGGCTGCAAGCTTCAAATGTAAGACCGCAGTACTATTATTCTATTTCCGGACCAAGTACGATAAACGTAGGACCGCTGACAGATAACGATTATATCTTCCAAAATCTAAATCCAGGAACGTACACCGTTACGGTAAGGACAGATGACGGATGTACGTATACAAGCACTACAACCATTTTAGACAATAGCAATTTAAGCTTAAATGCTACGATTGTCCAAAACATCTCTTGTACGCCAGGCAGCATCCGATTGACTCCGTCAGGTGGCGAAGCGCCATATGTATTCGCTATCTACAGCTTTAACGGAACGCTACTTAATCCGACGGCTGGCGATTATACAGACATCGATACCTTCGAAATCCCGATAGGCCAGCAAGGAACGTATGTGTTTATTATGGTAGACAACAATAACTGTACAGTATTGTCAAATCCGGTAACCATCCAGAATCTTCCAGATGTGGTGTTCACGACCAGTTTTCAAAACATAAGCTGCAACGGTGCCAACAACGGAAGTATAACCTATACGGTGACCAACGCCAATGGCTTTTCATACTCTTTTGAATTGCTGGATGCAACAGGCACTGTAATTCGCACGAACACTTCTGGTATTTTCAACGGATTGGCTCCGGGTAATTATACCGTCAACTTCATACAAAATAATACTACTGGAAGCTGTTCTTTTCCAGCTACATTCACGCTAACGCAGCCAGCACCGCTAACAGGAGCAGTAACCCAGATACAGCCTTATAACTGTACCACTGGAGGAGCAACCATAAGCGTGACGGCAGGAAGCGTAACAGGGGGAACGCCTCCATACCAATACAGTATCGACGGCATCAATTTTGGTGGTGCCACTTCTTTTAGCGGCCTGACAGCTGGAACGTATACGGTAACAGTAAGAGATGCTGAAGGCTGTACGTTCAGCACCAATGCCATCACGATCAATCCATTGTCTCCGCCTACCAACATTCAGTTTGCGGCAACGGCTCCGAGCTGTCCAGCGCTGACATCGAATGTTACCTTGACAGTGACTGGCGGAACAGGTCCGTTTGTCTATGAAATAACAGCTCCTGCGGCTGCCATAGCAAACAACGGAAGCAATCCTGTATTTTCTGGATTGGCTCCTGGAACATATACTTTTGAAGTAACCGATGCCAACGGATGTTCTTTCACTAAAAATTACACGATCAATCTCGTGACTCCGATTACCGTTACGGGACAGCCTGTAAGCAATATAATTTGTTTCGGCCAGGCAAACGGCTCGGCAAATTATACCGTGAGCGGTTTTGGAACAACGTACAGCTATACTGTCGTAAACGGTTCAGGAACAACAGTAGCTTCTGGAACAAACACGACAGCAACGGCAATCCCAGTCAATAATCTTCCTGTTGGAAATTATACGATTACGGTAACTGATTCGGCAACAAATTGTACGGCAACAGCTGTAGTAGCAATCAATGGCCCGACAGCAGCATTAGATTTGACGCCAACAGTAAATCCGATTACGTGTGTTGGATCCGGAAGCGTCACTGCTCCGGCCGTGGGCGGATGGGGAAGTTATCAATACCAATTGCAATTGCCAAGCGGAACGATTGTCGGACCTCAATCCAGCTCCGTTTTCAACAATCTGACATTACCTGGAACGTATACGATTTCGGTAAAAGACGCAAACAATTGTACCGTTAGCGAAACATTCTCACTAAGTACCGTCACAAGCCCTACACTTTCGATAGCAGCTACTTCAGATATCTGTTATGATACTACAAATAGTGCTTCTATAACCGTAAGCGTAACTGGCGGACTGGCTCCTTTTTCTTATACCTTAAACGGAGCAGGAAGTCAAGCTTCTAATACGTTTGCCAATCTGACACCGGGCACATATACTATTGAAGTAACCGATTCAAATGGCTGTACCGATACTATCACCCAAGTCATCGGGCAGCAGCTTGTGGCTATCTCTGTATTGAATAAAGATTTGGATTGTACGGCGAGTCCGAATGCCGTGATTGATATTGCAATTAGTGGCGGACAGGCTCCTTATTCTTACCAAACTTCTGTAAACGGAGGAACGTACGGCACGGCTACAGCAGTAACCGGATCAACCATAAACTATTCAACAGCAGCACCAGGAACATACGAATTCGAGATTACAGATAACATCGGCTGTAGTATTGAGACGAACATAGTGACCGTATCGCCAATAACCAATCCTGTAATAACCTCTGTAACACAAACACAGAATATCTTGTGTAACGGCGACAATAGCGGTGCGATTGCAGTTGTGATCGATACTACTGTCGGTACGGCTCCTATAGCCATTTCTGTGGTAAATACAACAACGGGGACTAATTACGGTTCTCAGACTTCAGGCTTACCGGCAGGAAATTATACGATTACTATAACCGACAGCAATTCGTGTTCGGATACAGCAACCATTACTTTGGCACAGCCAGCTGCCATTACCTACAACGTTTCAACTGTAGATATTACGTGTAACAATCCTGGTGGCACATCGTACGGTGAAATTATCGTAGAGAATGTCACAGGAGGAACCGGACAATATACGTATCATGTAAGCAACAACTTTGGCTATTCTGACACTTATGTGACTACCGCAGGAGAAGACCATTCTTTCCAGATTTTGGCCTTCGGTATTTATCAGGTCGATGTAATCGATGCTAACGGATGTTCTGTAGTGAGAAGCCATATCATAATCGCTTCACCTCCAGACGATTTAGTCATAGACGTTTCTGCTGTTACGGCTGACTGTTTGAACGGAGGAACTGCACAAATTACAGTGACTTCGGCAGTGAGCAGCGGTAACTTCCAGTTTGCGATTTTAGAATACAATACGATTCCGTATTCCAACAATTACCAACCTGCCAACCCGGGAACTCCAGAAACTTCAACCTTCACAGGACTGACTCCGGGCGTAACTTATACTTTTGTGGTTTATGACGTAGTGACGCAATGCTACTATTTCAAATCCGCAGACCTTCCGATCGATTCGCCTTCCAACTTAACGGCTGCACTAAACGTCGTAAGCAACGTTTCTTGTACAGGAAGCGGAAACGGAAGCGTTTCATTTACCTTTAGCAACTACGATACTGGAGCATCACAGGTAAATTATGAAATTTTCAATGCACAGTCTAATACGAGCACAGGAATAACAGGCGGTACCTCGCCATTACCAGCATCTGGCAATCCAGTGACGGTAAATAATTTTGGCACGCTTGCTCCTGGAAATTATTACATACTGTTTACAGAAGTAGGCGGTGCGTTTTCAGGATGTACGAACGCCTCTCCTTCTTTTGCCATAAGCCAATCGACTAATTTGTTGCAAGTCACAGCTACCGTGGCTAAAAATGACAATTGTACTGCAAATGCAGGGCAGATTACAGCAACAGGGCAATACGGAACCGCTCCTTACCAATACCAATTAGTGGCTGGAGGAAACCCGGCACCTACAGTAGCCACTTGGGCAGGAGCAACTGCCAATGTTTTTAATGTTGAAGGAGGAAATTACACCGTGTATATCAAAGATGCTAACAACTGTATCCAAGCAGCGCCGATTACATTGCCAACAGACACTGCCCCTATTATCACTGCAAGTGTAGCCAATCAATGTAACACAGCCGAAGGAAGTTTCACCATCCAAATAGACAGAACGGTTGACGGAATTGCTCCGTATTCCTATAGCCTAAACGGAGGAGCCTTCCAAAGCCAAGCTGCGGCATCGTTTACTTATGGCAATTTAGCTTCAGGAAGCTATACAGTACAAATAAAAGATGCCAATGGCTGCGGAAACACAGTAACGCTACAGATTTTTGCGCCGCTCAATCTTACTCCTGTTGCAGCTGTACAGCCAAGCTGTGCTAACAACGACGGAGAAATTACCGTAACGCCTTTTGGAGGTTCCGGAACTTATGAATACGAACTGCAGGATGGTACGGGCACGACGATTGTCGCTTCCCAAACAGCAAACAATTTTACAGGTTTGGCAGCAGGAAGCTACATAGTAGTAATCCATGACACCGTTTCAATGTGTACCGAACAAGCAACAATTTCGCTAGAAGTTCCAACACCAGTAACCTTTACGACAGCTTCAGAAAACGTAAGCTGTAACGCAGGTTCAGATGGAGTCATTACCATAACATTGCCTGTATCAAACGACAATCCACCGTATACTTATACTGTCGATAACGGAACAGACCCTGCCATAGCACAGAACAATCCACTATTTACAGGACTGTCGGCAGGAACTTATACTGTGACGGTAACATCTGGCAAAAATTGTTCGGATACTCAAACCGTAATCATTACAGAACCATCACTTTTAGACATCAGCGCTACGGCAACAGCCTTTGCTTGTAATGCTTCTAATACGGTAACTACATCAACACTTACGGTAACGGTTGAGAATGACGGAACAGGAAATCCTTCAGGAACGGCTCCATATTCGTATAGCATTGACGGAACGAATTTCTTCCCTACAAATGCCTTCGACATTGTAGACAACGGAAGTATTCAGAACATAACCGTGACTGTAAAAGACAGCAATAATTGCTCGCAGACGACAACAGTAACCATCAATCCGCTACCAGAAATAACGGTAGTTGCAGCTGTGCAAGGAACCGCAATTACTTGTACAAACGATGAAGCCGTACAGATAACCGTAACCGGAGGATCGGGAGATTTTACTTTCGATGTTTTGCCATTAGGATCACAGGCTTCCATAGCTCCAGGAGCAGGAACCTACACAGCAACATTGTCGCTTACGCAGCCTGGAAGTTATACGTTCCAAGTAACCGATAATGTCACAGGATGCTATATGCTTTCTGTACCTTATGAAATTCTTCCTTTTGACACCATAGAAGTGGTCGCGTCAAGCCCTACTCCTGTAACGTGTTTCGGAGATTCTGACGGAAGCTTGATCTTAAACGTAACAGGATATACGGGAGCGTATTCGTATACAGTCCTTAATGCAGCTGGAACGACAGTAGCCACAGGAACTGGCAATACGACTGTAAATCCATTTACGATAACAGGATTATCGGCAGGAAATCTTCATGTAGTTGTTACGGCAACCGATACGCCTTTCTGTACCGAAGATTCTAATTCAGTAACCGTGACTTCCCCTGACAGTCCTTTGGCCTTGACAGCAAATCCGACTGCTAACGTTACTTGCGATAACAACCAAGGAGAAATCACAGCCTCTGCCAATGGCGGCTGGGGAACCTATTTGTATGAATTGGTAAATACTACTACGAGTACAACCCTACAAGCTTATGCGGCAAACAGTACTTTCACGGGATTGTCTGCAGGAAATTATACTATTTCTGTAAGAGACTCAGGTGGATGTATCGTAAGCCAAGCGGTTGTATTAGTACAGCCTGCACTTATCACGGCAAACATCAACGCCTCAACTACGCAAGTGCTTTGCTTCGGCGACAACACAGCCACAGTCGAAGTTCTAAATGTAATAGGCGGACAGGGAAGTTATCAATATATCCTGAACCACTATGATGCCGCTGGAACAACTATAGTATTAAGTTCTGGTCCTCAGACAAATCCTCAATTCACAGGACTTGGAGCAGGAATTTACAGCATTACGATAACAGACGGTTGGAATTGCGACCTGACAACGCCAACAATAACCATAACAGAACCGACGCCAGTACAAGGATTCTTGTCTATAACCAGCAACATAACTTGCTTGACTCAGGCAGAGATTACCGTTTCAGGTTCTGGCGGAACGCCACCTTACCAATTTAGTACAAACGGAACAGCCTACTCGAATACAGCCGTATTTAATGTAGGGCCTGGTACGTATCAATACTATGTCAGAGATGCCAATGGATGCCAAGCCGTATTGACCAACCAAGTAACCATTTTGCCTGTTCCGGCTTTACAGCTGAATTTAGATCTTAGCAGTGCCAATATCAATTGTTCAGGCGAATCCACTGCGGCTATTACGGCTAATACAACCGGAGGATTGGGCAATTATATGTATGAACTATTAGACGGAGCAAGCAATGTCTTAACCGGACCTCAGGCAGGAAATAGCTTTACTGGCCTTCCGGCAGGAAACTACTATGTCCGTGTGGTAAGCGGTGATTGTACGGCAACGTCTTCAGTTATTACTATTACCGATCCAGCGCAGCTAACGGTAACTTATACCAAAAGAGACGTGCTATGCTTTGGTGATGCCAACGGAAGCATTGAAATCCATACTACAGGAGGAACCGGAATCATCCAATATGCGATCTCCCCTAACCTCAACCAATTTGTAACAGACAATCTATTCGACGGACTACCTCCGGGAAGCTACGAAGTTGTCGTACAAGACCAAAAAGGCTGTTTTGAATTGTTAGAGATTGATATTTTAGAACCCGCTCCGCTCGTAGCAACAATAGATGTCGTAAGCCAAGAACTCTGCCTTCACGATGCCGACGGTTCGATTTCGATAAGCATCACGGGAGGAACCGGAGACTATTTGGTAAGTCTTGACAATGTGACATTCGTGCCTGTAATCGGCAACCAGCATACGTTTACCAATTTGGTAGGCGATACCTTATATCTGATTTATGTAAGAGATTCTAACGGTTGTAACGTAAACCCTCCGTTGGAGCAATATATGGATCCTGCTGTAGAAGTAATCCCTGCTGTTACAGTACAAGCGAATTGTACGAATAACCTTCCTGGAACTGTGGCAACGGTAACCGTAAATGCAGAAGTCGTAAGCGATGTCCAATATTCGTTGGACGGAATAACTTATGTTACTTCAAATACATTTACAAACCTCGCGCCTGGAAATTATACCGCTTACGTCCAACATCAAAACGGATGTACAAAAACGGCTACTTTCACGATTGATAATTTGCTGCCAATCACAGCGACACCTACTGTAACAGCAAACGTATTATGCTTCGGCCAATCGACTGGAAGCATCGAAGTAACTGCTACAGGGGGAACCGGAACGATAGAATATGCCATCTCGCCAGCCTTCGTTTATGGAACGGCAAACACTTTCAGCAATCTTCCAGCAGGAATCTATTCTGTACGGGTAAAAGATGCGATTGGATGTGAAGTCGAGCTTACAAACATTACCGTAACACAGCCGGCAGCAGCGCTTTCGGCAACCGTAAATGGAACGACAGAGACCTGCCTTGGAAACAATGACGGAACGATTACCATTACGCCTGCAGGTGGAACGGGTCCGTATTTCACGAGCCTCGATTCCAACAACGCTGCAGATTTTGTACAGGATCTTTTCGTCTACCAGAACCTGAACGGCGGGCAGACCTATACCATCTACGTAAAAGATGCCAACGGATGTTCTATAACGCCGCTGACTTTCACGATAAATCCTGGCGTAGACATCCAGCCTACTGCGACGGTGGTACCGAACTGTACCAATAATGTTCCAGGGAACACGGTAACCATAAATGTAGACCTATCTGTTGTAGGACAAGTCCAGTATTCTTTGGACGGGATAACCTATGTGGCTTCGAATACCTTTACCAACCTGGCGCCTGGAAACTATACCGCCTACGTACAGCACCAGAATACCTGTACGAAAACGGCTCCGTTTACCATCAACAACCTGCAGCCTATCGCAGCAACCGCAAATGTGACTGCAAACGTATTATGCTTCGGCCAATCGACTGGAAGCATCGAAGTAACTGCTACCGGGGGAACCGGAACGATAGAATATGCGATATCGCCAGCCTTTGTTTATGGAACTTCGGACACTTTCAGCAACCTTGCGGCCGGAACTTATACGATAAATATAAGAGACGCGATAGGATGTGAAATCGTATTGTCGAACATCACCGTAACACAACCGGCAGCAGCGCTTTCGGCAACCGTAAACGGAACGCCAGAGACCTGCCTTGGAAACAATGACGGGACGATTACGATAACGCCTGCAGGAGGAACGGCTCCATATTTTACAAGCCTGGATTCCAACAACGCGGCAGATTTTGTGCAGGACCTTTTTGTCTACCAGAACCTGAACGGAGGACAGACCTACACTATCTACGTAAAAGATGCCAACGGATGTTCTATAACGCCGCTGACTTTCACGATAAATCCTGGCGTAGACATCCAGCCTACTGCGACGGTGGTACCGAACTGTACCAATAATGTTCCTGGAAACACGGTAACCATAAATGTAGACCCATCTGTTATAGGACAAGTCCAGTACTCTTTGGACGGAATAACCTATGTGGCTTCGAATACATTTACCAACCTGGCGCCTGGAAACTATACCGCCTACGTACAGCACCAAAATACCTGTACCAAAACGGCTCCGTTTACCATAAACAACCTGCAGCCTATAGCAGCAACCGCAAATGTGACTGCAAACGTATTGTGCTTCGGACAATCGACTGGAAGCATCGAAGTGACCGCTACAGGAGGAACCGGAACGATAGAATATGCGATATCGCCAGCCTTTGTTTATGGAACTTCGGACACTTTCAGCAACCTTGCGGCCGGAACTTATACCATAAATGTAAGGGACGCGATAGGATGTGAAATCGTATTATCGAACATCACCGTAACACAGCCAGCTTCAGCGCTTTCTGCAACGGTAAACGGAACGCCAGAGACCTGTCTTGGAAATAATGACGGAACGATTACCATTACGCCTTCTGGAGGAACGGCTCCATATTTTACGAGCCTCGATTCCAACAACGCTGCAGATTTTGTACAGGATCTTTTCGTCTACCAGAACCTGAACGGAGGACAGACCTACACTGTATATGTGAAGGATGCCAACGGATGTTCTATAACACCGCTGACTTTCACGATAAATCCTGGCGTAGACATCCAGCCTACTGCGACGGTGGTGCCGAACTGTACCAACAATGTTCCTGGAAACACGGTAACAATCAATGTAAACCCATCTGTTATAGGACAAGTCCAGTACTCTTTGGACGGAATAATTTATGTGGCTTCAAATACCTTTACCAACCTGGCACCTGGAAACTATACAGCCTACGTGCAGCACCAGAATACATGTACCAAAACGGCTCCTTTCACAATCAACAACCTGCAGCCGATCGCAGCAACCGCAAATGTGACTGCAAACGTATTGTGCTTCGGACAATCGACTGGAAGCATCGAAGTGACCGCTACAGGAGGAACCGGAACGATAGAATATGCCATATCGCCAGCCTTTGTTTATGGAACTTCGGATACTTTCAGCAATCTTGCGGCCGGAACTTATACGATAAATGTAAGAGACGCGATTGGATGCGAAATCGTATTATCGAACATCACTGTAACACAGCCAGCTTCAGCGCTTTCGGCAACCGTAAGCGGAACGCCAGAGACCTGCCTTGGAAACAATGACGGGGCGATTACCATTACGCCTGCAGGTGGAACGGCTCCGTATTTTACGAGCCTCGATTCCAACAACGCTGCAGATTTTGTACAGGATCTTTTCGTCTACCAGAACCTGAACGGCGGGCAGACCTATACTATCTATGTGAAGGATGCCAACGGATGTTCTATAACGCCGCTGACTTTTACCATAAATCGAGGCGTAGACATTCGACCTACAGCAACCGTAGTAACGAACTGTACCAATAATGTCCCTGGAAACACGGTAACCATAAACGTAAATCCAGCGGTCGCAGGACAGGTACAATATTCACTAGACGGAATAACCTATGTGGCTTCAAATACCTTTACCAACCTAGCGCCTGGAAACTATACCGCCTACGTGCAGCATCAGAATACCTGTACGAAAACGGCTCCTTTCACGATCAATACGATAGTGCCTGTTACAGCAACTGCTAATGTGACGGCTAACGTTCTATGCTTCGGACAATCGACAGGAAGTATTCAAGTTACAGCATCAGGAGGAACAGGAATATTCCAATATGCAATTTCTCCGGCTTATACCTATATTTCATCAAGCACTTTCAACAATCTTGCTGCTGGAACTTATTCGATAAAAGTAAAAGACCAAAACGGTTGCGAAGTTACGCTTACGAATATTACAGTAACACAGCCTGCCGCTGCACTTACGGCTATCGTAAACGGAACGCCAGAAACCTGTGACGGATTGGATGATGGAACAATAACGATAATCCCTTCTGGAGGAACGGCTCCGTATTTCACGAGTCTTAATTCAAACAATCCTGCCAACTTCACACCGACGTTGACCTATACCGGATTGATTGGAGGAAGACAGTATACTGTATATATAAAAGATGCCAACGGATGTCTAATGGCTCCTGCAGTATTCCGCATAAACGAAGGCTTAAACTTACAGCCGACTGTAGCTGTAACGACGAATTGTGACAACAATATACCTGGAAATACCGTAACTGTTTCAGTAAATCCGGCGGTTGTAAACGACGTACAATATTCATTAGACGGAATTACGTATGTGACATCAAACACCTTCAGCAATTTGGCACCTGGAAACCATACTGTTTATGTCAAGCATACCAACGGATGTACCAAAACTGCCTCTTTCAGAATCAACCCAGTGGTAGCAATTACGGCAACGGCAACAGCAGTTAATGCAACCTGCAACGGACTTGCGAACGGAAGAATTACCATAACAGCTTCTGGTGGAACAGGACCTTTACAATATGGAATTTCTCCTGACTTTGTCCTTTCTTCTAGCAACGTATTCCAGAATATTGCTGCAGGAAATTATTTTGTAAGAGCTGTTGATTCTAAAGGATGTTACAGAGAAGTCGCTATTGCAGTAACCGAGCCAAATGCTTTGCAGGCAACAGCAATAGATGTACTTCAAGAAATCTGCGTAGATGACAATAATGGCGCTATTGAAATTTCGGTAACCGGAGGAACAGCGCCTTATTCTACGAGCCTTACAGAAAACGGTACCTACGTACGAGGTGAATTTTTATATGAAAACTTAGACGGAGGGCAGACCTATACCATCTATGTAAAAGATGCAAAAGGCTGTACTACTTCTGTTCAAGTGACCTTAGATGCTCCAGTTGACATTGATGCTGACGAAACTATCGTTTACAACTGCGGCGAAAACACAGTTACAATCCTAGTCAACCCAAGTGTGGCCAATGCAGTAACTTATTCGTTGGATGGAGGAACACCTCAGACTGGAAACATCTTTACAAATCTTCCTAATGGAAGCCATACCGTGGAGGTAGTTCATGCTTCTGCGTGTACAGATACCGTTTCTTTTAGCATCAACAATGGAATACCGCTGACAGTAACATTAGCCGAAACAGGGCTTAACCAAATTACCGCGACAGCTTCTGGAGGAACAGGGAATTATACCTATACTTTCAACGGCTATGACAACGGAAGGAATAATGTATATGTATTCTTCCAATCGGGTACTTATGAAGTTGTAGTGACCGACAGTAGCGGCTGTGAAGCCAGAGCTGTTATCAATGTAATATTCACGGATATTACGATTCCAAATGTAACCACTCCGAATGACGACGGCGACAACGACACTTGGTCGCCAGGCAATACTCAAAACTATCCGAACATTACGACCGATATCTTTGACCGATACGGAAGGAAACTCGCATCGTTACGACAAGGTCAATCGTGGGACGGAAGATACAACGGAACCGAAATGCCTTCTGGAGATTACTGGTACCTCATCAAGCTCGGAAATCCGAATGATAACAGAGAATTTGTCGGAAACTTCACTATTTACAGATAAAAAAAGAAAAGTCGTTTCTGCTACTATTCAGCAGAAACGGCTTCAATTAAAGTGCCCCAAAAACAAACACAAAATGAAAAAAATATACCATCTTCTGCTGATTTTCCTGTCTATGCACAGCCTGCATTCTCAAGAATTGTCGATACCTACCTTCACTCAATATTTGGCAGATAATCCATTTGTGATCTCTCCTGCCTATGCCGGAATCGGAGATAATGTGAAGATTAGGATGAACGGACTGACACAATGGGTCGGAATCAAAGATGCGCCAGACATGCAGTCTTTGGCTGGCGACATGAGAATCTCGGACAATTCAGGAATCGGAGTATTTCTTTATAATGATAAAAACGGAAACACAAGGCAATATGGAGGCAAATTTTCTTTTGCCCATCACCTTATCTTGGACAAATATTACGACCAGTTCTTATCCTTCGGTATTTCGTACAACTTGAACCAATTCCGACTTGAAATCGAAAATTTTAATGTCCCAGATATGGCTGTCCGTGATGATCGTTCCGTTGTCAACCATAACTTTGATGTGGCCGTATTATATCGATTCCAAGATTTTTACTTCAGTTTTAATGCCAGCAATATCTTGGATAAAAATCTGGATAAATTCAACATCAATGAGCCTGGAAAACTTCGAAATTATCAATTTTATACCGGTTACATTTTTAGAGAAAACAGAAACAGCGACTTCGAAGTAGAACCTTCTGCCTATGTCCAATATTTTGAAAGTGACGGACGTTCTTCCACAGACTTGAACGTAAAACTGCGCTGGAAAGACAGCGAAGACTACTATTGGGCTGGGATAAGCTACCGTTTCCTAAACGATCAGATGTTAGAGCCTGTCAACATAGGACCTATGGCAGGATTGAAAAAATCTAATTTTTATTTCGCCTATTCCTATCAGCTTACCACAAACGAGCTGTTGGCCTATAACAGCGGTACCCACATGATTACTTTGGGTCTTGATATTTTCCAAGGTGTCAGCAATTGTGCTTGTACTTTCTAAAAATCTTACAACTTTTACAGAACGCGGGCAATTGACCCGCGTTTCTTTTTTGATTATCTTAGCTAATCACAGTAATCGCCAGTTCTTAAATTTAGTATCCGCCTTCAAAAACTAACGCCACTAATAGTTTTTAGAAATGGATGTTTTCTCAAAAGAAAAACGAAGCAAGATAATGCGGGCCATAAAAGGCAAAGACACCAAAGAAGAAAGACTTTTGGCGAAAGCACTTTGGCACCGCGGTCACCGATATAGGAAACACGACAAAACTATTTTTGGAACTCCTGACCTTTCTTTCAAAAAGTATAAAATCGCAATATTTGTCGATGGAGAATTCTTTCATGGCAAAGACTGGGAAACCGTAAAACATCGGCTCGACACCAACAAAGAATATTGGCTGGCAAAAATTGAAAAAAATAGAGCCCGTGATAAAATTGTTAATGAATACCTAACTTCTAAAGGCTGGCTTGTGCTTCGGTTTTGGAGCAAGGACGTAAAAAGAAAACTTTACACAACTGTCCGGACCATAGAAAAAGAAATAGAAAGCGTCCACAAAAAAATTCATTATCGCGATTTTTAAATTATTTCAAACTTAAAATTATAACGTTTTCGTAAATTATACCTATGTTTTTATAGGGTATAATTTTATATTTTAATATAATTTTATACTTTTACCTATATAAAAATAGGGTATAACTATAAAATAATAGAAATGAAAATAGAAAAACGTTGGATTGCTTCTTTTATCATTATCACCGTTGTTGCCCTCATCGGATTAGTCTATGAACCCAAAACTGACTTTCCTGCTTCCGATTTCGGAAGTACAAACGCTATAATCCCTGCTGATGTAGCATGGCTTCTGACAGCTTCCTGTCTTGTCCTTCTGATGACTCCAGGGCTTTCCTTTTTCTATGGAGGAATGGTAGGCAAGAAAAACGTAATCTCAACAATGCTAAAAAGCTTTATCTGCCTAGGAGTCATTAGCCTATTATGGGTAGTCGTTGGATTTAGCCTTTCTTTCGGAGATTCTCTTGGCTTTGTAATTGATGGAAAACACTATGGGATTATAGGAAATCCTGCTACTTTTTCTTTTTTCGACAATGTCGGAGAACATCCCCATCTCAAAATGGCGTCCACTATTCCCTTTATACTGTTTGCCCTTTTCCAAATGAAATTTGCAGTAATCACGCCCGCTATAATTACAGGATCTCTTGCGGAACGAATCCGTTTTATCTCCTTTCTCATGTTTATTTGTTTGTTTACTTTGTTTATCTACACGCCGCTCTGCCACATGGTCTGGCATCCGAACGGCCTGCTAGGAAGTTATTTCGGAGTTAAGGATTTCGCAGGAGGCACTGTAGTTCATATGAGCGCTGGTTTTGCTGCCATAGCAGGAGTACTTGTTTTAGGGAAACGCAAGAATAGCGAACACATTCCCGCCAATATTCCGTTTGTCCTTTTAGGAACAGGAATGCTATGGTTCGGATGGTTTGGCTTCAACGCAGGATCGGCTCTTGCCGCAAATGCAACCGCGGCCATGGCCTTTGCAACAACAACAATTGCCTCAGCCTCAGCCATGCTTACTTGGGTGTTTTTCGACAGAATCAACGGAAGAAAAGTCTCAGCCATGGGAGCCTGCATCGGAGCAGTAGTCGGACTGGTCGCTATTACGCCAGCGGCTGGGTACATCTCCATTCCGAAAAGTATCTTCTTCGGATTCTTGGCCGCAATTATATCCAACAAAATGCTTTATTGGAAAAAGCTAAAACAGATTGACGACACCCTCGATGTTTTCGCCTGTCATGGAGTTGGCGGCATAACCGGAATGGTGCTCACGGCTATATTTGCACAGGGAGAAAATGCAAGCCTGCTTCACGGCGGATGGAATGTCTTTGCCCACCACCTCATGGCATTGGTATTGGTTTCTGGCTTTACCTTTTTTGGGTCTTATTTCCTGTTTCGATTCACAAATTTGTTTATCCCGCTTCGCGTATCCGAAGAATCGGAAATTATAGGATTGGATCTTTCCCAACATGATGAACAGCTAGGACACTCGTGACCTATTACTAATTTTGTTATCTTTAAAGAAAAAATCACAGATGAAAAAAATTACGCTTATTATTATCCTCACGCTAACTGTAGCGACCTACGGCCAAAAGAAAGATGATGCTGAAAAAGAAAAAATCACAAAAATGCTAGACAACTGGCATGCCGCAGCAGCCAATGCAGACTACAAAAACTATTTTGACCAACTGACTGAAAATTCGATTTTTATCGGGACAGATGCTACAGAAAACTGGAACAAAAAAGAATTCGAAGCGTTCTCCAAACCTTATTTTGACAAAGGTCAGGCATGGAATTTCAAAGCTTTAGAAAGAAACATTTATTTCAGCGACGATAAAAAACTGGCTTGGTTTGACGAACTTTTGGACACCGAGATGAAAATCTGTCGTGGCTCTGGAGTTGTGGTAAAAGTCAATGGCGAATGGAAAATCAGACATTATGTGCTCTCGATGACCATTCCAAATGACATTTCAAATGAAGTAATCAAAATTAAAGAACCGATAGAAAATCCGCTTATCGATAAATTAAAAAAGCAATAAGTCTTTTAATTAAACTTAAAAAAGAAACCCGAGAACAAATAGCTCTCGGGTTTCTTTTTATTCTGATAAATGTTCCAGCATATCTTTAGTCATACTTTCTAAGTCAAATTCATGCTTCCAGCCCCAATCTTTTCTGGCATACGAATCATCGATGCTTGATGGCCAGCTGTCGGCAATCTTCTGCCTGAAATCAGGCGCATACGAAATCGAAAATTCTGGAATATGTTTTTTGATCTCGGCAGCAATCTCTTCTGGAGTAAAGCTGATTCCTGCTAAATTATACGAAGAACGGATCTTGATACTTTCTTTCGGAGCTTCCATAATGCTTATCGTGGCACGGATTGCATCGTCCATATACATCATCGGAAGTTTGGTTTCTTCAGACAAAAAGCATTCGTATTTTCCGTCGCTCAAAGCTTTGTGATAGATATCCACAGCATAATCGGTAGTACCGCCGCCTGGAGGAGTCGACCAGCTGATCAAGCCTGGATAACGGATGCTTCGGATGTCCACGCCAAAAATATTGTGATAGTATTCGCACCATCTTTCGCCTGACTGCTTGCTGATGCCATATACCGTTGAAGGCTCCATAATCGTATATTGAGGAGTATCTTCTTTTGGCGTCGTCGGTCCGAAAACGGCAATACTCGATGGCCAGAATATTTTTTTGATCTTTCCGGCTTTAGCCAGATTCAATACGTGGAAAAGCGAATTCATATTCAAGTCCCACGCAAAAGCAGGATTTTTTTCAGCTGTAGCAGAAAGCAATGCTGCCATCAAATACACATCTTCAATTTCATATTTCTCAATTATAGTCTCAATTTGGTTGAAATCTAAAGCATTTACAACTTCAAACGGACCAGAGTTTACAAATTCAGGACTTCCTTTTCGAACGTCCGAAGCGATTACTGCGTCCTTGCCATATTGGCTTCGAAGTTTTTTTGTCAATTCAGTTCCTATTTGGCCACAAGCCCCTATAATTAAGATTTTTGCATGCATTCTTCCAGATTTTTGTTGGACAAAGATAACGATTTCGAAAAACAAAATTTACTTTGGCTCGTTGGATTTAGGAAGAGAATCTGAAAGATTTGTGATTTTTCCGTTAGATAAATTCAGATTTCATAATTTATTCTTTATAATCGCCTCATTCACTAACAATTATTCAGTTGCCAATAAGGGTAAATTTTAATGAACTTTTATGAATATCAGCCTTATTGCCTTCGTTTTCTTATGCAATTGTTTGCTAACTTTGCATTTCAAAAATATTTCGATGAAGATTTATTCCTATATCATGTTGGTGGTTTTTTGCTTTCTTGTTTCCTGCAAAGATGACGAGGCCGCTAGACTTGAAGCCAATGCAAAAGACTCCAAAAAAAATGAGCAGATTTTTGCCTCTATAGACAAATCGTGGAATTTCAATACTCCGTCGATGAATCCTTCTGTTGCAAGCATCATCCAAAATTGGGACGAATGGCGTCTTTTCATGACCGAGCTGAACCAAAAGCCAAAAAGCTCTATCGGAGCATTCCAACAAAAGGCAAAAACGTTGTCGAAAAGAGTCATAGACCTCAACAACCACATTCCTGCTGTCTTTGACAAACCTGAAGTAAGAAGCCGTATCATGACACTGGCTACAAAAGTAAGATCGTTAGATTTATACATAAACCTGAGCCATATTCAAGAACAAAAAGTAATAAAGCTCATTCCTGAAATCAATGAAGAACTTGCCTCGCTTACATCACAGATGGATGAAATCGTAAAGAAAAGCCAGATCCGTCTTGAAGAAGGAGAAGCAGAAATGCTTCAATCGCTAGGAAAAGATTCATTAAAAACACCCCAGCCGCCTTCCGAACAGCCAAAGCCAAGCAACACCACACAACAAGGAGGAATTATCCCGCACCATAATCCAAAACAAAAAAGTCAATAGCACATTTGAAACCGCACATTCTAAAAACATACGCTAGCACTCCAAAAATCAAGCAGATTTCTGAAAGTCTTGCTGTTCGAGATACTAAAATACAGTTAAAGGGCCTTATCGGTTCTTCGCTGTCTTTTGTCGTGGCCTCATTGTTTGAAAAAAGCGACCAGCCTTACCTTGTTATTCTTCAAGACAAGGAAGAAGCCGCTTATTACTTAAATGATTTGGAACAATTGGTAGGCGAAGAAGACGTGCTCTTTTATCCAGGCTCGTACCGACGTCCGTATCAAATTGAAGAAACCGACAATGCCAGTGTTCTTCTTCGTGCCGAAGTTTTAAACAGAATCAATTCGCGAAAAAAACCGGCCGTCATCGTAACGTATCCCGAGGCGCTTTTTGAAAAAGTTGTCACTCGAAAAGAACTCGATAAAAACACTTTAAAAGTTGCTGTAGGCGACCAAATCTCAATAGATTTTATCAACGAAGTATTATTTGAATACGAATTCAAGCGTGTTGATTTTATAACGGAGCCGGGAGAATTTTCGGTACGAGGCGGTATTCTCGACGTCTTTTCGTTTTCGAACGAAAATCCTTTCCGTATTGAATTCTTTGGAAACGAAGTCGACAGCATTCGAACTTTTGATGTAGAAACGCAGCTTTCGATCGAAAAGCAGAAAAAGATCACGATTATTCCAAACGTAGAAAATAAATTCTTTCAAGAAAACCGTGAAAGCTTTTTAAATTATATCAACGAAAGGACAGTTCTTTTTATCCAAAATACGGAATTGCTTTTTTCAAAATTGGATCAGCTTTTTGGAAAAGCAAAAGAGATTTTCGGTTCTATGCAGTCGACCGTCAATCACATCGCTCCCGAAGAATTATTCCTGAATCAAGAGGCATTCATCAAAAAAGCATTGGATTTTACGATTGCAGAAGTCAGTTCCAAGCCTATTTTTAAGACACAGAAGACTTTCGAGTTTCATATTCTGCCGCAGCCTTCTTTCAATAAACAATTTGATTTGTTGCTGAACAACCTTAACGACAATCATTTCAACGGATATAAAAATTTTATTTTCTGTTCTAACGAACAGCAAGCCAAACGCTTTCACGATATTTTTGAATCGCTAGACGAGGCCAATAGCGAAAATATCAGAAAGCAATACCATACAATCGTCTTCCCTTTATATCAAGGTTTTATCGACGAAGAAAACCAGATTGCCTGTTATACGGATCACCAAATTTTTGAACGCTACCACAAATTCAGCATCAAAAACGGTTATTCTAAAAAACAGACCATCACGCTAAAAGAGCTGAATACGCTTTCTGTAGGCGATTATGTGACGCATATCGACCACGGAATCGGAAAATTTGGCGGCTTGCAGAAAATTCAAGTCGAAGGAAAAACGCAGGAAGCCATCAAGCTGGTGTATGCGGATAACGACATTGTGTATGTAAGCATTCACTCTTTGCACAAGATTTCCAAATTCAACGGAAAAGACGGCACTCCGCCAAAAATATACAAACTCGGCTCGAACGCATGGAAAGTCCTTAAGCAGAAGACCAAAGCAAGAGTCAAGCACATCGCTTTCAACCTAATTCAATTGTATGCCAAGCGAAGATTGGAAAAAGGATTCAAATACGATCCGGACAGTTATCTTCAGGCCGAATTGGAATCTTCTTTTATATATGAAGACACGCCAGATCAGTTCAAGGCAACCCAAGAGGTAAAAGCCGACATGGAGAACGAACGCCCAATGGACCGTTTGGTCTGCGGCGATGTAGGCTTCGGAAAAACAGAAGTCGCTATTCGTGCGGCATTCAAGGCGGTAGACAACGGAAAGCAAGTTGCTGTTTTGGTCCCGACAACTATTTTGGCCTTCCAACATCACAAGACTTTTTCGGAAAGGCTAAAAGATATGCCTGTTTCTGTGGGCTATCTGAATCGTTTCCGAACTGCAAAACAGAAAACAGAAACCCTAAAACAGTTGGCCGAAGGAAAATTGGACATTATCATCGGAACACACCAATTAGTCAATAAAAATGTGGTTTTCAAAGATCTTGGATTGCTGATTGTTGATGAAGAGCAAAAATTCGGCGTTAACGTAAAAGATAAGCTAAAAACGATTGCCCACAATATTGATACCTTGACATTGACCGCAACGCCAATACCGAGAACGTTACAGTTTTCGTTGATGGCTGCACGAGATTTGTCGGTTATTACGACGCCTCCGCCAAATCGTTATCCGATTGAAACGCAGGTAGTAGGTTTCAATGAAGAATTGATTCGTGATGCGATTTCTTATGAAATACAACGAAACGGACAGGTTTTCTTTATCAACAACCGAATTGAAAACATAAAAGAAATTGCCGGAATGATCCAGCGTCTTGTTCCAGGAGCAAGAGTCGGAATCGGCCACGGTCAAATGGACGGCAAAAAGCTAGAAGAACTGATGCTGGCCTTTATGAGCGGCGAATTTGACGTATTGGTAGCGACTACTATTATTGAAAGCGGACTTGATGTGCCAAATGCCAATACGATATTTATCAACAATGCCAACAATTTCGGACTGTCGGATCTTCACCAGATGCGTGGTCGCGTAGGACGAAGCAATAAAAAAGCATTCTGTTATTTTATCACGCCTCCGTATTCTGCCATGACAGATGATGCCCGAAAAAGAATCCAAGCTTTGGAACAATTCAGTGAACTGGGAAGCGGTTTCAATATCGCCATGAAAGATTTGGAGATCAGGGGTGCTGGAGATTTATTAGGTGGAGAGCAAAGCGGCTTTATTAACGAGATTGGTTTTGAAACCTACCAAAAAATCATGAACGAAGCCATCGAAGAGCTGAAAGAAAACGAGTTCAAAGATTTATACGAAGATGAAGACAAAGGCGGCGAGAAAGAATATGTAAAAGAAATACAGATTGATTCTGATTTCGAATTATTGTTCCCAGACGAATATATCAATAATGTTTCCGAAAGGCTAAATCTCTATAATGAATTGAGCAATGTGAAGAACGAAGAAGAACTCATCGCTTATGAAAAGAAACTGATTGACCGATTTGGCGCATTACCAAAACAAGCTATCGCTTTGCTAAACAGCATCCGTATCAAATGGATTGCTACCCGTTTAGGAATTGAAAAATTAGTCTTAAAGCAAGGCAAGATGGTCGCTTATTTTGTTTCGGATCAGCAGTCGGAATATTACACATCTAACCAATTCCACAAAGTATTGCAGTTTGTGCAAAAGAATGGCAACTTGTGCAAGATGAAAGAAAAGGAAACAAAAAATGGCTTACGACTTCTCTTGACTTTCGAGAATGTAAAGTCGGTCAAAAAAGCCTTGGAGCTTATCGAAATGATGTAAGAATAAAAAAGCCGTTTAAATTAAACGGCTTTTTTATTTATAGACTTTTCAAGTCTTTGATTACTTTGAAAGCGACATCTACTTCTTCTTCGCTGACAAGAATCGTGAATTCATAGGAAGTTGAAATTACTTCGTTTACGATAATTCCTTCCCAAGCCAAACGCTGGAAAATAAAGTAATATACTCCAGGAGTCGAAACGTTGTCTTTTGGAAGTTTTACCGTAATAGAAGCCAAATTTTCCCATTTGTGGAGCAATTTCTCGCCCACAAAATGCTTGTCAACTAAATGGCTTACGCTTTCGCTGACTACAATATTGGTTTCGCTGACACCTCTCGAGGAAGTATAAAAAATATCAGAATAAGTATTGATTTCAGAAATCAAGCTGGCCTGCTTGTCTAAAATCTTATCTGATACTGCGAATGTAAAATCGGTAAGCGATGAACGCACTGTAATCTCTCCAATACTTTTCAGTACTTTTAAAATTTTGTGATTCAATCTAAAATCAAGGTCTTCAGAAAGGCGTTTTAAGGCCATAACGACAGCTCCTTGTTTTACCTCTTTTCCTAACTCTTGTTTTAAATCAGGAAGCATATTTCTGGACAGCGAGGTCAGATTGATGATTCCTTGCGACAAAGCACTCAAGAGGAAAGGCTTTGTTTTGATGTAGTGCTCTACAACAGAAGAAATTGTTTTCATAATGGTTATGTTGGTGGTAATAGTTTTACAAACATACAATTTAAAAACAATTTGTTAAAAGCATAACCACTTAAAAATGTAAAAAAGCATCAATCAGATGGTTAATTGTGAAATTTTTACCGTTTTTATGAATTGATATGATATCGAAGCGTACATCGACATCTAAATTTTTAACAATTACATATTCATTTACAGCTTTTACTAAAAGTTGTATTTTTTTAGGCTTTACAAATTCTTGCGGCAGTCCGAACTCAATGCTTGATCTCGTCTTAACTTCAATGATAGCAAGGGTTTCCGCTTTCCTAGCAATAATATCGACTTCTGCTTTTTGAAAAATCCAATTGGTTTCCAGAATTTCATACCCTTCCTTCTGAAGATAGTCTACAGCTAGTTCTTCTCCTAATTTTCCAAGTTCATTGTGGACGGCCATGGTTATTCAAACTTCAAGATTGTTTCTTTGTCGTTGACTTCAAACGTCACATTTTTTCCTAAAATCAATGCACGATTGTCTTTGATATGCCCGGCTGGAAAATTATAAGCAACTGGTATTTTAAGGTCTTTTACGACATCTTGGATGATTTCCAAAGCATCTTTGCCCCAAGGAATATCATTGTCATTCATGGAAGTCATTCCGCCAATAATAATTCCCTTAACACCGTCCAATGAACCGTTTCTTTTGAGGTTAATCATCATCCTGTCGATGTGATAGAGATATTCGTCTAAATCTTCTAGAAAAAGAATCTTGCCTTTCATATCTACTGCTGATTTGGAACCTTGGATGCTATACAACACCGAAAGATTTCCTCCAACCAGTTCGCCTTGCGCCTTTCCGTTTTTGTTAAACGGATGAGCCGGAATATGATATTCTAATTTTTCGCCAAATAATGCTTTTCTGAAAGACTCGACGGCTTCTGGCGTAGCTGTTTTTGCGCTGATGGCCATGATAGCATGAAGCGTACCGATATCCATATTATTGATATGACTGTGCAAGACCGTGACATCGCTAAAACCTACAATCCATTTCGGTTTCTTCTTGAAATTAGTAAAATCAATCCTGTCGACAATTCTCACGGTTCCATAACCGCCTTTTGCAGCCCAGATCGCCTTGATATTCGGATTGTCCAACATTTCCTGAAAGTCGGTAGCACGCTGCCAATCAGCACCTGCCAATTGGTTTTGTTCTTTGCCGATAGTTTTTCCTATGACAACTTTTAACCCCCAGCTTTCCAGCAATTTAATACCTGGTTCCAATGTGGCTAAATCAATTTTTCTGGCTGTGGCTAAAATGCCTACAGTATCTCCTTTTTTTAAATATTCTGGCATGATGACTTTGTTTTGCGCATGAAAGGTTACGAAATTCAATAATGATACTATTATGAAGAATAATTTTAATCGGTTTGGCCTTTGCATAATGTCTATTTTCTGTTAAACAAATAAACGAATAAACGGCTTACTATGCAAGTTGGGCATTGCTTCGAGGCTTTAAGAAATCATGTTTTCTTAATCCTTAGAATTAATAGGACGGTTTTAGGTATTTCAGCGCTAATAGATTATTTTTGCATACTTATTATAGAAAATCCATGATACAAGATCCAAAAAGATATACGATTACAGCGGCTTTGCCATATACTAACGGACCGATACACATCGGGCATTTGGCAGGAGTGTATGTTCCTTCCGATATTTATGCGCGTTTTTTGCGTTTGCAGAATCGCGATGTGGCTTTTATTTGCGGAAGCGACGAACATGGCGTGGCCATTTCTATGAAAGCAAAAAAAGAAGGAATCACCCCGCAGGAAGTTATCGATAAATACCATGCTATAATCAAAAAATCATTTGAGGATTTCGGAATTTCTTTTGACAATTATTCAAGGACCTCTGCAAAAATTCATCACGATACTGCTTCTGAATTCTTCAGGACTTTATATGAAAAAGGCGATTTTATCGAAGAAGTAACAGAGCAATTATATGATGCGAAAGCCAATCAGTTTTTAGCAGACCGTTTTGTGATTGGAACTTGTCCAAAATGTGGCAATGACGAAGCATATGGCGACCAATGCGAAAGATGCGGTTCGTCGTTAAATGCAACTGATTTGATCAATCCAAAATCAACTATTACAGGAGAAACTCCTATTTTGAAATCAACAAAACATTGGTTTTTACCTTTGGACAGATACGATGCTTTTTTGAGAGAGTGGATTTTAGTCGGACATAAAAACGACTGGAAACCTAACGTATTCGGACAAGTAAAATCTTGGCTAGACGACGGCCTAAAGCCTCGCGCCGTAACAAGAGATTTAGATTGGGGAATCCCTGTTCCTGTGGAAGGTGCAGAAGGAAAAGTGTTGTATGTATGGTTTGACGCACCTATTGGCTACATTTCTTCTACAAAAGAATGGGCGCAACGCGAAGGAAAAGACTGGGAACCGTATTGGAAATCAGACGACACCAAACTGGTACATTTTATCGGAAAAGACAATATCGTTTTCCACTGTGTGATTTTTCCAGCAATGCTGAAGGCCGAAGGAAGTTATATTCTTCCGGACAATGTTCCTGCAAACGAGTTCTTGAATTTGGAAGGTAACAAACTTTCTACTTCTAAAAACTGGGCGGTATGGTTGCACGAATACCTAGAAGATTTTCCAGACAAGCAAGATGTATTGCGTTATGCCTTGACATCAAATGCGCCTGAGACAAAAGATAATGATTTTACATGGAAAGATTTCCAAGCCAGAAACAATAATGAATTAGTAGCAATTTTTGGGAATTTCATTAACCGTGTGGTTGTCCTGACCAACAAATATTATGACGGAATTGTGCCGCAGCCGAATGATTTTTCTGAAATCGACGAAGCGACCTTAGCTGAATTAAAAGCATATCCTGCCGTAATCGCAAGCTCGGTAGAGCGTTATAGATTTAGGGAAGCCTTAGGAGAATTGATGAATGTAGCCCGTTTAGGAAATAAATATTTGGCAGACGAAGAACCTTGGAAGGTTATTAAAGACAATCCGGAAAGAGTTCATACGCAGATGTATGTGGCATTACAGATTGCTGGAGCTTTGAGCGTTTTAGCGGAACCATTTTTGCCTTTTACAGCACAAAAATTAGCACGTATTCTGAAAACCGAAAACAATTTTTCTTGGGATACAATTTCCGAAGATTCAGACCTGATTCCAGCCAGACGTAAAATTGGAGAGGCTGAATTACTTTTCGCTAAAATAGAAGACGAAGAAATTCAAAAACAAATCGATAAGTTGGAAGCTACAAAAACAGCCAATAAAGCCGAAAATAAAAAAGCAGAACCGCAAAAAGACTTAATCCAGTATGAAGATTTTGCAAAAATGGATTTGCGTGTCGGAACTATTTTGGAAGCTGAAAAAATGCCAAAAGCAAACAAGCTTTTAGTATTAAAAATCGATACGGGAATTGACGTAAGAACCATCGTTTCTGGAATTGCAGAAAGCTTTTCTCCTGAAGAAATTATCGGAAAAAAAGTTACTGTTTTGGCCAACTTAGCGCCAAGAAATCTTCGAGGCGTAGAAAGCCAAGGAATGATTCTGATGACTACAAACGCAGAAGGAAAATTAGTTTTCATCAACCCTGATGCAGAAGCCGGAAACGGAGAAACTATAAATTAATATAATTCAACCAACCCTATCAGCGTTTAAACGCTGACAGGGTTATACGATATAAAATGAATATAAAAGTAATTGCTTTCGACGCAGACGACACTTTATTCGTAAACGAGCCGTATTTTCAAGAAACAGAAGAAAAATTCTGTGCCTTGATGCAGGATTATTTGTCACATCAAGGACTGTCGCAAGAGTTGTTCCGGGTAGAAATACAAAATCTTTCCTTATACGGTTATGGCATCAAGGGATATATCCTTTCGATGATCGAAGCCGCGATGAAGATTTCGAACAAGACTATCAGCGTTGATGTCATCGAAAAAATAATCCAATACGGGAAAGAATTGCTCCAAAGACCAATCGAATTATTAGATGGTGTAGAAGAAACTTTGGAAGCCTTGCACGGAAAATATAAATTAGTCGTTGCTACAAAAGGTGACTTGCTAGACCAACGTCGTAAACTGCATAATTCAGGATTAGGACATTTTTTCCACCATATCGAAGTTATGTCAGACAAACAGGAAAAAGATTATCATGATCTGTTAAGCCGACTGGAAATCAAACCAGAAGAATTTTTCATGATCGGAAATTCTTTAAAATCAGATGTCTTGCCAGTCTTAGGAATCGGTGGCCATGCTGTACATATTCCTTTTCATACGACTTGGGCTCACGAAAAAATAGACCATAAAGTAGAACACAAAAACTTTAAAGCATTAGAAAAGATTACTGATGTTTTGCCAATTTTAGCATAAGTGAAAACTAAACTGGATTTAAATAACTGGCCGAGAAAAGAGCACTTTGAATTTTTCAGTAAATTCGAAGAACCATTTTTTGGATTAACCGCCACAATAGATTGTACAAAAGCTTACGAAACTTCTAAGAAAAAAGGTGTTTCGTTTTTTTTGTATTACCTGCACAAGACATTAGCTGCCGTAAATGCTGTTGAAAATTTTCATTACAGGATTTCTGAAGGAGAAGTGTATCGCTATGACAAAGTCAATGCCTCGCCTACATTAACTCGAGAAGACAATACTTTTGGGTTTTCGTTGGTCGAATTTTTTCCTGATTTTGAAACTTTTGAGGCAAAAGCTTTAGAAGAAATCGAAAGAGTCAGAAATACGCCTGGCCTTTTCACGAGAAGCTTCGAAGTTGATAATCTGATTCACTTTTCAGCAATTCCTTGGGTGGATTTTACCTCTTTGTCCCATGCGAGAAGTTTCACTTTTCCCGACAGCTGTCCGAAAATTTCTATAGGAAAGATGGTCATTCATGAAAATGGAAAAAGAACCATGTCCGTTTCTGTCCATGTGCATCACGGTCTTATGGATGGCTTCCATGTCGGAGAGTTTATAAATAAGTTTCAAGAATTTATGGATTCCTAAAAAACTACTGGTATTGTTTTTGAGCAGGAAGAAATAAAAAATAAACAGGCTATGAAAAAATTACTTTTTACGCTTCTTGCTTTTTACGGTTTTGCGACTTCTTCTTTTGGGCAGACACTGCTTGCTTCGCAACCTTTAGAATTAAAAAAAACGGCCAGCAGCCACCAGATTCTAAACGCCGTAAATAACCAAAACCAAGTTTTTGCATTTGCCGCCGACAAAGAAAGCTTGAGAGCGCTGAAATATAATAACGCCTTGTTTTTTAAAGATAGCATTTCTGCTGCCCGTCCGGATAAGAGTTATGAATTTATGGCTGGCTTCAGTTTTGAAGATAATGGAAACCCTTATCTATATTGGGCTTCTGGCGATTATTTCAAAATCCAATCGATTTACTTTGATTTTGAAAATAAAACGGCAACCACTACCGAATTCCGAATTCCTTATAAGGATGAAGCAATTATTTCTGTCTTCAGCGAAAACAATTCCTTCTATATTCTTACCCAATTCAAAAAAGAAGACAAGCTGAAATTTTATTGTTTCAATAAGGGAAAACTAGAAGAAAAAATAATTGACTTTTCTTCTTATAAATTTATAGACGAGAATGGGAAATCTTCTACGTTTAATAAATTGATGGCTGAGAATTCTATTGAAAAAATAGACACGAGATCTCTCAATCCTTTATTTCAAAGTATCTCAAAAGTAAAGTTTTATATTTTGAAAAATCGCATGATTCTGACTTTTGATTCTTTGAGCAGAACGCAGTTATTTGATATTGACTTGAATACTTTTAGTATAACAGAGAAAACAATTCCGTCTCTAACATTGGCGACAAGTATTGGCAAGTCAAATTCCTATTTTCACCAAGACAAACTCTACCAAATCAAAGCAAATGATGAAGAATTGATGATTGCCGCTGTTGACATTGCTTCTGGAGAGACGTTAAAAAGTTATGCTGTTGGTCAAAAAGATACTATCTCATTTAAAAATTCACCGCTTTATTCGCAGACAGGTAATGAAAGAGGCCAGGAATTAAAAAACACCAAAAAGTTTATCCAGAAATTAAGAAATTGCGAAGTCGGAATTTCTGTCTATAAAACACCTAATGCAATTATGGTTACGGCTGGAGGTATCAGGGATGTAAGTTCAACAGGAGGGCTTCTTTTAGGAATTTCAGCCAGCTTTGCTATGATTACAGCGGGAAGTTATTATCCTATTGACGGACTACTTGACACTCAAAACCTGCAATCTATCTATTTTGAAGGATTGTTCGATGAAAAATTCCAGCACAAAAATATCCAACAACAAGGACTTGCGGTAGATTATATTTCCCAGTTTCAGCATGAAAATAATGTCTCGCTGGTATCCGTTTTTCCTTATCACGATTATTTCATTATGGGCTATTACGACTCGAAAAAGAAAGAATATGCATTGCGAAAATTTGAAGATTCTAATGACTAATCTCCAAGTTAATGCTTCCGATTGCTTTTCATCCAATTTATAAACATCCGTTACCTGAGGGTCATCGTTTTCCGATGCTGAAATACGAATTGCTTCCACAGCAGTTGCTTCATGAAGGGATTGTCACAGAAAATGATTTTTTTACACCTGATATTCCAGACCTAGAGCACATCTTGGCAGTTCATGATAAAGATTATGTTGAAGAATTGCTTACTCTGACATTGGATGCGAGAGCAGCACGAAAAATAGGTTTCCCGCTTTCAGCCGAATTAGTCGAACGCGAATTACGAATAGCGCAAGGCACAATTTCAGGCTGTGGAAAAGCATTACAGACAGGAATAGCATTTAATATTGCCGGCGGTACGCATCATGCTTATAGCAACCGAGGAGAAGCTTTTTGTTTATTGAATGACCAGGCCATTGGCGCTCAATATCTTTTAGACAAAAAGTTAGCTTCAAAAATCCTAATCATCGATTTGGACGTCCATCAAGGAAATGGAACTGCTGAAATCTTCCAGAATAATCCCGATGTTTTTACTTTTTCAATACACGGGAAATCGAATTATCCTTTCAAGAAAGAAACTTCCGATTTGGATATTGCGTTGCCTGACAAAACAAGCGATGAAGAATATCTTCGTATCGTAAATGAAATTGTACCGAAATTGATTGCACAAGAAAAGCCCGATTTTATATTTTATCTAAGCGGCGTAGACATCTTAGATTCTGATAAACTAGGAAAACTGGGCTGTTCTATCCAAGGTTGCAAAAAGAGGGATGAAATTATCTTGTCATTTTGTAAGAAACTCGAAATTCCTGTCCAATGCAGCATGGGCGGCGGTTATTCTCCAGAAATAAAAACGATTATCGAAGCTCATGCCAATACGTATCGCATAGCAAAAAGTCTTTTTACATAAAAGACCATCCCAAATAGGGATGGTCAAAATAATAACAGTTTCTGAAGTGGCGTTTAACATAATTTATCTTCCTATATCAAATTCAAACAACTGTTACTAATCTTTGGAATCGAGTCTACTTATTTCCCAATAGCATAATTTCAGCAATCACGATTTCAGTGACATACCGTTTTTCTCCGTTCTTATCGTCATAACTTCTGTGCGTCAGTTTGCCTTCAATCGCAATCTGGTCACCCTTTGTGACATACTTTTCTATGATCTCGGCCGTCTTTCCCCAAGCCACAAGAGAATGCCACTGAGTATCGGTAACTTTCTCACCTTTGTCATTAGTAAAAGACTCGTTTGTCGCGATAGTCAGGGTTGCTAATTTTTTACCTCCATCAAAATTCTTGATTTCAGGATCTTTGCCTGTATTCCCAATCAGCTGTACTCTGTTTCTTAATGCATTCATGGCGTTTAAATTTAAGTTATTATATTTATATCAAATCGCATAATACAATGCCTCGTTTTAACCAACATTGCAAAGATGTGATAGTTAAGTGAAATTATTCGGTAGTAATCCGTTTACTTTCGATTATAAGTGTTTATAATCGTTTGCAAACGGAAAATATTATGTTTAACTTTCGGAAAATGAATTTTTTATGCAGGCGGAAATTAATAAAGTAGAATTACGAAACTTACAGATAGAAGATTATAAGCAGCTCAAAACTTCAATGCTTCATGCTTATGATGAATTTGATGAACCTTATTGGGAAGAAGAAGAAATAGAACGATTGCTTTCTTTATTTCCAGAAGGACAGCTGGTCATTCTTGTAGATGACAAAGTTGTCGGCTCTGCACTTTCTATTCTCGTAAATTATAAAAAAGCCAGCTCAAATCATACCTATCAAAAGATTACCGGAAATTCTTCCTTCTCAACACATGATCCCGAGGGTGAAGTCTTATATGGAATTGACGTCTTTATTGACCCGGAATATCGCGGACTCCGCTTAGGACGAAGATTATACGATGCCCGTAAAGAACTCTGCGAAACATTAAATCTCAAATCGATAATTTTTGCAGGAAGGATTCCAAAATATTCTAAGTATTCGGAAGAAATGACGCCTAAAGAATATATCGACAAGGTGCGCTTGAAAGAATTCTACGATCCAGTTCTCTCTTTTCAGCTGAGCAATGATTTCCATGTCATGAAAATCATGAAAAATTACCTTGAAGGCGATGTCAGCTCACAAGAATATGCTGTCTTGCTGGAATGGAACAACATATATTACGAAAAAAGTCCAAAGCTGATCAATGCCAGAAAAAGCGTCATACGTCTTGGGTTAGTACAATGGCAGATGCGTCCGCTTGCTAATCTGGAAGCGCTTTTCGAACAGTCAGAATTTTTTATCGATGTCGTTTCTGGTTATAGCAGCGATTTTGTGCTTTTCCCAGAATTGTTTATCGCTCCATTAATGGCCGATTACAACCATCTTTCTGAAGCCGATGCTATTCGGGAGATTTCGCATTTCTGCGAGCCCATTCGCAAAAAATTCCAAGAATTTGCGATTGCTTACAATATCAACATCATTACCGGAAGCATGCCGTATACAGAGGATGGAAACTTATACAATGTAGGATTTCTGTGCAAAAGAGACGGTACTTCTGAAATGTACACGAAAATCCACATCACGCCTAACGAGGTGCAATATTGGGGAATGAAAGGCGGTTCTGAAATCAAGACTTTTGATACAGATTGTGGCAAAATTGGAATCATGATCTGCTACGACGTAGAATTTCCAGAATTGTCAAGGCTAATGGCCGATGAAGGGATGGAAATCCTATTTGTGCCTTTTCTTACCGATACGCAAAATGCCTATACGCGCGTAAAACTCTGCGCTCAAGCCCGAGCCATTGAAAACGAATGTTATGTTGCAATTGCGGGTTGTGTTGGAAATCTTCCAAAAGTGAATAACATGGATATTCAATATGCCCAAGCAGCAGTCTTCACGCCTTCAGATTTTGCCTTTCCGTCTAATGGAATCAAGGCTGAAGCGACTCCGAATACCGAAATGACCCTCATTGCAGATGTAGATCTTGATATGTTGAAAAAACTGCATGAACAGGGAAGTGTCAGGATATTAAAAGATAGACGTGATGATTTATATAAAATTAAAAAGCTGAAATAGAAAAAAATTTCTGATGTTTGTGTAAGAAAAAAGAACAATGATTTGTTTTTATTTTTATTTTAGCCAAAACACCCTCCAAGTTCACATGAAGTTTGTTAAATATTTACACCAAAAAAAGAAAGATTATGCCAAAAACATGTTTAGAGTGCGGAGCGGTCATAATAGGCCGCGAGGACAAAAAGTTTTGCAATGACGGATGCAGAAATGCATATAATAACAAAATTAATAAAGATTTGAATAATTTAATGCGGGACATTAACAACAAGTTACGCAAAAATTATAGAATTTTATCCGAAATGAATGTCGAGGGTAAGACGAAGGTCACCAAGTCAAAACTTTTAAGCAAAGGCTTTGACTTTGAATTCTTTACGAACATCCTGCATACACAAGCTGGAAGTACCTACTACTTCCTTTATAATCAAGGTTATTTGCTGTTGGATAATGATTTTTACGTGCTCGTCAAAAAAAATTAACACCACCTAAATACTCACGAACTGAATGAAAAAAAGATATAGTTCCCTTATTTCTGCTTTGCTTGTTGCAGGAATTATTTATGGAATTTTCTTTGCAATGATGCCCCAAACCGTTGCCAAAGAGGAAGTTCCATTGACGGAATTTTCTACAAAAAGAGCTCTTGAACAAGTAGCCTCGATATCCAAGCTGCCCCATTATGTTGGTTCTGAAAATCACAAGATCGTAGCCTCTCTTCTTGAAAAAGAACTTCAAAAACTAGGATTAGAAACGACTACTCAAGAAGGTTATACCTTGACCGAATGGGGAAATCTCGCTAAATCAAAAAATATTCTTGCCCGAATAAAAGGATCAAATAGCTCCAAAGCACTTATGCTTTTGTCCCATTACGATAGCGCTCCGCACTCTTCTTCTTTAGGTGCTGGTGATGATGCTTCGGGAATTGCTACAATTTTAGAAAGTGTACGTGCCTTTTTGGCCAATAAGACGGCCAATAAAAATGATATTATCATCTTATTTTCAGACGCAGAAGAATTGGGCCTTAATGGCGCTGCGCTTTTTGTGACCGAACATCCTTGGGCAAAAGAGGTCGGATTGGTCCTCAATCTGGAAGCAAGAGGAAGTGCCGGACCTTCTTATATGTTGATGGAAACTAATGAAGGAAACGCTTCCATGGTTAGAGAATTTACAAAAGCAAATCCTGGCTACCCTGTCTCAAACTCATTAATGTACAGTATCTACAAAATGCTGCCTAATGATACGGATCTGACCGTTTTTAGGGAAGAAGGAAAAATCCAAGGATTCAATTTTGCCTTTATTGATGACCACTTTAATTATCATACGCAGCAAGACGACATTCAGCATTTGAGTCAGACAACGCTAGCGCACCAAGGCACTTACATCATGCCATTGCTGAACTATTTTGCCAATGCCGACTTGAAGACGCTCAGTAGCACAGAAGATTACGTCTATTTCAATACTCCTTTTTACTTTGTAAGCTATCCTTTTTCTTGGAATTATATCTTGGTAATTATTGCAGGAGCGCTCTTTATCTTTCTCGTATTCATCGGTATCGGAAAGAGAACATTGTCCATTAAAGAAATCGGACGCGGTTTTGTTCCGTTTTTTGCTTCTCTCTTAGTATCAGGAGCAGCGGCTTTTTTAGGATGGAAAATCATAAACGAATTTTATCCTCAATACAAAGACATCTTACACGGATTTACATACAACGGCCATTATTATATAGGATTCTTCGTGTTCATCAGCTTGGCCATAAGCTTTGGTTTCTATAAAAAATACTACTTCGAGAATCAGGCCATGAATTTTTCTATCGCGCCTTTATTTATTTGGATTCTCATCAATATAGCTTTAGCTGTTTATCTTCCTGGAGCCGGATTTTTTATCATTCCTGTTTTTTGCTCCTTGATCATGTTGGCTTATTTTGTGATTACACAAAAGAAAAGCTGGATTTTAAATCTTATCCTGAGCATTCCTGCTTTTATAATTTTTGTTCCTTTTATCACCACTTTTCCGATTGGCTTAGGACTAAAACTTTTAGGAGCGAGCGCCGCACTTACTGTTTTAGTTTTCACCTTGCTTATGCCTGTTTTTGGTTATTATCCAAAGAAAGGAATTTGGGCAATGGCAATGGTCGCAATAGCGATAGGCTTTTTTATAAAAGCACATCTGGAATCTGGTTATGAACCCGGAAAAGCAAAACAGAATAGTCTTTTATATGTCTATGACAGCGACACAAATAAAGCGCTGTGGGTCACGTATGATCAAAATCTTGATTCTTGGACAAAAGGTTATCTTGGTGAAAAACCTTCGGATGCCAAACAATTAGAACCTTATAACTTGTTCAGCAAATACAATTCAAAATTCACATATTCTCATACTGCTCCTGCCAAAGATTTGGACGGCCCTACGATTCGTTTCTTGAGAGATACCGTAATAGGAACACAAAGGCATTTGAAGATTCAAATCAGTCCTAATAGAAAAGTTAATCGCTATGATATTTTTGCTCATGAAAATCTGACTTTTCACAATCTGAGAACAAATGGCGTGAAACATATCAACCAAGAAGGCTCTGCTTTCAAGAGAAAAGGAAGAAAAATATTGAGCTATTATGTAACCGACAATGAGCCATTGGAATTGCAATTCAGCGTCGCTTCTAAAGCCGTTCTTGACATGGAATTGATGGAATCTTCTTTCGATTTGCTGTCCAACAAGATGTTCAGCATTGCCAAACGTGAAGACTGGATGATGCCGACGCCTTTTGTATTAAACGATGCCGTTGTTATAAAACAAAAAATCAAGCCGAACTTTAAACAAGAAATTGTTCCTGCTCAAATCTTGGACAGCATACAGCAACAGCCCGCAACTCTAGAAATCAATGCCGGAAATTAGTATTTTAGGCTGCGGCTGGCTTGGACTTCCTTTGGCAAAAGTTTTAATCGGAAAAGGATTTTCGGTGAAAGGATCCACGACTTCAGAAGGCAAGCTTTCCATTCTAGAAAATGCGGAAATAAAGCCTTTTTTGATTTCTGTTGGCGCTCACGAAATTTCGGGAGATATCAATGGTTTTTTAGGAAATTCCGAAATCATTATCATTGATATTCCGCCTAAACTAAAAAGCGATCCATCCGAAAATTTTGCTTTAAAAATCCAAAAACTAATTGGTAAAATTGAAGAATTCTCAATCAAAAAAGTAGTATTTATTAGCTCCACCTCTGTGTATAATGACACGGAAAGTATTTCTATTATTACAGAGAAAGATATTCCAAATCCAGATACCGAAAGCGGAAAGCAGCTTTTCGAAGCAGAAAATCTCTTATTAAGCAATTCTAAATTCGATACTACAATTGTTCGATTTGGAGGATTGATTGGCGAAGACCGACATCCTGTAAAATTTCTTTCGGGACGCGAAAACATTGAGAATCCAGATGGTCCGATAAACCTCATCCATCAAAAAGATTGCATTGGAATCATCTCAACAATCCTTGAAAAAGGGATTTGGAATGAAACTTTTAATGCTGTTGCGCCATCTCATCCTACAAGAAAAGACTATTACACTAAAAAGGCCAAAAGCTTAAACTTAGATTTGCCAAGTTTCAACTCTGAAAAGAAATCGGTTGGAAAAATTATTGATAGTAAAAAATTAGAAGCTATTTTGGGCTATAAATTTTGTGAAATATGAAACGTTTCTTTGCTTGTCTTGGACTGACATTCTTCATCAGTTGTAATGATAAATTACCTCTTGAGCAAAAAGAAAAGGAACTATATATTATCTCAAAAAAGGACAGTATTCAAAACTTGTCCTTTAAAATTGAGCATGATTATTATTCAAGAAATAATTTTGTTCTTGTAGACACCAATAAAATTTTCTTTTACAGAAATGGTCCATTATGGAATTGCACACCTACAGAAGATAAACGTCCTGTTTTTATTGATTTAGACACTGATGATATAATAGAATTACCTTTAAGTAGTATTGGAGAATTTATAGATTTAAATTTTGGTGGCGAAAAAAAGTTTAACAATTCGATTTCCGTAGTATCTTATACAGACACAATAAATTCAAAAGCATTTGATGAGCTAATGAAGGCATTTTCAAAAAATAGATTGCCAAAATTTTTAATACGTAGAACGACTTTAGAAGAAGAAATTGTTCTTCAACATAAAATTCAAGATTTACCTTATCTTCCTGATGAAGTTGAATGGGATACTACACGTATAAATTTCGAATCCGAAGAAGATGTAAAAAATGTATTGAAGATAAGTCAGGCAAAATTTAAAAAATAAAAAATCCCAAGTGTGAGCTTGGGATTTCTTATAAATCTTATTACCAGATCTTAACTCTCTTTTCTGGTTCTACGTACATTCCGTCGCCTTTTTTGATTCCGAAAGCCTGGTAGAAGGCATCCACATTTTGTAGCGGCACATACGCTCTGTACATTCCTGGCGAATGCGGATCAGTTTTTACCTGATTCTTGATTGCTTCGTCACGAGCTTTTGTTCTCCAGATGGTCGCCCAAGAAATAAAGAAACGTTGTTCCGGAGTATAACCGTCGATTAATCCTGGGTTTCCGTTTTCTTTCAAGTACAGTTGTAGTCCGTCATAAGCTGCATTTACGCCACCTAAATCTCCGATATTTTCACCTAAAGTAAATTTTCCGTCCACATAAATTCCTGGTAATGGCTGTAAAGCACTGTATTGATCTGCCAATGAACCTCCCAAACCGGTAAATTGTTTCAAATCTTCGTCTGACCACCAGTTTACCAAGTTTCCGTCAGCATTGTATCGAGAGCCAGAATCATCAAAACCGTGAGAAATCTCATGGCCGATTACGGCTCCAATTCCACCATAATTTACCGCTTCGTCCGCTTTGTAATCATAAAACGGCGGTTGCAAGATGGCTGCAGGAAAAACGATTTCATTATACGAAGGATTGTAATAGGCATTCACTGTCTGAGGCGACATAAACCATTCGTCTTTGTCAACTGGCTTGTTTAATTTTTCGATATCTTCTTTATAGCTCCATCTAGCCAGATTTTTCATGTTGTCAAAATAAGTACCTCCTTTTTCAGGACCTACAATTGTCAATGCAGAATAATCTTTCCACTTGTCAGGATAACCTATCTTGATTCTTGATTTGTGCAATTTCTCGATAGCACTTGCCTTAGTCGCTTTGGTCATCCAAGGAAGTTTGTTGATTCTGTTCTCAAAAGCTAAAAATACGTTTTTGATCATTTTTTCAGCTTTTGCCTTAGCTTCTGGCGGGAATTTTTTAGCCACATACAGCTTCCCTAAAGCTTCTCCAACGCTACCATTTATAGTCTGCAAAGCTCTTTCATTGCGAGGTCTTTGCTTTATGGCTCCGGTTAAGGTTTTTCCGTAGAATTCCCAGTTAGCGGTCTCGATTTCTGTTGAAAGCGTTCCCGAAGATTTGTTCAGCAACGTCCACTTCATATATTCTTTCCAGTCCTCTACTTTATTTTGCTTGAAGATATCTTCGATAGCCGTCATGTATTTTGGCTGAGAAACAATAACAGAGTCCAATTTTGGAAATCCGATTCCTGTCAGATAGGTATTCCAGTTAATAGAAGGCGTTAATTTTTGCAGATCTGCAATCGTCATCGGATTGTAGGTCTTTCTTCTGTCTCTTCTTTCAACTCTGTCCAATCTAGGCTTCGCCATTGCGATTTCTAAGGCTAGAATTTTAGCCGCATTTTTCTTTGCATCGGCTGGTTTTTCACCAAGATACTGCAGCATTTTTGCAACGTGCAGTTCATATTTTTCACGTTTTTCTTTAGAATCTGCTTCATCAGAAACATAATAGTCTCTGTCTGGAAGACCAAGACTTCCTAAACCGACAGTCACGACGTTTCTGTTACTGTTTTTAGCATCGGTTCCGACACCAGCGCCTAAAAATCCAACACCGCCGATAGGTTCCATTTCAATCATCAAAGCCTGAAGGTCTTTTACGTTCTTCACTGCATTGATTTTTGTCAAATACGGTTTCAGAGGCGCAATTCCTTGCTTGTTTCTTGTCACCGTATCCATGATTGTTTTATACAAGTTTACGGCTTTTGCTTGGTCTGATTTTGGATCTAGTTTTTTATCCGCCACAGCCTCATTAAGGATAGCCAACGCGTCTTCATCTGTTCTTTGGCGAAGCTCGTCGAAGCTTCCCCAACGGGTTCTGTCTGCTGGAATTTCTGTCTCATCAACCCATTTTCCGTTTACAAATTTAAAGAAGTTGTCATTTGGCTTTACCGACAAATCCATATATTGGAGTTCAATTCCAGGATGTTTTGGTTTTTCCTGGGCATTTGCCGCAACTGCCGCCAAAACCATTGCGGTGATGGACAGCATACCCTTATTCAAAATTATTTTCATATAGAAGTGTTTAGTATTATTACAAATTTAAAAAGTAAAATATTTGTTTGGCTTATATAACTGTTAAAATAAAATCTGCGTGAGGCTTTCTTTTGTAATTTCGCAAAAATTTCTTTCGAATGCTTACCTTTTTTAAAAAATATAGAATTTTCTTTCTTGTCCTTTTCTTGTTATCGGCGCTTATAATTACTCTTTTTTACTTCGCATTAAAACCTAAAAAGACTTTGAAGATTTACAATCCGGCAGATGTCAATCCGGAAATGGTCGATACAACCGTGCAATACGTCAAAAAATACCATACGATTGATGATTTTTCGTTTACCAACCAAAACGGAAAAACGATTACGCAGAAAGATTACGAAGGGAAAATTTATGTAGCTGATTTTTTCTTCACCACCTGCCCGTCAATCTGCGTGCCGATGGGAGAGAATATGGCTTGGCTACAAGAGCAAATTAAAGACAATCCAAAAGTCATGCTGTTGTCGCATACAGTCATGCCTGATATTGATACTCCAGAAGCCTTGAAAGCCTATGCTGTTAAAAAAGGAGTAATCGACAGCAAATGGAATCTTGTTACAGGCGACAAAAAAGACATTTATTATATTGCCCGAAAATCATATCTAGCCGTAAAAACAACAAGTTCCACAGAATTATATGATATGGTCCATACCGAAAATTTTGTCTTGGTCGATACAAAAAGAAGAATTCGAGGGTTTTATGATGGAACCAAGCTGGAAGATGTAAAAAGGCTTTTAGACGATATTAATTACCTGAGTGCAGAAAAATAACTGTTAGATAAAAAAAGAGGCGATGTAAATTTACACCGCCTCTTTTCTTTTGTAATAAAGCATTATTCTTTTTCCTTTTTCTTTTTCCCATCAATAATAGCTCCAGTACCTGCTCCGACAGCGGCTCCTGCCAGTCCGCCGATAATAGCACCTTCGCCTTTTTTCTTAGAAATGGCTGCACCGGTAATCGCTCCTGCACCAGCACCGATTACAGCTCCTTTAGCAGTAGAGCTCCATCCCTTTTTTTTCTGTTCTGCAGTTACGGGCGCGGCTTTGTTGACAGCAGCAGCTTGTGCTGCACGAGCTTGAGTTTCCGCTACAATAGCATTCATAGAATCGATTGTTCTTTGTTTGGCTAATGCTTCTTCTTGCTGTTTCATAGCAACTTTCATAGAATCTATTTCGCGTTGTTGCTTTATCGCAGCGCTATCTGCCGCGGTATCTTTACAGGCTGTAAAAACAACAGCTATAAGGGCAACATAAAGTAACTTTTTCATGACATTTCTATTTTTTCGATTATGCTATAAAAGTAAGCCAAGATCTCCTATCCAACTTTACACGATTGCACTATAATCTTATACGACTTAAACCTATTCTGTTTTATAGCCTACTTCAATAATAATTCCTATTTTTGCAATCTAAATTGAATCTAAATAAGGCTTGAAAACTTTAGCACAGCTCAAAATCGGTCAAAAAGCACTAATACTTGATTTTAATATTGATAGTATTCCACTAAAATTGCTAGAAATGGGATGTCTCCCAGGCAATCATGTGGAACTCTTGCAGATAGCGCCGCTGGGTGATCCGCTCTATATCAATGTAAATGACAGCCATGTTGCAATTCGCAAGGAAACTGCCCATGCTATTACTGTTGAAGTCGTGAATGAAACCCTATGAGCCATCAAAATCTTAAAGTAGCCTTAATAGGCAATCCCAATACAGGAAAGACTTCTGTTTTTAATCAGCTTACCGGATTGAAACAGCAGGTAGGTAATTATCCTGGAATAACAGTTGAAAAGAAAATCGGCTACAGCAAGCTGACCGACAACTTAAAAGCCACAATTCTTGACTTACCTGGAACCTACAGCCTGAATGCCAGTTCGATTGACGAAAACGTCGTGATTGAACTGCTGCTCAATAAAAACGACTCCAATTATCCTGATGTTGCCGTTGTTGTTACGGAAGTCGAAAACTTAAAGCGCAACCTTTTGCTTTTCACTCAAATCAAGGATTTGGAAATTCCGACAATCTTAGCCATAAACATGTCGGATAGGATGGATTATAAAGGAATTGAACTTGATATTCCATATCTCGAAGAACAGCTAAAGACCAAAATTGCGCTGATTAGCTCCAGAAAAAATATCGGAATAGACAGCTTGAAAAAATTGATAGCCGATTATAAGAATATTTCTACCGAACCTTGCTTGAACGCTTCGAGCATAGACATCGATTATTTCGACAAGCTTCGTCGTGCGTTCCCAAAGGAATTGCTTTATAAATTGTGGCTTGTAATTACACAGGATGTGAATTTTGGGCATCTGCAACGAAACGAGATTGCTGAAAAATCGTTCGCAAAATCCAATTCCGAGCTCAAAAAAATGCAACAAAAGGAAACCATCAAAAGATATCAATTTATCAATGATGTCCTTAAAATCGGATACAAGATTGATACCACTAAGGCAAAAGGCATACGGGCAAAACTAGATAAGATTTTAGTCCACAAGGTTTTCGGATATGTGATATTTTTTGCCATACTGATGCTTATCTTCCAATCTGTTTTTTCTTGGTCGAGCATCCCAATGGATTTTATCGATGAAAGCTTTGCCAAATTAGGCACTTTTGCAAAGACAAATCTTCCGGCGGGCGTCCTGACTGACTTGATTTCCGAAGGTATTATTCCTGGAGTTGGAGGCGTCGTGATTTTCATTCCTCAAATTGCTTTTCTCTTCTTATTTATTTCTGTACTAGAAGAAAGCGGTTATATGAGCCGCGTAGTCTTTCTGATGGATAAAATCATGCGGAGGTTCGGACTTAGCGGAAAAAGTGTCGTGCCATTAATTTCGGGAACAGCCTGTGCCATCCCAGCGATTATGGCTGCAAGAAATATCGAGAATTGGAAAGAGAGACTGATAACAATTCTTATAACTCCTTTTACGACCTGCTCTGCTAGGTTGCCAGTATATGCTATCTTAATTTCCCTGATTATTCCAGAAAAGAGAATCTTAGGTTTTTTGAACTTGCAAGGACTGACGTTAATGGCCTTATATCTTTTAGGTTTTGGAATGGCTATATTTTCGGCTTATATTTTGAATAAAATCCTGAAAATAAAATCGAAATCCTATTTTGTAATTGAAATGCCCAACTACAGGCTGCCTTTGTTCAAAAACGTGGCAATCAATGTTCTTGAAAAGACAAAAGCATTTGTTTTTGGCGCCGGAAAAATCATCTTGGCGATATCGATCATTCTTTGGTTCCTTGGCTCTAACGGTTCGTCTGATGAATTTGCAAATGCAGAAACCATAGTCAAAAAAAGAATTGAACAGCAAGGATTGACGAGATTCAACCAGCATTATATTGACAATAAGTTGTCAGAACATTACGTAGCACTTAATGACAGCGTAACAAAAAACATTTATAAAATAAGCACTCAAGATATAGCCGATTCGCTTACTCATAAGAAACAAGAACTTTTCTTAAAACTGGAAAATCAAGAAATATCAAGCTATAAGCTAGAAAAATCCTATATCGGAGTTTTAGGAAAAACAATAGAACCGGTGATACGGCCTTTAGGCTATGATTGGAAAATTGGCATTGCCGTTATTACTTCTTTTGCTGCAAGAGAAGTGTTTATTGGCACTTTGGCTTCTATTTATAGCGTAGACAGCGAAGAAGAAGTCACGATAAAAAACAGAATGGAAGCAGAAATAAATCCTGTTAATGGCAAGAAAGTTTTCAATTTTGCTACTGGAATATCGCTTTTGCTATTCTATGCTTTTGCAATGCAATGTATCAGTACGTTAGCTATTACAAAAAAGGAAACCAATTCTTGGAAATGGCCTATAATACAGCTAGTATTCATGAGTGCTTTGGCGTATAGTGTTTCGCTAGTTGTTTACCAGATCTTAAAATAGCCACTAGAGTTTATAGTTTTATTAGCAATAGTCAAGGAGTTTAATTTTTAACTTTGCAAGATGAATATTCAAGAAATCATAGTGTACCTCTTAGTCGCAGGATCCATGGCTTTTCTTATCAAAAAATTCTTTTGGAAGAAGAAAAAGAAAGCAGGGAACTGTGGTAATGATAATTGTGGCTGCCACTAAAGCAGTTTCACAAAAAGATTGCTCGCTATTTTATTCGAAATTGTCAGCTCTTTTTTATCAACTCGGATTCTTAAAGACAAATCGAAGCTTTCTCTAGAAAGAAATTCGATTTTTGAGCCTAAGGCAATTTCCTGCTTGTCTAGGTATTTCAAAAATTCAGAAGACGTATCTTTCACTCCAACGCAGACGCCCACTTGGTTTTCTGACAATTCAGAAAGCAGTTGTTTTTCTATTTTCACGATTCTTCCTTCTCTGTCCGGAATTGGATCGCCGTGCGGATCTTCAGTAGGATTGTCTAAAAAATCATCCAGCTTGTTAATCAGTTTTTCTGATTTTATATGCTCCAGTTGTTCTGCGATGTCATGCACCTCATCCCAAGAAAAATCAAGCTTTTCTACCAAAAATACTTCCCAAAGACGGTGCTTTCTCACAATCATTTTTGCCGCAGATTTTCCGGCATCCGTCAAAGAAACACCTTGGTATTTTTTATAATTTACTAAGTCTTTTTCAGCCAATTTTTTCAGCATATCCGTAACCGATGATGCTTTGGTTTCCATTCTTTCAGCAATAGCATTTGTGCTGACTTCAGAATCTGAAGCTGTTGTAAGGTGATAGATTGTCTTTAGGTAATTTTCTTCTGAAAAAGTCATTATAAACTATTTAATTCGGGTATAAATTTACTTCTTTACAATAAATAAAGGAATGGATATTTTATGACGCAATTTGTCGACTGTCGTTCCAAAAATCAAATCCTTAAAACCAGTGTGCCCATGAGTTCCCATCACTAGAATATCAAAAGCTCCTTCATTAACAATAGCTGGGATTACATTATGAGGTTTACCGAATCCTAATTGGGTTTCGACCTTAAAGCCTTTTTGGGTAAGCATTTCTTCATATTGCTTGAGCAATTTCTCATCAATTGTCGTTTCATGATCCTTTATATTTTCTCCATACATCATTGCTCCTACGGTTTCAACCACATGAATCAGCGTGTATTTTGCCTCCATACCACCCAATTCAAAAGCATTATTTATGGCAGCCTCATCAGCTTCAGAAAAGTCAACCGAAATAGCAATATTTTTTTTGTCATAGGTAGCTGTTTCCGAAAACTTCAACACCAAATTATGAGGCGAATGGTTGTAATTCTTGGCTTTGGCCTTGGCAAAAAATGGTTTGAACACGATATATAAAAGCAGGGCCAAGAATCCAAAAGCTAAAGGAACAACCGTAAACCAAAGTACCAAAGGATTTTCTGAGCCTTCAAGCCAACCTGTAATTTCATCGTACACCAGTTTTGCATTTAGTGAAACAATGGTCGTCGCAATAATCCAAGACGCGATTTGAGTCAGCCTTCCGATATGGAAACCGTTCATTTTAGTTTTGTCGCTCACAAAATGAATCAGCGGAATAATCGCAAAACCTAATTGAAGGCTCAAAATTACTTGGCTTAAGATCAAAAGTTTTCCAGTGACTTGTTCTCCATAAATCAAAATGACAATAACGGCCGGTACAATAGCAATCAGACGTGTAATTATCCTTCTGACCCAAGGCTGGATTCTCAAATTCAAATAACCTTCCATTACGATTTGACCTGCCAAAGTTCCTGTAATCGTTGAACTTTGCCCAGCAGCGATTAAAGCAACTGCAAAAAGTATTGGAGCCCATTTTGTGCCCAAAAGCGGCTGTAAAAATTGATGTGCATCTTGGATTTCAGCAACATGAAACATACCGTTACGATAGAAAGTTGCTGCAGCCAGAATTAAGATAGCGGCATTAACAAAGAAAGCTAAGTTTAAGGCTATCGTAGAATCGATAAGATTGTATTTTAAAGCTTGCTTTATTCCTGCTTTGCTTCGGTCGAATTTTCTAGTCTGGACTAAAGAAGAATGCAGATAGAGATTGTGCGGCATTACTGTCGCACCAATAATTCCAATTGCAATATACAACGCCGCTTCGTTGGGTATTGATGGAATCAATCCCAATACGACTTTGTCAAGTTCTGGTTCCGCAAATATCATTTCAAAGACAAACGAAAAGCCAATTATTGCTACCAATGCGATGATAAAAGCTTCCATTTTCCGAATGCCTTTATTGATCAGAAAGAGCAAAAGAAAAGTGTCAAGAACTGTAATCAAGACGCCTTCGATGAGAGGAATATCAAACAAAAGATTAATTCCGATGGCCATTCCCAGTACTTCTGCCAAATCACAAGCTGCAATAGCAATCTCGGCCAAAAAATAAAGTATGTAATTTATAAAAGGAGAATACGTTTCTCTTGATGCCTGTGCTAAGTCACGTTGTGTCACGATGCCTAATCTCGCGCTCAAACTTTGCAAAAGCAACGCCATGATATTACTCATTAGCAATACCCAAAGCAACGTATAACCGAATTGGCTACCTCCAGCAATATCGGTTGCCCAATTTCCCGGATCCATATAACCAACGCTTATTAAGTAAGCAGGACCGAAAAAAGCTAATATTCTCCGAAATACCGACTTCTTGTTTTGAGTGGATACCGATTCATGTACCTCTTCTAATGATTTGCCCATACAATTAAGTTACTGATACAAATATAATTATTTTATTTGTTTAGTAAAATATAATTTTTAGTTTTGTCTAAAAATTAATTAACTTACATGAAAAATATAATTTTACTATTTCTAATAACTTGTTTTCAAAATAGTATTGCTCAAGAAAAAGGAAGTATTTCGGGAATGATAACTTCTGACGGAATTGCCATAACCGATGCCGATATAAAAATTCTAGGAACAAACTTTGGCACTTCTTCGGATAGCCTTGGTAATTATAAAATCGGAAATATTCCTGTTGGAAATCATAAAATCCAAGTTTCTTATGTTGGAAGTAAAACATTAAGAAAAAGCATATTCATCAAAAAAAATGAAAATACAATTGCAGATTTAGAACTCGAAAATGATAAAAATTCTCTTGACGAAGTCGTAATTAGCGGTACGCTTAAACCTGTAAGTCGTTTGGAAAGTCCTGTCCCTGTAGAAGTCTACAAGCCTTCTTATTTCAAGAAAAACCCGACCGCTAATATTTTTGAGGCGTTGCAAAATGTCAACGGTGTCCGCCCCCAATTGAACTGTAACATCTGCAATACGGGCGACATTCATATCAATGGGCTTGAAGGTCCTTACACTTTGGTATTAATCGACGGAATGCCGATAGTAAGCGGATTATCAACCGTTTACGGATTATCTGGGATTCCTAATTCATTATTAGAACGAATTGAAATCGTAAAAGGTCCTGCCTCCTCTTTATATGGAAGCGAGGCTGTTGGAGGATTAATTAATATCATCACCAAAAATCCATCTAGCGCTCCGAGATTTTCAGTTGACGGCTTCAGCAATTCTTGGGGAGAGGCGAATTTAGATTTGGGATTCAAAGGAAATATCGGGGAAAATTCATCTGTTTTGCTTGGCGTAAACTATTTCAATTACAATAATCCAACCGATAATAACCATGATAATTTTACCGATGTGACACTGCAGCATCGTATTTCTGTTTTCCAAAAGTGGAATTTCGGAAGAAAAAGCAACAAATTGTTTTCACTTGCCGGACGCTATTTTTATGAAGATCGCTGGGGCGGTGAAATGCAGTGGGAGAAAAAATACCGCGGCGGAAGCGAGGTATATGGCGAAAGCATTTATACCGAAAGATATGAAATATTAGGAGCCTACGAACTCCCTATTGAAGAGAAAATGTTGTTATCTTTTTCTTATACGGATCACGATCAAAATTCGGTTTATGGAAATACGCCTTATATGGCCCAGCAGCGAATAGGTTTCGGGCAACTGACATGGGATAAAAAAATTTCCAATCATGATTTGCTTTTCGGAACAGCTGTCCGCTACCAATTTTATAACGACAATACTCCGGCAACTTCTACCGCAGACAAGACATGGATTCCAAGTATTTTTGCACAAGACGAAATACGCTTTAATGAAAAACATAGCGTTTTGCTCGGTGCCAGATACGATTACAACAGCGAGCACGGATCGATTTTCACGCCTCGTTTTGCTTATAAATTTAAAGCAACAGACAACGACATTATCCGCCTAAATGCTGGAACAGGTTTCCGTGTTGTAAATCTATTTACCGAAGAACACGCTGCCTTGACCGGTTCGAGAGAGGTGATTGTGGAAGAAGAGTTAAAACCCGAAAGGTCTTATAACGCCAACTTAAATTACCTGAAAAAGATTTATACAAGCAACGGAACGTATATCGGCATTGAAACTGCGGCTTGGTATACCTATTTCACCAACTCGATTATTCCCGATTATGATACCGATCCGAACAAGATTATCTATAAAAACTTAGATGGCTTTGCAGTAACCACGGGAATCAGTACCAATATCGACGTTGTTTTTCAAAACGGACTGAAATTAATCCTAGGTGCAACCTATATGGATGTGTCAAAAACCGAAAATGACATCAAGACACGACAGATGTTGACAGAAAAATTCTCAGGAACTTGGGCTATTTCTTATCGAATCCCAAAATTCTTCCTCGACATCGATTATACTGGAAACATTTACGGTCCGATGCGACTGCCGCTTCTTGGCGAATTAGACCCGAGAAAAGAATATTCGCCAACATGGAGCATACAAAACATTCAATTTACCTATAATAAGATAAAAAATGTCGAAATTTATATGGGCATCAAAAACTTGCTAAACTGGACGCCAAACAAAGGCAATCCCTTTATTATTGCAAGAGCCAACGATCCTTTTGATGAAAATGTGCAATATGGCCCGCAAGGAAATGTGCTGCCTACGCCTGACAATCCGTACGCCTTAACTTTCGACCCAAGTTATGTGTATGGCCCAAATCAAGGAATCCGAAGCTTTTTTGGAATACGATATACTTTAAAGTAAAAAATTTCCGATTCGAATTATGAAAAAACTGCTCTTAATTGTGTTGATACTGATGGCAAACGAAAGTTTTGCCCAGCTAAAAACGCATACTTTCGAGCAAGTCGAAGAAATGTCGAAAACAAATCCAAAACCTTTCATAATTTTCATCCATACCGATTGGTGTAAATTCTGCAAAACGATGGAAAACACTACATTTAAGAACAAAGCCATAATCAACAAACTGAATCAAGACTTCTATTTTATTTCCTTCAATGCTGAAGAAAAAAGAGACATCATTTTCAAGGAAAATACATTTAAATTCAAACCAAAAGGAAATAACTCCGGAATTCATGAACTCGCCACTATTTTAGGAGATAAAAACGGAAATGTGGTTTATCCGACAATCACTATTCTCAATCACGATTATTCAATAGTAGCACAGCTGCAGTCTTATATCGGCCCTAAAGAACTGTTGCAGATTCTAAGCAAAATCCAGTAAAATATTCTCTATTTTTGAATTATGAAAAAGTACGATTACATTTTTGCGGGAGCAGGACTATCAGCCTTGATGACAGTCTATCAAATAGTACTTTCTAGAAAATTCAAAGACAAGAAAATCTTACTTTTAGATTCCGATTCCAAGAAAAACAACGACCGGACTTGGTGTTTTTGGGAAACTCCAGACGGAGACTACGAAAATCTCGTCAGCAAAAAATGGAACATCGCTGTTTTTTCAGATCAAAATTATGCTCGAGATTTAGACTTGAGTCCGTATCAATACAAAATGATTCACGGATTGGATTTCTACAATTTTGTTTTTAATCGTATTTCTAAAGAAAAAAACATTGAGTTTTCCAATCAAAAAGTCATCAACTTTAAAGAAAAGAACAACGAAGTTATTGTAACGACCGAAATCGAAACCTACCATTGCGACAAGCTTTTCAATAGTATTTTAAATGCTCAAGAAATTTTGTCACAACAAAAATATCCCTACTTGCAACAGCATTTTATTGGTTGGAAAATAAAAACCCAAGAACTCGTTTTTAATCCCGAAAAAGCCACTTTTATGGATTTTTCTGTTGCCCAGAAAGGAAACACGCGATTTATGTATGTCCTGCCTTTTTCCGAAACGGAAGCTTTGATTGAGTATACCTTATTCTCGAAAGACCTTCTCCCTGAAAAAGAATATGAAGACGAAATCAAAAAGTATCTTGAAAAATTACGGATTACGAATTACGAAGTGATTGAAAAAGAGCGAGGCGCTATTCCGATGACAAGCTATCCTTTTTGGAAAAATAATACGCAAAACATCCTCAACATCGGATCGGCAGGCGGATGGACAAAAGCAAGCACGGGTTATACGTTCAAAAATGCGTCAAAAAAATCCAGAGCTCTAGTTTCTTTTTTATTGAAAGAAAACGACTTTAGAAAATTCCATAGAAAAGACAAATTTTGGTTTTATGATTTGTTGCTTTTGGATATACTGAACACAAAAAACCATCTCGGAAGTTCCATCTTTTCCTCTTTGTTCAAAAAAGGAAATCCGACTCTTATTTTTAAATTCCTAGACGAAGAAACTTCACTTTATGAAGATATAAAAGTCATTTTAAAATGTCCGACAAAACCCTTCCTTCAAGCTTTGTGCAACAGGATTTGGAATATGAAATAAGACTATGAAACTATAACAAATCTTTATGCCCGAATTTTTTACTGCATATCAAAACTTTGTAACTTTGTAGCTTAAAACTTTAAACTAAAAAAGTCATGTATCCAGAAGAAATGGTAAAACCTATGCGCGCTGAATTGTCAGATGCAGGTTTTGAAGAATTATATAGTGCCGGTGCCGTTGAAAATGCAATTGGAAAACCAGGTACCACATTGGTAGTCGTAAACTCAGTTTGCGGATGTGCAGCAAGAAACGCACGTCCGGGAGCAAAAATGAGCTTGGACGGAAGCAAAAAACCAGACCATCTAGTGACTGTTTTTGCTGGAGTAGATAAAGAAGCAGTTGACGCAGCACGCGGATTTATGTTTCCTTTTCCTCCATCCTCTCCAAGTATGGCGCTTTTCAAAGATGGCGAATTGGTTCACATGTTAGAACGTCACCATATTGAAGGCCGTCCGGCTGAAATGATTGCTGAAAACTTAAAAGACGCTTATACAGAATTCTGCTAAAAATCTTTAAAATCTTTTATTTCAACCCTTTCAGAGTTTAAAACTCTGAAAGGGTTCTTTTTTAAACATGACAAATGTCATTTTCGATTCTTGAATAAAAGCTTTATTTTTGCCGCAGATTCAATAAGAATCAACATAATTTCTCACTTAAACCGTTTATAGCATGCAACTGTACAACACTTTAAGCGCAGAAGAAAGAGCGGCTCTCATTGACGAAGCCGGCAAACAGCGACTCACGCTGTCATTCTATGCGTATGCCAAAATTGAAGATCCAAAAAAATTTCGTGACGATTTATTTATAGCTTGGAATGAGCTTGATGCCTTAGGCCGAACTTATGTTGCCAAAGAAGGAATCAATGCCCAAATGTCTGTTCCTGCCGAAAATTTTGAAGCTTTCAGAGAAACATTAGAACAATATGATTTCATGAAAGACATACGCCTAAATGTAGCCGTGGAACATGACGACCATTCTTTCTTGAAATTGACCGTTAAAGTTCGCGATAAGATTGTAGCAGACGGATTGAATGATGATACTTTTGACGTGACCAACATTGGCGTACACCTAAAAGCCAAAGAGTTCAATCAGATTTTAGAAGATCCAAACACGATTGTCGTTGATTTTAGAAATCACTACGAAAGCGAAATCGGCCATTTTAAAGGAGCCATTACGCCCGATGTAGAAACATTTCGCGAATCCTTGCCAATAATTAACGAACAATTAAAAGATTTCAAAGAAGATAAAAATCTGGTCATGTATTGTACCGGAGGAATTCGTTGTGAAAAAGCTTCTGCCTATTTCAAGCACCAAGGCTTTAAAAATGTATTCCAGCTCGAAGGCGGTATTATTAATTATGCCAAACAAATCAAGGAAGAAAACATAGAGAGCAAATTTGTCGGAAAGAATTTCGTTTTCGACCATAGATTGGGCGAACGCATTACAGATGACATTATTTCCCAATGCCACCAATGCGGAAAACCATGCGACAATCACACCAATTGCGAAAACGAAGGCTGTCATTTACTATTCATCCAATGTGATGAATGTAAAGCTGTCATGGAAAACTGCTGTTCTACAGAATGCCAAGAAATCATTCACATGTCGCTAGCAGAGCAAGTAATATTGCGTCGTGGTGTGAAAAATGGAAACATGATTTTTAGAAAAGGAAAATCTGAAAAATTAAAATTCAAACATTCCGGAGAGTTATCAGACATTGCTTTGGCAAAAGCTGACAATAGCGCCACCGAAGTCGTTAAGCCAAAAGATATCCGACAAAAAATCAAAATAAAGAAAGCTTTGATTGGAAAGGCAGAGCATTATTTTGTAAAATCCGAAATCGGACAATTCTTGATTGAAAGCAACGAGTTAAAAATCAACGACAGAATTATTATTTCTGGACCGTCGACAGGAAATCAAGAATTACAGATAACTAAAATGTTTGTCAATGGTGCGGAAGGAACAATTGCAAAACCTGGAGACAAAATAACCCTAACGCTCCCATTTAGAATTCGCCTTTCGGATAAGCTGTATAAAATTCTAGACTAAAAATATTTTTACTTTATTTACGTTAAAACCTATTCCACAGTCATGGAATAGGTTTTGTTTTTTCATTGACTGGCAACAAGTTACAAGCTTTGCATCATTAAAAGTAAAAATGCTATCTTTACGCACAAAACATTTTACGAATTTTAAGTTGCGTTAATCGCGACATCTATATAAAATTATGGCCTGTACAAGTTGTTCAACGTCTGATGGCAGTGCGCCAAAGGGCTGTCAAAATAAAGGGACTTGCGGCACCGACAGCTGCAACAAGTTAACAGTATTCGACTGGCTGTCTAACATGAGCCTTCCTAACGGAGAAGCTCCTTTTGATTGTGTCGAAGTACGTTTCAAAAACGGAAGAAAAGAATTTTACCGAAACGCCGAAAAACTTACACTAAGCATTGGAGACATTGTCGCTACTGAAGCTTCTCCTGGACACGATGTGGGAATTGTAACATTGACCGGAGAATTGGTAAAAATTCAAATGAAGAAAAAAGCGGTAAATCATACCAGCAATGAAATACCGAAAATTTACCGAAAAGCATCTCAAAAAGATATTGATATTTGGTCTGAAGCCCGTGCAAAAGAAGAACCGATGAAAGTTCGCGCGCGCGAATTGGCTATCGCTCAAAAACTAGAAATGAAAATTTCGGATATCGAATTTCAAGGCGATGGTTCAAAAGCAACTTTTTATTATACAGCAAACGACCGTGTCGATTTTAGGATGTTAATTAAAGATTTCGCAAGAGAATTCAGCACTAGGATTGAAATGAAACAAGTCGGTTTCCGTCAAGAAGCGGCCCGTTTGGGAGGAATCGGATCCTGCGGAAGAGAACTTTGCTGTTCGACTTGGCTGACCGATTTCAGAAGCGTAAATACATCAGCAGCAAGATACCAGCAACTATCATTGAATCCTCAAAAACTAGCTGGTCAGTGCGGGAAATTGAAATGTTGCTTGAATTACGAGCTCGATACTTACATGGATGCCTTGCAACATTTTCCTGATTTCGACACCAAATTGGTGACCGAAAAAGGAGATGCCATCTGCCAGAAACAAGACATTTTCAAAGGGCTGATGTGGTTCGCCTATACCAATAATTTTGCCAATTGGCATGTACTGAAAGTAGACCAGGTAAATGAAATTATTGCTGAAAATAAACAGAAAAAGCGCGTTTCTTCGTTAGAAGACTATGCTCTTGAAGTAACTCAAGAACCAGAAAAAGATTTCAACAATGCGATGGGTCAGGAAAGCTTGACGCGTTTTGACCAGCCAAAGAAAAAGAAAAGGCCAAACAAAAAACGCAAACCAGCGGCAGCAGGAGAAAACACAGCAACTGAAAAACCGGCTGGAGAAAATAAAAATCCAAACGCAAATCAGAATAGAAATAACAACCCGAACAGAAACAATCAAAAAAACAGGCCTCCTAGACCTGCAAATGAAAAAAAACCGGATAACAAAATAACACCTGTCAAAAAAAATGAGCCTAAAAAATAGCCTTCTTTTTGTTTTCACAGTACTGCTTTTGGTTTCCTGCGATAAAAAAAGAGTCTTTGACCAATACAAATCGCTTGGAAGAACATGGCATAAAGACAGCATTGCTTACTTTACCTATAACAATCAAGACACCACTAAAGCCTATGATCTGTTTGTGAACCTGCGTTCCAATAACGATTATCCTTTCAACAATATCTTTTTGATTGTGGCTATGGAAGCTCCGGGCGGCTTGACAAAAGTAGACACTCTTGAATACCAGATGGCAAATCCAGATGGTACTTTGCTAGGCAGCGGCTTTTCTGATATTAAAGAAAGTAAGCTTTATTTTAAGGAAAAATATAAATTCCAATCCGTTGGAGATTATAAGATTGGAATTCAGCAAGCGGTACGCCAGACTGGAAAAGTAGCAGGAGTACAAGAGTTGGCAGGAGTAACAGAAGTCGGCTTTAGAGTAGAAAAATTAGATTAAAAAGTTATGGCAACTAAAAAAAATAACAGCACACAAGTTAAAGATATAGCATACTACAACAGAAAATTCTGGAAGATATTTCTGTATGGGACTGGAGGAGTAATCCTATTTTTCCTTTTTGCTTCTTGGGGTCTTTTCGGTTCTATGCCTTCCTTTGAAGAACTTGAAAACCCAGAATCTAACTTGGCAACCGAAGTTATTTCTTCTGACGGAGAAACCATCGGTAAATTTTACAACGAAAACAGAACAGCGATAAAATATTCTGACCTGCCAAAACACTTGGTAGATGCTTTGGTTGCTACAGAGGACGAACGATTCTATGACCACTCAGGAATCGATGCCAGAGGAACTCTAAGAGCTGTCACTAGCCTAGGTACAAGTGGCGGAGCCAGTACAATTTCTCAGCAGTTAGCAAAATTGCTTTTCCATGGTGAAGGCTCACGATTCTTGCCATTCAGGATGGTTCAAAAAGTAAAAGAATGGATTATCGCAACTCGCTTAGAAAGACAATATACCAAACAAGAAATCATCGCCATGTATTTCAACAAGGCCGATTTCGTCAATAATGCCGTGGGAATACGTTCTGCTGCAAAAGTATACTTCGGAAAAGAACCTCGCGATTTAAAAATTGAGGAAGGTGCTGTTTTGGTAGGAATGCTAAAAAACCCTTCTCTTTTCAATCCGATCAAAGAAAAAAGAAAAGAACTTGTCTTCAAAAGAAGAAACACGGTTTTAGGACAAATGGTTAAAAACGGCTTCCTAGAAGAAGCGGCAAAAGAATCTTTGTCTAAAAAGCCTTTGGTTCTTGACTATCACCCAGAAAGCCATAACGAAGGAATTGCGACTTATTTCAGGGAATACCTTCGTGATTTCATGAAAACTTGGGCAAAAGACAATCCAAAAAAGGATGGTACTGAATATGACATTTATCGCGATGGACTAAAAATCTACACGACTATCGATTCTAGAATGCAATTGTATGCTGAAGAAGCCGTAGATGCTCATTTAGCAAACCTTCAAAAAGAATTTTTCAAGCAAGCCAAAACAAACAAAAACGCACCATTCATCAAGCTGTCCGATGCCGAAACCGAAAAATTAATGGATCGGGCTAGAAAAGCTTCCGAAAGATGGAGACAGATGAGCAGCCAAGGAAAAAGCGAAAGTGAAATCCTAAAATCGTTCAGCGTTAAGACCGACATGACTGTATTTACCTGGAAAGGTGAAAGAGATACAATCATGACGCCTAACGATTCTATCCGATACTACAAGCATTTTCTTCAGACTGGAGTTATGGCTATGGAGCCAAGAACTGGCCATGTAAAAGCTTGGGTTGGCGGTATCAACTACAAACATTTCCAATACGATCACGTTGGACAAGGCGCAAGACAAGTCGGATCTACATTTAAGCCTTTTGTATATGCCGCTGCAATTGAACAGCAAGGATATTCTCCATGCGATTCTATTATTGATGCTCCGTATACCATTCCAAAAGGAAGACATAATGTAACTGAAACATGGACGCCTCGAAATTCCAACGGAACCTATAAAGGAATGGTAACCTTAAAATATGCATTAGCACAATCCATCAATACCGTTTCTGCTAAATTGATAGACAAAGTCGGTCCTGATGCTGTAATCGATTTGGTGAAAAAATTAGGCGTGAAATCAAACATACCTTCACAACCTTCTATCGCTCTAGGAGCTGTAGAAATTACAGTAGAAGATATGGTAGCAGCCTACAGTACTTTTGCCAACCAAGGTGTGTACATAAAGCCTCAAGTAATCACAAGAATAGAAGATAAGAATGGCGTAATCCTTTACGAAACTGTTCCAGAATCTCACGATGTACTGAACAAAGACATTGCTTATGCAGTAATCAAACTTCTAGAAGGTGTTACCGAATCCGGTTCTGGAGGACGTTTGAGAACAGACGGTGGCGGTTTTGGTTATGAAATGATGACCGGCTATCCGTATGTATTGAGAAACCCGATTGCTGGAAAAACAGGAACTACTCAAAACCAATCAGACGGTTGGTTTGTAGGAATGGTTCCGAATTTAGCGACAGGCGTTTGGGTTGGGAATGAAGACCGTTCTGCCCACTTCAAAAGCATTACCTATGGACAAGGTGCCGTAATGGCTTTGCCAATCTGGGGATTATTCATGAAAAAATGCTACGCAGACAAAGAACTGAACGTTTCTAAAGAACCTTTTGAAAGGCCAGCGAACCTTTCTATCAAAGTAGATTGCTGGAAACCACCCGTAAAAGACACGACAGCTGTCGACCAAGAAGAACAAAATACAGACGAATTTGATTTTTAATAGAAACGCCTTTTTTAAGGCGTTTTTTTATATATTTATCGTCCAAAACAAACATTCATTATATGATTAATAAAAAAGTCGCATCTGTTGCCGATGCACTGAAAGATATTCAAAATGGGCAGACTATCATGCTTGGCGGTTTCGGTCTGTGCGGCATCCCAGAAAATAGCATCGCAGAATTAGTAAAACTTGAAGTAACGGATCTGACTTGTATTTCAAACAATGCAGGAGTCGATGACTTTGGATTAGGATTATTGCTTCAAAAACGCCAGATAAAAAAGATGATTTCTTCGTATGTAGGAGAAAATGCTGAATTCGAACGCCAGATGCTTTCTGGAGAATTAGACGTAGAATTGACTCCTCAAGGAACTTTAGCGGAAAAATGCCGTGCGGCACAAGCCGGAATTCCTGCCTTTTTTACGCCTGCTGGTTATGGAACCGAAGTAGCGGAAGGAAAAGAAGCGCGTGAATTCAACGGAAAAATGCACATCATGGAAGAAGCCTTCAAAGCCGATTTTTCAATCGTAAAAGCTTGGAAAGGCGATGAAGCTGGCAACCTCATCTTTAAAGGAACGGCAAGAAATTTTAATGCTTGCATGGCCGGAGCTGCAAAAATTACAATCGCCGAAGTAGAGGAATTAGTTCCAGCTGGCGTACTTGATCCGAACCAAATTCACATTCCGGGAATCATGGTGCAGCGCATCTTCCAAGGCGAAAAATTTGAGAAAAGAATTGAACAACGAACCGTAAGACAAAAAAACTAATTATGGCACTTAGTAAAGAAGATATTGCAAAACGAATCGCCAAAGAAGTAAAAGACAAATATTTCGTCAATCTTGGAATCGGTATCCCAACTTTGGTTGCCAATTATGTTAGAGAAGATATTTCCGTAGAATTCCAAAGCGAAAACGGAGTGCTTGGAATGGGCCCTTTCCCGTTTGAAGGTGAAGAAGATGCCGATGTTATCAACGCAGGAAAACAAACCATTACAACGCTTCCCGGCGCCAGTTTTTTCGATTCTGCCTTTAGCTTCGGAATGATTCGTAGCCAAAAAGTAGACTTGACAATTCTTGGAGCAATGGAAGTTGCCGAAAACGGTGATATCGCCAACTGGAAAATTCCAGGCAAAATGGTCAAAGGAATGGGCGGTGCTATGGATTTAGTAGCCTCTGCTGAAAACATTATCGTAGCGATGATGCACGTGAACAAAGCAGGAGAATCAAAACTTCTAAAAAGATGTTCTTTACCTTTGACAGGCGTTGGCTGCGTGAAAAAAGTAGTAACTGAATTAGCCGTTTTAGAAATCGTTCCTGAAGGTTTTAAGCTTTTAGAAAGAGCGCCTGGCGTTTCGGTTGAAGACATCAAAAGAGCAACAGAAGGAAATCTGATTATTGAAGGAACTATTCCGGAAATGATTATCGATTAAATTCTTCATAAATTTAAAAAAGCCGCAAATCAAACTGCGGCTTTTTCTATTATTGTTTATGATATTCGTCAAAAGTAAATTTCTCTGTCCGATACACCTTTCCTTTTTCAGATAACTGGTTTTTTTTCCACTTCCCGTTTTCAAAATTATAACGGGCAGAATCCGAATAAGAAACGACCAATCTGTCAATCGTGTCTTTGACGGTTTCGTCAGGAGAAACATCTACGGTTTTTACCACAAAAGACGTTATCGGATTAGTTTTAAAATCAGGCGTAAACTCGGAATCAACTCCATAACCGCTGTCCCACATGGAATCCCATTGCGAAACCAGCTGAATGCCATCTTCTCCTAAAAAGAACAGAAATTGCGTGTGAGTATAGCCACAAGCCGCAATGCCATTATCACAATGAACAAATCGCTTGTCAGTATTCGCTTGCTTTGAATCGGTCATGAATTCTTGATTGATACTCCACTCGGCTCCTTCTTCTCTTCCAAAATCAATTCTGACAGGGTGTGAATAAACTTTCTTTGCATTCTTGAAAAAATCAATGGCAAAAAAAGCAGTACCGATACTGTCTTTATCATAAGTTCTTTTCAATTCTGTAATTACAACTTTGTCTGCGGAGATATTGCTTCCTATAGCATCTAACATCAACGAGTCTTTTTTCAAGGAAGTAATTTCAGTTATAGGAATAGTTTCCGGTTCTGTCTGGACAGCAATTTCTTCTGTTTCCGTTTTTTTATCAGAACAGGAAAGGCATGCGAAAAAAAGCAAGCTCAGGATGTATTTCATAGAATTCGTCTTTTAATTTCCTTTCGGTATGGCCGCAATTAATTTTTTCGTGTATTCTTTCTGTGGATTTTCATATAGGACATCTGCATCGGCCATTTCTTCAATCTTGCCTTTGCTCATGACCAAAACCTGATCTGACATGTATTTTACAACAGCCAAGTCATGTGAAATAAAGATATAAGTAAATCCGAAATTTTCTTTCAGCTCATTCAAAAGATTCAACACTTGCGCTTGAACCGAAATGTCTAAAGCAGAAACTGACTCGTCACAGACAATTAATTTTGGCTGAAGGGCAATCGTTCTGGCAATTCCAATTCGCTGTCGCTGTCCTCCAGAAAATTCATGCGGATACCGATCAAAATACTCTTCGCCTAATCCTACTCTTTCTAAAATCTCGATGGTTTTTGCTTTGCGCTCTGTATCATTTTTATACAACTTATGGACTTTCATCGGTTCCATAATGGCTTTACCAACAGGAATTCTAGGATTTAAAGACGAATACGGATCTTGAAAGATAATCTGGATTTCCTTTCTCAGCGCCCGGATATCTTTTTTGGAAAGTTTCATAATATCGACACCTCTGTAAAAAATCTGGCCTGCTGTTGCTTTATCTAATTGCAGAATGGCATTTCCTAGAGTCGATTTTCCGCATCCCGATTCGCCGACAAGTCCCAGTGTCTCGCCTTCGTAAATCTTAAAACTGACATCATTCACGGCTTTAAAACCGATTCTTTTTCCAAACAATCCTGCCGTAGAAAAATATTCTTTTTCGACATTTTTTACTTCGAGAATCGGAATTTGGCTATATAATTTCTCATGTTCCTTTTTTCGCTTGTCGGCAGTAATAATTTCTAGGTTCACGGAATTTTCCAGATAATCTTTTATGGTGGGAAGCCTTTTCAGACGAACATTCAAAGAAGGCCTAGAACTCACTAAAGCTTTTGTATAGATATGCTGCGGGTTATGAAAAACATCCGACGCATCGCCTTGCTCAACGATTTCTCCTTTATACATGACCAAAACGCGGTTGGCAATTTCAGAAACTAACGCCAAATCGTGCGAAATAAACATAATGCTCATCCCTGTTTCTTGTTGGATATCTTTCAGTAATTGGATAATTTCTTTCTGTACGGTTACGTCTAAAGCCGTTGTAGGCTCATCCGCAATAAGGATTTTGGGCTTGCAGGCAATCGCCATCGCTATCATAACACGCTGTTTCTGTCCGCCAGAAATTTGGTGCGGATAGCTTTCATAAATTTTCTCTGGGTTGGGAAGCTTTACCTTTTCGAACAGCGCAAGCGTTTCTTTTTTTATTTCCTTTTTAGAAAGTCGGGTATGCTGCAGCAGCATTTCTTCTACTTGAAAGCCGCATTTTAAGGAAGGATTCAACGAACTCATTGGTTCTTGAAAAATCATGGAAATCTCCTTGCCTCTCAAATTTCGCAGTTTCTCTTTTGAGAGCTGTGCTATGTTTTTGCCTTGAAAAAGTATCTCTCCATTAGAAATTTTAGAAATATTTTTAGGAAGCAGTCCCATAACGGCAAGAGAAGAAACTGATTTCCCAGAGCCCGATTCTCCGACAATTCCTAAAATCTCATTGCTTTCTAAAACGTAGCTTATAGAATTGATGATGGGCTTAAAGATTCCTTCTTTTTTAAAAAAAATTTCTAAGCTGTTAACTTCTAACAATGGCTGTTTTTTCATGTGTATAAAAATAGCAAAAACGATTGTACATAAAAATAAAACCTTCGTTCCTTTTTGGACGTATATATTTTATGATTCTTTTATAAAACATTGGTATTTCTTACATATTTCGTTTAATATGTTTGTTTTCAGTGCTATTTGAAATAAAATTTTCAAAACATTATTGAATATGAGACAATTCGCTATATTTGAAAAAATTTTAAAAACCCTTAAAACGCACCCCAAGTGATAAAAAATTCCACTTCCTATTTTAAAATAGGTGCTCTGTTATTTTTATTTGCTATTTCCTCTATAGGTTTTGCACAAGATAAACATGACATTGAGCAGATTACAAAAAATTACGACTTAAAAAAGCTTAAGGAGCTTGAAGAAAAGTACCGCGAACAAGCGATAATTGAGAAAGAACATGCCTTAAAGGTTGCGAAATCAAAAAACTGGCCTGAGTTTTTTAAAAATGAAAATGGCACGGTTGACGAATTGATGAAAGTAACGCCTGATGGATTTCCTATTTATTATTCGCTAAACAATGTTGCCGCGGCACGGTCGACAAGAACTAACTTTTTAAATACTGGTGGTGCTCTTGGCCTTAATTTGGACGGACAAGGAATGACAGCCCGTGTTTGGGACGGAGGAAAAGTTAGAGCTTCGCACCGTGAATTTCAAGGTAGGATTACTGTTGAAGATGCTATGGCTGGCGCAACAGGAAATAATTTCCATGCTACCCACGTTACAGGTACGATTGCAGCAGCGGGAATCAGTGCGAATGCAAAAGGAATGGCTACTCAAGCACAAGTAAGGACTTTCAACTGGACTAATGACCAAAGCGAAGCGCTTGCAGAAATCCAATTAGGAATGCTTCTTTCTAACCATTCTTACGGGGTTCCGATTGTGAATCCGAATAGTGGAGAGTTCGCTCCGGATTGGTACATTGGAGGCTATACGGCCGACACAAGAGCTTGGGATGAAATTGCTTACAATGCTCCCTACTACTTAATGGTTGCTTCGGCAGGAAATAACGGAAACGATGAAAATCCTTTTGCTTTAGCTTTTGGATATGACAAGCTAACGGGGAATAAAACAGCTAAAAACAATCTTGTCGTTGCAAACGCACAAGATGCTGTTATTGTTGCCGCAACCGGCAATTTGTCAAGCGTTGCGATTAATTCTAGCAGCAGCCAAGGTCCTACTGACGATTTTAGAATAAAACCAGATATTACTGGAAACGGTACAGGTTTATTTTCAACTTTTGAAACATCGGATTCGGCCTATGGAACTCTTTCTGGAACTTCTATGGCTTCTCCAAACGTTACAGGAACACTATTGCTTTTACAACAATATTATAGAATAAAGAACAATCGTTTCATGAGAGCGGCTACCTTAAAAGCATTGGCTTGCCATACGGCAGATGACGCTGGTAATCCAGGTCCAGATGCTGTTTTTGGATGGGGATTGCTGAATGCTAAAAAAGCGGCTGAAACAATTACAGCAAACGGATTAGGCAGTGTAATTTCTGAAGAAAAACTACAACAAGGACAAACGTTTACAATGACCGTAAATTCAAACGGTGTAGATCCATTGCAGGCAACTATTGTTTGGACAGATGTTCCCGGAACTCCAAACAACAATGGAATTGCAAACGACCCAACACCAGCACTTGTAAATGACTTGGATATCCGAATTACAAAAGGAGCTTCAACGTATTTCCCATGGAAATTACTAGCTGATCCTTCTGCAAATGCGGTAAACAATGGCGATAACAATGTTGATAATGTCGAAAAAGTAAATGTTTCTGGAGCTTCAGGAACGTATACTATAACTGTGACGCACAAAGGAACATTACAATTAGGTCCTCAAAATTTCTCTCTTGTTGTAACAGGAGTAACTTCAACATTTGCGTTGACTTCCCTTTCGGAAGACCAGACAATATGCAGTACTAATACAGCAACCTATAATTTCAGATATACAACTACAACTGCCCAAAGTACTGCTTTTTCAGTAGTGGATCTTCCTGCTGGAGCTACTGCTAACTTAAGCACTTCTTCTTCTTCAGTAAATGGAGATGTTTCTATGGTAATTTCTAATCTTCAAAATGTTGCTCCTGGTGAGTATACTATTGGACTTAAAGGTACTCGTGGGGCTGAAACTGAAACTAAATATGTTGTCTTAAGAGTTTACAATACAAATTTCCAAAATACGGTGCTTTTAACGCCAACAAATAACAAAGCTGGTCTAGCTACTGCGTTTGAGTTAAAGTGGGAAGCATCTGTTAATGCTGAATCTTATATCGTACAAGTCGCAACAGATAGCAACTTCGCTAATCTGATCCTAAATTTAGAAACTACAGACACATTCTATGCTTTAAGCGACCTTACTACAGAATCAGAGTATTTTTGGAGAGTAATGCAAAAAAACAGATGCGGCCAAGCTGCTACTAGCACTGCATTCAATTTCAAGACTGGAGTCCTAACGTGCAATAATATTTTTACTGCTACTGATTTTTCTCAGGCTGCTATTGCAGATGTTGAAGATTCTCAAGGTTCTGTACCAATTACCGTAACCGGCGGCATGACTGTTGGAAGCCTTACAGCCACTATCAATATCACGCATACATATATCGAAGATATGACCATCTATCTGGAAGGACCAGAAGCAATCGGCTCTCCTATTATTAAATTATTCCAAGAGCCTTGCGGTGATAATGATAATATTTCAGCCACTTTAAGCGATGCTGGAAGTGCTTTTTCATGCCGTACTACTTCCCCTTCAATCATCGGAACAGTACAGCCTTATGAAGCTTTGAGTAATTTCAACAACCTGCCCGCAGACGGAGTATGGACATTGTATGCCGTTGATCCTTATGAAGGCGATGGAGGTGCAATTACAGCATTCAGCCTTAATTTCTGCAATGTTGTTGTTTCTAACCTTAGCGTTGGTAACAATGAATTGCTAAATGTTTCTGTGTATCCGAATCCTACAAAAGGTATCTTGAATGTAAGATTACCTCAAAATTCTGAGAAAACTACTTTATACTTGAACGACATCCAAGGAAGAAGAATTCTTACGAAAGAAACTGCCAATACGGATGAAGTTTTAAATATTGAAAACTTATCGGATGGAGTCTACATCCTTTCTATCCAAAATGGAAGTCTGAAAACGACTAAAAAAATTGTCTTGAACAGATAATCCATTTTCAGATATAAATCACTGATAATTAGTCCCGATTGCAAAAAAAGCAATCGGGATTTTTATTTTAAACAGCCCAGCTTCTTTATTCTAAAAAAGTTTTGGCACGCAAATTGGATAAGGCTAAATAACCTTACTTTTTAAGGTTCGAAAAAGCTGAAAATCGCAAGAGTAGGCAGGAACTCAATTATCTTGATTATGAAAAGAATTACTCTCTTAGTGGCTAGTATTTTAGTACTTGGAAACACAGCGAATGCAGAAGTAACTCAACTTTTTGGCGAAAAAAGTTTTATTACAAATTTTAACGATGAGCCAATAACATTTATTGAAAGGGGAATTGCCTTTTATGTTTTTCCTGATGGCCAATTCGATTTTAATACAGAACCAACTGTTGGCGACGGTGACCTATATTATAAAAACGGCAAAAGAAGCTCAAGTGCCAATGTAAATAACACTTATGGTGCTCCAGGCGTAAGACGTCCAGCACAAGGCATCCGAATAGAACATGACAGCCAAGGCAGGATTAGACGTATCGGAAACGTGTTTATAAATTATGACGCTCAAGATCGAATTAAAAGAATCGGTTCTGTATATATGACTTATAATCGTTATGCTTTGTCTCAAGTCGGTGGCCTCCAACTTATCTACAGTCGTAATGGACAAATAATAGATACTGTCGGAAGCGTTAAAGGAAATGCTTACGCAGGAAACACAGGAAGTTCTTATTACTACGGAAGCAGCAGTAATTATGGAAACAATAGCAATGACAACTATTATTATAAAACGAACGGAACAAATCCTTCTAAAAAATAAAATGCTTGAAAAAGAAAAATGCCTTGAAATTTCAAGGCATTTTTTATTTAGATATGTATTATTTCTTCTTCAATAAGCAAATCTTCGCGTCTCAATCGCAGAAAAATCTGTGCTACAGCAATGACATCTTTTTCGCAATATGTAATAATCCGATCAATGTCTTTTTCTACATAATACACATGTCCGACATCGCTTCCGCTGATATCGTCTTTCGGCGAGGGAATATTTAAAACGTTAGTCAGCAGCTTTAAAGAAGTATAATGCTTGAAATCGCCAAACTTCCACATTTCTAAAGTGTCCAAATGAGGAACTTCCCAAGGCTTTTTCCCGAAAAGATTTAGCTTGTTCGGAATTCTTATCTGATTGATAATCATTCTTCTTGCAATAAAAGGAAAGTCAAACTCTTTAGCATTATGCCCGCACATGATATGCTGCGGCTTGTCAAAGTGATTATCTAGCAGGTTGCTGAAATCTCGGAGTATCTTCTTCTCTTCTCCAAAAAAGGAGGTAACTCTGAAATGACGGATATCACTTTTAAAAGTAAAATACCCGACCGAAATGCATACTATTTTACCAAATTCGGCCCAAATTCCAGCTCTATCATAAAATTCTTCCGCGGTAAATTGTTCTTTTCGCTGGTATTGCGTCTTTTGGTCAAATAATTCTTTTTTTTCCTCGTCTAAGGCATTAAAGGCTTCTTCTTCTGGAACAGTTTCAATATCCAGAAAAAGAATGTTTTCTAGGCTAATTTTGTCTATCATGGCGTATCATTTTATAAGTTTCGTCTATATATACATAAAAATCGTTTCTGTGGAAATTGCCGTCTGCTCTTTCATCGCGCTCGCGTCCCAGTCTCACAATAATTAAATCATCGTCTGGTATTACAATTACATATTGTCCCAAATGTCCTTGCATGTAGTAAAGCGGCTTATTGAGATGATCGCTGATCCACCAACCATAACCGTACATCGGTGCATCTGAGAATCTAGGAGTTACGCATTGCTGCACAAAAGCCGAATCTAAAATTTGTTTTCCGTTCCATTTGCCGTGCTGCTTGTATAATTTCCCGAAGCGAGCAAAATCTCTAGCATTGCTTGCGATACAGCAATAAGCTTTCTCAATTCCGTTTGGATTATCGAGCTGCCAGAGCGCTTCATTCTCGGCTCCGAGCGGCTTCCAAAAGTGTTCAGAAACATAATTGGCCAAATGCTCGCCTGTCGCTTTTTCAATTATCATGGAAAGCAATTGTGTATTACCACTCAAATATTTAAATTCTTTACCCGGTTCTTCGACCACTTTTAGACCGAGAATAACATCCGTGAGGTTATCATCAAAATAGGCTCTGGTAGTAATTGAAAAAGGACTGTAATAGGATTCGTCCCAATCCAATCCAGAAGACATTGACGACAAATCGCCAACCGTCATCTTATCGCCAAATTTTCCTGAAAATTCTGGAAAAAAATCCGTCACTTTTTGATCTAAGCTTTTAATTTTCCCTTGCATGATAGCTTTTCCCAACGCAGCCGTTACGATACTTTTAGCCATCGAGAAGGAATTTGATTTTGTGTCTTTATCATATCCGTCGTAATAGCTTTCGTACCAAATACTGTCATTTTTGATAATCATGAATGCTACCGTCTTGAATTTCTTGTTTGTTTCTTCAAGTTCATCCGTTGGTTTTGCCTTATTATATTCTTTGCTGATGGCCCAAGGCTGACCGATTCCTTTCTGTATTTCACGGTTTGGAAATTCTACATAATCTTCAAGAAAGGCTGTCTTTTCTCCGTTCAGATACGTAATCCTTACAGCACGGATCAGATAACTGAGATCAAAAATATACAGCAGAAGAATCAGCAGGGCAAAAACAACCAGAAACCACAAAAGGAATTTTCTCAGAAATCTCATACGTATCTTATTTAGAATAAACTTTGCTGTTTGACAGGATTTTCATGATCCAGAAGCCATTTTTTTCGCCACAATCCTCCGGCATATCCTGTGAGCGAACCATCTGAACCGATGACACGGTGACAAGGAACTACAATCCAAAGCGGATTTCTTCCGTTAGCAGAAGCTACGGCACGAATGGCCTTGACATCGCCAAGGCGGATGGAAAATTCTTGATAAGATAACGTCTTCCCGTATGGAATTTCAAGAAGTCCTTTCCATACTTTTTTCTGGAAATCAGTTCCTGATGGATTTAGTTGGAAGGTAAAATCGTTTCTTTTTCCGTCAAAGTAATCTTGTAGCTGGGTTACGGCTTCTTGAAGTTCGTGAGGGATATCGTCAGACAGTGGCTTTCCTTCATCAAATGCCGTAATACTGGAAATTCCGTTTTCATCGCCGCAAATTTCAGCAATTCCGAGTGGTGTTTTGATGTAGGCTTGTAGCATGGAAAAGTGTTTAAAATCTAAAGTTATGAAAAAAAACTTTCCGATTTAAAATAGGCCGCGAAAGCTTCTTAATTTTCCATGACCAATTTGAAACCGATCCTAGGAATATTTTCAATAGTGACCTTGTCTTCGTCTTTAAAAATCTTTCTAAGACGCGAGATAAAGACATCTAGGCTTCTGCCCATAAAATAATCGTCATCGCCCCATAGCGAAGTGAGGATTTTTTCACGTTTCAAGATTTCATTCTTGTTATCTAAAAATAATTTCAGCAAAGCAGATTCGCGTTCGGTCAGATTTATTTTGTCTGTATTTCTTGTCAGGCAATAATCATTTGGATGAAACTGAAAGCTTCCTATCTCATAGCTTTTTTGTACTTGTAAAGGCGCTTTAGAGCTTCTTTTTAGAAAAACTTCAATCTTTAGGCTCAATTCTTCCAAGCTGAATGGCTTGACTAAAAAATCATCGGCTCCTAATTTTAATCCTCTAATTCGGTCTTCTTTTAGCGATTTCGCAGAAAGAAATAGAATCGGAATTTCAGCATTTGAGTTTCTTATTTCTTGCGCAATTTCAAAGCCGTCTTTTTTTGGAAGCATGACATCCAAAATACATAAGTCGTAGTTTTTTTTATGGAAATTTTTTATGGCTTCAACACCATCTGAAAAATGCGTAATGTCGTAAAACTGCTCTAAATAATCTATAGTCAGAAACGCCAAGGTAGCGTCATCTTCGACATAAAAAATTTTGCTTTTTTCCATAGTGATTGCTATTTCGGAATACTGATGGTTACAGTAATACCGGTACTTTCTTGATTGTTTTTAATCGTTATTTTCCACTGGTGCAAAATACAGATTTTCTTTACATAGAACAATCCGAGTCCGAAACCGCCTACTTCATTGCGTTTTGCGCTTGAGATTCGGTAGAATTTATCAAAAATAGCATTTAATTCGGGAGTTTCAATACCAATTCCGTTATCGACAAACTCCAGCTTGATTTCTTTTGGACTCTCTGTAATTTTTATCTGGATTTTTGGCGACGCGTCATTGTATTTTATAGCATTATCTAAAATATTGTATACGACATTTGAGAAATGGAATTCATCTGCAACAATTTGATAGTCTGGCTTTTCGCTTAGTATTTCAATGGAAATTTCCTTTTCGTATTTTAGAAGTATGGTTTCTTTGGCCAAGCTAACGATATCCAATAAATTGAATTGTGTCTTTTCAAGCTGCATCATATGCGAATCGCTTTTAGCAATATGCAGGATTTTTTCGATATGCTGGTTCAGCTTATTGCTCTGTTCGATAATAATCTGAACGTATTTTGAGAGTTTTGGATTTTTAACAATTTCCTCCTGATTGCTGGCATAATTGGATGCGATAAGGATTGATGAAATCGGAGTCTTAAACTCATGTGTCATATTATTGATGAAATCGGTCTGAAGCTCGGTGTATTTTTTTTGCTTGATTAAGAGCAATACCGAATAGACATAAATTACCAAAACTAAAATAAGCACTCCCGTGTAGACCCAATATTGCTGGAGGGACGTGATATAATTGTATTTGAGTTGCGGAAAGCGGATTGCAAAATAATACACCAAGCCTTCTTTTTTAGTAAAGCACTTTTCACATCGCGGTGCTTTTCTGTCGGATGAAGACACGTACTTTCCATACATCATTTCGTCTGAACCGCAGTTGTAGATGGCGTATTCGTAATCGATATTCAGTTTTACTTTTTGGAATTCGGTCTTGAGGTAATATTCTAACACCGTCGCATCAAAAACATCATCGACGTTTACAATATAATAATCATCTGTAATTTTTTTTATCTGGCTGGTTATCGGAATTTCAGTCTTGTTGTCTTTATGGATTTTTGTGACCACATCCTGCAATGCAAAATGTATCTTTTCGCTGAATTCCTTTTTTTCAAAAGCATACGCTTGCGAAAGAGTGAGCAATTGCATAAAAAGGACGCCTACGATAGCAAACAATCCAATGAAAATAATAATATTTAATTTGTTGAATTTCAATATATGAAGTATGAATTAGAGTACGATATTACTATAAATTAGGGTGCAAAGCAACCCGTTAACAAGTCATTAACAAGAGTTGCAAAATGCTTAACATCTTTATTAAAAAAACTAAATACATTTGTATTGTTCATTTGGAACACCAATCACTAAATCTAAAATTAATTTAAAATTTCTGATCTATGAAAACATTAAAATTATCATTTTTCGCTTTAGCTGGAGCCTTATTATTAAGCGCTTCTTCATTCGCACAAACAGCAGCACCAGCAAAAACACAAGCTGCAGCGCCTGCAAAACCAGCATCAAAACCATCTCTAGTAACTTGGACATCTGACGTTCATGATTTTGGAGATATTGCAAAAGGAAAACCAGCTTCTTTTGATTTTACTTTCAAAAACACAACAAAACAAACTATTTTGATTACAAACGTAAAAGCATCTTGCGGTTGTACAGCAACAAATTATACAAAAACTCCTATCAAACCAGGAGAAACAGCTAGCGTAACTGCAACTTATAATGCAGCAACCCCTGGCCCATTCTCAAAATCAGTTACTGTAACAACTAACGATACTGAGACTCCAAAAATCTTGACTATCAAAGGAAAAGTTATCGAGCCACAATCATAATCTCGATTTATAGAATAAAAAAAGCCATCTTTTTGGATGGCTTTTCTTATTATTTATCTTTTAAGTGACTATAAAAATAGGCTTCTAATGCTTTTAATTCTTCTTCAGAAAATGTTTTGGTAATAGCAAAATTGGTCTTCATCACCGAATATTGGCTTGGATCTACTATCGGCTTGCTTTTTTCTTTCAAGAACAATTTAATGTCGCCATTTTTCTCTTTGTAAATTTTTGCAATCTGTATAATACTTGGCCCAATAACTTTCTGGTCGGGTTTATGGCAGGAATAGCACATTCCTTTTCCGTCAAATATTTCTTGTCCCATCTGTAGTTGTTTTTCTTCAGCAGATAATGTTGTTTCTGGATACAACGATTCTTTTTTTTCTTCTTTTTGGCAAGAAGCAAGAAATAAGATTGAGAGGATAATAAATAGATTTTTCATAGTATTAAAAACCCTGAAAGGGTTTGAAACCCTTTCAGGGTTGGTGATAATTAATTATTTGTTTAAAATGATAGCCGCTTCTTTCGCAAAATAAGTAGAAATAATATCGGCTCCTGCTCTTTTGATACAATGCAGCTGCTCTATCATAATCTTGTCATGATCTAGCCAGCCTCTTCCGGCAGCGGCTTTAACCATTGCATATTCTCCTGAAACCTGATATACAGAAACAGGTACATTTACGGCATTTTTTACTTCTCTTACAATATCCAGATAGGCAATTCCTGGCTTTACCATCACAATATCGGCTCCTTCTTCAACATCGTGAAGCGCTTCTTTAATAGCTTCAATTCTATTGGCGTAATCCATCTGATATGTCTTTTTGTCTTTCGGAACTTCGTTCACATCAACAGGAGCACTGTCTAAAGCTTCTCTAAACGGGCCGTAAAAAGAAGAAGCATATTTAGCGCTATAGCTCATGATTCCCACATTGTGGTGTCCATTTTGTTCTAGCGCTTTTCGGATTGCTAAAACTCTTCCATCCATCATATCACTTGGCGCTACAAAATCGGCGCCAGCTTCTGCATGACTCAGACTCATCAAAGTTAAAGCATCTACCGTGGCATCGTTAACAACCTGTCCTTTTTCGATAATTCCGTCATGGCCATAAATTGAATATGGATCCAAAGCAACATCAGGCATTACTATCATTCCGGGAACGGCATCTTTGATTGCACGAATCGTTTCCTGCATCAATCCGTTTTTATTCCACGCTTCTTTTCCGGTATTGTCTTTTAATTTGTCATCCACTTTTACATAGATATTGACCGCTTTGATTCCCAAATCCCAAAGTGCTTTGACTTCTTTTACCGTTAAATCTAAAGAACGACGGTAGATTCCCGGCATTGACGGAATTTCAACTTGATAGTCTTTTCCTTCTGCCACAAACATCGGAAACATAAAATCGTTTGGTGATAAATGAGTTTCACGAACCAAGCTTCTGATGGATTCATTGGTTCTTAAACGGCGATTTCTTTGTAATGGAAACATAATTATTTGAGATTTTTTGATTTTTGATTTTGGTCGAAACCGAAATTTAAAATCGATGTTTATTTATAACCAATCTATTGGGTTTTCTAATATTTTGATTAGTTTTTCTTCTTCGCTTCCTGCTTCTGGATGATGGTCGTAAACCCATTGCACGTGCGGCGGCAAGCTCATCAGGATGCTCTCGATTCTTCCGTTGGTTTTTAATCCGAAAAGCGTTCCTTTATCGTGAACCAGATTAAATTCTACATAACGTCCGCGGCGAATTTCCTGCCAGTTTCTGTTTTCTTGTGAATATTCTAGGTTTTTTCTTTTTTCAACAATCGGCACATAGGCTTCAAGAAAGCTATTCCCAACTTCTGTCACGAAATCATACCAGTTCTGTAACGTAAATTCCTCAGAAGCTTTGCAATGGTCAAAAAACAAGCCTCCTATTCCACGAGCTTCATTTCTATGCGCATTCCAAAAATAGTCATCGCATTGTTTTTTAAACTTCGGATAAAATTCTGGATTGTGCTTGTCACAAGCTGACTTACAAGTCTGATGAAAGTGCTTAGCATCTTCTTCAAACAAATAATACGGCGTCAGATCTTGACCTCCGCCAAACCATTGGTTGACCGTATTTCCTTCTTTATCATACATTTCAAAATAACGCCAATTGGCATGAACTGTAGGTACTTTTGGATTTTTAGGGTGGATGACCAAACTCAATCCGCAAGCGAAGAAATCAACATCGCCCACATTAAAATAAGCCTGCATTGCTTTTGGCAACGGACCATGTACAGCAGAAATATTGACGCCTCCTTTTTCAAAAACAGCTCCGTTTTCAATAACACGAGTCCTGCCTCCTCCGCCTTCTGCACGTTCCCAAATATCTTCTTTGAATTTGGCTTGGCCGTCCACTTTTTCAAGTCCTGCAGTTATTGTATCCTGAAGGTTTTGTATGTAAGCGTAAAATTTGTTTTTCATTATAGTTTAAGCTTTTGCGGCAGTAATCTTATTGAAAATATCAAAAGAAAACGTCTTGCTTTCTTTTTGAATGTATTCGTAAACAGCAACTGCTTTTTCTTTTAATCCTATTTTTGATTCTTCTGCTCTTGCCGAAAGCAGTACCAAAAAATCTGCAAATTGTTCTGCATTTGTCCAATCAAAGTGAAATTTTTCCAAATGCTGAATCAGCTCGTCGGAAGAAAAACTCGAAAGACTTTCGAAAGTCAGTGCTAAGTGCTTCAATTGATTATCCAACTCATCTAAATTCCAATTTTCGGGAATGTAGGTCAAGGAAATCAACTGTTTTAGAATCGTGTTGATTCTTTCATTTTCTTCGTCTCGTAATCCTTTGGTAAGCATTTTATCTTGATTTTGAGATTTTTGATTTTTGATTTCAGTCTGAAATCTGCAACTTGAAATCTATTTATATTCTTTCACGGCATCTACAAATGCTTTCGCATGGTCCACAGGAATATTTGGTAAAATTCCGTGGCCAAGATTAGCAATAAATTTGTCCTTGCCAAACTCATTAATCATTTCTGTAACCATTTTTTTGATGGTCGGGATTGGCGAAAGCAGTCTTGACGGATCAAAATTTCCTTGTAACGTAATGTCTCCTCCTGATAAATATCTCGCGTTTCTTGGCGAACATGTCCAATCTACACCTAAAGCCGAAGCTTTACTTTTTCCCATTTCATTTAGGGCGAACCAACAGCCTTTCCCAAACACGATAACATGCGTTTCTGGAGCCAATGCTTCTACAATCTGATTGATATATTTCCATGAGAATTCTTGATAATCGACTGGCGAGAGCATTCCTCCCCAACTATCAAAAACCTGAACTGCATTCACACCTGCTTTTACTTTTTCTTTCAGATAAGCAATGGTCGTATCGGTAATCTTTTGCAATAAAACATGAGCTGCTTCTGGATGCGTGAAGCAAAATCCTTTGGCAGTATCAAAACTTTTCGACCCTTTTCCTTCCACGGCATAGCAAAAAATGGTCCATGGAGAACCCGCAAACCCAATCAACGGAACCTCATCGTTCAACATTTCTTTCGTCAGCTTAATAGCATCCATCACATAACCTAAGGTTTCGTGAATGTTCGGGACAATTACTTTTTCTACATCTTGAGGTGTTCTAATCGGATTCGGTAAAAACGGACCGACACTTTCTTTCATCAAGACTTCGATTCCCATTGCCTGCGGCACAACCAAAATATCAGAAAACAAAATCGCTGCATCAGGTACAATTCTTCGAATGGGCTGTACTGTGATTTCTGCTGCTAATTCTGGTGTCTGGCAACGCGTAAAGAAATCATATTTATCACGCAATGCGATAAATTCTGGCAGATATCTTCCGGCTTGGCGCATCATCCAAACTGGTGGACGTTCTACAGTTTCTTTATTTAGGGCTCTTAGGAAAAGGTCGTTTTTTATCATTTTTATTTGCTTTAGGCTATAAGCTCTAGGCTTTAAGCTTTCATTTATGACTTAAATTTTGCTTACGGCGTAATGCCTAAAGCTTTTTCTTATAATAATTTATGGCTTGAATAATCACATTCTCAACGGTTTGCTGTTTTGCGATTATTATTCTGTCTGTTATTTTTTCTAAAGCTTCTGCTGTTGTCGTTCCGATACAGAAGCAGTTTTGGTTTTCAATTTTATTGCCTTTTAAATAGCTTTGGACTCCTGACGGACTGAAAAAAAGTAATGCGTCGGCTGGTGAATTTATTTTTTGTGGCGTCAATTTTGTTTCATACACTTCGATTTCTCGAAGAGCTATATTGGATTTCTTCAAGGTTTCCGGTAGTGTTTCACGTCTTAGATTTCCAGAGAAAAAAACAAAACTTTCTTTTTGAAAATCATGTACGATGACTTCTGATAATTCCGAAGCATATTCTCTTGAAACGGCCACTTTATAACCGTTTTCTTCTAATAAAGCTTTGGTTTTGCTTCCTACACAGAATATTTTTTTGGCTTTAAGCTCTTTGGCTTTTTCATTCTCCAGAAAACTTTTTACAGCATTTTGGCTCGTAAAAATCATGTTTTCGAAAGAACCTTCCAGTTCAAAATCTTTCCTTACAATCTCAATAAAATCGGCTTCGATGACAGAGAAATTGGCATTCAGCAAAAACTGCTTCTGGTTGGGAAGTAATTTTTTAGTGGATAAAATTCTAATGGGTTCAGGCATCTTACTGACGTTTTAAAGAAAAGACTATTTCTTTAGGTCTCTTTTGATTATTTCCATCAGTTCTTGACCACCATTCGCTAGAATTTCAAGTGCTGCTTCTTGTCCAAAGTTTTTATAGTGCGTTACTTCTACTGTTTTTTCTATTTCGATTTTTTCTTTTCCATCTATTGAAAAAAGTACGCCTTCAAAACGAATTTTGTTGTCGATTACTTCTGCATAAGCTCCAATTGGTGCCGTACAGCCGCCTTCTAGAGTTCTTAAAAATTGGCGCTCGATATGTGTACATATTTCGCTTTCGAAATGGTTCAATTTTGCTGTTGCCTCTTTGCAGAAATCATCATTGTCCATCGCAACGATAACCATCGCGCCTTGTGCTGGAGCAGGAATCATCCAATCAAGGACGGTATGATTTTCTGGCAAAAGCTCGATTCTTTCTAAACCGGCTTTGGCAAAAACAGCTCCATTCCAGTCATTATCTTTTAATTTCAGCAACCTCGTATTGACGTTGCCGCGCAAATCGACCACCTGATGGTTCGGGTAACGGTGCAACCATTGTGCCTGGCGACGCAAGCTTCCTGTAGCAACAGTTCCGTTGGAATGTAGGAAATCTAAATTGCCTTTATGCACTAAAATATCTTGATGATTGGCCCTTTTTAAAACAGCCGTCTGAACAATACCTTTTGGTAAAGCCGTCGGGACATCCTTTAAGGAATGCACAGCGATATCCACTTCGCCTTTAATCATGGCTAGATCAAGGGTTTTCGTAAAAATTCCTGTAATTCCGAATTCGTAAAGTGGGATGTCAAGAATAACATCACCTGTAGATTTTACGGCAACAATTTCTGTTTTATACCCTAAATCGTTAAGTTTTTTTTCAACTGTATGAGCTTGCCAAAGTGCTAATTGGCTGTCGCGGGTTCCTATTCGGATCGTTTTATTCATTTTTTGAAGCTTCAATCTGAAAAACTTTTTCAATCCACTCGATACTTTCATCTACCATAGTATCATTGTCTTTTAGATGATTGGCAAAATGCGTCGTGATTTTTTGGATGATTCTTTTGCTGATGATTTCAGCTTGTTCTTCATCAAAATTACTGATTTTTTTTCGCTGGAAGCTCAATTCTGTATCTTTAATAGAATTCAGTTTTTCTTTTAGCGCATGAATCGTAGGCGCAAATTTTCTGCCATTTACCCATGTCGTAAATTCTTCCATCATTTCTTCAATAATCGCTTCGGCCTGAGGGATGTGTTTTTTCCTGTTTTCTAACGTAACATCCGTAATCTTAGACAAGTCATCTAAATGAACAACTGTTACGCCTGGAATGCTTTTGACATTGTCATGGACATTTTTTGGGATGGACAAATCCAAAATCAAAAGTGGCTTATTTATATCTAAAATGGCTTCATCAATCGTAGGATTGCTTGCTCCTGTTGCGACCACTAACACATCTGCTTTTGGAATTTCCAACGGCAGCAAATCATAGTCTTTTACAATCAGGTTGAATTTTCCAGCAATTTTTTCAGCTTTATCTTTTGTCCTGTTTATAAGAGTAATATGGTCATTTTTGGTATGTTTTACTAAATTTTCACAGGTGTTTCTTCCTATTTTTCCTGTTCCGAAAAGCAAGATATTTTTTGTGCTGACATCAGCAACATTATTCATTATATATTGAACCGAAGCAAAGGAAACGGACGTTGCCCCAGAGCTTAATTCGGTTTCATTTTTGATTTTTTTGCTAGTCTGGATGACCGAATTCACCAATCTTTCCATAAAAGCATTAGCCAAGCCTTGTGACTTTGCTTCAGAAAAACTTGTCTTTATCTGGCTGATGATTTCAAAATCACCCAAAATTTGGCTGTCCAATCCGGTTCCTACTCTGAAAATATGATTTATCGCTTCCTGATTTTTATATACGAAGCCTACATTTTGGAATTCTTCTACCGTTCCTTGGCTATTATTGCAAAGCAATTTGATCAACTGAAACGGATGCTCTGCAAAACCATAGATTTCGGTTCTGTTGCATGTGGAAGTAACAATCAAACTGCTGATCCCATCTTCTTTTGCCTGTTGCAAAACTGCGGATTTAGCTTGATTTCCTAAACTGAATTTCCCTCTAATCTCTGCATCCGCCTTCTTGTAACTCAATCCAACCGCATAGAAGTAGTGATGCTTTGACAAGTTATTTTTATTCATAGTGTTACCTTAAAGTATCTTTTTGAAACGAAGCAAAAATCACAAAATGGATTTTCATTCGAACACCACAAAATTATACTTATACATTTTATAAAAGTAACGCTGAAAGTACTATTTATGTCGCTGTGAGATATTTTGATAATTTTAGCCATTATAAATTAGAAAAATTTTAAATTTGCAGTGAAATCAGCATTTGACAGCTTTTTTGTTTAGAACCATTCTAAATAAAAATCTTTCTAATTTTCAAATTCACGAGAAAAAAAATACCGCTATGAGTTCACCCGAAGAGATCAAGATTGAAGACGATTTTATCATCATCCGATTTCAAAATGACAGCGATGAAACTTCCCATTTTGAGCGCGAAGTCAACGTGGATCTGATTCAGTTTCACTTTGGCATTAAAGGCCGAGCCAAGTTTATTTTCAACCAAGGACGCTATGCTCTCGACCTAAAAGAAGACCTTTCTCTTTTTCTGTATAACCCGCAAAAAGAGCTTCCAGTGCATTTGGAAATAGCGCCACATTCTTGGGTAATTTCTGTATTGATTTCGATTAAAAAATTCCACGGATTGTTTTCTTCAGAAGCGGATTATATTCCTTTTTTGAGTGAGGAAAACAAAGACAAAAAATACTATAAAGACGAACCAATCAGTCCGTCGATGTCGATTGTATTGAATCAGCTTTTCAATTTCAACCTTCATCCGTCGATTAAAAATCTTTATTTTAAAGGAAAAGCATATGAATTGTTGAGCCTTTATTTCAATCGAAGTGAAGATCCAAATGCAGAACAATGTCCGTTTTTGGTAGATGAAGACAATGTACTCAAAATCAGAAAGGCTAAAGATATTGTTATTGCGAACATGGCCGAGCCTCCAGGATTGCAAGAACTGGCGGACCAAGTGGGCATCAATCTGAAAAAACTAAAAATGGGCTTCAAGCAGATTTATGGCGACAGTGTTTATAGTTTTCTTTTTGATTACAAGATGGAATTTGCTAGAAAATTATTAGACAGCGGTTCTTATAATGTCAATGAAGTCGGACTCAAAATAGGCTACAGCACAGCCAGTCACTTTATCGCAGCATTCAAGAAAAAATTTGGCACAACACCGAAAAAATACTTGATGTCGATTGCAGTAACCAGCTAATCAATTTTGCACATTAAACAATCAATAAAAAATAGTTAATCCAGTCTGATTAATTTATGACGGAGATTACTTTTACAAATAAAATTTTAAATAATAACCCTGCCAGAGTTTGAAACTCTGACAGGGTTAGGAAAAAACAAATTTAGATGAAAGGCGTATTATTAGTAAACCTTGGCTCTCCCAAAAGTCCTGAGCCCAAAGACGTAAAACCATATCTTGATGAATTTTTAATGGACAAATACGTTATCGACGTACCATTTCTTTTAAGAGCCTTATTAGTTCGAGGCATTATCTTGAGGAAACGTCCTGAAGAATCGGCTCATGCTTATAAAAAAATCTGGTGGAAGGAAGGCTCACCTTTAATGGTTCTTTCTGAAAGGATGCACAAAAAAGTACAGGCCAAAACCGAAATTCCTGTCGCTTTGGCGATGCGTTATGGCGAAATGACAATTGAAAAAGGACTTCAAGAATTGCATGAACAAGGTGTTACCGAAGTATTGCTTTTCCCTTTGTATCCGCAATATGCGATGGCTTCAACATTGACAATTCTAGTTTTGGCAGAAGAAATCAGGAAGAAGAAATTTCCTCACATGAAATTTACTGATGTGCCTGCATTTTACAATAAGCCTGACTATATCAAAAATCTAGCAGACTTAATGAAAAAACATTTGGAAGGCTTTGATTATGACCAACTTGTTTTCTCCTACCATGGAATACCAGAGCGTCACATCAGAAAAACAGATGTAACAAAATCACACTGTAAAATAGACGGTTCTTGCTGTTCGACTCCATCGGCAGCGCATGCGTTTTGCTACCGCCACCAATGTTATGAAACTACAAGACTTGTGGTAGAACAACTAAATATTCCAAAAGAAAAATACTGCCAGACGTTCCAATCTAGGCTTGCTGGTGACAAATGGCTGGAGCCTTATACCGATATTGAAATCAACAATATGCCGGCCAAAGGAATCAAAAAAATTGCTGTAGTAACGCCTGCTTTTGTAACCGATTGCCTTGAAACTTTAGAAGAAATCGCCATGCGTGCTAAAGAAGATTTCGTAGAAAACGGAGGCCAAGAATTTTTGGCAATTCCGTGCTTAAACGATGACGATAGCTGGGTCGAAACTGTGACCAATTGGATTGAAGAATGGGCGTTTGTCGAAAAACTAGCCGTCTGATATGGCAGTTACTTCGGAAGAATTAGGAACGCAGGATATCAAAAAACTGCTGATCAAGCAAGCCATTCCCTCTTCGGTCGGAATCTTGTTTATGTCGGTCAATATTTTGGTGGATACCATTTTTGTAGGCCAATGGGTCGGTTCTTTGGCGATTGCTGCTGTGACAGTTGTTCTTCCGATAACCTTTTTGATTTCTTCTTTAGGAATGGCAATAGGTGTTGGCGGCGGTTCGGTGCTTTCGCGAGCATTGGGTTCTGGCAATAAAGAAAAAGCCATTACCGTTTTTGCGAATCAAGTCATGATGACTTTCTGCCTTTCTTCTATTTTCGTGTTTCTCGGATTGCTTTTCAGTGAAGAAATGCTGTTGCTTTTCGGAGCCAACGGAAACATCATGGAACCGGCAAAAGAGTTCTTTTTTCCTGTTTTAATTGGAGTTCCCTTTTTAGCCCTCTGCATGATGGGAAACAATGTAATCCGGGCTGAAGGAAAGCCAAAATTTGCCATGATTTCCATGATTATTCCTGCCTTTGTAAACATACTTCTCGATATTCTTTTTATTAAATTTTTAGATATGGGAATCTTTGGTGCCGCCATGGCAACTCTTATTTCCTATACCAGCTGTTTTTTGTTTGTGTTATGGTTTTTTGTTTCCAAAAGTGAAATGAAACTGCACTTTCATCATTTTAGATTTGACAAAAAAATCATCCGAGAAATTACTTCCTTGAGTTTTGTGACCTTTTCAAGGCAAGGAGTCGTGAGTATTTTGGCTATCATCTTAAACCATACTTTATATACGTATGGTGGCGAACATTCTGTAACCGTTTATGGAATCATCAGCCGTATGCTGATGTTTGCCTTATTTCCTGTTTTGGGAATCACGCAAGCTTTTTTGCCTATCGCAGGATATAATTACGGTGCTGAAAATTACAATCGCGTCAAAGAAACCATTTTGACTTCTATAAAATATGCTGGATTTTTGGCCATCTTGATTTTTGTGGTCATCTTATTCTTTGCTAAATCAATTGTTGCTGTTTTCACGACAGATGCTGACGTAATTGCAGAAACTCCAAATGCATTACGCTGGGTTTTTGCGGCTTCGCCCATTATTGCTGTACAATTAATCGGCGCAGCCTATTTCCAAGCCGCCGGAAAAGCCAAGAAAGCATTATTTCTGACTTTAACCAAACAAGGCTTTTTCTTAATTCCACTGGTGCTTATCTTGCCGACATTTTTCGGTATTTTTGGCGTATGGGTTGCTTTTCCAATTGCTGATATCCTTTCCACAATCATAACAGGACTTTTCCTAAAGAAAGAAATGAACGAGAATTTAATCGAAACTACAGATGGAAAATTATTATGAGTATTTAAAATCCCTTCATTTGATTTTCGTAATCACTTGGTTTGCAGGATTATTCTATATTGTCCGCTTATTTGTCTACCAAATTGAAGCTTCACAAAAAGCATCTCCAGAGAAAGAAATCCTTCTAAAGCAGTATAAGATTATGACCTATCGCTTGTGGTACATTATCACATGGCCATCGGCAGTCTTGGCTAGTATTTTTGCTTTTTGGATGTTGTTTTTTACGCCACAGGGAAATTTTTGGTTGCAGCAATCTTGGATGCACGTAAAGCTTGGCTTTGTTTTTGCTTTGTATTTGTATCATTTAAAATGCCATCAAATATTCAAGCAACTGCAAAACGACGAGGTAAAACATACTTCAAATTTTATGCGCCTTTGGAATGAAGGTGCGACAATTATACTTTTCGCAGTAGTTTTTTTGGTAATTTTGAAAAATGCCGTCAACTGGATTTATGGAGTAATCGGAATCATGCTGTTCTCCATAATCATCATGTTGGGCTTTAAATTTTATAAAAGAATTCGGGAAAGAAACCAGTCTTAATGCTGAAACCAATCAAAATAAAACGCCTGTCGCTTCGTGTCAGAATCTTCCTCTCGATGATTTTCCTGACCTTGATTTCATCAATTCTGATGGCTTCTCTTTCGGTTTATCAGTTTAAGACCGCGGCAAAAGAATACCACGAAGAACGTCTCGAACGCCGTGAAACTGCTGTCAAGGAACACATCAATTACATTCTGAGCACGACAACTTATCCGCTGACTTCAGAAAACCTGCCTCTTATTTTCAAGGATGAAATTTACAAACTGGCCGACATCCATAGCTTAGCTATCAATATTTACAGCTTGGATGGAAAACTGCTGAAATCATCTAAGGCTTCTTTTACTGTTGATACGATCTTGCCTCCGATTCCCAATTATATTTTGAAATTGGTACAATCTTCCATGGACAAAAGGTATGTCGACGTACAGAGCATCGATGGCATGAAATTTCGCTCTTCGTATACGCAGATCAAGGATACAAAGTTTAAGCCTTTGGGCATCTTGAATCTTCCGTACATTCCAGATGACGGATTTTATGAGCGAGAATTGCGAAACTTTTTGATCAGCTTGGGCCAAGTATATTCCATCATGTTGATTGTGGCTTTTGTCCTGGCGTATTTCTTATCGAGTTACATCACGAAGTTCCTAAAATCGATTACCGACAAGATTACGGAAACCCGATTCAACCAAAAAAACGAAAAGATTGAGCTCGAAGAAAGCAGTAAGGAAATTGCCTTGCTTGTCCATGCTTATAATTCAATGGTGGAAGAATTGGATGAAAGTGCCACAAAATTAGCTCAAAGCGAAAGGGAACAGGCTTGGCGCGAAATGGCTAAACAAGTTGCCCATGAAATTAAAAACCCGTTAACTCCTATGCGATTGACGGTTCAGAGTTTCCAAAGAAAATTTGACCCGAACGACCCTGATGTCAAGCAAAAAATGACGGACTATTCTAATACGTTGATTCAGCAGATTGATACGATGAGTTCGGTAGCCTCAGCCTTTTCAAACTTTGCTTCGATGCCTGCCCAGCAGAATGAAACATTAAATGTCGTAGATGTCGTACAACTTACTTTGGACATTTTCAATGAAGATTATATCGAATTTCGAAGTGAAGAAAAAGAAATCATCACGATTATGGACCGTACGCAATTGATTCGTGTTGTAACCAATCTGGTGAAAAATGCAATACAAGCTATTCCAGAAAATCAGGCAGAAAAATCCGTAGTTGTTTCTGTGAAAAAAGAAGAAAATCAAGTGCTGATCAGCGTCCAAGACAACGGGACAGGCATTGAAACAGATAACCTCAACCGAATTTTCGAGCCCAAGTTTACGACCAAAAACAGCGGCATGGGCTTAGGATTGGGAATCATCAAAAATATCATTGAAAATTATAATGGAACGATTACTTTTGAAACAGCTTCTGGAAAGGGAACTGTTTTTTGTGTTTTCCTTCCCATAATCAAAATGTAATGTTGCGAAACGAACAATAAACAACCTTTAGATATGAATTACGAAAATATTTTAGCGACTTCTGAAAACGGAATCGCCACGATAACAATCAACAGGCCTACAAAATTAAATGCTTTAAACAAGGCAACTATTGAAGAACTGCATACCGCTTTTGACACCTTAGACAAAGATCATAGTGTACGTGTAATTATATTGACAGGGAGCGGCGATAAGGCTTTTGTTGCTGGAGCTGATATTTCTGAATTTGCCAACTTTTCGGTTTCGGAAGGAGCAGAATTAGCGGCAAAAGGACAATCGTCTTTATTTGATTTTGTAGAAAATTTAAAAACTCCAGTTATTGCTGCCGTTAATGGTTTTGCTTTAGGCGGTGGTCTAGAATTGGCTATGGCCTGTCATTTTAGGATTGCTTCTGATAATGCAAAAATGGGTTTGCCAGAAGTTTCTCTTGGCGTCATTCCAGGGTATGGCGGGACACAACGACTGCCTCAATTAGTCGGAAAAGGAAAAGCAATGGAATTAATCATGACCGCCGGAATGCTGACTGCCGAAGAAGCTAAAGCATCAGGATTAGTGAATCACGTAGTTCCACAGTCTGAATTAGTAGAATTGGCAACTACTTTAGCGCAGAAAATCATGAAAAATTCTCCGGTTGCTATCGGAATGGCAATCGAGGCCATCAATGCCAATTTCAAAGACGGTATTGACGGCTATGCTGTGGAAATCAAAAACTTTGGTGATGCTTTTGGAACTGAAGATTTTAAAGAAGGAACAGGTGCTTTCTTAGAAAAAAGAAAGCCGGTCTTTATTGGAAAATAATAAAACAAAAAAGCCAGAATATAAATTCTGGCTTTTTATTATCTCTTTCCTTCGCATTCTGCAAAAAACTGTTCTAGGAATTTCTCCATATAGGCATGTCTTTCCTCAGCTATTGACTTACCTGTCTTGGTATTCATCTTGTCTTTCAGCAACAGCAATTTCTCATAAAAATGATTGATCGTTGGCGAAACGGAATTTTTATATTCCTCTTTGCTCATGTTCAGGTTAGGAGCAATTTCTGGATTGTAAAGCGGCCTGTTTTTAAATCCTCCATAATTAAAAGTCCTGGCTATGCCAATAGCTCCAATCGCATCCAAACGATCGGCATCTTGCACGACATCGAGTTCAATGGAAGAAAACTTACGTTCAAAATTCCCTCCTTTAAAAGAAATATTTTCGATGATGTTTACGACGTGGATGATTGTATCTTCTGAAACGTTTTGCTTTTCAAGAAACTCCCAAGCCAATTTCGGGCCAACAGTTTCATCTCCATCGTGAAATTTACTATCGGCAATATCGTGCAGCAAAGCGCCTAAGGCAACAATAGTATTATCGCAATTTTCATACTGAGCAATATTCAACGCATTGTTATAGACTCTTTCGATGTGAAACCAGTCGTGTCCGCCTTCGGCATCTTTAAGTTTTTCTTTTACGAAAGCAATTGTCTTTTCTATTAGTATCTTGTCCATAATTTATTTGAGAAAAAAAATCCTCTCTGTGAAGAAAGGATTTGATTATTATTTTAATGTTGCAGGCTCTACCCATTTAAAAATATGGGATTCTGCAGGAATTACTAATCGTTCTGAAATCTTGGCCATCCTTGCAGGAAGTTTCATCAAGAAATCTCTGGCTTTTTCGGCTTCATCAGTCAATCCTGAAATTTTACCGATTTCCCATTTGTCCATCAATTTCTGCATGATTTCAATATAATCGGTAGCCGTATACACTCCGATTCTTTGTGCTGAATCTGAAAATTGTTCGAAAGCAGTACTTATCTTTTCACCCGATTCTCTCAAGAAATGAGCCGGCATCACGATTTTCTGCTTCATCATATATTGGAAAGCCAGCATCATTTCACTCGGGTCTACTTGAAAAATTCTGTTTACAAATTCAGAATAAGCATGATGATGACGCATTTCGTCACCCGCAATTAGCTTGCACATTTTTGACAATTTGTTATCTCCAAATTTCTTTGCAATTTGAGAAACCCTGTTGTGCGAAACATACGTCGCTAATTCTTGGAAACTCGTATAGACAAAGTTTTTATACGGATCTCTTCCTGTTCCGATATCAAATCCGTCGTTAATCAGATGCTGGGTAGTCATTTCAATCTCGCGCATATTCACACGACCTGAAAGATAAAGGTATTTGTTCAAAAGGTCTCCATGGCGATTTTCTTCTCCGGTCCAATTTCTAACCCATTTAGACCAGCCATTTCCACCCTCATCAACTTGATTAACACCTTCCACATCCATAAGCCAAGACTCATACGTTGGAAGCGCTTCTTCTGTAATCGTATCGCCGACTAAAACTACCCAGAAATCATAAGGCAATTCTTTTGCAATCTCTCTTAATTCTTTTACGTCTTCAAAAAAGGTTTCTTTTTGAGAATCTGGCAAAAGGTCAGAAGGCTGCCATATCTTCTCCACAGGAATCAGATATTGATCAACGAACGTATCAATATTTTTCTCTAGAAACTGCATTACTTCTAGACGAATGTTTTTTATAGACATAATTTTAATTTTTTATTCCTTCAACTACAGCTTTTTCTGTCTCTTTCATCAATTCATCAAAAGGAACTTGTGCCACTGAAATTGGCTTATGAGTGGTAAAGGTAAGGCGATTTCCTAAACCTACAGGAAAAAAGCCATATTTAACAATTTTCCAAGAATTGTTTATGGTAATCGGAACCACAACTGCCGATGGTGCATTCTTGCATAAAATTTTCAATCCCGTCTGGGCGAATTCTTTAGGATTTCCGTCTTTGCTTCGGGTTCCTTCTGGAAAAATGACTGCCGCACGGTTGTGTTTTTCAATATATTCCGCCAAGCCTTTGATTGTTGGTACGGCCTGTTTTGGATCTTTTCTATCTATTAAAACGGAACCTCCGTGTCTTAAATTGTAAGAAACGCTTGGAATTCCTTTGCCTAATTCTTTTTTGCTGACAAATTTCGGGTGGGATTTCCTGAAGAACCAAATTATGGCAACTATGTCGTACATGCTTTGGTGGTTGGCGACAAAAATTACGGGAACTCCTTTAGGAACCAATTCTCTTCCTTCAACTTTATACGTTGTTCCCAGAAGATGCGTTGTCCTTAATAAGCATAAATTTAGGTAATCGACACTTTTTTTATGCGCCTGATACCCAAACACATTAAAACAAATCCACTGGATGGGATGAAAAATCACTAAAAACAATCCAAAAAACAGATAGTATACTGCCGAAATTGGGTATGAAATAAGTTTCTCCATAGTTATTATAATTCACCGCAAAAGTACTAATTATATTTTTGTTTATTTTAATTGAGAAATAGCAAAATTGTATCAAAAAATAACGCTTGCTACGTAGAAAAAAAGAACTATTTTTACGAAAAATAAGTGCCAATTATAAATGAAAGAAAAAATGAGTTCAGAGAAAGAAGCCAAATTGAAAGCGTTGCAACTAACGCTTGATAAATTAGATAAGACCTACGGTAAAGGTACCGTAATGAAGCTGGGTGACCGCGCTGTTGAAGAAGTAGAAACGATTTCATCCGGATCTTTAGGATTGGATTTAGCTCTTGGAGTGAATGGATATCCAAAAGGAAGAATTATTGAAATTTACGGACCTGAATCTTCGGGTAAGACCACATTAACTTTGCATGCGATTGCTGAAGCTCAAAAGGCTGGCGGTATTGCTGCTTTTATTGATGCGGAACATGCTTTTGACAGAAGTTATGCAGAAAAATTAGGCGTAGATGTAGAAAATCTTATCATTTCACAACCAGACAACGGAGAGCAAGCTTTAGAAATTGCAGAAAACTTAATCCGTTCTGGCGCAATTGATATTGTTGTAATTGACTCTGTTGCCGCCTTAACGCCAAAAAGCGAGATTGAAGGCGAAATGGGAGATTCAAAAATGGGACTTCACGCTAGATTGATGTCGCAAGCCTTGAGAAAATTAACCGGAACAATCAGCAAAACGCATTGTACCGTTTTCTTCATCAACCAGCTTCGTGAAAAAATCGGTGTAATGTTCGGAAATCCAGAAACGACAACAGGTGGTAATGCCTTGAAATTTTATGCTTCGGTTCGTTTAGACATCAGAAGATCTTCGCAGATTAAAGATGGAGAAAACGTAATCGGAAACAGAACAAAAGTAAAAGTCGTAAAAAACAAAGTGGCTCCGCCATTCAAGACAGCAGAATTCGACATCATGTATGGTGAAGGAGTTTCTAAAACTGGAGAAATTTTAGATCTGGCAGTAGAATTTGAAGTCGTGAAAAAATCAGGCTCTTGGTTCAGCTACGGCGACACGAAACTCGGCCAAGGTCGAGATGCGGTAAAAGCCTTAATCAAAGACAATCCAGAATTGGCTGAAGAATTAGAGCTGAAAATCAAATCGCTGATTAAAGAAAATAATAGTTAAAAATAAAAACCCGAAAATTTCGGGTTTTTTTATATCCAAACGCAACCTTTAGCATAAATCTTCATCTACACAATAAAGCATAAATAGTAATACAAAAAAATGAAAAAGTTAATTTCAATTTTATTTCTGGCAATTATAGCTGTCACTGCCTTTAGTTCCTGCGAATTAGGCGACGATGACAACGTTAATTACCACTTTGAACTGATTCCTACAGAAAGCGCAGTATTTCCTGAAAGTTTTATCTTGGGACAGACGTATACCATAAAAGTGTATTATAAAAGACCTACAAGCTGTCATTTTTTTGAAGGCTTTTATTATGAAAGAGATTCAAATGTTAGAACAATAGCGGTACAGACAAGCGTTATGCACAGTGATTCTTGTACTGAATTAGATGAAGAGCCTGTTGAGGCTTCATTTGATTTCTTGCCAACAAGCACCGGTTCTTACGTTTTCAAATTTTATCAAGGAAAAGATCAATATGGAAATAACCGTTTCTTGGAGTATGAAGTACCAGTAGTTCAACAATAATTTTTAATTTATACAGGAAAACTTTGGGTTTAGAACAACTCATATACGATTGCAGAGATAATGATACAAAAGCTCAAGAACAATTATATAAGTTGCTCTCTCCTAAATTGTTCAGTGTCTGCTTGAAGTATTCGCGAAATTATGTGGAAGCCGAAGATAATCTTCAGGATGGATTCCTGATTATCTTCAGCAAGATAGGACAATTTAATTTCAAGGGTTCTTTTGAAGGCTGGGCAAAAAGAGTAATGGTGAACAATATCCTACAAAAATATCGAGGCAGTTCTGTTTTTGAAATCGTAAATGATACTATTCCTGATGAAGCAGAAGTTGAGATTGATGATGAAAATGTGACGCTTGAATTTTTAATGAAAATTATTCAAGAATTACCAGACCGGTACCGATTGGTTTTTAACTTGTATGTAATGGACGGTTATTCGCATAAAGAAATTGCCGATATGCTTGACATCACTACAGGAACAACAAAATCAAATCTTGCACGTGCAAAAATGATTTTAAAAGAAAAAATAGAAGCTCAGGCCGGAAACGGAAATTATACAGCAGCAAAATGAGTGAGAAAAAAAATTTAGAACGGCTTTTTCAAGAAAAGTTCAAGGACTTCGAAGCGACACCTTCGCCTGCAGTCTGGGACAATATAGAAGCCGAACTTAGGAAGAAAAAGAAGAGAAGAGTCATTCCGTTATGGTTTAGACTTTCAGGTGTTGCCGCAATATTGCTTATCGGATTCGTAATCGGAGATGGATTAATCAACAATTCTTCGGAAACTGATAACGGAGTTGTAAATCAAGAAAAAAATAATTCAAATAACGGCGGTACAAACGAATTAGTTCCTATGAAAAGCCCTGTAAAAAGCAACGAAGTTGTTACTGAGGCTGAAAATACGGATTTAGAAAAAAATACATCATCAAAAAACGAATCAGAGGATACAAATGCAACACAAAACAGACCTGACAAGTCTAATGCATTAGAAAGAAACTATGTAAAGAACAAAGCAGTTGCTAGCCAAGATAATACCGACAGCAACAATGCTAAAAAGGGCACTATTATAAAAAACAGCACTAATAAAAGCCTAAATAAGTTTAAAAATCAGACCTTAAAAGACAACAATACAGGCCTTGCCAATCAAGAAGCTGTTAATAAAAAGAATACTCAAGGCAATACTAGCGCTATCGCAAATTCTGGAAATAAAGAAAATAGTTCTGAAAAACTGTTTAATGATAATACCAGTAATAAAAACAAAGCTTTAGCCAATCAAGAAAATCTGAACGGAAACGAAAAGCAGCTTGCTTCAGTTGAAAAAAAACAAAATGACAACGTTCAGAAAAATGACAAGACCATACAAAACAAAAATCTGATCGATAAAAATCAAAATAACACTTCTCGAATTGCTTTTAATACTGATGCTTTCGAGAAACAAAAAAAAGATTCGGCAGCTGTTGCTACTGTCGAACCTAATCCGCTGGAAGAATTGCTAAAAGAAAAAGAAAAAAAACAACAAGCGGTTACAGAAACTAAAGTAAATAGGTGGCAAATTACGTCCAACGTAGCCCCTATTTATTTTAGCTCTGCTTCCAACGGTTCCCCTATCGCCCAGCAATTTGCAGATAATAATAAAAGCTACGACAAGAACCTTAGTTTTGGCGTAGGCGTTAATTATGCATTAAACAAAAAATGGTCTGTCCGTGGCGGAATCAACAAATTGACTTTGGGCTATAATACGAATGATATTGTGTATTATGCAGGCTTGTCGGATGTTAATTCTAGAGGTATTATGGCTTCTAGCAACATCCAAGAAAGTTCTTCTGCCATAGTTATAATTGTAGAAGACAATACGGCCACGAACTTGGTCTCATTTGATGATGTTCCTGGGAAAAAAGCCGGGCATCTAAACCAAACTATGGGCTATGTGGAAGTTCCTGTAGAACTTTCGTATAAACTTATAGATAACAAATTTGGAATAGAGCTAATCGGGGGAATGAGTACGCTGTTCTTAAACGAAAACAGCTTGTCTGTAGTATCGCCTGGTATGACGACTAGTATAGGAAAGGCATCGAATTTGAACGATGTTTCTTTTACCTCTAATATCGGAATTGGATTTAAATATAAATTTTGGAAATCATTTGAAGCGAATGTTGAGCCTAAGTTGAAATACCAAATCAATACATTCAGCGAAAATGCAGGAGGATTTAAGCCTTATTTTATAGGCTTGTATTCTGGAATAAGTTTTAACTTTTAGATTAGTTGGTTTTATAGTTTAGTTAGGTTCGTCATTACTTAATACGTTAATGACAGAAAAAGGCGTCGTGGTTAGGCGCTTTTTTTGTGGCCAAATTTCAAGAGTTGCTGATAAATAATCTCTCTCACTATTTCTCGCAGTTCTTTGATTTCTTTTTTATCGCCCACATCTTTCCCTTTTGTTTCTATAAAATGATGGATTTTTGCTCTCATCAAGCCAGGACTTCCGCTCAAAAAAGTATATGAAAATCTTTTTTTGTTATCTGCGAATGTCATAGGAACAATCGGAATCTGGTGTTCTAGCGCTAATCTAAACGCACCGTCTTTGAATTCATCCAAGAGCACCGATTCGTCATCAGGAACACCGCCTTCTGGAAAAATGCAGATGCTCAATCCTTGCTCCAATCTTTTTTGGGCACGGTTAAATACTTCCATTCGGCTTTTAGAACTGCTTCTATCTACCAAGATGCACGTCCTTTTATAAAAAAATCCGAATAGCGGAATCTTGGCCAGTTCTTTCTTTCCCACAAAAACAAATGGGTTGCGTACGAGTGCAAGCATCAGCATGATATCCGTCATCGATGTATGATTCGATACAAGCATATAACTTTTGCCTTCTTCAAGTTCTTGCTCACGCTCTACTTTATAATAAAAGCCCATACCGAAAAGAATGATTTTAGCCCAAATCCTAGCCAAGACAAAGAAATAAGGATACCATTTTTCTTTTAAGATAGAAACTAGCAAAAAAGGAAGCATAATGATAATGGGAAGTCCCATCAAAAAATAGAACCAGATTCTCCAAAGGACCCAAAAAAATACTTTAAAAAGACGCATGCAGAATGTTTATCATAAGATTGCTTTAGAGGACAGAAGTTGATTCTTAAATTTTGTTTTCCAAATGTAAGAATTCAAACCTTACATTTTGCTAAAACATTTACCTTTGCAGAAATTAAGTTATCATGTCAAAAATACTCACAGGAATTCAAAGCACGGGAACGCCTCATCTAGGAAATTTGCTAGGAGCGATTATTCCGGCTATTGAATTATCAAACAAGCCAGAAAACGAAACTTTTCTTTTTATTGCCGACCTGCATTCTGTTACGCAGATCAAAAATGGAGAAACATTACGCCAAAACACGTACAGTACAGCTGCAACGTGGCTTGCCTGTGGAGTAGATATAAACAAAGTGATCTTTTACCGCCAATCGGATGTTCCTCAAACAGCAGAGATGTCTTGGTATTTGAGCTGTTTCTTTCCATACCAAAGATTGACTCTGGCGCATTCTTTCAAAGACAAAGCCGACAGACTAGAAGATGTAAATGCAGGTTTGTTTACCTACCCGATGCTTATGGCCGCTGATATTCTTTTGTATGATGCAGAATTCGTCCCTGTCGGGAAAGACCAATTGCAGCACATCGAAATTACGCGTGATGTGGCTTCCCGTTTTAACCATCAGATGGGAGAAACTTTTGTCTTGCCAGAATCGTATCTCCAAGAAGATACAAAATATGTTCCTGGAACCAATGGCGGCAAAATGAGCAAATCGGCAAACAATATCATCAATATATTTTTGGATGATAAGGCTCTTCGCAAACAAGTAATGTCGATCGAAACCGACAGCACGCCTTTGGAAGAACCAAAAAATCCAGATACCTGCAAGATTTTTGCTATTTATAAGTTGCTTGCTAATGAAAGCCAGTTAGCAGAAATGACCGAAAAATATAAAAATGTAAATCGTGATTTCGGTTGGGGCCATGCCAAGCAGGCTTTATTCGAATTGATTCTTGAAAGATTCAAAGTCGAAAGAGAAAAATACAATTACTACATGAATAATCTGGAAGAAGTTGACAAAGCGCTATTTCAAGGTGCTGAAAAAGCAAAGGCCGTAGCCAATGTAGTTTTGGAAAGAGTACGAAAAAAATTAGGATATTAGTTAAGAGCCCCGCAATAGCGGGGTTTTTATTTTTAAACAGCTTCAAATAATTTTCCTGGCAAAGGACGAATAACTCCCTTTAATTCCATATTTAAAAGCAGAGACGATATTTTATAAATTGGGAAATTGCACTCCAAAGCAATGATGTCCATCAATTCTTTACCTTTTGCCTGCAGATAATTATAGATTATTTGCTCTTCATAATCCAATTCCACAAATAATTTCTTTTGGACAGTATTTGTCTTTTCAGTGTCTAAATCCCAGTTTAATATATAAATCAGGTCTGCGGCGGAGGTAAGCAAATGGGCTTTTTGGGCCTTGATCAAGTTATTACAGCCTTGGCTGTATTTGTCTGTCGCTCTTCCGGAAAAAGCAAAAACATCCCGATTATAATCATTCGCCATATTTGCAGTTATCAAAGAACCTCCTTTTTCTGCCGACTCAATAACGATAGTCGCTTCAGACATGCCGGCTACAATTCGATTACGGCGCACAAAATTTTCTTTGTCAGGATTAGAAGTACTCCAAAAATCAGTCATGAAACCGCCATTTTCTTGCATCTTGGCTACATATTTTTTATGGACTTTAGGATAAATCTGGTTTAATCCATGGGCAACAATTCCTATAGTCTGCAGATTATGTTCCATTGCTGCTTGATGTGCAACAATATCAACTCCATAGGCAAAACCGCTTACGATCACAGGATCTAACGGAGCTAAATCTGAAATTAGTTTCCTACAAGATTCAATTCCATAAGAAGTAATTTGGCGTGTTCCGACTATGCTGATTATCTTTCTATTTTTTAGATTGAAATTTCCTGAAGCGAACAACAAGACTGGACTATCAATGCAATGTTTTAGCTTTTCGGGATAATCTTCATCTTGAAAGTAAAGGACTTCGATTGTATTGGCTTTAAGAAATCGCAGTTCGTCTTCTGCTTTTTTAAAAACAGATTTATCTTTAAGATTTTTGATCAGTACGCTTCCAATACCGTCAATGCATTCTAATTTTGACGCCTTCGATTGGAAGACTTCTTTGGCGTTTCCAAAGTGAGTGAGCAGTTTTTTGGCAACAACATCGCCGACCAATTCTACTTTTTGTAAGGCTAATAGATAAAATAATTCTTCTTCGTGCATGGCAAATAATTGAATTTCAAAGAAAAGACTTTTTGTTGAGATTGTTAATAAAATTTGTTGATAAAATTTTGACCTGACTAATGAATAAGTAACTTTGTTTCTATGAAGATTGAATTTTACATTTCCCAACTTTTGTATCGATACCAATGTGTCGCTGTTCCTGGTTTTGGTGCTTTTCTTACCGAAATCCAATCGGCGAGGCTTAATGAAAGCGCTATGGCATTTTATCCGCCAAGGAAACTGGTTTCTTTTAATTTTCATTTGAAAAACAATGACGGATTGCTTGCTAATCACATCTCGCAATATGAAAAAATCTCTTACGAAGAGGCTATAAAAAACATCGAAGCAGCAGTTGCTGGTTGGAAATTTGCATTGCAGCAAGGCCAAGCTATCCTCTTAAAAAACATTGGACAACTATCGTTAAATTCAGAACAAAATCTTGTTTTTGAGCCTTCAGATAATTTGAACTACTTGACAGATTCTTTTGGATTAAGCACATTTGTTTCTCCAAAAATCCAAAGAGAAGTTTATAAGGAAGAAGTAAAAGCTCTAGAAGTAAAAGCTCCAATACTTTTCACTCCTGAAAGAAGAAGTAATACTTCCTACCTTAAATATGCTGCTATTTTTGTCCTTGGACTTGGAGCAGCCGGATTTTTTGGAAACAACTATTACCAAGAACAGATTAATTCTGAAAACCTGATCGTGCAGCAAGCCGTTCAGAAAAAAGTACAAGATAAAATACAAGAAGCTACTTTCTTTATTGAAAGTCCGCTACCAGCTGTAAAACTTACTATCAAAGAAGAAAAACTGGCTTACCATATTGTTGCAGGTGCTTTTAGAAATGAAGAAAATGCACAAAAAATATTCGAAAAGCTAAGCGCAAAAGGCTACAAAGCACGAAGAATTGCGCAGAATAAACATGGTCTTCATCCTGTGCTTTACGGAAGTTTTTCAAACTATGCAGAAGCTCAAAAAGCAATGTCAAAAATCCAAAAAACAGAGAATCCTGAAGCTTGGCTTCTGATTCAAGAATTATAAAAAATCAATCCCGGCTCGTTCGGGATTTTTTTTGCTTTGAAAGGAAAATTTTATTGCTCCAGAAGCTATATGATTTACCAGCATATCTGTTACCTTTGCAAAAAAAACGATGCAAGCGAAAACTCCTTCTGAATCTATAGCGGTTTTAACCGATTTGGTTTTGCCAGGCGAAACAAATCCTTTGAATAATCTTTTTGGTGGCGAATTGCTGGCTCGAATGGACAGAGCGGCAAGCATCGCGGCTCGAAGACATTCCAGACGTATTACCGTTACGGCTTCGGTCAACCACGTGGCTTTTAATCGTGCAATTCCTTTAGGGAGTGTCGTGACTATTGAAGCGAAAGTTTCCAGAACGTTCAAAACCTCAATGGAAATTTATATTGATGTATGGATTGAAGATCGTGAATCAGGCATAAAAAATAAGGCCAATGAGGCTATCTATACTTTTGTTGCTGTTGATGAGACCGGACGTCCGGTAGAAGTCCCTGCTATCCTTCCTGAAACGGAATTGGAAAAGCAACGCTTTGATGCGGCTTTGAGAAGAAAGCAGCTCAGCCTCGTCTTAGCAGGAAAAATGAAGCCGAATGAGGCGACTGAATTAAAAGCTTTATTTACAGAATAAATAAAAAAGGGAACCAAATTGGTTCCCTTTTTTATTACATATTAGCCAGCCAGGTCTGCGGATTCAATGTCGTTGAATTTTGCATGATGACAAATTTCAAGGCTGTCTTTCCTGCGGCATTGGTTGTTATCTTTCCGATGTTTTGTAAGGCTGTAACCTTATTTCCTTTTGCAACGCTTACTGAGCTCAGGTTTTGATATACGGTATAAAAATCTCCATGTTGGACAAAAACCACCATGTTATTCGGCGATATCAGCTGTACTCTTGTAACTTCTCCCGCAAATACGGATCGTACAGAAGATCCAGAATCTGTACTGATTTCAACACCGCTACTGTGGACTGTGATTGATTTTTGCAGTGGATGAGGCTGATCACCGTATCGTAATGAAACAAATCCTTTTGCAACCGGCCAAGGCAGTCTTCCTTTATTGGCTTTAAAATTATCTGAAATTATTTTCCCTTCTGGAGTCAAGACAATTTTAGTAGAGTTTTCAATCGCTTTTGTTTCAGCAACTGTAGCTTTTGGATTGGCCTTTTTATTCGCTGCCGCCGTTTTTCTGTTGGCTTCTGCGATAGCTTCTCGAATTAATTTATCGATCTTACGATCAATCTCTTTGGTTTCTTGTTGTTTTTTCTTGATTTCAGCAGTATATTTTTTGACGTCCTTTTTAATAGACTTCATTATTTTTTCTTGCTCCTGCTTTTCTTTTTCTAATTCCTGCTTTTCTTTTTCGTTTTCAACAATCAGTTTTTGCTTTTCCTTTTTTTGGACTCCTAACTTTTCATTATAAGCTGTCAGTTCATTAGACTTTACCTTAATTTCTTCTCCTTGGTTTTTTCTATAATTGGAGTATTGCTTCATGTATTGCGCTCTTTTATACGCTTGAAGGAAATTCTCCGAAGACAGCAAAAACATCGCTCTGCTTTGCTCAGAACGACTCTTATACGACTTTACAATCATTGCTGCGTAATCTTTCTTAAGCTCTTCTAGTTCTTTTTTAAGGGAATTAATTTTTAGCTGATTTGTATAAATGTCATCGCTCAAAAGCTTCGCTTGTTTTTCAGTCGTAGCAATCAGTTTTTCTTGTAGCTTAATTTTTACCGTTTGCTGGCTAATCTGGGTTACGACAGATTTTTCTTTTTTCTTCTCCGATTTCAAGGCATTTTCTGCCGCCCTGATTTCTTTTTGGAGCTGTGCTTTACGTTCTTCTAATTTTCGCTGCGCATCATTCTGGCTCCAAACGAGGGAAGCTGTCAGCAGAAGAAGGAAGGTAAGTATGGTTTTTGGCATAATTGGATATGTTTGTGCAAATCTAATCAATATATATTCTTTCGTACCCATCAGGAACGCTGTATGGGAAAGTTAAGTTTTCATTGAACGAAACGGAATTATAATCGATGTTGATATTTGTTTTCTTTCCACCTTGCATGGCATCGATTATAAGCTGTGCTGGTAAAACGGTTTCCGGATATTCTTTATGGCTCGGATAGCTAATCTGCAATCTTCTGTCTTCTTTTGACTGGACAACTTCTTGCTTTTTTATCAGATAATTTGCGGCTTCAAAATAAAACGATTTTGCCGTATTTTTATTTGAGTTATCTTCTAGTTTATAAAGATTTTCATCAATCGTCGTTGTATATTTTCCTTTGGTTAAGTCATCCATAGCTTCGCCAATTAGCATGTTCTGTACTTTTTGGAAATCAAGTTCGGTACCAAGCCATTTGCTCAGGGTAGAATAATCGCCTTCGAAAAATTTGTTGCCTATCTTTTCATAATATTTCACCTCCTTAGGCGTAATTAATGCCTTAGCCATTGTAATCCCTAAAAATCTAATACTTACCAGAATCTGCTCGTCTTTCTTGATTCGAATTTCGGCAGAAACACTTTGAGACATCTTGTCGTCTTTATATTTAGCGCTGGACTTGATATAGACTGTAGAAAAGTTTCTCTTGAGCTTATAATGGTTTTCTATGACTTTTGCAGAAGCGACTACTTCGCTGGCGTTGCCTTCTGCTATGACTGCTTTTTTGGAATTACAGGAAAAAAAGAAAATGCCTAATGCTATAATTATATATTTTTTCATTATTTTTTTTGTTTTAATAATTGGTCGGCTTTTAAGAAATACTGTTCTTTTTTCTTGGCATCTCCCAATCCATTGTAGGCTTCTCCTAGTTGGATATTAAAATTAATTTCCAAGTTCTTATTATCCACTAAATAATCCATCCCCATTTCTAAAAACTCTTTTGCTTTTTTATAATTTTTCAGTTGGTTGTTCGCCAATCCTGAATAATAATAAAAGTCCGGTTGTAATGGAAAAAAGTCAATCAGGTTTGAAGCTTTTTTGGCCAGCACATCAAATTGCGAGCTTTCTGTATAGGCCTGAAGTAAAAAGATATTTGATTCTATTTCTTGCGGATTGTTTTTCGAGTAGATTTCAAGATAATGGATTGCGCGTTCCCAGTTTTTCCTTGCATAAAAAATCTTGCCGATTTCTTTGGTCAATGCTACTTGATTTTCGTTGTCAAAATAGCCAATTGCCTTATCCAAATCGGTATTGAATTGCGGATTATTTTTTACGAAAACTAGAAATTCTTTGAGGATTTTAAATTTTACTGTAGAATCTATTTTCTTGCTTTCGAGAACCTTATTCATGGCAAGAACTGCTTTTTCTCCATCATTATTGTTGAGATGAAATTTGAACAGCCCTACCTGCGCAAATTCAGAATCAGGGATTTCTTTTTCTAGCTTTTTTGCCACTTCATAGGCTTTTTCTTCTTGATTGCTTTCTGAATAGAGATAGATCAAAGCAATATATTTTGACTCATCTTTCGGATTTTTCTTAATAGCTTCCAAAAGCTGGTCTTTTTCTCCAACCCTGTATTTCGAATCTTTTAGGATTTCTTGCTTGTACGCATTTCTTTGAGGCGTTTCTCCAAGGGTTTCGTCTAGGTCTTTTATCAGTGCTAAAGCTTTGTCATATTGGTCTGTGTACATATAAAGCGACGTCAAGTCTTCTTTATATTTTACATCGAATTCGATTAATTTGTTTACGACTAGTATGGCTTGCGAATAATCTTTTGTTTGATAGCAAACATCGTACATTCCGACATAAAACCATTTGTTTTTTGGATCTAAAACCGAAGCTTGCACAAAGAAATCATAGGCTTTTTTATAATCCTTAAGATTGAGATAATTCTTTCCTAATTCGTAATAGATTGTGGCATTCTGCGGTTGGGTTTTAAGGCATTTTTCTAAGGCTGTAATTGCCTTGTCATAATTTTCAATACCTTTTTGCTTGAGCGATTCATAAAAATTATCTTGAAAAGCATCTTCTGCTAGGGCAATATCATCGGGTTCGGCTTGAGCCAAAACTTGCGCCGGAAAGCTGAGCATTCCAAAGAAAAGAAACGATAAAAGATAATTCTTGATTTTCATAATGGTTTTTTATCAAATTTTATTCCAAAACTGAATAATCGCCAATGCTTATGCTTGTAAAGTTTCCATCAAAGCTCGCATGGTTTCCAATCATCGCATTGTCTAATTTGGCATTTTTTATATGCGAATGGTTTTGGATTAAGCTGTTTTTTATAGCACTGTCTACAACATGGCTACCTTTTCCTAAAGATACATTTGGGCCTACAGTCGCATTGATCAAGATAACATCTTTACCGATATAACATGGCGGGATAATCGTTGAATTTTCCAACTTCACATCATAATCCACCAAATGCTCGCCATCGTTGTGCAAAAATCCTAGCATTCTAGAATTAGTCTCGACCGTAACATTTTTATTACCGCAATCCATCCATTCGTCAACCTTTCCAGGAACAAACTTTAATCCTTTTTCTTTCATGTTTTCGAGACCGTCTGTCAACTGGTATTCTCCTCCTTTTACAACATTATTATCTAATAAATATTGCAATTCGCTTCTTAAAGTTTCGCCTGACTTGAAATAATAAATTCCGATAATTGCTAAATCGGAAACAAATTCTTTTGGTTTTTCTACGAAATCAACAATTTGGTTTTTATCATTTAATTGGACAACGCCAAAAGCGCTAGGATCTTCAACTTGCTTTACCCAGATAACGCTGTCAGCTTCGGTATCCAAAGTAAAATCGGCACGGAAAAGTGTATCAGCATAAGCCACTACAATTGGTCCTGACATTGATTCTTTGGCGCTCATGATCGCGTGGGCAGTTCCTAGAGGTTGTTCTTGGTAATAAATTACGCCTCTGGCTCCGAGTTTTTCTGCAATCTCGATCAATTCAACTTCTACCTGCTTGCCGAAATCCTTGTGAATGATAAAGGCTATTTCTTCTATTTCTTGATTGATTACGCCAGCGATATCCTCAACCAGCCTATGAACGATTGGCTTGCCTGCTATTGGAATCAAAGGTTTTGGAACGGTTAATGTGTGTGGTCTTAAACGTGAGCCGCGTCCGGCCATTGGGACTATTATTTTCATGTATTTTTCGTGTTTTATTTCAAAATTGAATATTCCAAGTTGGAAATTCAACCTTACTTATTTATTTGTTTTTACTTCTTGATGTTTCTAAACTTTTTACAAATATTGAAATTAACTCATCATTTTCTCTAATTGCAACCGTTAAATCTAAATCTTCTTTTAAATATAATTTTGCTTTGTAAATAATTTTCAAGCAGGAATGAGTCTCTCTGAGTTCTTTTAAAACAACAGACATTTTATGTATAAAATCATTTCGAGATTCTGCACTTTGAGCTTCACTATAATTTAATGACGGTGAAGTTCCGGATCGAACAATTTGTCCTGATAAATGATTTCCTGCTTTTGATATTTTTAGATTATCAGTTATGGCTATAATTTGAACTGCAAAATCGATTAGTCTTTCGTGTAAATCAAATTTTTTCATGGCTTTTAATTTTATTTTAAAGCTGAAAATAGAAATTTGAAATTTTCAACTTGGAATCTTGAATTTTGAAATACGTAGAGGGTATACTTACTTTACTCCAGTACTGCCAAATCCGCCTTCTCCTCTAGAAGTTTCAGATAACTCTTCCACTTCAAGCCAGACGGCTCTTTCATGTTTTGCAATAATTAATTGTGCGATTCTTTCGCCATTTTCAACAACAAAAGCTTCGTTTGATAAATTTACTAAAATCACTCCAATTTCACCTCTATAATCGGCATCAACTGTTCCTGGAGAATTTAGGACTGTTATTCCTTTTTTAGCCGCAAGACCGCTACGTGGACGAACTTGTGCTTCGTAACCGATAGGCAATTCAATAAAAAGTCCGGTTTTTACGATTGCTCTTTCTAACGGCGCTAATGTAATCGATTCTGAAAGGTTTGCTCTCAAGTCCATTCCTGCCGAAGCTAACGTTTCATAATTCGGCAGTGAATGTTGGGATTTGTTTATGATTTTAATGGTCATCTGTATAAAGGTAAAAGGTTTTAGATAAATTTAGTACTTACGCTTTTCTTTTTATAATCCTGAGTATGGTTTCTTTTTCATTGAAATAGATAAAGTACATGAATAGGATTAGCATTGGTATTCCTACCCAGTAATTTTCTCTGAATCCATAAAAATAGATAAACGAAAAAAGAATAGAAATCGCTAAGTAGGCTCCTATTTTTTTCTTGTCATACGGAATCGGGTAGTATTTGTTTCCTAACGTATACGAAATAAGCATCATGCTTCCGTAGGCCGCGATTGTGGCAATTGCAGAGCCATAGTAGCCGATAGAAGGAATCAATAAGTAGTTTAAGGCTAATGTTATGATGGCTCCAACGATTGAAATATAGGCGCCAATGTGCGTTTGGTTCGTAAGCTTGTACCAAACGGAAAGATTGGTATAAATCCCGAGAAAAAAGTTGGCCAATATAATAAGCGGCACAACGCCCATAGCATCCCAGAAAGAAGAGTCGCGAATCATAACAAGCTTTAGGACATCTGCAAAAACAATAACAGCCAATGTCATCAAAGAGCCAAATATCACAAAGTATTTCGTGATGGTAGCATAGGTCTGCGAGGCGTTTTCATTAGAAGCATGGCTGAAAAAGAAAGGTTCAATTCCTAAAGTATACGCCGTCCTAAACAAAACCATAAAAAGCCCGAGCTTATAACAAGCCGAATAAATTCCGACCTGTTCTTCTGCTGTAGCGGGCGGAAGTAAATATTTTAGCAATATCTTATCAAACTGATCGTTGATGGCAAAGGCAATTCCGGCAATCATGATAGGAAAGCCATAACGCATCATCTTTTTCCAAAGCTGAAAATCAAAGTGCCATTTGACGTGGAGATAGTTTGGTAAGAGAACCAACAATGTAAGCAGACTGGCAACGATGTTGGAGACAAATATGTATCCAACCTGAAAATCTTCAAAGTATAAAGAACTGATAAAACTGTCTGGGTTTTCCTTGGCTATTTCAGGAAGATAAATCAAGAAAAAGAGATTGAGTCCCAAGTTTACGGCTACATTCCCAATCTTGATTGTGGCATAAAACATCGGCTTTTGTCTTGCTCTTAACTTTGAAAACGGGATAATCACTAATGCATCGAGTGCCAATATCCAGATAACATACGTGATATATTGCACATCTATATCTAAGAATTCTGACACTGAAGTTCTGAAAAGCAGCGCTACGGCTAAAAAGAGCAACGTTGTCCAAAAAATAGAAACTGTCGAGGTTTCGACAACCGTTTTTTTGTCGTCTTCTGTATTGTAAAACCTAAAGAAAGAAGTCTCCATTCCGTAGGCTAAAATGACATTGAAAAAAATCAGGTAAGCAAAAATAATATTGACCTGCCCATATTCGGCTTTTGGCAACAGCTCGGTATACAGCGGCACTAAGAAAAAGCTGAACATTCTTGGAACAACCGTTGCAAGTCCGTAAATCGCTGTCTGCTTGAAAAGATTTTTATATAAGCTCAAAATAGGTTTGTCAAATTTATTTAACAAAAATAGCTAATTCTTTGGTTTTTGATACACCAGAAATTCAATAATAAAAAAAGCCAGCAAAAAGCCGGCTTTTCTTTTAGAAAAAATATTCTTTATGATTTCAAAGCTTCTGCTCCACCAACAATTTCTAGGATTTCATTGGTAATTGCTGCCTGACGTGCTTTGTTGTAAGTCAATTTCAATTGGTTTCTCAATTCTGTCGCGTTATCAGTTGCTTTGTGCATTGCCGTCATACGAGCTCCGTGCTCTGAAGCGAAAGAATCTCTGATGGCTTTGTACAATTGCGTTTTTAATGAACGAGGAATCAACTCTTCAATGATTTGTTCTTTTGACGGTTCAAAAAGGTAATCTACTTGATTTTTGCTTTCTGATTTCACTGGAACGATTGGCAAAAATTGCTCAGTAATGATAATTTGCGTAGCAGCATTCTTGAACTGATTGTAAACTAATTCAATCTTGTCATAGCTTCCGTCTGCATACAGCTTCATTAATTGTTCTGCAATTTCGGCAACATTGTGGAAAGTCAAATCGTCAAATACACCGTTATTATTAATAATTACGTTATTTGTCTTTTTGATAATGTCATTACCTTTTTTACCGATGGTAATAAAATCAACCTTTTTTCCTGCATAATTTTGCACAAGATTCTTAGTTTCTTTCACTACGTTAGAGTTGAAAGCACCGCTCAAACCTCTGTTAGAAGTAATTGCAACGATAAGAATTTTGTTTACAGGTCTTTGGTCAGAATATTTACCGCCGCTTTCTCCGTCAAGAGAAGCACTGACGTTTTGCAACAATTCAGTTAGTTTTTCGGCATAAGGACGCATGGCCGTGATGGCATCTTGCGCTTTCTTAAGCTTTGCAGCAGAAACCATTTTCATCGCCGATGTAATCTGCATCGTTGATGAAACGGAAGTAATTCTATTACGGATTTCCTTTAAGTTTGCCATTTTATTTTAGTCTAAAGTCATAAGTCATAAAGACAAAAGTGTATTAAAAGTACTGAACCTTTAGACTTTTGTCTTTAAGACGTTTGACTAATTTAGTTATATTTCGCTGAAACTTCTTTAGCTACGTTCTCGATAACATCAGTGATTTTGTCATCTAGTTTACCAGCTTTCAAAGCATCAAGAGTATCTCTATGTTTGTTGTTCAAGAACTCTAAGAAATCTTTCTCAAATTCTTTTACTTTGTTTACAGGAACGTTTCTCAATAAGTTTTTAGAACCTGCGTAGATAATCGCAACTTGATCTTCAACAGTATACGGATCGTTCAAACCTTGTTTCAAGATTTCCACGTTTCTTCTACCTTTTTCAATTACGTTTAATGTAACAGCATCCAAGTCAGAACCAAATTTAGCGAACGCTTCCAATTCACGGAATTGTGCTTGATCTAGTTTCAAAGTACCTGCTACTTTTTTCATTGATTTGATCTGAGCGTTACCTCCAACACGAGATACAGAGATACCTACGTTGATCGCAGGACGGACTCCAGAGTTGAACAAGTCAGACTCCAAGAAAATTTGTCCGTCAGTAATCGAGATTACGTTTGTTGGGATATATGCAGAAACGTCACCCGCTTGAGTTTCGATGATTGGCAATGCAGTCAACGATCCACCACCTTTTACGATTGGTTTCAACGAATCTGGCAAGTCGTTCATATTCTTAGCAATGTCATCATTAGCGATCACTTTACAAGCTCTTTCTAACAATCTTGAGTGAAGGTAGAAAACGTCTCCAGGGTAAGCCTCACGTCCTGGTGGTCTTCTCAAAAGAAGAGAAACCTCACGGTAAGCTACCGCTTGTTTAGATAAATCATCATAAACAATCAATGCTGGACGTCCAGAGTCTCTGAAGTATTCTCCAATTGCAGCACCTGCGAAAGGAGCATACACTTGCATCGGAGCTGGATCAGAAGCGTTAGCTGCAACAATAACCGTATACGCCATTGCACCTTTTTCTTCTAATGTTTTAGCAATTCCTGCTACAGTTGAAGCTTTTTGCCCAATTGCAACATATATACAGAATACAGGCTGACCTGCATCATAAAATTCTTTTTGGTTTAGGATAGTATCCAAACAAACTGTTGATTTACCAGTTTGACGGTCACCAATCACAAGCTCTCTTTGTCCACGACCAACTGGGATCATTGCATCAACAGCTTTTACACCTGTCTGTAATGGTTCAGTTACTGGCTGACGGAAGATAACTCCTGGAGCTTTTCTTTCCAATGGCATCTCATATAGTGTTCCACCGATAGGACCTTTACCATCGATTGGTTGTCCTAGCGTGTTTACTACACGGCCTACCATTTCTTCACCAACTTTAAGCGAAGCAATACGCTGTGTTCTTTTTGCTGTAGAACCTTCTTTGATTCCTGTTGATGGTCCTAAAAGAACGACACCCACATTATCTTCTTCCAAGTTCAAAACGATACCTTCCATACCGTTATCAAATTCTACTAGCTCACCGTATTGAACATTTGAAAGCCCGTAAACACGAGCAATACCATCTCCAACTTGAAGTACTGTTCCAACTTCTTCCAGCGTAGCACCAGATTCAAAACCTGATAATTGCTTTTTTAATATTGCTGAAATTTCAGCAGGTTTAATTTCCGCCATTTTGTTTTATAATTTATACACTTTATCGTGTGGTAAAACTAATTACTAAACTCTCTTTTTAAAACTTGTAATCTGTTGGCAATTGAAGCATTGTATTGCTTGTCGCCTATTCTTAAGATAAATCCTCCGATGATGGACGGATCTACGATATTTTCGATGGTAATCTTCTTATCTGAAAATTCTTTGATTTTCTCAGAAACTTTAGCTTCTAAGCTAGAATCCATTGGAATTGCAGTAGTTACTTTCGCTACTTCAAGGCCATTCATTTCATCAAACTGAATTTTGTACTGTGACGCAATAGCAACAAGAATTTCAAATCTTTTGTTTTCGAAAAGCAAGTGGAAAAGACCTTTAGTCACTCCATTTACTCCTGAAAAAACTTCTGTCAGGGCTGCCTCTTTTACACCAACTCCGATAGTAGGGTTTTGAATGAACGTATTCAATTCTTCATTACCAGCTACTGTTGATGCAATCGAAGTCATATCATTATAGACCTCTTGCGCTGCTCCATTGGTTAGCGCTAAATCTAAAATTGCTTTTGCGTATCGAATCGCTGCTCTAGTTCCTGACATATTAGTTTAATTTTACGTCACCTAACATTTTCTCAACCAATTTGGTTTGAGCTTCTTTGTTAGACAATTCGTCTTTCAATAATTTTTCAGCAATTTCAAGAGACAACGATGAAACTTGAGATTTCAATTCAGCCATAGCTGCATTTTTCTCAGCTTCGATAGCAGTTTTTGCCTGCTCGATCATTCTTTCTCCTTGAATTTGTGCTTCATGTTTAGAATCTGCAATCATTTTCTCTTTCATTTCGCGAGCTTCTTTTAATAAAGCATCACGCTCCATGCGAGCTTCTTGCAAGATACGCTCGTTGTCTGCAGTAAGATTTTGCATTTCTTTACGCGCTGCTTCAGCAGATGCCAATGCATTGTTGATTGATTCCTCACGTCCTTTTACAGCTCCTAAAATAGGCTTCCAAGCAAATTTTCTTAAAAGAATAAAGAAAACTATGAAGATAATTGTTGTCCAAAAAACTAAACTCTCTGGTGCAGTAAAATTCATAAACTTATATATTTAATTTGTTTGTCTTTTTTAAAAAACTTCCTGAAACCAACCGTTTCAGGAAGTTTTATTTACTTTAAATTACTTTGCAATTAATGCAACAACTACTGCGAAAAGAGCAACACCTTCGATAAGTGCAGCTGCGATAATCATAGCAGTTTGAATTTTTGAAGTAGCTTCTGGCTGACGAGCAATAGCATCCATTGCAGATCCACCAATTTTTCCAATACCAATTCCTGCTCCAATTGCAGCTAATCCAGCACCGATTCCAGCTAATACCATAATAATAAATTTATATAGTTAATAATTAATAAAACTCAATTAATGATGATCATGCTCTTCTACAGCTTGACCAATAAACAACGCTGTCAACAATGTAAACACATAGGCTTGCAATGCTGCAACTAACATTTCCAAGACACTCATGAACAATACGAAAGCACCAGATACTGGAGAAATCGCTACTGTCTTAAAGATGAATATCAAAGAAACTAAACTTAAAATGATAATGTGGCCTGCAGTAATATTCGCAAATAAACGAATCATCAATGCGAAAGGCTTGGTGATCATACCGATAATTTCAATCGGAACCATGATCGGATATAATGCTTTTGGAACTGGAGGAAGCAAGATGTGTTTCCAGTAGTATTTGTTTCCGCTTAGAGTTGTTACTATAAAAGTAATCAACGCCATTACGAAAGTAAAGAATATATTTCCTGTCAAGTTAGAGCTGAATGGGAAGAACGGAATCAAACCGATAAGGTTGTTAATCCAGATGAAGAAGAATATCGTCAAAAGGTATGGCATGTATTTCGCATATTTCTTATGACCGATATTTGGAATCGCAATGTCGTCTCTAACGAAAGTAACTAACGGCTCCAAGAAACCAGCTAATCCTTTAGGCGCCAATTTGTTTTTCTTGTACGAACGTGCAACAGCAGAGAACAACAAGAAAAGTACGATTGCCGACATCAGCATTGAAAAGACATTTTTAGTGATTGAGAAATCCAAAGGTCTTGCTTCAAAATTGAAAGCTCCTTTTTCATCTTGCGTCAATGTCTCAAATTTATCTGCGTAAAAAATCACTTCGTTGTAGCGAACAAAATTTTGACCGTTTACAGAAACTACGTGGTGACCTGTATTGTCGTGGTGGAATTCTTTTGAAGAAAAAATCGTCAATCCGTTATCCGTCCATAAGATTACCGGAAGGCTGAACGATATCGGATGGCCATTCCAATCTGCAATGTGGAAATCATGAGAATCTCCAATGTGCGAATTAATCAATTCGCTTGCATTAAACTCTTCCTCTTCGTGGGCATTTAATTCTTTGTGGCTTCCGTGTACAGGATTTGCCGCTTCAGTTTTAACATAAATACTGTCAACCGTTGTATTACCGAAGCTCGCCAAGGGAATACACGCTAAAAAAGCAGCTAAAATGAATTGGAGTGGTTTATTTGAAATTACCATTATTAAATTGTGTATCTAATTTTACGTTTCAAAAATTTTTGCAAAGGTACATATTTAATTCATACTTGAAAATATATCAATATAATTTTTAGTAAATTGGCATTTGAATAATAATTCTTTAATATTCACGACAATTAGCGATTGTTTATTAAACGAATTGCAAAAATTGTTTCGAAAAAAAGGAATAAAAAATACGGAATAAAAAAGGTCGCAACATCAATTATAGGGTCATTTACGTCAGACTGAATCAGCGGAACCAGAAAAACTACAGCCGCCATCATCTTAAGAACGCTTCCTGCCAAGAAGGCAAAACCTGTCTTATCAAAGAAATTTTTATTTACAAAAAGAAGGAAAAGATAAATCAGAAGCGTTGCGATAATATGAAAAGCATAAATACTCCACGTCTGATAGAAAAAAACCGTGCCTACAAATAGCTTTTCTGTGATAAAAAATTGCGCAACAAAAAGGATTACTGAAAAAGGGATAAAGTATTTTAGAAAAGCGAATAACTTGTGCATTATTTTTTGTTTAGATTTTTTACCTGCCGGATTACATTATAAAGTGCTATAAAAACCGAAAACAGAGACAATACAATCGTCCAAATAGAAGAACCGTTTGAATATTTTTCATCTAGCCACATTCCCAAATAGGTAAATGCGAAAATGATGATTCCCATCTGAAAAGGGATATTCATCAATGCAGCCCATTTGCTAAGCGATTTTTTCTTCTGGTCGTTGTTTTCCATCATTTGGATTTAGGTTTTTCACATTGGCTTTCATTGCGCAGGACGCACTGAATTCTGCTCCAGGTTCAACCGACAGTTTCCCAACAATGACTTCGCCGTAGATTTTTGCTTTGGATTTTACATTGAGGATTTCCATCACTTCTATCTTGCCGTCGAATTTCCCTTCTATGTCGGCATTCCTGCAGATGATGTCTCCGATGACTTTACCGGCTGGGCCTATTACAATTTTGCCTTTGGACTGAAAGTTGCCGATGAGCTCTCCGTCAAGCCTAAAATCAGCTTGAGAGATGATATCGCCTTTTATGACGGTTCCTTCAACAATCCTGTTGGTTTTCCCTAAAAGGTCTGTATAGGATTTGGGATTCTTATCAAACATTTTATGGCTTTTTGATTGTTAAGTAATCAACAAGATTTTTCTTGATCTGAACGACTTTATAATTTTCGTTTGAAATAATTATGGCGTTGTCAGCAATCTTGTAATCTTTATAATCTTTTAATATTGAAGCAATGTCTTTTGCGTTTTCTTCAGTCTTGATTCCGTGAATTGCTACAAAACTTTCATTTACAGTATAGACATCAAAAGATGTGGAAAGCTTGTCGATTGTCCTTTCCGAAACAAATTTCTTGATTTTGTCTTGAAGGATTTTTGTGTTTTTATCGTCTGGATTTGACCCAACTTTGTACAGTATTTTCCAGCTAACCGGAATTTCTTTGTCAAAAGCAATCGTTTCCAATTGTGGAATATTGGTTGCCAAAAGACTCTCAGCTTCTTTACCTTCTTTGCTGTTTGGATAGTTCAGAGCTACATAATTTAAGGCGCCTTTGTATTCTTCCAAACCTTTTAGTTTACCAATCGTATTAGCCTTAAGCAATTCAATTTTTGGTATAATATCTTCGCCTGCATACAGCTCGATCAACGCATCACTTTCTGTTATGACAGCTTGGTATTGCGCCGATTCATATATCTTAAACAGTTTATTATAAGCTGCGTCGGGCGTATCGTTGGCTTTGATCAAATCTGCCGGTGAGCTTTTTAATATGGTAGCATAGCGCGATTCTGGATATTGTGAAATGATTCTTTGTTTCATCGCTTCGGCCTTCTCTCTGTTTGTCACTTCATAAATCTTATACAGATTGTACATCGATGGCAAGATCAGTCTTTCTTCTGGATTGTTCTCCAATAGTTTTTCAAGCCTTCCTGTGGCCAGTTCGTATCTCTTGAATTTATCTTTGTATATAAGTCCTAATTGATAATAGGCAAAGTTTCTTTCTTTTGCCAAGCTGTCGATTGCTTTTTGTTCTGTAGGAAGCTGTTTCAAATAATAATCTACAGTATAACGGACATCAATTTTTTCTTCTTTGGTATCGGTTTCCTCACTTGAAGCAACCTCTTCGCTACCTGTATCGTCATTGCCAAAACCAATTTTGCTTTTCCCTTGAGAAAGTCTCCAATTGTCTTTCAGCGTCCTGTTGCCCCAATTTTTTCTAAACTCGTTTTTTCCGTAAGCTACCGTGGTCGGATTGTAGAAATAGAAGTTCGATGCGGTAGAACCACCAACTGCCGGAGGAGCCATGCTCATTTCTTCAGCTAGTGCCGCCTGCTTGCTTTTGTTTGACATGGCTTTTGAAGCGCTTTTAAGGACTTCTTCATCTGTTGCATCAGAATTTTGTACACCTGCCGGTTGGGATTGGCTAACTAATAATGCTTTTTTTGCCTTTTCTTCATCTTCCTTTTTCAAGCGTGCAATGACTTCGTCAAAGAAGCTTTTTTTACCATCATCTGATAAAGCAACAATGTGCAATATGCTGTCATTTGTTTTAGCAATTGCTTCGTATTTGATTACATCAACAAGATTTTCTCTTTTCTTTTTGATTGCCTTATATTCACGAGTTCTTTGATCCATACGCACCAGCGTGCTGTCATAATATTGTCCGGCTACAGAATATTTCGCATCATTGAAATTGATTTCTGCCAAGTTTCTATAGTTGGAAGCAATCTGATAGTTATCTTGAGAATTTGCTCTTAAGGACTTATTGTAGTATTTTTTCGCTTCCTCATCTTTTTCAAGAGCGTCATAAAACAATCCCATCTGGTGATTGATGACATCAAGGTAAGGCCTGTTTTCTCTATCTTCTAAAAGGTCGTTGTATTTTTCGACAAAGGCTAAAGTGTCGCCCGATTTATAGTCAAAATATTGGGCTTGTTTTGCATGTGCCTGGATAACATAACGACGAGGCGATTTCCTTTTCATGTCAATTACTGACTGGTAGGCCGCAATAGCACTATCTTTTTGCTGCTGTGAATCGTAAAGCTGTCCTAGAATAAAATAATATCTTGCTCTTTCTTCGCTTTCTTTAGTATATTCTACTGCCAGCTTTAATTTTGAAATGGCACTGTCTTTTTCTTCAATATTAAGGAACGCTTGTGCTAGAGTTGCATTTGCATCTGCAAAAATCTGGTCTTTAAATTTTATTTCTTCCAAAAGCTTACGAAGGTTTTTTACCGCCAAGGCATCATTTTCCATTCGCATGTTGGTCTTTTCTCTCCAGATTTTTGCTTCGTAAATCTTATCGCTATTTGGATATTTGTATAGGATGTAGTTGAAGGCCTCCAAAGCTGGCACAAATCTTTGGTCATAATAACGTGCTTTTCCAAGCAAAAGATGCGCTTCGTCCATTTGAGGGTTTTTTTCGCCTCCTTCAATATACATCGAATGTTTTTGAATCGCCTTGATGGCTTTTGTTTCTGCGCGCTCAAAATTCGGGTTCTTTTTGTCGCCCGGAAGCATGGTTTCTTGATTTACCTGCATCCTTTCTACTGGAAGAATTTCCCAAAAATTATCTTTATACTGTGTTTTCAGCTCGGTAATTCCTGCCTGCAGCGCAATTTCGCCATTATACAAAATATTGTATTCTGTGCTCAGAGCATGCATGTTTCTGTTAATGAAGGTGTCTTTTTTTGTAGAACAAGCTATCAAAAAAGCAAAAAATCCAAGCAGAAGGGCGTATTTAAGTATGTTGGTTTTCAATGTCAAACGTTTTTATTCTTTAACTTTTAAAAGTCAGTTTTAGTATAATGACTGGTAAAAATACGTTTCTTTTTGATATGGGGAAAAAAATAGGCGATTTTTTGCGCTTCGTAATGTTTTCTTATCCTTGACACGGCTATTTAATGCAAAAAAAAGCCTCGTAATCGAGGCCTTTTGTAATTTCAATTAGACAGCAAAGAATCGTTCTAATTCTTCTAGCGTTTCTGCTGATGTCTGGATGTCTTTTACGATCTCGCCTTTTTGAAGGGCAACAATTCTATTGGATACCTCAACGGTATGGAGAAGGTCGTGGCTTGAGACCAATACCGTAATTTCTGGATTGTCAGCCAGTTCTTTAATTATTTTTTTAAGCCTAAACTGTGTAGTCGGGTCAAGGTTAGCGAAAGGTTCGTCTAGGATGATAACTTCCGGATTGCCTATCAATGTGGCAATGATTCCGACTTTCTTTTGGTTTCCTTTTGAGAAATCGCGGATGTATTTTTTGCTGTTCAGGATTTCGCCATTGAAAAACTCTTCATGTTTTTTCAACAAAGCATCTACATCGGCTTTATTTTGCCCGCGCAAATCGCCTATGAAATAGAAATATTCTTCTGGAGTCAGATAACCGATCAAGAAGCTTTCGTCTAGGAAAGAAGCAGTCAGGGTTTTCCAGTTTTCGCTTTGGTCGACTCTGAAACCGCTATTGATGATTTCTCCTGTTGTTGGCTGAATCAAATCAAGCAACAGGCTGAAAAATGTAGTTTTCCCAGCGCCATTATTTCCGACCAATCCGAAGCTTTCGCCTTTTTGGATTTCAAGATGGTCTATTTTTAATACGGTTGTTCCGTTATATGCTTTTGAAAGATTTTTTGCTTGTATCATTTTTTCGATGTTTTATATCGTTAGATTTTTAGTGTTCGAATTATCCTTTTTGCTTGTAAGCGTCTATTGTTTTATATTTTTCGGTTTTATACACTTTTTCAATCATTGTAAAAACCTTATTTCTTAGGGCAAATCCTAAAACTCCTGTCAAGGCCACCAATACCAGTCCCATTGTCGGATTGATCAAATAGTAACCTAAGGCATAGATAATCATCGGGAGCAATAATTTTGGCAAAGAGATGAGCATTGTTTTTGCGTTGAACGCTTTTTTATCTCCAAAAGCTCCTTTGCCAGAATTTAAGTCAACCGGAGTTTTAGTGAATGCGCCGCCAAGCAATACTAAATGAGAGTTTACACCAATATTGTAAACCGCTCCAACAATAATAATCAGATAGATTTCTAATCCAAAATAGAGATAAAAAGAAGCGATCACTGTCGAAACTGCCGTTGCTATAACAATCAGCCACCATTTTGAATTCAGATATCCTTTATACGGAATGTTCTGAGTCATCATCAGTGGATAATAGGCGCTATCCCAGCTTGGCACGAATTGGCCAAAAGTGAATAAAAAGCCGCCCGTTACAAAAATCCCTGCAAACATGTGCATCATCGGATTATCGTAAGATTCAATTCCTCCAGAAAAGAAAAGCAATCCATAAAAAAGAAACAGGACACTCATAAAAATCGTGGTTTTAGAACGCTTGTTTCGCTTGATCAATCGGATGTCATTTTTAAGGAATGTACCAATCGTTCCAAATTGGTTTAGCCAAGTATATTGTTCGGTTTTGGCTACGCTGTGTTTTGAAGAAAGTCCCGTATCTAAATGAAGGTTTTTCTTGAAGTAAGTATACGTGATAAGATATAAAGAAATCAATAAAACAATCGGTAAAAAGAAAAGGTATTTCGTATCGAACAATCCTTGAAAGAAAACCGACGTATAACTCGTAATATCAAACAGACCGTAATATTGCAAAGTTCCCAAAGCCAACACGGCTCCAATAAAGATAAGGAAAAGATAGTCTTTATTGTTTAATAGAATATTGAAGAAGTTATTCGCATAGACTAACCCCATCAAAGCTATATGCCAAAGAATTATGCTGACAATATCGTATCCTTCTATGACCAGTACGATTGAAAACGGCACGAAGAAAAAGCAATGTACGAAGTTAAAAAACGACAATATCGTCTTTCCTAAAGCAAAGTTTACGATGGTTGATTTTTTGATCGGCAATGTCAATAGCGGACGAATATTCATCACTGGAATCTTCTGAAGAAAAAGCCGTATCATCAGATCTAAAAGGATATAATAGATCAGATATCGGTTCACGACAAGAATAGGATCCAGGTTGAGTTCTTCTTTAATCAGATAGAACACGCCGATTCCCATAAAAAGGAAAATCAAGGTGAAATAAATCGCTCCAAAAACCATCAGTATTTTTAAAGCGAGGTTGGTCCTGAAGGAAGCCGAACGGAAAAAAGACTTCCATTCGAGCATGAGGAATTTTTTGAACATCTTGTTTGGTTTGGTTTTGTGGATTAGTAGAATAAAAAATGTAAACGTTACACTTTATTTTGAGATTTCATATTCAGGATAGATTCGGCCCATTTCTTCTGACATTTTTTTATGTACGACTTTCCACTGTACATATAGTAAAAGTGCAAATAACACTAGAATTACAGCACCAAAAATCGCTGTTCCTCTATTCCAATTCGCATCGCCAAAAGCGCCTGATAAATTGACTATCTGTACCGGCAAGAACGTAATCGGGTAAATATCAAAAATACTGGCCGTTTGTTCAAAAAGCCATTTTTTTCCTGTTGCTTTCTCTCGTAATCTTTGGGCTTTGGTGACTTTATAAATTTCGAAGCTAGACACAAATCCAATAACGCCCAAAACACAGAGATATAGAATTTGGGTATCCTGCAAAGCTTCAGAAAGAATATATAAGGCATACATGGCTCCCAAAGTCAGGAGAATTTTAGGCAATCGGAAAAACTCCTTATAGTATTTCCAAATTATCCTTGCGTATTTTTTTCCTAAGAATTTCTGGCGTTCTTCGACAACATCCATAAATCCGAAAATCCCGAATTTCTTGAATTCTAACTGTAATGCTTCTTCAAAAGTCAATTTCGGATTTTCTTTCCACCTATCTTCGATTGAATTGGCCAAATGGTCTACCAATTCCGATTGCAGGTCATACCACTCTACAAAATGCTGTCGCGTGAATTGATATAATCGGTCGATTTGCTGTTCGTTTAATTTCATCAATAGCTTAGTTTTGGATTTACTATACTTTGCATGTTTTTTATAAATTCTTCTAGTTCTGCCAGGCGATTTACCGTTTCGGTTTGGCCGCTTTCTGTCAGCTTATAATATTTCCGAAGACGATTATCCACTTTTTCAACCTCAACATCTAGCAATCCTTCGGCTTCTAATTTGTGCAATGCCGGATAAAGAGCGCCTTCAGTAATATTCAATTCCCCTTTGGTTATTTCTTTCACTTTCTGCGTGATTTCATAACCATACATTCGCCCGTTTTCCCCTAATAATTTCATTATTATGGTATTAAGGCTTCCTTTATACAATTGAGAGTTTTTCATTTTTCAGCATTAGAAAGCAAATATACATAAGTTTCTTATACATAAAATAGTTAGGTATTATTTTTTAAGGTTTTCTTATTTAAAAAAGTTTTGGGAATGCTTACTTTTGCATAAAATATACAGAATGTCTACATTTTATAAACTAACAATAAAGGAAGTCAGGAGAGAAACAAAAGATGCTGTTTCTGTGTTGTTCAACGTACCAGAAGAATTAAGATCGCATTATAGTTTCGTCGCCGGACAATATATAAATCTAAAGTTGACGCTTGACGGAAACGAAATCCGTCGCGCCTATTCCATCTGCTCTTCGCCTGACAGCGGTGAGTTACGAATTGCAATCAAAGCCGTTTCAAACGGAGCCTTTTCTCAGTTTTCAAACAAGCAGTTAAAAGCTGGAGATACGATTGAAGTAGGTTCGCCAGAAGGAAAATTCATTTTTGAGCCAGATTCCAACAGGATAAAAAATTATGCTGCTTTTGTTGCCGGAAGCGGAATAACGCCAGTAATGTCGATACTTAAGAGTGTTTTAGAAAAAGAACCACAAAGCACTTTTGTTTTGATTTATGGCAATAAAACTCCAGACGAAACTATTTTTCATCAAGAATTGCACAGCCTGCAGCTCCAATATACGGGAAGACTGTTCGTACATTACGTATTCAGCCAGGCAAGAGCCGAAAATGCCTTATTTGGAAGAATCGAAAAATCCGCGGTAAATTTTGTATTGAAAAACAAACATGCTTCTGTAGAATTTGACAAGTTTTATTTGTGCGGTCCGGAAGAAATGATCAATGTCGTAAATAACGTCTTGAGGGAAAATAACATCAAAGAAAAGGACATTAAATTTGAATTGTTTTCTGCTTCGACTAAAGAAAATAAGATTGAAGAATCATTAGAAGGACATAGCAAAGTGACCGTTTTGGTAGACGATGAAGAAACTACTTTCGACATGTCGCAAAAAATGACACTTCTCGATGCCGCCTTAAAGCAAGGAATCGATGCTCCTTACTCTTGTCAAGGAGGTATCTGCAGCAGCTGTATCGCCAGAATTGTTTCCGGTACTGCCGAAATGAAAAAGAATTCTATCTTGACCGACCGCGAAATTGCCGAAGGATTGACCTTAACTTGCCAGGCACATCCAACTTCAGCAGAAATCTATATTGATTTTGATGATGTTTAATCGAAAAACATAAAATGGAAAGAGGCTCGAAAGGCCTCTTTTTTTATTTTAATTGATCTATGACAACAGAAACAACTTTATCAACTGGAATGCTTCGCATAGCATCTTCATATCCTTCTACTTTTTTATTGCCATAAATTGAAGTCGGAAGCAGCGGATATTTTTCTCTATCAGAAACTATAGCAGTATCCATCGTCTGGTTAAAAGACAAGAATCCTGCGTACGGGTGTGTTGCGCCCCAAAGCGTAATTACCTTTATGCCCAGCATTGCCGCGATATGCGAATTGCCCGAATCCATTGAAAGCATTACGTCAAGGTTCGAAATAAGCTTTAGTTCTTCCTCGAATTTTAATTTACCGGCAACAGTAATCACATTTTCTTTTCCAGCGGCTAGCTGATCTAATATTTCAATTTCTTTAGTCCCTCCGCCAAACAGAAATATTTTATAATCTTGATTTTCGGCAAGCTTGTCGATAACTTGCTGCATCAAGTCTTGCGGATAAACCTTAGAATCGTATTGGGCAAAAGGAGCGATTCCGATCCATTTTTTATCCTTTTCTCCAGTAAGATTTAGAATTTCTTCTGTCAGATTAGCTTGTTTTGGAAAAATCGGATTTTCAAGACGTAGTTCAAAGCCAAGTTCTTTAAAAACTTGCTTATGTCTTTTAAACATCGATTTTACCGGCTTGAAAATTTTATTTTCCGCTCTTGTCAGCGCTTTCTTTTCTGCGCGTCCTTTGTCAACAAAAGCTGTTTTTTTGCCGCTCCATGCAAAAAGACTCCTCACTATTTTAGAACGAAGGACATTATGTAAGTCCGCAACAGCGTCAACCCCTAATTTTTTCAAATCTTTATACAATCGTATCAGTCCAAAAAAACCTTTATGCCTTTCTTTCAGATCGATTTCAAAAAAATCTAGGTTAGGAATTCCGTCAAAAAAAGGCTTAAAAAAAGGACGAGAAACTACGGTAAGCTTCACATCAGGATACTGTGCGGCAAAAGCTCTCAATACAGGAACTGTCATGGCAACATCTCCCATGGCAGAAAGTCTAAAAACTACTATATGCTTGATTTTTGGCATCTTTTAGAAATAAAAAAGACTTTTAAGAAACAGCTTGTCTCAAAAAAGTCTCTTGTCTTATTTGTTTTGCTTCATTCCGCTTAAGCCTTTCCTGATAAAGAAAACGCCAAATAATGCGAGAACGATTAATTTTAAAGGTTGGGATTGCTGCTGGCTTTCTAAAAAAAGCATTTCATATAGTACATATAGAAATGCAAGGAAGGTCACGCCGTAGACAATCTTGAAAAACAGTGGCTCGGAACTAATAAAATTCTTTTCTGCCATCCGTCTTTATTTTTTATTCTGATACAAAATCGGATTCAGATCATCGTCATTGTACATCTTCATCTGTTTGTAGACTTTCATGAACTTGTCTCCGTTTTCAATATCTGTAAGCAGATCGTCGATTGCTGTTGACAAATCCGAGCGCTGCTCCAAAAGAACATTTAGTTTAGTCTGGCATGCATTTCTGTGTTCTGGAGTAGCATCAGCTCGTGTTGCTTCTTCATGCATGTGGTAGATTTTCAAAGCCAGGATAGACAGTCTATCAAATGCCCACGCAGGGCTTTCTGAATTAATCTTGGCATTGTCTTTTACTTTAACGCCGCTATATTTTTTCAAGAAAAAGCTATCGATAAATTCAACCATGTCTGTTCTCTCTTGGTTTGAAGCATCGATTCTTCGTTTTAATTTCAAAGCTTCAACAGGATCAATATTTGGATCACGGATTATATCTTCAAAATGCCATTGCACGGTATCAATCCAGTTTTTCAGATATAATAGATGTTCAAATGTATCATTTGAATAAGGGTTGCTGATTGGCTGGTCCACGTTGTCATATTTATGATAATCCTGGATGCTCTGCTCAAATACTGAATACGCTAATTTTGAAAACATATATTTACAATTAAAATACAAATATACTTTTTATACCTTTATGGCTGGTAAAAATTTCAGATTTCAGAACCTTGAATTCCAAACCTTACACTTAAAAAACTATGCAAATACATTATTTATCAGAAGCCAACAGCGTACTGAATCATTTCTTGGGCCAAATTAGAAATGTCAATGTCCAAAAAGACAGCATGCGTTTCCGCAGGAATATTGAGCGGATTGGCGAAATAATGTCGTATGAATTGAGCAAGAACCTTCATTATAAAGATGTAGAAATCCAGACGCCGCTTGGCATCAAAAAGACGACCGAAATTCAGGATGACTTGGTCTTGTGTTCGATCTTAAGAGCTGGACTACCTCTGCACCTTGGTTTTCTGAATTATTTTGACAGCGCCGAAAACGGATTTGTATCGGCCTACCGCCATCATTATAATAACGACGATGCATTTGACATAAAAGTAGAATACCAGGCTGTTCCGAGCATCGAAAACAAAAATCTTTTATTGATCGATCCAATGCTGGCGACAGGCCAGTCTATGGTTGCTGTTTTTAATAAACTGATGGAAAAAGGAACTCCAAAAGAAGTGCATATTGCTGTCGTGATTGCTGTTCCGGAAGGAATTTCTTATCTCCAAAAACATCTTCCAGATTATTGCCACCTATGGGTTGCGACTTTGGACGAAAAGCTGAACGAAAAAAACTATATCATGCCAGGCTTAGGAGATGCAGGTGATTTGGCGTATGGCAATAAGTTATAATTGCGAGAAAAAAGTCAGTATGCTACAACCAACAATTATATAAACAAAAGTTTCTTTTAGCCAATTGACCTGCATAGACTCAATATGGTTGGTCGCCATGATGGCTACTGGAGCAAACGTATAAATCAAAAGACTATTATTCTTGTCAGAAGAAATCAGGAAAACAACCGCACCTATAATAAATGCGACAATAATTTTCTTGTAGGACGATTGCATATTCAACGGCTTATTAGGCAATGTCAAGGCTTGCGTAATAAAAAAGAAGGTTGCAGTAACTAGGTATAATGAAAGGGCAAAGTTCTGATAATTATTCGTAAAATAATTGAAATTGAAATCAATCAAAGCGCTATCAACTATCGTTTCTATCAAGCTTTGGTCAAAGATTAGGGCATACATCAATGCTATGACTCCGACAGCAAAAAAGGAAATAAAAGGCAGTACCCAGTTTCTATAATCTCTCGAGACATGAAAAAGGATGGAGACAAAAACAATCAAAATGAACAAAATACTCCAAAAGTGAAAGATTGCCGCTAGAAAAATCCAAAGCGAAGCATCGAATATTTTTTCTTTAGGCGTAAGCAGCGATTGCAAAGAAATCAATCTCCGCAACGCCAAGAGTATAAAAAAATTAGAAATAATCAGGTTAGTGTTGACTAATGTTGTCGGAAATAAAATTAGGAATGAAAAGAAGAAAAGGAAGGTATAGCTATTGTCTTTGCTCAATCCATTCTTTTTGGTCACGAAGTTTATGATAAAAAGCGAACCTATCAAAAGCAGCAGAAGTCCAGTCCTTGTCATAATCCCATTAACAGAATCAACCAATTCTGGAGCTTTTTGGAGGTATAAAAAATAGCATATAACCAGAAGCGCTGAAATAATTATATAATTTAACGGTCGAGATTTGCTAAAAACGCTTGTTATCATAAGGATATTTTATACTTTTGCAGTGTAAAGATACTACTTGTTCTAAAATGAACTATTATAAAGTTGGTCTGTACAAAAATTTTAGAAGATTCATAAAATAACAACATAAAGAAACGATATGAAATCATTTTTTGAAGGAATACAATATTTATTCGTAGACATTTTGTTCAAACCGCTTGACTTTTTCAGAGCTTTAGAACTAAAAAACTGGTGGGCTGCCAACACATTGAACTGGATTTTTATGATTATTTGCGCAGTAGCAATTGTTTACTGGATCAAACAGCTACAATTACACAAAGCCAATAACGACGAATTTCAAGATACTACGGCTCATTCTTTCTTAAAATAAGCCAAACTTATTATAATTAAAAATCCGAGAAGCGATAACTATTGCTTCTCGGATTTTTTATTGGATTATAAATCAAACCCGATATCTTTTCGGAAATACATCTTCTCAAATTTCAGCTTGTCAATATTTTGATAGGATTTTTGTATCGCTTCTTTAAAGTTATCGCCGTAAGATGTTACCGCCAAAACCCTGCCACCATTGGTTACTACTTGTCCATCAACGGTTTTAGTTCCCGCATGGAAAACAATAGAATCGGTAACATTTTCGATTCCAGAGATTGCTTTTCCTTTTTCATAATCTTCCGGATAGCCACCAGAAACGACCATGATAGTCGTAGCGCTCCTTGAATCGACTTCTAAAGAAACTTGATCCAGCTTTTCGTCGGCCACAGCCAAAAATAGTTCTACTAAGTCAGATGTAAGCCTCGGAATTACAACTTCTGTTTCTGGATCGCCCATTCTGACGTTGTATTCAATTACCATCGGCTCATTCTTCACATTGATCAAACCGATAAATACAAAACCTTTGTATTCGATTCCATCTTTTTGCAAACCGTCAATTGTCGGTTTTACGATTCTATTTTCGATTTTTTCCAGCAAAACAGCATCAGCAAACGGAACTGGGGAAACTGCTCCCATACCGCCTGTATTCAAGCCGGTATCGCCTTCACCAATTCTTTTGTAATCTTTTGCCGTAGGCAGAATCTTGTAGCTTTTACCGTCAGTCAAAACAAAACAGCTAAGTTCTATTCCGTCTAAAAATTCTTCGATAACTACTTTTGAGCTCGCCTGTCCGAATTTTTCATCGACAAGCATATTTTTCAATTCGGTTTTTGCTTCTTCTAAATCTTGGATAATTAGAACTCCTTTCCCTGCCGCCAATCCATCTGCTTTTAAAACATAAGGAGGACTCAACGTTTCTAAAAATTTCTGTCCTTTTTCTAAAGTTTCTTTGGTAAAACTGCCATAAGCTGCCGTAGGAATATTATGTTTTACTAGAAATTCTTTTGCAAATTCTTTGCTTCCTTCTAATTGAGCGCCCTTTTTTGACGGACCTATAACGGGAATATTCTGTAGTGCCTCATCATTTTTGAAAAAATCATAAATCCCAACCACTAAAGGATCTTCGGGCCCCACAACAATCATTTCTACTTTTTCTTGGAGTACGAAATTTTTTATCGCTTCAAAGTCAGTTGGACTAATATTGATATTTTTTGCAATTGCTTCTGTACCAGCATTTCCAGGTGCTACAAAAAGTTTTGAGCATTTATCACTCTGCAGCATTTTCCAAGCCAAAGCATGCTCTCTTCCGCCAGAACCTAATAATAAAATTGTCATTGTTGTGTAGTTTGTTTAATATGTGCCAAAATTAATTGCTTTTGAACATAAAAAATAATTAATTTACTAAAAACTATCAACTTTCGACTGTGTTTAAACTATTTGACTTTTCCTTGAAAATTAGTGGCTTTCCGATAAAAGAGGCTCGGCTGGAATTTGAGAATATTCTTAATATTCCTGAAGCCAGCTATGAGCATTATATTCTTGGGAAAAGAAAAGAAATTGTCGATTTTCACTTGAAGAACAATCATTTTTATAAGCAACTGGCTTCTGGAAAAACTTCTGATAATTGGAATAGTTTGCCTGTAATTACTAAAAAAGATTTGCAACAACCATTGCAACAAAGGCTCTCCAAAGGTTTTGATACTAAAAAATTATTTATCAATAAGACTTCGGGGTCCAGCGGAGATCCGTTTATTTTTGCTAAAGACAAATACTCCCATGCGATGACTTGGGCTTCAAACATGTATCGTTTTGGATGGCACGGTATTGACTTTAACTCTTCTTTCCAAGCGCGGTTTTATGGAATTCCTTTGGATTTTATCGGAAATAAAAAAGAACGCTTGAAGGACTTTCTGGGACATCGGTTTCGCTTTCCTATTTTTGATTTATCGGATGCTGTTTTGGAAAAGTTTTTAAATCATTTTCGCAATAAGAAATTCGATTACATCAATGGATATACGAGTTCTATCGTATTATTTGCCAAATATTTGGAACGAAAAAATATCTTACTAAAGGAGATATGTCCGACACTAAAGGTATGTATAGTGACCTCTGAGATGCTTTTTGAGAAAGATAAAATCTTAATGGAAAAGCAATTTGGAATTCCTATTGTCAATGAATATGGTGCTTCAGAACTGGACCTGATTGCTTTTGAAAATTCCAAAGGAGAATGGCAGGTCAATGCCGAAACCTTGTTTGTTGAAATTTTGGACGATGCCAATCAGCCAGTTCCTAATGGAAAAGAAGGTCGTATTGTAATCACTTCGTTGTATAATAAGGCCCATCCGTTCATTCGATATGATATCGGAGATGTTGGAATTTTAGCTACAGAAAGTACTTTTAAAAAACCTATTCTCAAGCAATTGATTGGTCGTATAAACGATATTGCGATTCTTCCAAGCGGAAAAAAATCACCCGGACTGACTTTTTATTATGTGACGAAAAGTATCATAGAAGACGATGGAAATGTAAAAGAGTTCATAGTAAAGCAGACAAAAATTGATTCGTTCGAGATAGAGTATGTAAGCGAAAAAGAATTGTCTTTGGAACAGATTTCTAAAATTGAGGACGCAATTTCCTTATACTTGGAACCAAATCTGAGATTCGTATTTGTGCAAAAGACTTCTTTGGCACGTACGAATCGAGGAAAGCTAAAACAATTTCAGTCCTTACTTTAGCTTAAGTTTTTTCACATATTTCTGCTTGATAAAAAAATGCACGAACAGGAAGCCGATCATGCAGCCTATTGAAGCGATAACATTTAATTTATGGAAGTTTCTATATACATTATAATTATGTCTCAATAGCGCTGTTTTTGAAGCCGAAATAGAATTTTCTCTGATTCTATAAATTGCCAAGCTTTCAGGAACTGGTTTTACGGTTTTTATTTTTTTCAAAATCGTGAGCCACATCATCCAGTCTTGGCGCTTTCTGGTAGAAGAAATTGTTATTTTTCCAAAAAAGGCCGAATCGTAAATACCTGTCAGATTTCCAATCAGATTGCTCCAGAACAATTGGTGATAAGTAAGGATTTTGGGCGCTTCGATTATTCTCTCCAAAGCGTTCCCATTTTCATCCATACATTCATAAAATGAAAAGGTGAAGGGCTGGTTTTCCGAAATCATGAATTTTATCTGCTTCTGAAGCTTTTCGGGCTTCCACAAATCATCTGAATCAAGAAAGGCAATATATCTACCCTTGGCTAGAGAAACTGCTTTATTTCGAGAAATTCCAGTTCCGTAATTTTGTTTTTGTTGATGTAGCTGGATTCTTTTATCATGAAGATAACTTTCAACAATGGAAATAGTCTTATCAACAGATCCATCATCGACTATGATCATTTCCCAATTTTGATAGGTCTGATTTTGAACCGATTTGATAGTGTCTGAAATAAATTTTTCTGAATTGAAAGAAGGAGTAATAATGGAAACGAGATGTTCTTCCATTGCTAATAGGCTTTTTCTTCTCCTTTTATTGCGTTGACTACTGTAAGGAAGATAATTTTTATGTCTAAAAGCAAAGACCAGTTTTCAAGATAAAAAATATCAAATTTTACGCGATAAATAATATCCTTATCGCTCTCTACCTCTCCACGGAAGCCTTTAGTCTGGGCAAGTCCTGTAATACCTGGCTTGATAAAATGACGTACCATAAATTTGTCAATTCTTCGGGCATACATTTCCGTGTGGCTTACCATGTGCGGTCTTGGTCCAACAACCGACATATCTCCCAATAAGACATTGAAGAATTGCGGTAATTCGTCTATGCTGGTTTTTCTAATGAATTTGCCTACTCTTGTTATTCTTGGGTCATTTTTAGAAACTTGATACAAATCTGCTATCTCATTTAGTCTCATGGAACGGAATTTATAGCAATAGAATTCTTTGTAATTCAATCCGTTTCTTTTTTGCTTAAAGAAAACACTGCCTTTTGATTCGATTCTTATCAATATCGCTAAAATCGGTATTAGCCATGATAAAATACCGATAATGACAACTAAAGAGAAGATAATATCAAATGCCCTTTTAATAACTTTATTTGCCGTTTCGTCTAACGGTATATTTCTGATAGATATAATTGGAATATAATCATAATAATCAAAAATTAAATTTCTCGCCAAGACTTCTTTATTGTCCGGAAGAAATTTTAGTATTTTTAAATTATTGTCTGTAAAATCAATAAATTTATTTACCTCAGCATTTGACAATTCTGCAAGAGAGCAGTAGATTTCGTCAATTTTATTTTCCATGACAAAATTGAAGCATTCTTCCACTTGTTCCTTTTTGTTTGGGACAAGAGTAAACGTTTTTTCCAGTTTATAACCATAATCTGGGTTCTCGTTGAAGAATTCTTCTAGCTGAGTTACACTTTTTCCATTACCTACAATAACAACCCTTCGAAAGTTTCCTCCAAAAACAACCCTAAATCTTCTTAAAGAAAAATAAATGAAAAATTTTGCAAGGCCTACAAGGATTAGCGAAAATGAAACAAATTGAATCATTTTTGAAGGCTCTGAGAATTTCAGATAAAATCCTATAAAAGCAAAATTTATAAGCAAGAAGAAGAAATATTGCTTTAGTATACTGCTAAAGATTTCAATAACCTTTGTATAACGATATACCTCATAAAATCCAATATTCCAAGCAATTACAAGCCACGAGATTGATATAAAAAAGTGATATCCTAATAGATTTAATGTTTGCGGCAATAGAAAGTTTGCTAGGATATTGATAATAATCAAATCTAGTATATATGAAAATGGCCTGATGTAGCCAGAATATCTTCCTGTTTTTTTGCGCACTTAAAAAATATATTTTGAAAAATCTTTATGTTCTTCCTTCAACAATTCTTCTGATGATAAAGATTTAAAATATTCATAGGTAATTCTCATTCCCTCGGATCTTGACACTTTGGCTTCCCAGCCTAGCAGCTCTTGGGCTTTTGTTATATCAGGCTGTCTTTGCAGCGGGTCATTTATCGGCAGCGGATGGTATACCACTTTTTGGTTAGTACCTGTCAACTTGATAATTTCTTCTGCGAAATCCTTGATCGTTATTTCATCTGGGTTTCCAATATTTACCGGAAGCACATAATCAGAATGTAACAGCCTATAAATTCCTTCCACCTGATCGTCTACATAACAGAAAGATCGGGTCTGCATACCGTCGCCAAATATAGTCAAATCTTCTCCTCTTAAAGCCTGTCCAATAAATGCTGGAATCACTCTACCGTCATTTAATCGCATTCTTGGCCCATAAGTGTTGAAAATCCTGACTATTCTGGTTTCAACGCCATGAAAAGTGTGATATGCCATTGTAATAGATTCTTGGAAACGTTTTGCTTCATCATAAACGCCTCTAGGCCCTATCGTATTTACGTTTCCGTAATATTCTTCTGTCTGTGGATGAACCAGTGGGTCTCCATAGACTTCAGATGTAGAGGCAATCAAAATTCTTGCTTTTTTTACTCTTGCCAATCCCAAAAGATTATGAGTCCCCAAAGATCCTACTTTTAATGTCTGAATAGGAATTTTAAGGTAATCTATAGGACTTGCTGGTGAAGCAAAATGTAATATATAGTCTAACTTGCCAGGAATGTGGACAAATTTGGTAATATCATGATGGTAGAATTCGAAATTCTCAAGCTGGAATAAGTGTTCGATATTTTTTAAATCACCCGTAATAAGATTGTCCATTCCAATTACAAAATAACCTTCTTTTAGAAAACGATCGCACAAATGGGACCCTAAGAACCCTGCCGCTCCGGTTATTAATACTCTTTTCATATCCGATTAATCTTTTAACGTGAAATATTTCATGGAAAAAAACACGTAATTTAACCACAAAAATAATGTTCCCAAAAATAGGATTATCATTTACAACAAAAAACTATAATCGTTAATATTTGAAAAAAAATAATTTATATGGTGAGAAAAACTTGGACAATAGCTTTTTAAGCTATCTTTTATGTTTAACTTATCATAAGATATTCGATTTGTAGATGTTCTCAAGTTTTTTGATATTATCAAGAATATTGAAATTTTCAATAAAATATTTTTTAGCATTCTGAGAGAATTTCAAATAGAGTTGCTCATCATTTAAAATTTCGATAATTTTTGTTGAAAAACTTTCTGCATTATTGTCTTTGATAACAAATCCATTAAAATTATTTACGATTAAATCTCTGTTTCCATCACAATCACTAACTACGCAAGGCTTCGATAAAGCAAGACTTTCAATAATGGAATAAGGCAAACCTTCGTAGCGTGCTGTAGAAATGTATAATTTTGAATCATTTATTATTCGGAAAATGTCTTCGCGGCCTGTCCAATCTAACAAGGTAATATTGGATTTTAAGTCTAGTTTAATTATTAAATTTTTTATCAAATCCAATTGAGGCGAATGATACCCGACTCCCATTAAAACCAAATGAATATTTTTTTGATGCTTTTTAATCTCAAAAATAACTTGAATCATCAATTCTATATTTTTTTGAAATGAAGGCCTTCCAACGGTACATATATATTCATCTGGCCAAGTTTTTTCAATCGAAAGCTCTGATAATTGATTTATTGGCTGAATAGAATTATTAAATAAAATTGTGTGTGTTTCTTTATATCCGATTTCTTTGGTAGCTCTATCTTTTTCAGAGTTTGAAGATGCTAATAATATTGAATTACCGTTTGCAAATAGTTTCTCTATAGTTATATAAATTCTTCTTTTTAAGAAGTTCTCAGTACTCAAATATGAATAGGCTTGGGGTGTATGTAAGACTTTAACACCTAATAATCTACCCACAATTCTGCCTACGATGCCTCCTTTTGCACTATGAGAATGTATAAGATCGGGCTTTTCTTTTTTTATAATCTTATACGTTTGTATAATTGATTTTAAGTCGTTTTTGACAGAAATATCTCTATTGATGGGTATTCTATAGCTTTTTACTTTTTGATTACTCTTATCAAGAAATATATTTTCGGTATCTTTTTGTCCATGAATAATCACATTTTCAAATTTTGTATTATCAATATTTGATAAGATGAGACGTAATGAGACATCAACTCCTCCAACTGAATGTAATATATGAACTATTTTATTCCTTTTCATTAGTATTGTTTTTTAATAAAAAAAGAGAGGCAAAAATGGCAAAGATGTAGCATCCAAATTGTCTAGAGAGAACATTTTCAAAGAGAAAGAAAAAAAAGAAACTTGCTAATATTGCTACAGCAAAAAAGTTATGTTTGTGCAGAAATATAGATAAAAAGTAAAATGATATTAGTATTAAAAAACCAATTATTCCAGAACTAAGAAAAAAGCCTAAAAACTGATTATGTGTATTAAATTTTCTTTCTAAAAACCATCCTCTTCTTGATTCATTACTTATTTTTTCAGAATAGCAATTAATTAATTTAGTGCTGATTTCTTTTTCGCTTTTAAAACCTACTGTATAATTAAATTCCTCTTGTTTCGTCAAATCATAAGCGCAAGGCCAAATTACATATCTCGGCTCGAAAATAGCAATTTTTGAAAGTGTTCCCTCTATGTCTTTGTTTATATGAAATCGCTCTAAAATGTTTTTATTGAGAGATACAATTGTCAATATTATTAAAAAACAAAAACCTACAAATGCGACTTTGTAAAGTTTTGAAATTTTCAAATAGAAAAAAATATACAAAAAAAATAAAAACAATAAGGAGATAAACGAGTTCCTAGCTGCTATAAGTACTATAAAAAAAATTGACAATGCGCTAAAAAATATAAATATATTTTTGTTTTTATCTTTATTCTTTATCTTTTCTAGTGAGAGTATTAATCCCATCAAAGCCATAAAACCAGCATAAGGCCTTTCTAAGACAAGAAGTTCATTCACTAATAATCCATCTCCAAGCGGAAAATTATTATAAATCAAATAGTGTTTCGTTATTTTGAAAATTGATACTGCTATCATTAGTTGTATACTAATTATAAGGGCAGTTTTAATTTTCTCTAAATCCTTAAGCTTTAAAAAAAGTATGGGAATTATCAGAATGAATAAATACCTACTAAGCAGCTTCTGATCTACTATTAAGCTATTGTTTAATAGAGCCTTAATATAAATAAAAATGAATAAAAAGTAAAGAATATAAAAAGGGCCTGTTTTTAACCTATCGAAATTGATTTTTTTTATATCTATGATAAAAGAAAATAACAGTAATCCGAGAACAATGCTCGGGAAAGCTAATGAAAAAGGCAAAAGAAGTAACATGCCTATAAATAAATAATCATAGTAATTTTCAATAATCTTCTTCATCCCTTGTAATTATAAGTTTATCTACTATTTGTAAAATTACTTTTTCCTAAGAACAAAAACATTATTAAAATAAACGCTTTTGTCTCCAGGAAGTAAAAATCCAAAAATAGAGCCTACGAAATTGAAGTAAATTATGAAAGGAACCAATAATATTTGCTTTAAAATTTTATTAGCGGGTAACAATGATTTTACATAATTAATACTAAACTGTGCTATAACTTTTATGTTATTTCCTGTTTTATGATGAGAAACTATTTCAAAACCATATTTTTCATATAAATATATTAAGGCTGGTGTTGTATAGCGACCGAAATCATGCGGCATTTCGTGTTCTTCCCACATAAAAGGAGTGGTAATTAGTGCTGTGCCATTTGGTTTTAGAACTCTTTGAAACTCAGATAATAGTTCTTCAATATTAAAAACATGTTCCAGAACCTCTGTACAGAGCATCGTATCGAAGTAATTATCTTCAAAAGGAATCGTCTTCCCGTCATAAAAAAAATCTACCGTATCTTGACGGTGTTCCCACCCTTCGATCTTTAAATCTATTCCTATGTATCTTGAAACATTAGTAAAATATTTCTGGTAAGGTTTCGTTCCGCACCCAAAATCTAATAATATTCCTGTAGCATTGAGAGCATTTTTCTTTATCTGGCTATTTAATTCTCTTCTTATTAAATAGTTATTGTTTATACAAAAGCCTAAAATTTTAGGTTCAAATTTCGCCTTTTGTATACTTTTTTTAAGGAAGTCTATCATTTTGTCTTTTTCACTTTTTTCATTGCTGCAATCCATTTATTAGGGGCTATACAAATAATGATATTTCTGATAAGCCCGTAAATAGGATAGTAACCAAAATAAAAATTATCTTTTATTACATTTAATCTGCTTCTAATTTGTTGATTCCTTTTCGATAATGAAATACCATTGGGATTAATCTCGACATTTACAAAACACTCTTCAAGGTTTTCTGTCATAAAGTGCTTAACCACTTTCATTGCAAACGCAAAATCTTCGGCTGATTTATAATTTGTGGGATAATATCCTACTATTTTTATGATTTCATTATCAAACATAAATGTTGGATGAACGAATACAGCATTCAAATATATGCGTTTTTTTATCTCGGAATGTTTTAATGGGAAATTATATCTGAAGATAAAATTCCCTTCCATATCAAAAGCATTGGCATTTGTTCCTATAAATTTTATGTGTTTATTATCGATTAGGAATTTATGCTGGATTGCAAATCTTTTTCCTACACAAACATCACCAACATCTAGCCTTGCCGTATATTGATAGTTATTTTTTAGAATATATTCTAAACCATGGTTTAAAGCATACTCAATTCCTTTATTTTTTTCTAGGTAGAGAAACTTTATCTTCCCATTTGCTTTAAATGCTTTGTTTAAAACATCTTCATCTATTTTTTCTACAGTACTTCCATCGTCAACAATAACAATATCTATAAATTCCGAAGAATCAATGGAGTTTATGGAAGTTATTAATCCTCTAAAATTATTATAATGAGGAATTAATAGTGCAACTTTATTCATATGCATTTTGCTGCTTATTTGTCAAAACTATTAAGATTGCCAAATATAACCAAAGTCCATACAATCTGAAAGTGTCAATTTGAAGTAAATTTATAAATAAACCGGATAATCCAACTAATAGAATTATTGCTAATACCTTTTTTTCATCGCTTTTGTTTTTTATGAGAAATCTAATTCTTTTAATACTGAAATAAATCAGAAAAATAAAAATTGAGATTCCTATTAATCCAGTTTCAGACAAGATCCTCGTGTACATATTGTAACTAGGAGGAAAGGCTCTTACAGCAGGATTTTTATATGCCTCCTCAAATTCATAATTATTCCTCATAGCCCAAGCAGGATAATGGAAACGACTATAATAAGTTTGTTGCCCGTAACCAACACCTATAATCGGATTTTCTAAGAAAACTTGAATCGCCGCATATTGCATTCCAAAACGGGATTGGTTTGATATATTTTTTGTCAAGTTACTTTTAAAATCAAGAGAATCTATTTTTTCTTCGAAAGCATTGATTATTTTTTCACCATTAAAGATAAAAATACATAGTGTTAAAAAAGAAAAAGCAACAGCTGTCCTGATTGCATTTCTTATTATTTTCTCTTTTGATACCGTTGTTAACAAGAAAATAATAACTTGGACGAATATTACAATCAATGCAGTTCTTGAACCAGAATAAAAAGTAAGAACAAGTATAAGTAGTGTTGGGAGGTATTTCAAAATACCTTTATTGGTTATTATATAGCTAAACATCCATCCTGATATTGTTATCAAATAAACGGCAAAAAAGGGAGGCTCGTCTGCAATTGAAGAAATTCTATCTCCTATATATTTTTTTTCGAAAAAAGGAAAATAATCCAAGATATAAAAAGCATATCGTGCTAATGAAATTCCATAATAGCCAGCTAATATTTCAAAAAAACCAACTATCGAAGCCATAAATAGGGAGTATAAAAAAACGGTCCTTATTTTATAAAGTATTTCTTTTAATTCCATTCTTATTAAAACATTGTAATAAAAAAGAAAAAAAACAATACTTGATAATAATAACGATACATATTGGCGTATAAATCTATTAATTCCTGTGGTATGCTTAAAATAGCTGTTTTCAACATTTTCTAAATTGAGCAATGTTGACAGAAAACACCAACCTAAAAACACCAAAATTATTTTAAAGACAGAGTTATATAAGGGTATCGAGATTTTTTTTTGAAAAAAAAGCAACAGAAAACCTAACAGAAAAAAATAAGCGCCTGACTCGTTTTTGAATTCGCCTAATGCTTTAACTCCGTCAAAAGAATTAAAGGGAAAGAAAAATAGGCCGAGAAAAAAAAGGAAATGGTACGGTTTATTTAATGAAAACATTTACTTTTTGATTTAAAGATCTGAATATTTCAGAGAGTTTAGGAGTATATATCTTATTTAGCGAGAAACCTAAAATATAACTTGTAGTAATTAATTTATTTCTTATTATAAACATCATTATGATTTCCAATAGTCCTTTATTTTTTAAAAGCTCATGTTTATATTGTTGAGAAGAAACAATCACATTATCATTTAATATGATTCTTTTATATAAAATATTTCTCTCTTTATTTGTAATTTGTTTGTCTGTTGCACTTTTAAATAAATAATATAGGGAGATATTTACAAGTTTTATAGCTTGAAATTTCTTTATTTCTTGATGAGGAATTGTAATATTTACAAAGCTTTTAATGTCGAGATTGTAATTTTCTATTATTCTCTCAAAAAAAGAACTTTCTGTTATCTTCCTAGAAGCGCTGCCGATAGTTTCTCTATAAAAATAACCACAATAATCAACAAAAAAAAGAGATTTCGCGTGATTGATTACTTGAATGTTAAACAATATATCTTCCTCTAAGGAAAATTTCTTCAAAAAAAGAAAATTATTTTCTTGTAGAAATTCTCTTTTATAAATTTTATTCCAAACTGCCGGCAAGACTATGTCTTCATTCGTGACTAGGCTGGGGATAATTTTTTTGTTAATTAGTAAATTATCATACAGGTAATCATACTCAAAAATAGTTCTTTTCTTTACATATTTGCCATCTCTGCCTAAATAATAATTAGCAACAACAACATCAGCCTTATTGTTTTCTGCTTTATTATATAGAACTTCAAACATATCAATTGCCACAAAATCGTCTGAATCAACAAAACCAATATATTTTCCTTTGGCGGCCTCAATTCCTGTATTTCTAGCAACACTAACACCGCTGTTTTTTTGATTAATAAGGATAATTCTTGAATCTTCTTTTTGCTGTTTTTGAATTAATTCGACACTTTTATCATGAGATCCGTCATTTACAAAAATAAACTCGCATTCATTAAGAGTTTGATTCATCAGCGACGTTATACATTCTTCTAAATGCTTTTCGCCATTATATACTGGAATTATAATACTTAATTTTACTTCCATAATTATTTTGTCCTAATAATTTTTATAGAATAATAAAACATTCCTGCAGCAACTAAAATTTGTGCAAATGTCGAAGCTATTGCTGTTCCAATAAAGTCAAAGTAAAGCGTCAAAATACATGTTAATAATAAACTAATACAGCCAGAATAGAAAAATACTTTAAGAAATTCTTTATCTTTTCCATTATTTAATAAGACTAACTTTCCGAACACCTGATCTAAAAAGGATAATAGTGGGAATAATATCATTATTCTAAAAATTAATACTGCTTTTTCATTAAAATTTTCAGCGTAAATTAGGTTAATAATATAATCGGAAAAAAGAAAACATAAAAAAACTAGAAATAAGATAGCGCTACCTCCTATTTTGGCAACTTTATTAACTATTTTTATTGCATTTTCTTTATCATTAACCATTTCCTTAGAGATAAAGGGATATAATGCGTTGATAATTGGCGCATTTAGGTTACTAATAGCTCTGACTACTTTTTCAACTGAAGAATAATATCCAACAGAACTATTTCCTGCAATAAATCCAATAATCAATAGGTTTGTATTAGATAACAATGTCATTTGCAGCTCCGATAAGAAGATATGCTTTCCATTTTTCAATTGATGAACTATGCTATCAAAACTTTGCAATATAAATCTTATCTGGAATTTTTTTGCTACTATTATTAGAGTTAGAATGCCTGAAAAAATAAATCCGCTTGAAGTAAATACTGGTACTAACCAATATTGGTTTTCATTTTTTACAAAAACAAAAATTGCTAAAGTAAAAAGTGTCTTAAATATGACATTAATATAAGTTATATACTTCATTTGTTGCATACCTTGAAATAGCCAAACTGGAGAAATGGCCATGCCAACAACTACACCAAAACTATAAAAATATAACTCAAAATGTTTTCGTAAAATGGGAAAGGAAAAAACGAGTACACTCAATATAATAATCCCTATTAAGAGAAGGAACAGCTTTGCCGATAGTACCTCATTAAATAGTTGTTCTACCTTTTTTTTATCGGATGAAAAAACAGAAATATCGCGAGTTGCTGTCGAATTAAAGCCATATTCTATAACAATCTGAAAGTATAACACAATAGCATTTACAAAGGCCAGAATCCCGTATTTTTCTACTCCAATGACAGCTAATAAATACGGAATAGTTAATAATGGTAAAATTAAATTAAGTCCCTGTAAAACAGATAATGATATGAAATTAGAAAAAAGAGTTTTTACTTTTTGGGATTTAAACATCATTTAATTTAATTTAACATTTTTAAAACTTTTATCCCTATAAACATAAAAAGGCTATCCACTCGAATAACCTTTTTATGTTTACAATAAAAAATAATGTGCTATTGAGCCACCTTTATTAATTCAGCTAACAAAGGCTCCTTAGATTGAAAATAAGGATCGTATTCCCCTTTGTCATTTTTCTTAAATGAATATTGTTTTGTTGCTGGGTCATAAACGATAAATTCGTTAGTTGAGAAATAATCATTTACTTTATCTTGGTTAATTTCAAACCTTTTCCCTTTGTAAGAAATCGTTATTTTCTTTATTTCTATCGGTTCTAAGCCTTTAAAATCATTACGCCCAATATCAAACCTTAAGTCTGTTCCAATAACTCCTTCTGGTAAATTGAATGTAGCAGTTTGTACAGAGTTACTACCCTTAACACCTAACCAAACAGCGTGATCTTCGTCAAACCACTGATTAGTACCATCTTTATAAAGCAAAATCATTTCATCATCTGCTTTAATAATTAAGTCAATAGCAACGTCAAATGTCTCAACTTTTGGTTCTTCAACTACAACAGGTTTCTTTTCTTCATTTTTACATGAAGTAAATAACGCTAAAAATAAACTAGCGATAATGATTTTTGTTTTCATTTGTATATTATTTTTAAAGCGCAAAAATATATATATATTTATTAATTTAAATAGTTTAAATAAATTATTTTCAGATGTTTTTATTATTATTTAATCAAACATATTAAAAATACTTTTTTTTGGTAAGACTACTACCCTTTTATGTGGTCCTTTTTTTAATAATCTGAAAATCTGATAGTTCTTCAAGCTGAATGGTCAAGAACAACTCACGTATCCCAAAATTAAATAGTATCTTTCATTTTTGACATCTGCGATTTATAAAATTCTCTTATTAGGACGATACCAAAGAAAATACATAAAAATACAATCGGGAAAATAAATTTCAATTTACCATTAAGAGACTGATTATTTTTAATGTTCAGTACTTCGCTATTTTCTTTTACAATTTTATCAGAAAACACCAATTCTAGCATTCTGCTTCCTTGGTCAAGAACAAGATCATTCTTAGTTTTTAAAACATCATTTAATTGAGTGTTTTCATTGTAGTAAACTAAATTGCCGCTTTTAGTATTTCCTTTAGAAGCTGCCGAAAAATCAGCTAACAGGCTATCTATTTGGTTTATTGTTGTTTTATTTGATTCTATTTTTAACTTGATATTTTCCAAAATTGTGCTTTGAATTTTGGAATAAAATTCACTTTTATTTAAATAATCAAGTATAGGTTCTACAATCTCTTTCCTGTTTATTTCTTTATTTGTGGTTAATATAATTTTATGGTTTGTGTAGTTCTTACTTGTTGTCTCCTCCTTCATGATTTTATTTAAATCACTACTTTCAGCCATAAGTTTTACCAATTCAAAATTTTGTTCTCTTGAGTTAACAAATTCATAAATATCGGATATCGGTTCGATTTCAATTTTTGATATTAATGTTGGTTTTTTAATACCAATCGCTTTTAAAAATTCGAAATCTCTTTCTTTTATTTTCGAATTAATTAAATTGACTTTTGCATAGGCATATTCAGTACTACCAAAATTCGGCTTGACAATCACTTCATGATTATATACTGTTGTTTTTCTATCCTGATAAAATCCTAACCCTGCTCCTAAAATAAAGAGAACAACCAAGATAATTATATTTCTTTTTACAAATAAGAGTCCCTTAAATATCAAAAAAAGGAAATTTTGATACATATTCCCTATTTTTTTTGAAACTTGTGCCAAATCAATTTCTTGATTGTCAGGATTGGTCTGCGAGTTTGAACTCATAAGTTAGTTAGTTTTTATGTTAAAGATTTGTTCTAATATTTTAATTGTAATAAGATAAGTTGGCTTCACTCCCGTGGTTCCAAGGCCTCCAGAAGCTAGGGTACTTCCTGTTTCTAAAGGATTATCCGAAGCATAATAGGCATATCTCACTTTTACGTCAGGGTTGATGCTTTTTCTGATTTTTGAAGCCGACTGGATGGCTTTTTGATAGTAAGCACCTTCCATTTCAAGACCGATGACACCCCATGTCGATTCGTGGAAGAATTTCAATAGGTCTTTGTTTTGGAGAGATGTTCCTAAAACAGAAACCATCGGTCCTGCATACACTGGAATTCCGTTTCCTTCAAACATTTCAGCTGTTAATTGGTTTTCAAAAGGATAATTATCGCCTGTTCCTTCATTTATATGTGCTGACGGAATCATAATATCGCCTTTTCCTCCTTCAAGAATACCGGCTTTACCCATTATAGAAACCGATTCCACATTTAGGAAATATTTATTCTTGCCGTCCTTATAAGGCTTTAAAAGCTCATCTATGGTTTCATACGCTTGCTCTCCGAAAGCGTAATCCATTACAATAATTACTGGTGGATGTGCTCCTATTTTTGCTGTTGGAAATGCCGATTTAGACCAGTCGATCTTGGCCGTGTCAAAAATCTGGACGTCAATGTTGGTTCCAGATGTGTCTGGTAAAGAAATCATTCCATATTTAAACGCAAATTCTTCTACTTTGCTTCTTACATCGTTGGCGCCAGGTTTGCTCAGTTCTTCAAAGATAAAAAAGTCGGACTTGTCTTTGAATTTTGTCTTCAGCGTATGCGTAGCGAAAATCGAATTCATAACACTGTGCATGTTAGCGCTGATGATATGAATCGGACGGTCCAGCAATTCATTCTGCTTTAATACTTCCTTGATGTTATTAGCCCAGATTTCTCCATGGATATGGTGTCCTAATCGTTCTCTCAGGATCGGGCTAAAAGTAATCGTTCTTTTGTTATTGAAGATTACCTCTTCAATGGCTAATTTTCCAAGCCAATAGATTACATGTAGGAAACGGTCTGGCTTTTCAGCTGTTCCGAAAGCTTCATAGATATCAAGAATTTCTTCAAAAGAACGTCCTAAAATAATCGATGCATGCGAAATTGCAATTTCTTTTTCAATCAGCGTAAGCTTTTTATTTTGAACAACGATTTGTTCTAATTTTTCCCAATCGCGTGTGAATTCTTTTGTGTTTTCATCGAGCAAGACTCTGTTTTTGATCTTATGCGATTCAATAAATATAAACGTAAGATGTGTCAGGATATCGTAAATATCCGAGCGTCCTCTCGTAATTTCAACATTCATTTGTTCGCTATCGATTCTATAGCAGTTTCTCTTTCTTTTTGGAGGAACTATTGCTGTAAAATGCGATTTTGAATAGCCTTCATCTGAAGTCAGATTAATAAAACGGCATTCTTCTATTCCGACAGGAAGCCTTTCAATGACATATAATAAACCGCTTAATTCTACTTTTTCTTCTGCAATTGTACCATAGATTTCTGGTCTTAACTGCAATAATGCTTCTCTTAATGTATCACCTGACACACCCATAGGCTTATAGAATCCTCTATTAAACAAATGGCGCATAGTGATGTATAGTTTTTCAATTGCCGCTGATGATTCTTGGGCTCTTGATCGTGATATATTTTTTGTTTCTTTCATTTCTTTTTATTTACTAACCTGCAAATGTAGGTTTTTTATTTTTTAGTTGGTAAGCGTAATGCTCATTGCTAGTTCTAAATAGTGGTCATGGTACTTCTTCATCAGCAGATTTTCATAGCTTTTGGGATTTTTCATTTTATGCAAACCACTTTGCGTCCAATTTCCAGAAAAATACCAGCAGGTATTTTCTTTGGAAGGTAAATATCCAAAAAAAGGCTCATACGTAAAGGTATCCATCCTTTTTATATTGCCTGTTATGTCTTTGTATTTTGGTCCTTTTTTATAAAATTTATTTTCATTAATTTTTAAAGCTTCTATGGCTATAAATATTCCCTCGGCAGGGATTTCAATATGGAACTCTTGCATATCGACTGTTGTATTCTTACCGCCATTTTTAACCAGAATTATATAATTTTCTTCCAAGATATCTTCTCCTGGAGAGCCATCCTGATTTGCTTTTAATACCCGCAGATTGATTTTAGCGTTATCAATTTTACTCTTTGTATATATCGTGATTTCCTTTAAAAAAGGATGGTTTTTTGCTTCCTCTGTATAGGCAAAATGTTTTGCCGTTGTTTGTTGACTATAGTAACGTATTTCTCCTCTGCCGTAATCATCGCCTATCTTGACAGTTTTTTGTTTTTTTGCCGGACTGATGACAACTTCTCCTAGTTCAAATACTTTTTTTGGCAACTGTACATTTTTTGCTTCTGTAACTTTTACTGTTTTGGTTTCATATCCTACTGCTGAAAAAACTAAATTTTTAGATGCATCGACAGCAATAGAAAAACTTCCGTCTTCTTCTGAAGAAACACCTATGGTTTCATTTTCTACTAGAATACTTACAAAGGGAATTGGATTTCCGGCCTCGTCTTTCACGACACCTTTAGTCTGCGAAAAGCTACAAAAACTGAGTAAAAAGAAAAATAATATTACTTTCATTAATTGGTTAGTGAAATTTTTAATCCTATTTCTAAATTCGTTTTTAAGTCACTTTCATTTCGAATGCTTCCGTCCTTATTCAAGAAAATTACTTTATTTTTTCCTAAAAAACATTTAATTCCTGGTTCATAACTGAAATTTTTTTGCCTCTGTTCTTCTGTTTGACCAACGACATTATTAAAATATTTATTTTGTTCCAGCTTTAAATATTCAAAACCAATCACGATACCTTCTTCTGGTATTTTTACCTGGTATTCTGATAAATCAACCGTATTGTTTTTATTTCCTTTTTTTACATAAACCAAAATATCCTCATTTACTACATCTTTTGTGGGAATACCTTTATGGTCAACATTAAAAATCCTTACTCTTAAAATAGCATTATTAACATGTGAAAATGTAGTGAATTCAATAGTACTGATAAAAGGATGCTGTCTTATTTCTTCGCTATATCTAATAAACTTAGCCGAAATATGAGTATTATCTCTTCCTGTATTTCCAAGTGTATACTCTAGCTTTTGGCCGGAGTATTTTCCGATAGTTGTTTTCTTATTTTTTTTACTGTTTTCAATCAAAATTTCCTCAAGTTCGAAAAGCTTTTTTACTAATATGACTTCCTGTACTTCATTGGATTTTAAAATTTTATCTTCAAAACCCAAAGCTGAAAAAATCAGATTTTCACCTTCCTTGGCTTTAATGGAAAAAGTTCCGTTCTCTTCCGAAGTTGTTCCGATATTTTGATTTTCAACTGAAATACTCGCATACGAAATTGGATTTCCAGATTCATCTTTTACTATACCTTTAACTTGCGACAAAACAAGAACACTGATAAAAAGTAAAAAGGCGATAATTGATTTCATTAATTAGTAAGAATTAAAGTTACCGATGGCTCATAAACCGTTTTGGAAGCTGAAAATGGATTCAGCTCTTCTTTTGTTTTTTTAAGCCATCTTCCACCAGAAAAACTAAATAAAAAGTCTCTTTCTACTGCATTATAAAGAACTAATGGGGAATAAGTCGTTTGGATTTTAGTAATATTTGTATTAAAATCGGTTATAGTTTTTTCTACTTTATTTTTCTTGATCAGTAATTTCTCAAAAACCACAAAGATTCCTGTCTTTGGCATTTCCAGATTAAAATCAGTTACGTCAATTTCACTCCTAGTAACGCCTTTTTTTATTGTAACTATATAATCTTTAGACAATAATTCTTCGCCAGGAAAACCATTTTCGTCAACTGCATACAAATGAAGCTTTATAGTCGCGTCGTCTATTCTGCTATCCGTCAAAATGATTGCTTTTTTAATCCAACGTGTTTTTTTATAGTCTGGAGAATAGGGAAAATACTTCGCGTCCATCCTAGGTCCGTTGTCGAAAGCTTCGGCAATGGCATTCTTGGTCTTTCCGATTTCGAGCTGTCTTTTTTCTTTTCTGTTATTGATTACGATTTCATCCAATTCATACGCCGTTGGCGATAGGCTTACGGATTGCGATTCAGAAACTTTGCAGATTTTTTTCCGATAGCCCAAAGCGGAAAAAATCAGGTTCTTGTTCTTCTCCGACGTAGCAATAGTAAATTCTCCGTTTTCTTCAGAAGTCGTGCCGATATTTTCGTTCTCGACCCAGATACTTACATAAGCAATTGGATTTCCAGTCAGGCTATCTTTTACGATTCCCTTAGTCTGGGCAACAACATTTACTGCAAAAAACAAAAAGCATATTGCTAATTTCTTCATTTGAATTATCTTAATTTATCTGCAATATCTCGATCATTGCTCAGTCTTGGTATTTTATTCTGGCCACCTAATTTCCCTATCGATTTCATATAATCCTGAAAACCATTTTTGGAAACTTTTGTAATGATTAGCTTTCTCAACACATTGCCCACAATCAGATCATCATAATAGACATTCTGTTTTCTCATGGCATCATCTATCTTAAGCGAAAAAGCCTCTAGGTTTTCGGGTTCGTTTTCAAATTCAATCAGCCATTCGTGGTATGGCAATCCTTCTTTTGGGGTAATTTGCGGTGCTACCGTAAATTCGTTTACGCGGATGTCAGTGCCTTCCATTGCTTCTTTTAATGCTTCTTCTACTTCTTTTCCGATGACATGTTCCCCAAAGGCAGAAATATAATGCTTGATTCTTCCTGAAACGATTACACGATAGGGTTTTAAGGAAGTAAACTGCACCGTATCGCCAATATTATAGCCCCAAAGGCCTGCATTGGTCGAGATAATCAGTACATAGTTGATACCGAGCTCTACTTCTCCAATCGTATATCGTTTCGGATTTTCCGTAAAAAATTCATCTGCTTTTATAAATTCATAGAAGATTCCTGCATTCAAAAGCAGCAACATTCCTTTTTCTGTTTGGGAATCTTGATAGGCGAAAAATCCTTCCGATGCCGGAAATAACTCAATACTGTCGACTTTTCTTCCGATAAGATTTTCAAATTTTGCCCGATAGGGCTCAAAATTTACGCCTCCGTAAATAAACAGGTTAAAATTCTTGAAGATTTCTCCCACCGGCTTCCCTCCTTTCTGCTTCAGCTTTTCGAAATACATTTGAACCCAGGACGGAATTCCAGAAATAACGGTCATGTCTTTATTGAACGTTTCTTCAACGATTACATCAACTTTGGTCTCCCAATCTTCAATACAGTTGGTTTCCCAGCTCGGCATTCTATTTTTTTGAAGGTATTTGGGAACAAAATGCGCGACAATTCCAGATAGTCGACCTAGCTTGATACCATTTTTTTCTTCTAAAATTGGACTTCCTTGCAGAAAAATCATCTTTCCTGAAACAAAGGAAGAATTTCCGGTTTCATGAATGTAATGAAGAATTGCATTTCGCGCTGCTTGAATGTGGAAAGGCATCGATTCTTTAGTCAGCGGAATGTATTTCGCGCCAGAAGTCGTTCCCGAAGTTTTAGCAAAATAAATAGGCTTGCCTTTCCATAAAACATCGGGCTCGCCTTTTTTTATTTTTTCAACGTAGGATTTTAAGCCTTCATAATCACGAATCGGGACGTTTTTTGCAAAATCAGAAAATGATTTTATGTTATTAAAATTATGATCTTTTCCGAATTGCGTGTCTTTGGCTTGCCGAATCAAATCTTTAAAAACGTGTTCTTGCGTTTCAATGGGATTATTGGCCCATTTCTGGGTCTTCTCGTAAATTTTTTTGGCAAATTGTTTAGCAAAAAAAGCTTTTATTGACATTTTTAAAGGTTTCTGATTACATAAAAAAACAGCTTGGAATGGAGATTTTAGTCCCTTCCTAGCTATTCGAATTCTATAAAGTTGGTCGGATCGATCGCAAAACCGTCTTTCCACAGTTCGAAATGCAAATGGACTCCGGTTGATTCTTGGCCCGTTGAACCAGCCATAGCTATTACTTCCCCCGTCCTTACTATATCTCCTTGCGTTTTGGTTAGCGATGCTGCATGTTTATACACTGACATTATTCCTTCACCATGCCTGATGATGATCACATAGCCCGTTGATGGCGTCCAATCGGCAAAAATAACGGTTCCATTCGCAACTGATTTTATCGGCGTGTTTTTCGGCAACGCGATATCAACCGCAAAATGTTTTGTTTTTGGGTCATATTTGTCTGTAATATGTCCGGTGACCGGTGGAAAAAGCACCAAATTTACTTTCGCTTGTGCCTTGTCGAAAAGGTTGTATTTGTCTTCTTGGGCGACTTTTTCCCTCAAGGCAGCATCTTCTTTCGATGGCTTGAAATCTATTTCCGAAATATCAGCCTGTTCTGCCGCCATGATCGAATCCTTGCTTAATTTTGCGACTTCCACATCGCCAGCCAATACTTTCTTGATTGATTCGATATAGGCATTATTCATCTTGATGGCTTTTTCCAAAGAATCTGATTTTAATGCCAATTCGGTGGCTTCACGTTTTAATTTGGTAGAAGCATAGCCTGGAATGTATTCTCGTAATGGGGTAAAAGCGATAATGTAAGTTGTAATCGCAATCAGGAAAATGGCTCCGCTTGTCAGCACAACAAAGACATTCATAAGATTGAGCTTAAGAGAGAAAATTTCTTCAAAAGTTTCTTCATTCAAAATAACCAATCGGTTTTTTGTCAAAAGCTTTTTCTTTAAAATCTGTCTTTTTAGCCTCTTTTCTGACATTTCATTTTTGTATTTTACAAATATAATAATTTGGAAGTCTTGCCGACGTTTTTCTGCAATTACTAAGCTGTTAAATCAATTGCACCCTTTTTAAAACCGATATGTTTCTTTTATCGTAAGTAGTTATAGTAAACTGAAAAAATGATTTTAACGTATAATTATTTGTTATATAAAGAAGTGATACGATTTTTCTTTTTACATTTGCAGAATATTTATAATGCTTGAAAAAGCGGTAATTTTTTTAATCATGGGAAAATTAGGTTTAACGGAAATACTTGTAATCGTTGCGATTATCTTATTACTTTTTGGAGGTAAAAAAATTCCAGAATTGATGAAAGGATTGGGTTCGGGTATAAAAGAATTCAAGAATGCTGCTAAGGATGATCAGCCTGCCGCGTCTAAAAAAGAAGAAGATACAAAAATTTAAGACTGCTTTTTAAAACAAGCGGTTCATTGAAGCCTCAAGGATTTTAAAATCCTTGAGGCTTTTATTTTGCCATAAATTGAAAGTTATAAGCAGAATTGTTGAAAACTACTCTTTCTATTTTTTACTCCTTTTTTATTATATTAAAATACAAACACTTAATTTTTTAACTTAGCACTAACAAATAACTTAAATCGTAATTGAATATGAAAATAATCAAAACCATTCTTTGCGTTCTTTTCGGGCTGATGTTTGTTAATGCTGGCCTTGACAAATTTTTCCATTATATGCCTATGCCGGAAATGAAACCAGAAGACATGAAAATTTATGAAGCTATGGAAACGCTTTCGTGGCTCATCCCTTTAGTCGCTGTTATTGAATTAGCAGGCGGCTTGCTTTTTATTTTTCCAAAAACAAGAGCTTTGGGAGCGATTGTTATCCTTCCTATAACTGTTGGGATTTTACTACACAATTTTGTGTTCACGACTGAAGGGCCGGGAATAGCAATAGCTGGAGTACTTTTCCTTATCAATATCTGGATGATTGGCAATAATTGGAATAAGTACAAGCCTATGTTTAGCTAAGATCAAGGTAAGAAAATTAGAAAAAGCTTCAAGAAACTAAATCTCTTGAAGCTTTTTTTATTCTTTTCCGCTCTTTAAAATCCCATACAGTTCCTGAATCTTTGAAACTGGCAGGTCATTTAATAATTTATGGATTTCTCCTATAGCTTCGCTTTTGGAAATTGTAAAAAGTGCATGATTCTCTGGAAGCTGTTGGTCTTTGTCTGGTATAAAATCAAACAAATCGTTTGGCGTACAGTTGAAATCGATACAGAGCATTTCTAATTTCCAAAAAGGAATCGATACGAGCTTATCATTCACGACTCCATTGGCATAGCTGCCGGAGTGCCCTTGATCAACAAGATATTTAACTGGTTTCGTAATTCCCTTGATCTTAAAAATTGGTTGTAAATTTAGTTTTATCATTTGGCATAAAATATAAGTTACATTTCTATGTCTAGGGGTAATTACTGTTTCAAATATAATAAAAATTGACTTTTTATAAAGAAATATTTTCCTGAAATGTCTTGTTATTTTTGCTCGAAATGTTTCTAATTTTACTTGAATTCAAAAACGTTTTAATTAAATATAAAATGATTTCAAATACATAGCAAATCATCTTATATACAATTGTTTATCTTGTACTTGGAATTCGTTTTCAGCTAAATAAAATATTCAAATTTTTATAATATCATCGTAAGCTGGATTCTCTTCCTGTTTTCGTCAATTTCAACTACTTTCACTTGTACTTGTTGGTGCATCTTCACGACTTCGTTTACATCCGAGACAAAGCCTTCTTTTAATTGCGATATATGGACAAGACCGCTTTCTTTGATTCCGATATCAACAAAACATCCAAAATTCGTGATGTTATTTACAATGCCTGGCAATACCATTCCGGTTCTTAGATTAGCAATTGTTTTAACATTGGGATCGAATTCAAAAACTTTGGCTGCCTTTCGTGGATCTAGCCCTGGTTTTTCTAATTCCTTGACAATATCTTTCAGACCAAGTAGTCCGATATCTTCTGTCACGTATTTTTCTACAGGAATCTGACTAATTTTTTCTTTGTTTGCAATCAGGTCGTTTAAGGAAATCTTCAAGTCTTTTGCCATCTTTTCAACTATTCCGTAGGCTTCTGGATGCACCGCTGAATTATCCAGCGGATTTTTTCCATTAGAAATTCTAATAAATGCCGCCGCCTGTTGATAGGCTTTTTCGCCTAATCTCGGTACTTTTTTCAGCTGTTTTCTTTCTTCGAAAGCGCCATTTTCTGAACGGTAAGCGACTATATTTTCGGCCATCTTCTCTCCTATTCCAGAAACATAGCTCAACAATGATTTGCTGGCCGTATTGATATTGATTCCGACAGAATTCACGCATCGCATTACGACTGTATCCAATTCATCTTTTAGCTTAGACTGATCCACATCGTGCTGGTATTGCCCCACGCCTATTGATTTTGGCTCAATTTTTACTAGTTCGGCCAGCGGATCGGACAATCTTCGTCCAATGGAGACGGCACCACGAACGGTTACGTCATAACTTGGAAATTCGTCCCTTGCAATTTTTGAAGCGGAATAAACAGAAGCTCCTGCTTCGCTCACTACAAATACTTGGATCGGTTTATCGAAAGTAATTTTTTTGATGAAAAATTCGGTTTCACGGGAAGCCGTTCCATTGCCAATTGAAATAGCATCGATCTTATAGGCATTCACCATGGAGCGGATTTTCTTCATCGCAATTGCCGTTTCATTTTGCGGCGCATGCGGAAAAATGGTCTCGTTATAAAGCAGGTCGCCTTTTTCATCTAGGCAGACAATCTTACATCCGCTCCTGAAACCTGGATCTATGGCAAGAATTCTTTTTTCGCCTAATGGCGGCGCTAAAAGCAATTGTCCTAGATTTCCAGCAAAAACTTGGATGGCTGTGGCATCTGCTTTTGTTTTTGCTTCTTGAAGCGCTTCATTTGAAATAGCCGGCGCTAGCAATCTTTTATAACTATCTTCAATTGCTTTTTTTAGATGGACGGCTGTTTCTTTTTTATTTTTTATGACTGCTTCTTCCATCATTTCGATGGCTTCATCGTTATCGATCTCAATCTTCAGCTTGATAAATCCTTCGTTTTCTGCACGGAGCATTGCCAATAACCTATGAGAAGGAGCTTTCAAGAGGTTTTCCGACCAGTCAAAATACTGCTCAAATTTTTTAGCTTTTTGTCGTAGCTGCTCGCCTTCTGGCGTATCTTCAATCTTTAGCTTGACGGCTTTCGTCGAAATCGAAGATTTTCTTTGGTAAAGGCGGCGGAGGTTTTTTCGGATGTATATGTTTTCATTAATCCATTCGGCAATGATGTCTCGAGCGCCTTGAAGTGCTTCGTCTTCGTTCGGAACTTTATCGTTCAGGTATTTTGAAGCTACAAAATCAATATCGTCATTATTTTGTGCCATGATAATTTTTGCCAAAGGTTCCAATCCTTTTTCACGAGCAACATCGGCTTTTGTTTTTTTCTTTTTCTTATACGGCAGGTATAAATCCTCTAGGTCGTTCAAATCGTAGCTTTGTTGGATTTTCTTTTCAAGCTCAGGTGTTAACGAATCTTGTTCTTGAATCGATTTTAGAATGGCTTCTTTTCTTTTTACGATCGTTTCAAATTCTTTGCTCAGCTTGGCAATTTGCTCGATTACAACCTCATCCAAATTACCTGTCTTATCTTTTCTATATCTTGAAATAAACGGAATCGTACAATCTTCGTTTAAAAGCTGTAGCGTATTTTCAATGTTTTTCGTTGGTGTGGTAACTTGCTTGGAGATGAATTCTAGGTTGGTCATAATATATTTTGGTACTAATTTTTGTAGGCAGCAATTTAAAAAAAAGCATCTCAAAAACTACTAGCGTTTTAAAGATGCTTTAAATATATTTTTATTTTGGATATTCTTTATTGGCAAGCGATTTTATCAACGCGATTTTGGTGTCTTCCACCTTCAAAATCTGTACTTAAAAAAGCTTCCACCATTTCAACTGCTTGATGAATAGCCGTAAAACGTGCTGGTATGCTGATAATATTGGCATTATTATGTTGTCTCGCCAAAGTAGCTATTTCTTTTGTCCAGCATAGCGCGCTGCGTATTCCTTGGTGCTTGTTAACCGTCATGTTGATTCCATTGCCGCTGCCGCAGATTACGATTCCGAAATCAGCTTTGCCGTTTTCAACATCAAGAGCAACCGGATGTCCAAAATCTGGATAATCGACGCTGTCGCTGCTGTCTGTTCCATAATTTGTTACTTCATGTCCTTTTGCTTTCAGCATTTCGACAATTGCCTTTTTGTATTCTGGTCCAGCGTGGTCATTCCCGATCGAAATTTTCATATGTATCTTTATTAGTTGTGTCCTGCAAATTTACCGCAACAGTTTCCATTTACCAAACTAAATAGTCATGAAGTTGCATCTTTTGATTATCAAATGTTTAGGTTTTTCGCATTTCATAAAAAGCTGATAATCATTACCTAAATTGTAACGTAAATGTTAAATTATTGCAATGTTAACAGTAATTTACAATGTACTGACTTTTAGTTAATTATAAATTAACATGGATTGTTCATAACTTCGGATAGAATTTTAGAAGTATTTCTTGTTTGTTCGATTAAAAACAGTAATCCAAAATTACATTTGAAAATGCAAATTTAGTTTGGTGAATTTTTGGAGAAGTTATCAGCATCAAAAGTTATTTTGTTAACAGTAATTAACAAGTAAAGTTATTTACATTTTCATCTCAAAAACGATTATCAACTGTTGTTAACAAAGTCTTAAAAAACCTTTAGAATGAAATACTTAAAACTATTTAGCTGTGTTGATAAGTCAGTATAACAAACCATAACTTAAAATCATTGCCTTAAAAAATTAATTTATTGCAGCTATTAACACGCTATAATAACCACCAAAAAATTAATTTAAATTTCCTTTTTCTTTTTGTTGTTTTTAATAAATGTTGACAACTTCGAAAAGTTAGACAATTTTCAAATTTTGATTTCGGTTGAATTCATCCAGAATTTCTTTTGCTTCTTCTGCATCTTCGGGATGTACTCTGAGTTTGATTCCGCCCAAAGCCTGTGAATACATTGGAACGATGTTCATCATGGTTTCATTCTCGAAAAAATATTGGATTTCCTCTAAATCGAGCCTGTGTTTTAAGATTGTGATTTCGTGAGGATAATTGAAGACTGCGATCGTGATAAAATTTTCCATTTGAATTTGGTTTTCATAAAGATAGCAAGAAATATATTCTTCATCTTTTATTTCAAAAGTTATATTTTGTTTAAAAAAATTAACATTTAAGAGGAAACTGTCAACAATTTCGTAATTTTCAGCATTATTAGAAAAGAATTATGAGTAAGAAACTACGAAAGCCTGTAAAAAAGGACAAAGACTTTACAGCAAGAATTTTAAAGATTTTATCACAAGATGCCAATAAGGCATTCAATTATAAGCAGATAGGAGCCAAGCTTGAATTAGATGATACAAAAAGCAGAAACGAAATTATAAGAGATTTAAAACTTCTGGCTTCTCAAAAGAAGATTGTTGAAATTGAGCCAGGAAAATATTTAGTCGTTGCGACAAGCCAAGATTATTACGAAGGAGTGATTGATATGACAAGCAGAAAGACTGCTTATTTTGTATCAGAAGAATTTGAAGACGATATTTTTATACCGACCAACAACCTAAATAAAGCGTTGGATGGAGATAAAGTAAAGATTTATGTGTATAACAGAAGACGAGGCAAAAAGCCAGAAGGCGAAGTTATCGAGATAATCGAAAGAAAAAAGACCGATTTTGTTGGCGTCATTGATATCCAAAAGAATTTTGCTTTTGTATCGACAGCCAATCCGAAAATGTATACTGATATTTTTATCCCAAAAGAGAAAATTGGTGATGCAGAAAACGGTGATGTTGTGTTGGTTCATATTGAAGACTGGCCTAAAAAAGCAGACAGTCCGTTTGGAGCTGTAATTAAAGTACTAGGAAAACCAGGCGAGCACAATACCGAAATCCATGCGATTTTGGCAGAATACGGACTTCCTTACGACTTTCCGATAGAAGTGGAAACCTATGCTCAAAAAATAGACACTTCGATCCAGGAAAGCGAAATTGCCAAGCGTCGTGATATGCGCGATGTGCTGACTTTTACGATCGACCCGAAAGATGCTAAAGATTTTGATGATGCCTTGTCTTTCCAAATATTAGAAAACGGGAATTATGAAATCGGCGTCCATATTGCCGATGTTTCCTATTATCTCGAAGAAGGAACTATTTTAGATAATGAAGCGTATCAAAGAGCTACTTCAGTGTATTTAGTAGATAGAGTAGTGCCGATGCTTCCAGAAGTATTGTCCAATTTTGCCTGTTCGTTACGACCTCACGAAGAAAAATATACCTTTTCGGCTATTTTCGAACTGACAGAAAACGCCCAGGTTGTCAACCAATGGTTTGGAAGAACCGTAATTTATTCCGACCAGCGATTTGCTTATGAAGAAGCACAGCATATTATTGAAACAAAAGGAAATATAATTCCTGCAGAGATTTCTTTAACTGGAAATGAATACGAAGTTCCTGAAGCAATTCAGAATGCGACTTTAAAATTAGACGAGCTGGCCAAAACACTTCGTAAAAGAAGAATGCGTGATGGCGCTATTTCGTTTGATAAAGTTGAAGTGAAATTTAACTTAAACGAAGCTGCAGAGCCCGTTGGAGTTTATTTTAAAGTTTCAAAAGATGCTAATCATTTGATTGAAGAATTCATGCTTTTGGCGAATAGAAAAGTGGCCGAATTCATAGGAAAACAAAGACCAAAGAAAACATTTGTATATAGAATCCACGACGAACCAGATGAAAATAAACTAATTAGTTTACAGACCGTAATTTCAAAATTTGGATATTCGATCAACTTTAAGTCTAAAAAAGATATTTCGCAGTCGCTTAATAAATTGCTTGAAGATGTGAACGGAAAAAAAGAGCAAAATATGGTTGATACTTTGACGATCAGGACCATGAGTAAGGCAAAGTATTCGACTGAAAATATTGGGCATTACGGACTAGCATTTGACTACTATTCACACTTTACTTCGCCAATCAGACGTTATCCGGATGTAATGGCACATCGTTTGTTACAGCATTATCTCGATGGAGGAAAATCAGCAGACGAAGAATCTTACGAAGAAAAATGCCAGCATTCTTCTAACATGGAAGTCTTAGCAACGAATGCAGAGCGTGATAGCATCAAATACATGCAGGTCAAGTATATGCAAGACCATCAAGATGAAGAGTTTTTAGGTGTAATTTCTGGCGTGACCGAATGGGGAATTTATGTAGAAATTGTTTCCAATAAATGTGAAGGTATGTGTAGGATCCGTGAAATTCGTGATGATTATTACACATTCGATGAAAAACAATATGCATTAGTTGGGGAAATTTCAAAGAATATCCTGCAGCTGGGAGACGAAGTTTTTGTGAAAGTAAAAAGCGCAGATTTGGTTAAAAAGCAGTTGGATTTTACTTTCCTGAGAAAGAATGAATAAAAATAGCAACCAATAAATACTAACACAATGAAAAAGATACTTTTAGTAGCATTTTTAATGCTGACGCAAATCAATTTTGCACAAGAAAAACTTACCAAAAATCTAGGAGATTTTGACGCAGTTCGCGTTTTTGATAGAATATCGGTCCAATTGGTTCCTGCAAATGAAAATAAGATTGAAATTACAGGAGACCGAAGAGACGATGTAGAAATTGTCAATAAAAATGGAGACCTAAAAATCAGGATGAAGCTTAAAAAACTTTTGAAAGGCGAAGACATTACAGCGATTCTTTATTTTAAAAATGAAATTGAAACTATCGAAGCCAGCGAAGGTTCTTACGTATCAAGCGAAGCTACCTTCAAAGCGATTGATTTTAGCGTAAATGCGAAAGAAGGTGCTGAAATAAAAATCAATCTTGATGCCCAAAAATTAGCAGTTAAGGCCACTTCTGGAGGTATAGTAAAATTAAAAGGAAGCGCTAATAATCAAGATATTGTTATTAACTCTGGCGGAATTGTTGATGCTAAAGATTTAGAAACATCACAAACAACTGTAGCCATAAATGCAGGAGGTGAAGCCGATGTAAAAGCTTCAGAACTTGTCGATGCAAAAACTAGGGCAGGAGGCGACATTACCATTTACGGAAGTCCTAAAAAAATAAACAAAAAGACTTTTGCTGGAGGAAACATTACGGAATCCAAACGATAAGTCTGTTAAGGATTGTAATTTTTGAATTATCTTTGTGTTACTATTTTTAATTTGCATAAATTGCTGATTGAATATTGATAGACAAACTTTCAAAAATTACAATCCTTTTTTAATGATTCAAGACATTTTAACAGGCATTCCTTTAGGTTTATTCCTATGCTTTATGATCGGGCCTGTTTTTTTTATATTACTTGAAACCGCTGCTGTCAAAGGTATTCGTGCTGCGTTGGTTTTTGATTTTGGAGTAATTATAGCGGATATTCTTTTTATCTGCATTGCTTATTTTAGTAGCTACCGACTTATAAACAGCTTAAAAGACGAACCTGCACTCTTTATTTTCGGAGGATTGATCATGCTTACGTATGGAATAATTTCGTATCTCCAGCTTAATAAAGCCAGCAAAAATATTTCTGACGATGCCGAAGTAGAGCTCATTAAAAAAAACTACGGAAGTCTATTCATAAAAGGATTCCTGCTTAATTTTATAAACGTCGGAGTTCTCGGATTCTGGCTATTGATTATCATCACCTTTGGGCCTCAGCTCGATTTAAAAACATCCAGATTGATTGTTTTCTTTGCCTCGGTAATCGGAACTTATTTGATGGTTGATATCGCAAAAATGTTTCTGGCCAAAAGACTTAAAAGCAAGATGACTTCGTCTAATATTCTGAAGATAAAAAAAATAACAAGCATACTTTTAATAATCTTCGGATTTTCAATTATGCTCCAGGGATGGTTTCCAAGCGACCAAAAGCTTGTAAAATCAGCCTTAGAAAAAATAGAAAAAAGAAAATAAAGCCAGCTCCCCGCTGGTTTTTTTATTTCAAAAAAGGACATAAAAAAAAAGAGACACTTTTCAGTATCTCTTTTGAAGAGGCATCGAGCGGATTCGAACCGCTGTAGGAGCTTTTGCAGAGCCCAGCCTAGCCACTCGGCCACGACGCCATAATTGATTGGATGGCAAATTTACATATTATTTGCAGTAACGCAAGAAAATCTTTAGTAAATATTAATTTTTAATTTTAATCATTTCTTAATATTAATTTTAATTTTGACAAAAATCAAAATCGTATAAACAATGGTAAAAAAGCTCAATTTCCTTAAACCAATATTTAATTTTATGATTATTGGTCTGATTATTATGACATTAAGTAGAATAGTGCTTTTTTTCCTGTATAGGGATAGGATAGATGAAACTGAAAATTATTGGCACATTTTTCCAATTGGATTGAGATTTGACTTGATTATCTTATGTTATATTTCTTTTCTTCCTGCAGTTTTGATATGTCTGCTGCCTGATAAATTCCTGCAAAAGATTAAAAAATTCCTAAATATTTATTTTCTATTTTTTCTTTTCCTATTCCTTTTGATGGAGTTGTCTACGCCCGATTTTGTGGCACAATACGATACCAGACCAAACAGGCTTTTCCTTGATTATTTGATTTATCCAAAAGAAGTAATGGGTACTTTATTGAAAAGTTATCTGCCTTCCTTGATATTCACGACAATTTTTTTAGGTGTTGCTGTTTATTTTGGATACAAGAAAGGAAAAAAATTATTCTATCCTTCAGCGCAAGATTATAAAACCAAGCTGATTTTGTTTCCTCTAGTGGCTTTTTTATTGTTTTTCGGAGCTCGCTCCAGTTTGACTTCAAAACGCCCTATAAACGCAAGTAATGCTGTTTTTTCAACCGATCAGTTGACCAATTGTGTAGGACTAAATTCTTTTTATACGGTTGCCTTTGCCGCTTACTCCCTAAAAAATGAAGACAATGCGGCCAAAATGTATGGAAAGATGGAGGCGAATGAAGCCTATGATAGAGTAAAAAAGTACATGACTGCTTCCTCGCAAGATTTTACAGATGCTGCTTTGCCTTTACTACACAACCAAAATCCGGATTCTTTACGCGAAAAACCATACAATCTCGTTATCTTTTTGCAAGAAAGCCTTGGTGCTGAATACGTAGGAAGCCTTGGAGGAAAACCATTAACTCCTAATTTTGACAAATTAGCAAATGAAGGCTTATTGTTTACAAATTTGTATTGCACCGGAACTCGAAGCGTTCGTGGTATCGAAGCTGTAGTTACTGGCTTTTTGCCTTCTCCTTCTGAAAGTGTAGTGAAATTAAGCAATTCTCAATCTGGCTTTTTTACACTTGCAGAATTACTGAAAGACAAAGGATACGACACAAGTTTTATCTACGGAGGAAGTGCTAATTTTGATAATATGGCTTCTTTTTTCAACGGTAATGGATTTGAAAATATCGTTGATGAACAAGATTTTGACAACGATGGAAAGAAATATGCCTTTAAAGGAACTTGGGGCTATTCTGACGAAGATTTGGCTACAAAAGCAAATGATTATTTCAAATCTCAAAAAGACAAGCCTTTCTTTTCATTGATGTTTTCAACATCGAACCATGAGCCTTTTGAATTTCCTGATGGAAGAATCAAGCTATTCGACAAAAAGAAAAATACAGTAAACAATGCAATGAAATATGCTGATTTTTCAATCGGAAAATTCTTTGAACTAGCTAAAAAAGAAGACTATTTCAAGAATACAGTCTTTATTGTAATTGCCGATCACAATACCAGAACCTACGGAAAACATCTGGTTCCGATTAAAAAGTTCAGGATTCCGGCTTTGATCATTGGTCCGCAAGTTCCAAAAGGAGAAAAATATGCCAAATTAAGCAGCCAGATTGATATTCCGCCAACATTATTGAGTATGATTGGAATGAAAGTTCAGACGCCAATGCCAGGAAGAAACATCCATGATATCAAGCCAGAAACAAAAGGAAGAGCAATCATGCAGTTCCACGATATCAATGCGTTCCGTGTAGAAGACCAAGTAGTTATCATGCAACCAAACAAAAAACCTTTACAATTTAAAATTGAAAATGATTCCGTTCTGACTCCAATGAAATTAGACGAAGAACTGGCAAAAGATGCCTTAGCTCATGTTACAGCAGCTTCAGATCTTTACAAACAAAAGAAATACAAGGTTAAAAAATAAATTAGCTTCTATATTCCTCAATCTGGATGGTTACGGCTTCAACGTCGCCACCGATTGGGGGATTTATTTTTGAAACCGAAACGATTATTCTTGAAACCGAAGCAATTTCTCTAAAAATACGCTGTACGATTCTATGCGCTACATGCTCCAAAAGTTTAGAGCGGACAGCCATTTCTTCCATCACTATTTTATTGAGATGCACATAATCAACAGTATCTTCCAATTCATCAGTTTCCATCGGTTTTCGCATATCGGCTTTGATTTCCAAATCCACGGAATAATCGGATCCGATTTTGCTTTCTTCTACTAAGCAACCGTGAAAAGAATAAGTTCTGATGTTTTTGAGCTTGATGATTCCCATGATATAGTTATGATTTTTGATTTCAGAAGGTTAGCCTCAATCTGAAAGGATTTACTTTTTAGATAATTTCGTACTCCAAAATTAGGCATTAAAGAATAAAAATTAGGCTTTTTCGCGCCAAAATGAATAACTTTGCGCTCTTAATTTATAAATATGGCATCAGAAGAAAAAGCACTGAATTTTATTGAGCAAATCATTGAAGAAGACATTAAAAATGGCTTGTCTCAACAGAAATTACGTTTTCGTTTCCCGCCTGAACCAAATGGTTATCTGCATATCGGCCATGCAAGTTCGATTGCTCTGAATTTTGGATTGGGTATTGATTATCAAGCACCTGTAAACCTTCGTTTTGACGATACGAATCCTGCCAAAGAAGAGCAGGAATTTGTAGATGCAATCAAAAGAGACGTACAGTGGCTAGGATATCAATGGGCGCACGAATGTTATGCTTCTGATTATTTCCAACAATTATACGATTGGGCAGTTGAATTTATCAAAAAAGGAAAAGCCTATGTAGATAGCCAGACTTCTGAAGAAATGGCGATCCAAAAAGGCACGCCTACGACTCCAGGAGTTGACAGTCCGTATAGAAATCGTTCTGTGGAAGAAAACCTTGATCTGTTCGAAAGAATGAAAAACGGCGAATTTCCTGAGGGATCACATATTTTGAGAGCAAAAATCGACATGAAATCAACAAATATGTTGATGCGTGATCCGATCATGTACCGTATTTTGCACAAGCATCACCATAGAACAGGCAACGATTGGAAAATCTATCCAATGTACGACTGGGCTCATGGAGAAAGCGATTATCTTGAAGAGATTTCACACTCCTTTTGTACGCTAGAATTTTTGCCTCACAGAGAATTATACGATTGGTTTTTAGACCAAATCTATGATGATAAAAAGGTTCGTCCGAAACAAAGAGAATTTGCCAGAAGAAACCTTTCGCATACCGTTGTAAGCAAAAGAAAACTTTTAAAATTAGTAGAAGACAAGCATGTTAACGGATGGGATGACCCGCGTATGTCAACCGTTTCGGGATTAAGAAGAAGAGGGTATACGCCAGCTTCTATCCGCAATTTTGCCAACACAATTGGTATTGCAAAACGTGATAACTTGATTGATGTTTCTGTTTTAGAATTCTGCATTCGAGAAGATTTGAATAAAACAGCGCCTCGCGTTATGGCCGTTTTAGATCCTGTAAAATTGGTTATTACGAATTATCCTGAAGGAAAAGAAGAGTGGCTTGACGCAGAAAACAACCAAGAAGATGAAAGAGCAGGATTCAGAAAAGTCCCTTTTTCAAGAGAATTGTATATAGAAAGAGAAGACTTTTTAGAAGAAGCAACCGGTAAGTTTTTCCGTCTGACTTTAGGAAAAGAAGTCCGTTTGAAAAACGCCTATATCATTAAAGGTGAAAGCGTTGTAAAAGATGCTGCTGGAAACATTACGGAAATTCACGTCACTTATGATACGGATAGTTTAAGCGGCAGTGGGACAGAAGCGAGCCAAAGAAAAGTTTCTGGAACCTTGCACTGGGTTTCGATTGCACATGCGATTGAAGCTGAAGTACGTTTGTATGACCGACTTTTTACCGACGAATCTCCAGATACTCATAAAGGAAAAGACTTCTTAGAATTTGTGAATCCGAATTCGCTTCAAGTTATTACCGGTTATTTGGAACCAAGCCTGAAAGATGCTAAAAATGAAGATAAATTTCAATTCCAAAGATTGGGTTATTTTACTGTAGATAAGGATTCTACAGAAGAAAAATTAGTTTTCAATAGAACAGTTGCCTTAAAAGATACTTGGGAAGAAAAAGGCAAAAAAGAAGAAAATATTATCAATAATTCGCTGAAAGAAATCAACAAATATTTCAAAGTTGCGACAGACGAAGAGCGAAATTCAGTTGAAAAAGCGATAGGAGAGGAGCTAAAAAATGTTTCAAATTTCAGTTTATTGCAAAATACATTGAAGAAGAACATCAACAATAATAAAAGCTCTTTGTTGTTTTCTAATTTCCTTTTGAAATTTTCCAACCTGAAAACTTCAGATATCGAATTAGAGATCTTGCATAAATTATATTCAATGTCTTTAAAAAGCGAATCGCCTTTTGTAAGATTAGAAGTGATTAAAAATTTAAAAAAGGATGCAATCAATTTCAGTGAATTTTCTTCTCAGCTTTTAGAGTTGAAAAATTCAGAAAAAAATGAGCAGGTTTTAAATTTGCTTTCTGAAAATTAGAAATTCTAAATAATAAGTTTTATAAATGAAAAGCTCCCAAATGTGGAGCTTTTTCTATTATTGTAATATTCTATTGAAATTTTAAATTATATAGTTTTTAATAATCAAAATTAACCTTCATAAATTAATTATAAGCCATTATTTTTAAAAGAGAAGGAAAATATATGACCACGACTAAGAAACTTTATTATAATCGAGTTATTTAAGTTTTAGAAAACTTGAGGATACTTTAACTGGTTATTAACATCAAAATGTTAAAATTAAATGTAACTTTAAATTATTAACCTAAAAAATCAAAAAAGTTATGTCAAGATCAAACACAGTTATCGGAATATTAGCAGGAGCTGCAATTGGTGCAGCAGTAGGAATTTTATTTGCGCCAGACAAAGGTGAAAAAACAAGAAAAAAAATCAAAGACGGATTTGACAACCAAAAAGACGAATTGCAAAATAAATTCAATCAATTGTCTGATCAGGTAAAAAGTAAATTTTCAAAAGCCAAAGTTGATTTGGAATCTGGATTTGATGAATTAGTTGCAAACGCTCAAGACACCAAAGAAGATGTAATTGCTGCTTTAGAAAAAAAACTATCTGATTTAAAAGCACAAGCTGCCGCAGCCAACAAAAAATAAAAAAATTGCTCTATGGCATTTGAAAAAATAAAAGAAAACACCGACGACCTGCAAGACCGCGCCAAAGAATTTTTAGATGCTAATATTGCTTACTATAAACTTTGGGGTTTTAAACTTGCAATGAAATCTACCACGTTAATGCTCAAATTATTCATGTTGAGCATTATGTTGGTGATTGTAACCCTATTTTTTTCAATTGCGTTAGCACTAGCGATTGGATATAGTCTTGATAATTTTGCGTATGGATTCTTGATTGTTGGCGCCATCTATTTCGTTCTTGCTTTGTTGGTATATTACACACAAGATAAGATTGTGGAAGGCCCAATTCTAAGAACATTTTCGAAATTATTTTTCAAAAAATACTAAATGGAAAGCCTTATGCAAGTAAAAAATTATTCTTCTTACGAGGAAATAAATAGGGAATTACAGATTTTGAAAGTAGAAAAAGATTTGGCTTATGAAAAAATGAACAAAAGTTTTCATGAGACTAAAGATAGTTTTACGGCTAAAAACATTTTAGGAACTGTACCCGGTATAGCCTTGAATATAATTGGAAGCTTATCCGGACCGCTTAAAAATGTCGGGATAGCATATCTGACGAAAAAGATTTTTCGTTTATAATAAAAAAGAGGCCCAAATGGCCTCTTTTTTTATGTATTAATTTCTAAAATTATTCTGCAGGAGTAATCGTGTCATCTGGAGTATTATGCTCGTCCCTATGCGAATGGTCTTGAGGAGAAATAGAACTTCTTTTTACTTCATTGCTTTTTCTAGCACCACGTTTCATAGCTTCTCCAACTTGATTTGAAGCAGTAAATGAGGCAACCATATTATTCAACATATCGCTTCCCGCTTGAGGAGAATTTGGCAATAAGATCAAGTTTGAATTAGTATCAGCACCAATTGCCTGTAACGTATCATAATGTTGCGTAACAACAATCAAAGCAGAAGCTTCTTGGGAGTTGATTCCTACTTTGTTCAAAACATCGACACTTTCTACCAATCCACGAGCAATTTCGCGTCTTTGGTCAGCAATACCTTGTCCTTGCAATCTTTTGCTTTCGGCTTCGGCTTTTGCTTTTGCCACGATTCTGATTCTTCCTGCTTCTGCTTCGTATTCTGCTGCAGATTTTTCTCTGTCGGCCGCATTGATACGGTTCATTGCATTTTTAACTTGGATATCAGGATCAATATCCGTAATCAATGTATTAATGATATCGTAACCATACGTCGTCATGGCTTCGTTCAATTCACGTTTTACGGCGATGGCAATATCATCTTTTCTTTCGAAAACATCGTCTAATTTCAATTTAGGGACTTCTGCACGCACTACGTCGAATACATAAGATGTAATTTGGTCGTGTGGGTATTCGAGCTTGTAAAATGCTTCGTATACCTTATCTTGGATTACTTTAAACTGTACCGAGACTTTCATTTTCACAAATACGTTTTCTTTCGTTTTTGTTTCGATGATAACGTCAAGCTGCTGGATTTTCAAATTGATCTTGCCTGCAATTTTATCTACTACTGGAATTTTTAACTGCAAACCAGAATGACGAATACTTTGGTATTTTCCAAAACGTTCGATGATTGCTGCTGTCTGTTGTTTTACCGTAAAAAACGATGAGAAGAAGATAAATAAGGCGAAGAATAAAAATACATACAAAGGAATGTTTAAGTCCATAATACAGTGTTTAAAAGTTAATTGGGTTAAGGTACAAAAAAAGCCTCTCATTTCTGAAAGGCTTAATTAATTTATTATTTCAAGCTTGCTATCGCTTTTTGGATTCGTCTGATTGTTTCTTCTTTTCCAATCAAGCTAATGATGTCGAATAGGTGAGGGCCTTTTAAAGAACCAACTAAACTCAATCGAAGCGGCTGCATGATTTTGCCCATTCCGATTTCATTTTCAGTCATCCAAGCTTTAACTGTGTTTTCGACATTTTCTGTTGAAAAGTCTAAAGTATTTTCTAAAACAACAATCAATTTTTCCATCAATTCCGCTGTTTCTGGTTTCCAGTTTTTGGACGCTTTTTCATCATAAGATGTTGGTGCTTCGAAGAAAAATTCTGACAACTCCCAAAGTTCTGAAGCAAATGTTGCGCGTTCTTTTACCAAACGAACCACTTCCGTTACAAACTCAATCGGTTTGTTAATTCCTTTTTCGACCAATATATGGGAAAGCTGGTGTGCCAAGACTTTATTGTCCGCTCTTTGGAAATACTGGTGGTTGAACCATTTGTTTTTCTCGGGATCGAATTTGGCTCCAGCTTTATGAACGCGTCCTAAGTCGAAAAGCGTTACTAATTCGTCAAGTGTAAACAATTCTTGGTCGGTTCCAGAACTCCAGCCTAATAATGCTAAAAAGTTGATAACAGCTTCTGGCAAGAATCCTTTTTCTCTATATCCTGAAGATATTTCGCCTGAGCTCGGATCTTTCCATTCCAAAGGAAATACTGGAAATCCAAGTTTGTCGCCATCTCTCTTTGATAATTTTCCATTTCCGACAGGTTTTAATATCAATGGCAAATGTGCAAATTCTGGAGCTTCCCAATTGAATGCTCTGTATAACAAAACGTGCAACGGCATTGAAGGCAGCCATTCTTCCCCACGAATTACGTGTGATGTTTCCATCAAATGATCATCTACTATGTTTGCTAAATGGTAAGTTGGCATTCCGTCACCCTTGAATAGCACTTTATCGTCTAAAAGATTCGTGTCAAATTTAACTTCACCGCGAATCATATCGTTCAAGTGCAAGATTTCATTTACCGGAGTTTTAAAACGAATTACATATTCTTCACCATCTGCAATTCGCTGCGCTGTTTTTTCAGCAGAATTAGTCAACGAATTGTCTAGCTGTTCACGATTTCCGTGGTTGTATATAAAAGTCTTTCCTTGCTCTTCTTCGTTTTTACGCAATTGGTCTAGATTTTCAGAACTATCAAAAGCATAATAAGCCCAACCCGATTTTACCAATTGGTCGGCATATTCTTTATACAAATGTTTTCTTTCGCTTTGGCGGTAAGGACCAAATTTTTCATTCTTTCCGACTGTTTCATCTGGAGCAATTCCAAGCCATTCTAAAGCTTCTAAAATATAAGCTTCAGCGCCAGGAACAAAACGATTTTGGTCGGTATCTTCAATACGAAGATAAAAAACGCCACCATGTTTTTTAGCAAACAGATAATTGAAAAGGGCAGTTCTTACACCACCAATATGCAAAGGTCCTGTTGGACTTGGGGCAAAACGAACACGAATAGGTCTAGACATTTTAATAAATTTTGGTGCAAAGATACGATTTTAGTTAAATGTTGTCGGTTAGTCAATATCAGTTTTGAGTAAAGTTTCTACCTTAAATTACCTAACTGTCAACTAAAATCAGAGGCCTCAATTTTAACCTTCCATATTAATATAAATTATTACTTTTATCGGTTATAAAGAAACCATTCAAGATTTTGGAAAATAAAGCATTGATATACGACAAATTAGAAGCTTTCATCAAAAAGTTTTACACGAACGAACTCCTCAAAGGATTAATTTTCTTTGTTGGATTAGGATTGCTGTATTTGCTATTTACGCTATTTGTCGAATATTTCCTTTGGCTGAAACCTTTGGGAAGAACCATTTTGTTTTGGACATTTATCCTCGTGGAACTTTTTCTGTTATTTCGATTTATACTATTCCCGCTTTTCAAATTGTTCAAGCTTCAAAAGGGAATTGATTATGAAGGAGCATCAAACATCATCGGAAATCATTTTTCGGAAGTTGATGATAAGCTGAAAAATTTTCTCCAATTATCAAACGATAAAAACCAGTCGGAATTACTATTAGCTTCAATTGACCAAAAAGCAAAAACTTTGAATCCGATTCCGTTTGGAAATGCCATAAATTTTAAAGGCAACATAAAATACCTTCCTTGGGCAATTATTCCAATTTTGTTTTTTGTTTTCTTTTTGATATCAGGGAACAGCGATATGATTACGCAAAGTTTCAATAGGGTAGTGCGATACAATGAACGCTTCTCACCGCCAGCTCCTTTTTCATTTCTGGTTACAAATCCATCTTTGCAGACAGAACAGGGAAATGATTTTGTATTGCAGGTTAAATCACAAGGCAAAGTCGTTCCAGAAAACGCCATGATTTTTATTGATGGAGAAAGTTATTTCATGGAAAGTACAAAGCCTGGCGTTTTTGAATATAAGTTTACAAAGCCGGCCAAAAACATTAGCTTTCATATCGAAGCCAATGAAGTAAGTTCTAAAGATTATGAATTGGCTGTTGTAGCGGTTCCGACGATTGCTAATTTTGAAATGGTCTTGAATTTTCCATCGTATTTGAATAAGAAATCGGAAACAATTCAAGGTTCCGGAAATGCAATCGTTCCAGAAGGAACAAAAGTGACTTGGAAAGTAAGTACTTTGGCTACTAAATCGGTGGAATGGTCTGATTTAAAAACGATTACACCATTTTCAGCTAATGAAAATACATTTCAGATTACAAAAAACATAAATCAGAACACCGAATATCAAATTTTGACTTCAAATGCTAAAGTAAAGCATTACGAAAAGCTCAATTATCAGATTTCTGTAATCAAAGATCAGTTCCCAACTATTGCTGTCAACAATGCTCCCGATAGTTTAAAACTGAACCAAAATGTAATCGTCGGACAAGTTTCGGATGATAACGGTCTGTCAAAACTACAGATTGTTTTTTATCCAAAAGGTAAAACGAATGAAGCTAAGAAAATGGGACTTCCTGTAAAAAAGGATGTCTTCGATCAATTTATCTTTTCGTTTCCAGGACAGATTCCAGTGGAAGAAGGTGTTTCGTATGAGTACTATTTTGAGGTTTTTGATAATGATGCTTTGCACAATTACAAGTCTACTAAATCTTCAGTTTTTTCTGATAGATTGGCTACTGTTGAAGAGAAAGAAGAACAGAATCTGCAACAGCAAAATGAGAATATAAACAGCCTTGAAAAATCAGTTAAAAATCAAGATAAACAGTTATCAGAGCTAGACAAACTTCAAAAATTAGGCAAAGAAAAAACGAATCTAGAATTCAAAGATCAGCAAAAAGTAAATGAATTTATTCAGCGTCAAAAGCAGCAGGAGCAAATGATGAAAGAGTTTTCTAAGAAGATGGAAGACAACTTGGATAAGTTTAAGACCGACAAGAAAGATGAATTCAAAGAAGAATTGAAAGAACGCTTAGAAAAAGCGGAGAAGGAAATAGAAAAGAATGAAAAGCTTTTGGATGAGTTGCAAAAACTATCTGAAAAATTAAGAGAAGAAGAGCTTTTCGAAAAGATTGATAAGTTCAAACAAAGCTCTAAAAATCAAACCAAGAATTTAGAACAGTTGGTTGAACTGACAAAGAAATTTTATGTTGAAAAGAAAGCAGAACAGTTAGCAGATAAATTAGACAAGCTTTCAGAAAAACAAGAAGATTTGTCCAATAAAGACAAAGAGAATTCCACCGATAAGCAAGAAGAAATTAATAAAGAATTTGACAAAATTCAGAAGGAATTAGAGCAGCTTGAAAAGGACAATCAAGAATTAAAAAAACCGATTGATCTTCCAAAAGACGAGCAGACTGAGAAAAGTATTGATGAAGATTTAAAAAAAGCTTCTGATGAATTGAAGAAAGATCAGAAAGCTAAGGCCAAGCCTAAACAAAAAAGCGCCGCCCAGAAGATGAAAAAGATGAGCGGTAATATGATGGAAAGTATGGCTGGAGGTGAGATGGAACAGCTAGAAGAAGATGTCAAAATGTTACGTCAGATTTTGGATAATCTTTTAGCCTATTCTTTCTCACAAGAAGACCTGATGAAGAATTTTAAAGGCCTTAAAAAAGGGTCATTATCATTCAATAAAAACTTAAAAATACAGCAAGATTTAAAACAACAGTTCAAGCATGTTGATGATAGCCTTTTTGCCATGTCTTTGAGAAATCCAAAAATAGGTGAGAACATCACAACAGAAGTAGGTAATGTACACTATAACATCGATAAATCTCTTGAGAATTTATCTGAGGCACAAATTCCAAAAGGAGTTTCGCATCAACAATATGCCGTGGCTTCATCAAACAAATTAGCTGACTTTTTAAGTGAGATTCTGAACAATATGCAAATGCAGATGCAAATGTCTGGATCAGGTTCTGGCAAGCCAAAGCAAGGGCAGGGCGAGGGTATGCAACTTCCAGACATTATTCAGAAACAACAAGGCTTGGGCGAGAAGATGAAAGAAGGAATGAAGAAAGGTGAGAAGCCTGGCGATGGAAAAGAAGGTAAGGATGGAAAACCCGGTAAAGAAGGCAAAGGCAAAGACGGAAAGAAAGGTGCCAATGAAGGTGAAGGTGGCGAAGACGGAGAAGGCGATGCCGGCAAGGTGCTGGAGATTTATAAAGAACAGCAACGTCTTCGTGATGCATTGCAGAAAGCTTTAGAGAAAGAAGGCATGGGTGGTAACGGACAGAACGCTTTGAACCAGATGAAGCAGATTGAAAAAGATTTGCTGAATAAAGGTTTTAAAAATGAGACACTCCAAAAGATGTTAAATCTAAAACATGAATTACTGAAATTAGATAATGCTATCCAGCAGCAAGGAGAAGAGAAAAAGCGCCAATCACAAACAAACAAAAAGGACTATAATAACCAGACAAATGCTGTTTCTCCTGCCTTAAAGCAATATTTGAATAGTATTGAGATATTAAACAGACAAACACTACCTTTGCGGCCAAATTACAACCAAAAGGTTCAAGAATATTTTAAGAAAGATGATTAGTTTTAATTACGAAACCGATTTTGAATTGTCTGATGAAACTGCTATTTCCGAATGGCTTTCTAACGTGATCATTTCGGAATCCAAAAAGGAGGGAGATATCAATTATATTTTCTGTGATGATGAATACCTGCATAAAATAAATGTTGAATATCTAGATCATGATACATTAACAGATATTATCAGTTTCGATTATAGTGTAGGGAATGAACTGCATGGCGATATTTTTGTTTCTGTTGAAAGAGTTGCTGACAATGCTAAGGACTTTAATGTAAGTTTTGATGAGGAATTAAAAAGAGTTCTTGTGCATGGTATATTGCATTATGCGGGGTACAAAGATAAATCGGAAGAAGACGAATTGAAGATGCGTCAAAAAGAAGAAGAGAAAATAGCGATGTTCCACGTGAAACAATAGCTTAAACATCTTTTCAAATACACACAATTTGGAATAACGTTCCACGTGGAACAAAACAAGATTTCAGTTTTTTGAAATCGAAAAGGAGAAAATAAAATGTTTCAAGATACATACGATGTGATTGTTGTTGGAGCCGGGCATGCTGGTTCAGAAGCCGCCGCGGCAGCGGCGAATTTGGGTTCAAAAACCTTATTGGTTACCATGAGCCTGCAGAACATCGCACAGATGTCCTGCAATCCTGCGATGGGCGGTATAGCCAAAGGACAAATCGTGAGAGAAATTGACGCTTTGGGTGGTTATTCCGGAATTGTTTCCGACAAAACAGCCATTCAATTCAAGATGCTCAACAAATCAAAAGGACCTGCGATGTGGTCGCCAAGAGTTCAGAGCGACAGAATGCGTTTTGCAGAAGAATGGCGTTTGATGCTCGAAAGAACACCTAATCTTGATTTCTATCAAGAAATGGTCAAGGGATTGATTATCGAAGATGGAAAGATAAAAGGAATCAAGACATCGCTTGGAATTGAAATCAAAGCCAAATCCGTTGTCCTGACCAATGGAACATTTTTGAATGGATTGATCCATATCGGAGAAAAACAATTTGGTGGAGGAAGAGCAGGAGAAGGAGCTGCTTACGGAATTACAGAAGATTTAGTTCGTGCTGGATTCACGTCAGGCAGAATGAAAACAGGAACGCCCCCACGTGTGGATGGGCGTTCGCTCGATTATTCTAAGATGGAAGAACAGCCTGGTGATGCAATTCCTGATAAGTTCTCGTATTCGGATGAAACCAAGCCGCTGACGCACCAAAAATCGTGTCATATGACGTATACGTCGTTGCAAGTACACGATTTATTGCGTGAAGGTTTCGACCGTTCTCCAATGTTTAATGGAAGAATTCAGAGTCTTGGTCCAAGATATTGTCCGTCGATTGAAGATAAAATCAACCGTTTTGCAGATAAAGATAGACACCAATTGTTTGTCGAGCCCGAAGGCTGGAATACGGTAGAAGTATACGTAAATGGATTTTCTACATCACTTCCTGAAGAAGTCCAATTTAAAGCATTGCGTTCAGTAGTTGGTTTTGAAAATGTGAAATTCTTCCGTCCTGGTTATGCAATCGAATACGATTATTTCCCGCCGACGCAGTTAAAACATACGCTAGAAACAAAGCTTGTAGAAGGTTTGTATTTTGCCGGTCAGATTAATGGAACCACAGGCTATGAAGAAGCCGCTTCTCAAGGATTAATGGCAGGAATTAATGCGCATCTAAAAGTGCATGAAAAAGATCCTTTGATTTTACGAAGAGATGAAGCGTATATTGGCGTTTTAATCGATGACTTAATCACGAAAGGTACAGAAGAACCCTATCGAATGTTCACTTCGCGCGCAGAATACAGAACATTACTTCGTCAAGATAATGCAGATTTCAGACTAACTCCAATGTCTTATGAAATTGGATTGGCATCCGAAACACGCATGAGAAAAATGGAGAAGAAGCTAAACGAATCAGAAGCGATTGTCAACTTCTTTAAAGAAACCAGCGTGACGGTAGCAGAAACAAATCCGATTCTTGAAGAAAAAGGTTCCGCGTTGATTTCGCAACCCGATAAAATGTTTAAAGTGTTTTCTCGTCCACAAATTGATTTAGAGGATATTCTAAAATTTGAAAAAGTTGCAAAATACATCGAAGAAAACAATCTAGATAAAGAAGTACTCGAACAAGCCGAAATCCAAGTGAAATATTCAGGCTATATCGAAAAAGAAAAAAATAACGCTGATAAGCTTACACGTTTGGAAGATGTAAAAATTCCGGAATCTTTCGATTATGATAAAATTAAATCATTGTCGCATGAAGCTCGTGAGAAGTTCAAAAAGATTCGTCCGGTGACTTTATCACAGGCTTCTCGAATTAGCGGCGTGTCGCCAAGCGATATTTCCGTATTATTAATTCACATGGGAAGATAATATGTTTCACGTGGAACGAATTACTCAAAACCGCATTATCAAAGGAATCACTTCGATTCTTTTGATAATTTTTATTTTACAAAGTTGCATAGGAGCAAAAGCGGGTTATCAAATAGACGACTATTATATTGCTGAAAACGGAAAAGAAATTCTCGGTACAAAACCACTGAATGCATTTATTTTTGAGAATAATGTGACGAATCTCCCGTTTGAACAATTTCTTGCCATCAAGTACAAGCTAGACAATTATCTGACTAGAGAATTTTGGATTAGCATCGATGGTGCCAGATATAAGATGATAGTTTATGAAAATTCAGAATTTGACAAATATTTCGGGATTTCTAATTTTGCTGCAAAGAACCAAGAGAATATTGCCAACATTGTTGGCGGACAGCCAAAATTTATTGCCATTTCAATGATTAGTGAATTTAACGAAGATTGTCTTTCGAATAAATCCATTTTACAAAACATGGCAACGACTTACCTCAAAAACCTCAAAGACGAATACATTCAAATTAAATAATGATTTCAACAAATCTCAAGCATTTCCAAACCGTAAAAGATAATTCTGTTTCAAAAGAAATTTTCGAATTGTTGTATGATGAAAACTTGGATATGCTGGTAACTTTACCGCAGCCTGATGCAGAAAATCTATCGAGATATTACGAAAGCGAAGATTATATTTCGCATACTGATGGAAAACGCTCTCTTTTCGAAAAAGCATATCATTTTATAAAAAATATCGCTTTAAAAAATAAATTATCGCTGATTAATAATCTACAGGATAAAAAAGGAGCGCTTTTAGATATTGGTGCAGGTACAGGTGATTTTCTTTCAGTTGCAAAAAATAATGGTTGGAATGCCTTAGGGATCGAACCAAGCGAAAAAGCAAGATCCATTGCAAATCAAAAAGGAGTAGAGTTGAAACTAAATACCTGTGATTTCGAAAATAATTCATTTGATATCATAACCATGTGGCATGTGCTCGAACATGTACCAAATTTGGAAGATCAGATTAAAGAATTAAAAAGACTGCTCAAGCCAAATGGTTCGATTATTATCGCGGTTCCAAATTTCAAATCGTATGATGCGAATCATTATAAAGAATTTTGGGCGGCTTATGATGTTCCAAGACATCTTTGGCATTTTTCAAAAACAGCTATTCAAAAACTATTTCAAAAAGAAAATATTGAGCTGGTAAAAATCTTGCCGATGAAATTTGACTCTTTTTATGTCAGCCTTCTTTCCGAAAAATATAAAACTGGAAAAATGAATTTTATAAAAGCATTTTTTGTCGGTTTGAAGTCAAATTGGAAAGCAAAGCAAAATTTTGAATATTCTTCACACATTTATGTGCTAAAAAGCGCTAAAAATTAAAATAAAAACGCCTAATAGTTTATTTTCTTCCTAAACATCGAAATATATTGCCTGTTTTAGAAAGTGCCTTAAAACGCTTTATTTGAATCCAATTTCAATAGTAATAATTTATATGTATTTTTAAAGCAATAGGTTAATTTTATGGCTTGAAAAAACATCGAAAATTAACACTTTAAGCATTTATAACTTTTTTTTCCTATTTTTGAGCCCAATTAAAAAGAACCTAATAGAATGAAAAAATCAATAGTAGCAATTGCAATTGCAATCTCATTATTTTCTTGCAACAAAGCTGAGGAAAAAGCAACATCTGAAAAAACAGCCTATATTGATACTGTAAAATTGATGGATGAATATACAGAGTCAAAAGATCTTCAGGCCAAATTCAAAGAAAAGTCTGAAGTGATGGGCAGAGAACTTCAAAATGAAGTAAAAAAATTCCAAGATGAAGCTGATAATTTCCGTAGAAACGCACAAGCAAACGGACAAGAATGGGCACAAAGAAAAGGAGCAGAATTGCAGAAAAAAGAACAGCAATTAACGTATGCTCAGCAAGCTATGAGCCAGCAATTGCAACAAGAAGCCGCAGTTGAAAGAGATTCTGTTGTAAGCAAAGTAAGAAAATACATCAAAGAGTATGGCAAGAAAAACGGCTATACGTATATCTATGGAACTGGCGATGCAGCGACAATCCTGTATGCAAAAGATCAGTTAGATCTTACAGATAAGATCGTTAAGGAATTGAACGACAATTATAAAGCTCCAGCAAAAACCGAAGAAAAGGACGAAGCGAAAGCCGAAGAGAAAAAATAAAAATCAATTAAATGCCTTCCGAAGTGAAGGCATTTTTTTTAGCGTAATTATCCAAAATTGACTACTTTTCGATTTCGAAAAATATAAGCCAATGCACGAACTATCCGAAGAAGCAATCTACACGTTAAAATTTATCAATCAGACCCAGCGCTCTTTATTTCTCACAGGAAAAGCAGGTACCGGAAAAACGACGCTTTTGCGCGAAATCATCCGATCTACCCATAAGAATACTGTGGTCGTAGCTCCTACCGGAATAGCGGCTTTAAACGCTGGAGGTGTAACGATTCACTCAATGTTTCAGTTACCTTTTGCCGGATTTATACCAGAATATAACAAGGCTCCACACTTTTCCGACACTGTAAAATTTGAAACTAAAGATACGCTGAGGCGCCATTTTAGGATGGCTGGACCTAAAAAATCGGTTATCGTAAACATGGAATTACTGATCATTGACGAAGTCAGCATGCTTAGAGCCGATTTACTCGATGCTATTGACTTTACAATGAGGAGCATAAGAAGAAAAGACTTTCCTTTTGGCGGAGTGCAAGTTTTGTTTATTGGCGATCTGCTCCAGCTTCCGCCGGTAATCAGAAACGAAGAATGGGAAACTTTACGGAATTATTATAGGGGGAAATTCTTTTTCCATTCGCATGTTATGCAGCAATATCCGCCTTTATATATCGAGCTTTCGAAAATTTTCCGTCAGACGGACGATAAATTTATCTCAATCTTAAACAATCTTCGCAATAACCAAATTGATTCCGAAGACATTAAGAACCTAAACCAGTACGTAAAGCCTGATTTTGACCTAAAGGAAAACAAGGGCTATATTATACTGACGACACATAATGCAAAAGCCGATGCAATGAATATTCAATCATTAGCGGATTTGCAAGGAAAGGAAATGACATATCTGCCTGAAATTGTGGGTGATTTTCCAGAAAAAATTTTCCCTTTCGAAGAAAAGCTAAACCTCAAAATAGGGGCACAGGTCATGTTCGTCAAAAATGATCTCTCGCTAGAAAAAAACTATTTCAACGGAAAGATGGGCATCATAAAATCCTTATCAGAACAAGAGATTTTGGTTCATTTTCCAGATGAAAACAAGACGATTGAAGTAGAGCGTTATGAATGGAAAAACATCCGATATCTTGTTAATCCAGATACGAAAGAAATTGATGAGGAAATTTTAGGAACATTTACGCACTATCCGATTAAATTAGCCTGGGCGATAACCGTTCATAAAAGTCAAGGACTGACATTTGATAAAGCTGCGCTTGATGTATCGCAAGTTTTCCTTCCTGGACAGGCGTATGTGGCGCTTTCGAGACTTCGTTCATTAGAAGGGCTTATTTTGCTTTCTCCGCTGCAGATGAATGGCATTTCGAACGATCAAGATGTAGTGCAGTATTCAATGAATAAGGCTTCAGAGGATTTTCTTCAAGCTTCATTGCAAAAAGAAACCACAAGTTTTGTCCATAATTATCTGAAAAACAGCTTTGATTGGAAAGAATTGGCTCAAGAGTGGCGCAACCACCAATACAGCTATAACGAAGATGCTGAAAAATCAGAAAAGTCAAAGCACATGCTATGGGCAAAGCGGCAGGCAGAAACCATTGGGTCTATTGTAGAACCGGCAGCAAAATTTATGCGCCAGCTAGACAAATTATTCTATGGCGAAGCATTTGATATCCAATTTGTTTTAGAAAGAATAAATGCGGCTCATGATTATTTCATGAAGCCTATGGATGCACTTGAGTATGAAATCTTATGGAAATTGGAAGAAGTGAAACGCGTCAAAAAAGCTAAAGCATTTTTCCAAGAACTTTATGCGTTAGAAGAACTGCAGACCAAGGCAATCTTGCGGCTTATGAAAGCCAAGTTGCTGATTGAAATTGTCGCTTCTGAACTTGAAATTTGCAAAGAAAATCTAGATTCGCCCGAAATACGATCGTACAAATCGAAAAAATTAGAATCCATCAAAGAAGAATTCAAGAAAACTCATGCTACATTGGTGGAAGAAGATTATGAAGTAGAACGTTATGCACCTAAGAAAAAGGCTCAAAAAGAACCTAAAAAATCTACCGTCGAAGAAACGTATGAGTTGTGGCTTCAGAAAAATTCATTGGCAGAAATTGCGGGCATTCGCAAGCTTACGCAGCAGACAGTCAGCAACCATTTTGCCAAATTAATACAATCAGGAATGGTTTCCATATCAGACATTCTTCCCGAAGATAAAATTCGCGAGCTGGCCAAAGCTTTTGACGGCTACGACGAAGAGTCTCTCAACGGCCTGAAAGAAAAATACGGAAATAAATTTACTTGGGACGAGCTGAAATTGTTTAAAGCTTCGCTGTAATTATTGCATGTAAAATACGCCTAAAATAGCAGGAACAAAATAAATAGCGATTGTCCTAGCACCGTCATAATCTTTTGCGATTCTTTGTCCGAACAGCAAGAAAATCAAGGTAACAGCAGAAACAACAGAACCGTAAAAGCCAAACGTCGTTTCGCCGTTCACTAGCATCTCGACGATACCCGCAACACAAAGAATTCCTGCGATTATTTCTAGAATTAAAATAAGCATCAAGGATTGCGGCACGGTATTTTTGATGAATGTTTTTTCAAAATGACCTTTGAGCCAGCCTACGTTTCCTTGCCAGTCAATTACCTTATCATAGCCTGATTGTAAAAAGGTTACGGCTAAAAATACCAAAATTAGAATAGAAGCAGTGTTGTTCATAATGCTATTTTTTATGGATTAATCGTGTCAGTTTAATGGATAGATCGGTGAGGATAATCTTAGCATTTCCGTTGCGTTCGATGTGATAGACAGCATCGGAAAGCTCTTTAAATATGTCGTTAATATTGTTGCCGTTTACGAATGGAGCAAAATTTTCCAGCTTGAATTTCTCCACTTTGGGTTCCATGTAAACAAGGCTTGTCGTTTGATAATTCAGCAATAAGGCCTGGCGAAACATTTCGATACAAAAATGCAAAAATTTCTTTTGCGCTTCACGTCCCAGTCCGGCAATCTGTTCGCTCCAAGAAATCAAGTCATTGATTGCGGCAGCGTTTCCTTTTGCCCTAAAAGCAGCTCTAACCCACAACACAAACCATTGCTCAAAAGGCTGTTCTTCGCTGTCTTCATGTAGTAAATGCAATGCTTTGCTGAAATTTCCTTGTGCTTGGTGCGCGATTTTTTTTGCTTCACGCAAATCCATATTTTCACGTGAAACCAAAGCATTGGCAATTATATTTTCATGGATTCCATTGAAATGCAAAACCTGGCAACGGGAACGAATCGTCTGGATGATAGATTCTTCGTCTTCAGAAATCAAGATAAAAAGCGTTCTTTCAGGCGGTTCTTCCAAAATTTTCAGAAGTTTGTTGGAAGCCTCAATATTCATCTTATCGGCCATCCAGACAATCATAATCTTATAGCCACCTTCGTATGACTTCAACGACAGTGATTTCAATACTTCCTGTGCGTCTTCAACACGAATTAGTCCCTGTTTGTTTTGGACGCCTAGGTATTTATACCAGTCGAACAATCCGCCGTATGGATTTTCGAGCAAAAATTGGCGCCAATCGGCTATGAAGTCTAGGCTTTTAGGTTTTGACTTGACATCGTCTGTTGAAACAGTAGGGTAAATGAAATGCAGATCAGGATGCGAAATATTATTGAATTTCACATTACAAGCTTCATTTTCGCCCTGATTTTCTCCTCCAGAATTTTTGCACAAGACATACTGAGCATACGCCAAAGCCATGGGCAAAGTACCGCAACCTTCTGGGCCAACAAACAATTGAGCGTGCGGAATCCTTCCGGCATCAGCGCTTTTCGTAAGATGACTTTTGATATGTTCTTGTCCTAGGATTTCTGAAAATAGCATGGAGCAAATATAGGGGAAAAATGATGAAGAGCGGACAGGCACATAAAAATCTAAAAAGCCGCGATTTTATAAACTGTTCTTCAAATCTTTAAACAAAAATACCTCGTTGTGCATATTTATGGAACCGCGTCTAGGCCTGTCCAAATCTAAAGTAATGTAGATGACGATAGAAGTCAAAAGGCAAAATCCCAAGATATAAAATTTGTCAATCTTCTTCTTAAAACCAGAGCTATAACCGATATAGAAAGAGATAATCACGGAGAAAATCAACAATAGATATACGATCGATTCTGGAACATTAGAATTATAAGCAGCATTGGCAGTGGAAGCAGAGTCAAACATGCTATTTAGAGCCGGAAGCATCATGTTGGAAGGCAAAAACAATTCTTTGTCTTTGGAATAAGAGGCGGCTCTAGTCCATAATTTTTGGCTGATAGCGGCTGATGTGGCAAGAGCTTTATTAATTTTTGCATCATCTCTGTCGGATTCAAAATAAGCAACCCGAGAATCCAGATAGCTGCTAAAATCTATTTTAAATGCTTTTTTTAAGCTATCCGGATAAGTATCTGCTCGCAAAATTGCTGTTCCGATACAATTGGATTCGTCAATAAGGCTGGCTTTTCGATTTTCATACCTTGAACCCGACATTCCGAAAGTGAAAGCCAAAATCAAAGCCAGCAAACCTAGCAATGATGACAAAATGCCAGAATTATCAGAATCTGTTTTTGTTTTTTTAACTCCAAACCGATAACCAAGATTAATCGCGAGAAGCATTGCAAAAAATAAAAAGATGACAATATATTTTGCATCGAGATCAAATAAAAAGGAATGTTTCATAGGTTTGAAAGAATTGATTATTTTTTTGATAATGAGGAACAAAAGGTATAATTCTACTTTTAGAAGCGTAGGCAAATTTTAATAAGAAATAAATGTACAAAATTTTCAAATCCAAATTTGTTGAGCCGGATTTTAGCCAATTATAACGTTTTCGCTAATAATTTAGGCTTATTTTAAATGTTTTGATATTTTTTAGTTCGTTAAAAATCATATATTTGTGAATCCAATAAAAAAATCCACTAAAAGATACTACAATGAAAACTTTGAATGACTTCAATTTCAACCATAAAAAAGCATTAATCAGAGTCGATTTTAACGTTCCTCTAGATGACAATTTTAAAGTGACGGATGCGACTCGAATTGAAGCGGCAAAGCCAACAATAGATAAAATTCTTGCTGATGGCGGAAGCGTGATTTTAATGTCACACCTAGGTAGACCTAAAGGAAAAGAATCTAAATATTCTCTACAACATATTCTTGACAAGACTTCAGAGGTCCTTGGCAAAAAAGTAAAGTTTGCTGAAGACTGTATTGGTCCTGTAGCTGAAGAAGCAGCGAAAAATTTACAACCAGGAGAAATCTTGTTGCTGGAAAATCTTCGTTTTTATTCAGAAGAAGAAGCTGGAGATGTTGATTTTTCAAAAAAACTTGCTTCGCTTGGAGATATTTATGTGAACGATGCCTTTGGAACTGCACACAGAGCGCATGCATCGACAACAATTATCGCACAGTTTTTTCCTAATGACAAATGTTTCGGAACGTTATTGGCTAAAGAAATCGAGAGCTTGAATAAAGTCTTGAAAAATTCCGAAAAGCCTGTGACTGCTGTTTTAGGAGGATCGAAAGTTTCTTCGAAAATTACGGTTATCGAAAACATCCTTGACAAAGTAGATCATATGATTATTGGCGGAGGGATGACTTTTACGTTTATCAAAGCGTTGGGCGGAAAAATAGGCGATTCGATTTGCGAAGACGATAAATTAGATCTGGCACTTGAAATTCTGGAGAAAGCAAAAGAAAAAAATGTAGAAATTCATCTTCCGGTGGATGTCATAGCAGCCAATGCTTTTTCTAATGATGCTGAAACACAAGTTGTAAATGTAAATGAAATTCCTGACGGCTGGCAAGGCCTTGATGCTGGACCTGAATCATTAGAGCGTTTCAAAAAAGTAATCCTTGAATCAAAAACAATTTTATGGAACGGACCGTTAGGCGTTTTTGAGATGGAAAAATTTGCAAATGGAACCATCTCTTTAGGAGAATTTATTGCCAAAGCTACTCAAAAAGGTGCTTTTTCTCTTGTTGGAGGAGGCGATTCTGTTGCGGCCGTAAAACAATTCGGATTAGAGCCTAAAATGAGCTATGTTTCTACTGGTGGCGGGGCAATGCTTGAAATGCTTGAAGGCAAATCATTGCCTGGAATTGATGCAATACTACGTTAAAAAACAATTTTTTTATACTAAACCTTTTAAAAATTAGTTATAAAAAGTTAAGTTTGCAATATGTATAATTATTTGAAATATAATAAGTTATAATTCCCTATTATGAATAAAACAAAAATAACACTACTTTTAGTACCCTTTTTCTCTTTAAATATTCTTGCGCAAGATGCCGTTTCGCAAGAGATCACACCCCAAATTATAACTCCGAAATTATCTGTTTTAGACTCAATAAAAAGCACATTTGTCGATCATGAAGTTGCTTCTTGCGTCGATAAGGAATGGATGGATGAATTGACAAATCAAGACCTTTTCAAAGAAATGGAATTTGATATTGCCAATATCAATCCGGATGAAAAAGTGGATTACGATTTGTCTACCGATTTATTGAAAGCGCGTTTGAAAGAAATGGATGCGAAATCTCCTTTCAACATAGAATACAATCAGGGGTTGGAAAACATCATCAAGTCGTTCTTGAAAAACAGAAAGAGATCCTATGAAAGATTGATGGCGATTTCAGAATATTACTTCCCGATGTTTGAAGCCGCTCTTGCCAAATACGACGTTCCGTTAGAAATTAAATACCTCGCTGTTGTAGAATCTGCTTTGAATCCTCATGCAAAATCAAGAGTAGGAGCGACAGGACTTTGGCAGTTTATGTTTGCTACCGGAAAACAATACAACCTTGATGTTTCTTCTTATGTCGATGAAAGAAGCGATCCTTTGAAAGCGACGGAAGCGGCTTGCCAATACCTTTCCAACATGTATAAAATATTTGGTGATTGGGATCTGGTTTTGGCTTCGTATAACGCCGGTCCTGGAAACGTTTCTAAAGCAATCAGACGTTCTGGAGGTCAGCAAAATTACTGGAACATCAGAAAAAATCTTCCAAAAGAAACGCAAGGATATGTTCCGGCTTTCTTAGCGACAATGTATATTTACGAATACCATAAAGAACACGGAATTGAGCCAAAAAGAGCCGCTATCAGCTATTTTGCTACCGATACGGTAATGGTGAAACGTGAGATGACCTTCAAGCAAATTTCTGATTTATTGGACATTCCGGAATCACAAATCAAACTTTTGAATCCTGGGTATAAATTAGATGTCGTTCCAAGCATCAAAGGGAAAAACAGCTACTTGAGACTACCGCTTCCAAAAATTGCCGTTTTCACGTCTAATGAAGACAAGATTTATGCGTATGCGAAAATTGAAGACGATAAAAGAGAAAAACCTTTTTTCTCTAAAAAGCAAAATGTTCCGGCAATCACTCAGACAGAAACAGCTATTGCTTCTACAGAAGCCAGAAGCCCATACGTAGATTATTCTGATGAGCCAGAAATCGTAAAAGGAAGCAAATTAGTTACCAAGACAAAATACCATAAGGTTAGGAAAGGCGATAATATTGGCGAGATTTCTCAAAAATATGGCGTTACAGTTTCTGAAATCAAAAAATGGAACCGTCTTAAAAATAACAACGTAATGCTTGGTGCCAACCTTAAAATCGTGACTAGCGAAAGAGTGGCTACAACTTCAGTAAAGAAAACAGCTAAACCTGCTGTAAAAACTAAAGATACTACAGAAACAGCTATTGCTGCTGTTGAAAAACAAGAAGCAAAATCTAAAGAAGCTGTTCTTGAAGACAATGATAACAAAGAAGCTAACGAATCAGAATTTTATGTTGTTCAAAAAGGCGATAACCTAAATGCCATTGCTAAGAAATATGGCGTGACAGTTGCCGAAATTAAAGAATGGAACAATCTAGAAGACACCAATGTTCTTTCTGGTAGCAAGCTAAAATTAATCAAGAATGAAAATGCTCCGGTTATCGAAACAAAAGCCGAAAAAGCACAACAACAAATCGCATCTTCATCAAAAGTACACCAATATTTAGTTCAAAAAGGAGACTCTCTTTTCAGCATTGCTAAAAAATATCCAGGAGTTACCGTTGAAAATATCAAAAAATGGAATGATATTAGCAACGAAAACATCAAACCTGGAATGAAGCTTAAAATCCAAGGATAATCTTCCTTGGATTTTAGCTTTTCCATTGCAAAAAGCAACACAATGAAAAAGCTATTGCTCTTATTTTTAGTAACTCTTGCCTTTTCCTGCAATCAAAAAGAAGAAAAAATTTCTGATAAACAATCTATCGGAAACACAAATTCGCTTTCTGTTTTTATTGATGACAAGCTCTGGATAGGAGAAATAGGAGACACGATTCGTAAAAAATTTGCAGCTCCAGTTGACGGACTTCCGCAAGAAGAACCGCTTTTTACTATCAATCAATATCCACTTCACGCTTTCGAAGGCACTTTGGCCAAAAACAGGAATATCCTCTACATAAAAAAAGAGGCTAGGAATGTATTTGACATTTCCGAAAATCAATATGCCGTTCCTCAAAACCTTATCCGTATTTCCGGAAATACTACGGCCATGATTATTGACCATCTCGAAAAAAATGCTTCTGCAATAATTGCACTGATGCAGCAGACCGAAATTGAAGTGAGCCAAAAGACCATCCAGAAATCATTGATGGATGCTAAAAAGCTGAAAGAAAAATTCAATATTTCGCTGCAGGTACCTAAAGCATTTCGGGCAGTTCTTGAAAAAGACAAGTTTTTGTGGCTGAAGAAAGAAATCCAGAGCGGCAATTCCAGCATCTTGATTTACCAGATTCCGTTGCATTGCATTAAAAAAAATGACGAGGCAATCAACAATATCGTCAAGATTCGCGATTCGATCGGCGGCCTTTATATCCACGGTACGACGGAAAACTCACAAATGGTTACAGAAGATTCCTATTCACCCTATCTTTTAAACACCACTTTGGATGGCATGAAGGCCTATCAGACCAAAGGAAATTGGGAATTACGAAACGACACGATGTCGGGACCTTTTATCAATTACAGCATCATTGACGAAAAGAATAACAGGATTCTTATAATCGAAGGATTTTGCTACGCACCGTCTACGCCGCAAAGAGATTTGATGCACGAATTGGAGTCGATAATCAAAAGTATTAAAATTTTAAAATAAAGAAATGTCCCTGATTTGGAAAATAAAGCCTTTTAAGGCGCTTTCTCTCGACGAACTATACAATGTGTTGGAATTGCGAAGCGAGGTCTTTGTGGTCGAGCAAAATTGCGTCTATCAAGACATCGATGGAAAAGACAGAAAGGCTATTCACATAATCGGCGAATATGAAGGCGAAACGGTTGCCTACTGTAGAATCTTCAAAGCAGGCGATTATTTTGAACAATCCTCTATTGGCAGGGTCATTGTCAAAGAAACCTATCGCGATAAAAAATGGGGACATGATTTGATCAGGGAAGCGATCGAGGCCGTCAAAAGTAATTTTGGAGAAAGCAAGATTACGATTTCAGCTCAGCTGTATCTCAAAAAATTCTATGAAAGCCATGGCTTTGCTCAAACCAGCGAAGAATATCTCGAAGATGGAATTCCGCATATCGAAATGAAAAGAGGCTAAATCTTCGTAATCACCAGCTCAACACGACGGTCTAAATCTGGCCCTTTTCCAAGGGGCTGTGTGTTTCCGTAACCTTTAAACGTCATGCGTGTTTTTGGCACTTTTTTAAAAGCCAAGTATTTGTAGACGGCTTCGGCGCGGTTTACAGAAAGCTTACGTTTTTTAGTATGCTTGTCAATAGCTTCTTTGTGGTAGGGAGGCGTACAGCAGACGTGACCTTGGATTTCGAACTCAAGATTTTTATATTTTAAAAGCTGCCTGGCCATCCTGTCCAATTCGGTTTTTGATTTCATCGTGAGTTTGCTGCTTCCTTTTTCAAAAAGCAATTTCTCTAAATAAATCCTATCGCCAACCACATGGTTTTTGCGGATTTCGCTGTAAACGCCTGGCAATTCTAGTTTTTCAATCGGAATTTCCTTGAAATTCATCACGACATCGACGCGTCGATTTTTGGAACGAACTTCTGAAATGTTGTCGATATCGTCTTCAATCAAGATTCTTCCTCTTCCCTCGATAGTGACGATAATTTTGCTTTTGATTCCGTTTTCGACTAGCTTGTCTTTGATGGCATTGGCACGATTGCTGGAAAGCTTGAAATTATATTCATCTTTACCGCGGTCGTCGCAATAGCCGTAAATACTGATGGATTCAATCCGAACGGAATCGGTGGACTGTATAAATTTTGTGACTTCTTCAATCTGATGATCAGTCAGGTTGAATTTGTTGGTGTCAAAATAAACGGAATGCACTACTTCTTCTTGCGCCGCAACAATTCCAAAAATAAACAGGGGGATAATTTTAAGAAAACGAAGCATTATTTTACTAGTATTTTGTTGTATTCTGCAGGATTATTCAGCAGGGCAGTAGCCTTTTTAATTTCGGAATTATTTTTTGTGTAATATTGGTAAAGTCCTTCTTTGTACTGGTATCTTCTAATGATTTCGTCTAAAATAAGTTCCTTAATTTCTGCTTGGTGCTTGTTCAGCTGTGTCTCGTCGCTTTTCTGCAAAGCGGTAAGCAATTGCTGGAATTCTGCTTTGATGTCTTCGTCGATTTTTTCTTTTTTAGCCGATTCAAGCGTTTTTTTCAATGATTGCTCCGTTTCGGTATCAAACACAAATTTCTGGTCTTTTAGGAATTTTTTAAAATCAGCGTAATCTGCATCTGTAACCGTTGGGATTTTATCACCTATAGCTGGTTTTGTATAATAGTATTTGGTCACGTAATTAAAGATACCGTCATTTTTGACCAATGCTTCAGTGATAGCGCTCAATTTTGTTTCTGCAAGTTCTACGTCAGGCTGTATTCCACCACCGTCATACACAGTTCTTCCTTTTCTGGTTTTGAAGGCATTGTAGTTTTTTTCATCGGTGCGGATGGCTTTTCCATCCTTATCTTTATGCGCATAATCCAACGCCTGAATACATCTGCCAGAAGGCGTATAATATCTTGAAATTGTTACTTTTACTTGTGTTCCATACGTTAAGTCGATTGGTCTTTGCACAAGTCCTTTTCCAAAACTTCTGGCGCCAACAATAACCGCTCTGTCCAAATCCTGTAAGGCACCTGCCACGATTTCTGAAGCAGAAGCGCTTCTTCCATCGACTAAAATGACCAAAGGAATTTCAGTATCTACAGGAGCTTTTGAAGTACTATAAGTGTTGTTGTGCTTTTCGATATGCGATTTTGTAGTCACGATCGTTTCGCCGCTTGGCACAAAAAGGTTACAGATATTTACAGCTTCGCCCAATAGTCCGCCAGGGTTTCCTCTTAAGTCTAGGATTATTTTTTCGGCACCTTCGTTTTTTAGTTTTTCTAAAGCTTGTTTTGTTTCTAAGGATGCTTTCGCATTAAATTGAGAAAGAACGATATAGCCTGTCTTATCGTCTATTTTAGAGAAGAACGGAACAGCTTTCAGATCAACTTCTTCCAAAACTAAAGTCGTGTTGTTTGTTTTTCCTTGGCGAATGTATTTTATGTCGATTTTGGCATTCTTGCTTCCTTTCAGCAACTGCGAGGCATCGTCTTTAAAATCGGCAAGATTGACATCGCCAATCTGGATAATTTCGTCTCCGGCTTTTAATCCGGCTTTATCGGCAGGATAGTTTTTATACGGCTCCTTGATAATTAGCTTGCCATCTTTTCGAGTGATCATGGCTCCTATGCCAGTATATTCGCCCGTGTTGTTGATTTTGAATTTTACGACATCCTGTTCGTTGAAATAAACCGTATAAGGATCGAGCTCCAAAAGCATGTTTTTGATTGCCTTGTCCATCAGGTCGCCCGGATTTGTTTCGTCTACATAATTCATATTCACGGTCTTGAACATCATCGTGAATATTTCTATTTGTTTTGCAATTTCAAAGAAATCATTTCTGAAACTCGCCCCAACATATAAAAGACCTCCCGCAACTACCGGAATGATATATCTCTTTTTTAAAAATGCATACATAATTTTAAGCTTTTTTTCTTTTGAACCTTCTGCGGATGATGAAAAACAAGACCACTAAAATAAGAATAAATGGCCAAACATTTAAAATCCATAAAAATAAACTTGAAACTCTAAGAAAACCAGTTTCTAGGGCATTTCCCATTTTGTTTCCATAGGATTGCGCCACACCACTTTCTGCGGGTTTGGTCTTATAAAATTCAAGATAGACAGAGCTCATCGCTACTTGGCTTTGCATGTATTTTAACTGTCCTTCTTTCGATTCTATTTCTTCTCTTATTGTTGAAAGTTCTTTTTCTATTTCTAGTATTTCCGAAACCTTTCCTGCCTTTTTGAGCAGTTCCAGATATCGCGCTTCTAAAGTCTTTTTAGCCTTCAGCCTTGCTTCTGTATCAATGAATTCTGCGGTAACATCGTCTGAGGAGATTTCTTTTTCATCAAAATAGGAAACGCCTTTTCCAACGGCAGTTATAAATCCTTCAAAATTCTGGTTTGGAATCCGGACTGTAATTTTTCGGTAAATTGAATGGTTGTTTTTTCCTTCAACATCTTTTTCAATACTGGCTTTGTTGTCTTTTACAGCTTTTCGGACTTGTTCGGTTGTTTCCGCTAAATCGTCAGTTTCAAAAGTTAGTTTGGCCGTTTTTATGATTTTCTGCTCAATTTCTGGGGAAGATGATTCCGAGGGAGCATAGCTTACTTTATCAGCCATAGGCTCGCTCATTTCTGCCGCAGAGTCATACGCAACAGCTTCCATATTATCAACATCATTTTTACAAGAAAAAAGAAAAAACAGAATAAAAATTGGGAGGATGGTTTTCATATAAGTTTGTTTTATAATCTGTTAACGAAAAATCTTTCATTTTTAGTGTGTTGCAGACTTATATGCACGGAGTGTTATTCTTCTTTTGGTTTTAGTTGAAGATGGAATTTTTCAAAAAGCTGTATGGTTTTCTGATTTATTTCTTCATAAGACAGCTTGTCTTTTGTCTGGTATAAGAGCATAAATGCGTAGGGTTCTTCCAAAGAATCGAGCAAAAGGGTTTTGTTGAGTCGGTAAGTTTCCCGCAGTACACGCTTGAAATAATTTCTGTCGACCGCTTTCTTGAAATACTTTTTAGAAACAGAAACCCCGATTTTCAGCTTTTGGTCTTCTTCAAGAACAGCTTTCGTATATACCAGCCTTAACGGATATTTTGACACCGACTTGCCTTCGCGAAACATCAGGTCAATCGTAGTCTTGCTTTTTAGTTTTTCCGATTTGGGATAGGTAGTCATTCTCCTGGATTTACGGATAGATATTATATACGATTTTTAAATCAGGATAGTTGATGTAGAATTGGATGCGGTTGCCTTGTTTTTTTCGAGTGATGATTTCGATGACACAGCGGTCGCCGCTATTGTCGATGCAATTAAAAGTAACCGTTTTGTCTGTTTCGTTTTCTATCGTTTTTCCATACACTTCAATGTTGTACAATTGAGTCTGTGCTGAGTTTACGACAATTCGGTTCTTATCGCCGTCCAAAGTGATGATAAGGCTCGTGTCTTTGAAATCAGACCATTTTCCCCATCCGCCTTTTGCGTTTTTTTCCATAACGCTGTAGCTGGAAGTCTTGAATCTGTATTTCTGTGCAAAAGTTTGCTGTGTACCAGCAACGAAGAAAAATAAGAAGGCTACTATTTTTAATGCTTTCATCTTAAAATTTATAAAGCGGTAAAGTTACAAATATATTTGGATTGTAAGATTTGAGTGCAAATCATTCCTCCATGCCATCCATTGCATAAAAACTATGCCAGTTTGAAATAAAAATAACGCTAGATTGCATTGTTTCCCCAAAAATTTAACATAAAATTTCTACACAATCCCCAAAAATCTACAGATTTCAAAATGATTCTGAAACAAATTATTATGGGAATCTTGATATCAATCCAATTAATAAATTTTATAAAAACGCTTTATTTACGGGGACTTTGTGTCAGTTTTTATATAATCAGAGTAGATGTCGATTTGATAAATTTTTGTCAATGGCATTGAAATTGCCTTATACTTGGAAAATATACCAAACCACTATAAATCACACAAAAAATTCACTATGAAAAAATTAATTTTAAGCGCGATCATGCTTACCGGAGTTGTAGCATTTGCACAAGAAACGCCAAAGAAAACGACTAAAGAAGCCGTAAAAAATGCAGCAACTACTGCAACCGCCGAAAAGAAAACAGAAGTTTCTAAAACCACGGAAGTGAAACAAGAAGCCAACGGAGCCAAAAAAGTAGAAACTACTACCACCAAAACTGCTGAAATTGCAAAACCAGCAGCTCCAGCGCAACCAGCTACAACAGCTAAAAAACAAGAATAGTATAATCCTAACCGACCAACTATCTATTAAAACCTCTGGAAATTTCCAGAGGTTTTTTTGTTAGCTGTGTTTTATTAGTTTTTTTGCGATTTCATTCAATTCTTCACGATGCTGATCGATGTAGGCCAAGCCTGCTTGAATCAATTCATAGATGTTTTTTGAGGAAACATCATCCATCTCTGGCGATGCATTTTTTAAAGAAGGCATCAAGCGATGGTAGTTCTGCCTGTTTCGGGCACCAAGCGTTTCATACATTTTACGGAGATGATAGTCGGTGGTTTCTACGTTTGCCGAAAGCAGTATGTCGATAAGTGGCTGAATCCACTTTACTTTTCCAGCATTTTCAAACTGCCTAAAATTATAGGGCTTTAATACTTCTCCCGTGCCAATAGATAGGATAATCATATCGCTTATTTTGGGATAATCTTTTTTTTCAGGATGCTGCAATATTTTTGAAAATTCAATTTTTCTAGCTTCAGCGTAAGCGCATAAGGCAGGGTTATTGGCATATACGCCGCCGTCTATGAGCGTGAATTCCTGCCCATACAGCGATTTTATTTTGGCAGGCTCGAAATAGGTGGGCGCTGCTGAGGTTGCCCTGCAGGCATCTTTGGCGTAGAAATTTTCTAAATCGGAATTCGCTTCATGGCTGGTAAAAAATTTTGCTTTTCGGTGAAAGATGTCGTACGAAGTAATCAGGCAGGGTTTTATGAAATCTTTGATTTCGAGTTTTCCGAATACTTCCTGAAGCTGTCTTTCTAAAGCTCTCTGAGAAATTTTTTCATTAAAAAGCCCAAATGGATTGATGAGCTGTTGCCAAAATGAGACATTGAAAATAGTTTCGCCGTGCTTGGCATATAAATCCAGCGCAGTTTCGACGGAATATTTTGCTTTTTTGTCGCTATTGGGAAAAAGAAGAATAGCCGCAAGGATTCCGCCAGTGCTGGTTCCGGCGATAAGGTCGAAATAATCGCCAATTTTTGCATTAGGATTATCGAGCTTTTGGAGCTGTTCTTCAATATATTTTAAAATGACGCAGGTAATAATCCCTCGGATTCCGCCTCCGTCCAGGCTTAAGATTCTGATTTTTTTTGACATGGCTTTTATGATTTAAGATTTGGGGTCTTGTCGTTTTTATAGCCTACAGGCTCATAATGACTGTTTTGAAAACAGTTTGCAGTATCGTGTTTTTGATGTTATTGATTCTGATTTTTGATAATCCTGCTCCTTGCAATGCTTTAAGAGTGATTAAGTCCTGCTGACTTTTCAGCAACCATGAAAACTCTTCTTCTGTTAGCGATGCTGTGGCTAGTAATATCGACCAGCGTTCTAATTTTTCTCTTGATTTTTCCAAAAAATCATTGATGTCTTTTTGGATTTCCGGCTTGAATTCTTTGTACTTGTCGCCTAAGAGTTTGACAAGTTCTCGCTTAAGTTCTTTTAATAATTTGTCGATATCCATGATTTCTAGTTATTACTGTTGATGAGGCCCAAAAGCCCTTCTTTTGACACTTTGTCTTTTTTGATTTCATATTGTATTAGCAAGTCCAAGGCTTCCAATACTTGCTTTTTCGATTCTTGAAGAAAAATAGGCGACAAAGATTCTTTCTCTTTCCAGTGCTTGAAAAATCCTGAAAGGAGGTTTTTTTCTTTGTCGGTCAGCACTTTCCACATAGTGAAAGTAATTTCGTTATCGGGCTTGTTTTTTTCATATTCCATCAGCTTTTCTACGTCCAACAAAAAAGCTTCTGCTTCTTGCTGGTGTTTTGGATAGGGCGATGTTGCCTTGTCCATTAATTTTGAGGCTTCTACTTTTAGTTCTGTCGTTTTCTGATACGAATATTGATCAAAGATTGCCGTCCTTGTCGACTCGCAGGAAACTGATAGAGAGACTAAAAAGAAAAGCGCAACGATGTTTCTCATTGTTTTCATAGATGTTAATTTAGAATTACATATCCGTTTTTATCTTTCTTAAGCTTTGATAATTTTTTCCAGCTATTGAGGTTTCTTTTGTCAAAATGAGGCATGTCTTTGAATGTTTTCCAATTGCCGCCCCATTCCCAGCCATGCTTTGCAAAAATTTTCACGCATTCATACCAATCAGCAATTTTATCATTGTCCCAATCTTTTGCGGTATCCCAAGAAGCTGTTTTTCCATCAATAATCAAGCAGATATCTACTGCAAAACCATAATTGTGAATTGATTGTCCGCCTTTTGCATTGGTCACTTTTTTACCGGGGTTTGTTCTACCTTGAGCATATAAAATATCTTGTTCTTCAAAAGTTCGTAATCCTTGCGTAATTCTGACTTTAGCTCTGCCAGTTAGGGCGCTGTCGCATTCTTCAATAATTTTTGTGACTTCTTCTCTTACCGAAGGATGAAGCTGGGCAATGCGTTGTTTTGTATATTTATCCATAAGTGTTTAAAATTAATTACATTACAAATTTATAAGAAAAAAATCAATCAAACAAATTAAATTAAGAATATTTTCTATTAAATTAAGTTATTTTAAATTTCTATTATACTGTTACATGTTTGATATAGTGTTAATTATAGTTGTGCTTGCTAATTGAGAACTATTAGTATAAAGTAAAAGAAAGCTTATTTATATAAAAGTACGATATATTTATGTAGGATTATTTGTAATTTAGATGTATTTAATCTTAATTATTTTCATAAACAGAAGATTATATTATTTTTTATAGATTTTTTTCATAGCTTTGTGCAATAAATAATACTTTAATCATATGGTTTCAGAAAGAGTAGGGCAATATATGGCTAAAAAAGGCATAAGTTTTTATGCTTTTGAGAATAGCATTGGTGCCAGCAGAGGAAGTATTTCAAAAGCTGTAAAAGAAGGAAAGAGCATCGGATCGCAAGTTTTAGAAAATATTCTTTCCATTTACAAAGATTTGAATCCGGCATGGCTTCTTACAGGCCAAGGAAATATATTTTTGGATAATGAAGAAATTCTCAACAACAAGCAGATTGAGACATATAAGTTAAAAACGGATAGTTATGTTGAAAACCAGCAGATTCCGCTTTATGATATTGAAGCAATAGCTGGTCTTGTTCCGTTATTTCAAGATAGCAAGTCACAAGATCCGATTGATCATATTTCTATTCCGCATTTGCCAAAATGCGACGGAGCGGTCTACGTGACGGGCGATAGTATGTATCCGCTTTTGAAAAGTGGCGATATTGTCTTGTATAAAGAAATACACGATGTGGCTAATGAGATATTCTGGGGAGAAATGTACCTTCTAGGAATCGATATGAGCGGTGAAGAATATGTTACCGTGAAGTATATCCAAAAATCCGAAAATCCGGGCTGTGTGAGGCTCGTAAGCCAAAATAAGCACCATCAGGATAAAGATGTGGAACTTTCAAAAATAAAAGCGCTGGCTTTGGTAAAAGCAAGCATTAGGATTAATGCCATGAATTAAAAAGGCGGACAATATTGTCCGCCTTTTTTATTAGTTTTTCAAGATCTTGCTGTTATCCGGAATTGGAGCAGGATATACGTTATTGTCTTTTTTGACATCTGCCATGAGGTTTTCGGGGTCAATTTCAATCTTGCTGATTTGTCCCATTCCTTTGTCAATGGTAAATTTTAACGACGGATAGGCCCAATCCCAGCCTTTCAAGAAAGTTCTTTTTACGCCTGGATATGGATTTTCTTTTATGCCGCGCATCATCTGCAGTGGCGCATAGAATGTTTCTTTGCTTCCATCTACGTAAGTAACGACAATGTCTAAAGGCATTGGCATTCTTCCTATTCTTTGCAGAACAACTTCTGTCTTTCCGCCTGCATCTCGTACTTCTTTAATGGCATAATCGATGGTATTGGTTGTCTGTGTCCAATCTACCAAATACCAATCCAGATTCATCCCTGAAACCTTTTCAGCGGTTCTTTTGATGTCATTTGGTGTCGGGTGCTTGAATTTGAAGTCATTATAAAATTTATGAAGTGTTTTTTGAAGATTTGCCTGTCCGATAATGTATCCTAACTGTGTAAGGAAAATTTCTCCTTTGCTATAAGATGAGATACCATACACCATATTTTCTTCAAATCGATCTGCATGTGTGGATTGTGGCTGTTCTTTTCCAGTCTGAACCATATAGAAATAGTTAGAATATGCAGACTCAAACGGATTCTTTTCGTCTTTATTCGGCAAAACTTTTGCCATTGCCAAATCAGAAATATAGGAAGTAAATCCTTCGTCCATCCAGCCGTGTTTGGATTCATTTGTTGCTAAAACATGTTGGAACCAAGAGTGGGCCATTTCGTGAGCTGTAACTCCGACAAGGCTTCCGTACGATCTTTCTCCAGTAATCAGAGTACACATAGCATATTCCATACCGCCATCGCCTCCTTGAATGACAGAGTATTGTTTGTAAGGATATGAACCTACATTTTTATTGTAGAAATCCATCAATTCAGCCGTTTTTGGCTGCATTTTTTTCCAGTTTTCTCTAAGTTTTGCTTTGTCTTTGTAGAAGAAATGCAGCTCTACGTTGTTCGGACCTTTATAAATATCGTGGACATAATCTTTATCGGCTGCCCAGCTGAAGTCATGCACCATCGGTGCGTTGAAATGCCAAGTCAGGGTTTTTACTTTTCGAGGAATTTTTACTTCGACACCTGCATCTTCGTAGCCGTGTCCGATTTCGTTTTTATTTTGGAGATATCCTGTTCCTCCCAAAACGTATTTCTTATCGATAGTGATTTTTATGTCAAAATTCCCCCAAACGCCATGAAATTCTCTTCCAATATACGGATCGGCGTGCCATCCTTCAAAATCATATTCGGCCATTTTTGGATACCATTGCGTCATCGAAAGCGCAACACCTTCGGAACTGTTTCTTCCAGAGCGGCGAATTTGTTCAGGTACTTGTCCGTCAAAATCTAAGGTAAATTTGGTTTTGCTTTTTGGAGCCAAGGGTTTGACCAATTCAACTTCTAAGACGGTTCCAACAGCGGTTGTTGTAGCCGAAACGCCATCTTGCATGAAATTGGTCACGTTAAGGTAGCCCATCTGATTGGGCTTCAAAAGGCTTATTCTGCTTTCGGTTTTTTCAACGCCGCCAGATTTTGACGTCTTGACCATCCTTTTGTCTGGATCAACAATTGTCTGAAGCCTGATGTCCATTTCGCTTCCAGGCTGGAAAGCATTGTTGTATAAATGGAAAAAGACTTTTTTCAAAGTGTCTGGTGAATTGTTCGTATAAACCAGTTCTTGTTTTCCTTTGTATTGGTATGTTTTTACATCCATGTTTACGTCCATTTTATAATCGACGTGTTGCTGCCAATAACCGTTCTGTGCCTTTGCATTTCCACAGAATAATGAAAATACTGAAAGTAAAAATAGTTGTTTCATAGGTGTATAAAATAAAAAATGGAAGGGAAACTCCCTTCCATCTTGAAAGTTGTTGAATTTTATTTTTTTGTCTTAGCCATTTTTTCAGCCATAATCAAGGCGTTATAAGCATTGACCATTTTTCCGGATGTCGAAATTTTTGAAAACGAACGCTTGTTTGATTTTTCGCCGTTTAGAACTACATCAATATTAGTTGGAATACCAGAATCCATCAAAATGTGTTTCACTTGAGAAGCTGTAAGTGATGGATAATAAGAACGAATCAATGCAGCAACTCCTGCAACGTTTGGAGAAGCCATAGAGGTTCCTTGCTCGTATTTGTATTCGTTGTTTGGATAAGTAGCGTAAATCTTAACACCAGGAGCGAAAACATCTACGTCTTTGCTTCCGTAGTTAGAGAAGCTTGCTACTAAGTTTGTTCCGTATGTTGTATCTAAAGCACCTACTTTTATTACGTTGTCAGCGATTTCTCCAGAAGCGATTCTGTCATTTGGGAAACGCTCTTCTACATCTAGGTCAGCACCTTCATTTCCTGCTGCCAAAACAATCAATACGTCTTTGCTTGCCGCATATTTGATGGCGTCGTAAACCCATTGTTTGTGTGGAGAAAACCCTTTTCCGAAACTTCCGTTGATTACTTTTGCTCCGTTATCTACCGCATAGCGGATACCCAAAGCGATGTCTTTATCGTATTCATCTCCGTCAGGCACAGCTCTAACAGCCATAATTGCTACATTGTTTGCAATACCGTCGCCGCCAAGTCCATTGTTTCTAACTTGAGCAATGATTCCAGAAACGTGAGTTCCGTGAGAAGCACCTTCTTTTTTAGGTCCGGTAACATTGCTGTTTCCATGTTTTGAATCGTTTAAGTCGTCGATATTATCGCCCATGATTTTTCTTCCATCATGCTCAAGATTCAAATTGTAGTTCAACTGGTTATAGATGTGGTCTTGGTATTCTTTTAGCTCAGACTTGAACTCAGGTCCGGCTTGCGAAATAACCGAAAGCATTACTTTTTTGTATTGGTTTACAGTCGGGTCTTTAGGCTCAAAAGCTTTTAAGTCTTCGAACGTATAGTTTTCTTTTTTTAATTCTTTTTGGATGGTCTTATCCGCATTGTTGATGAAATCAAACTGTTGTTTTGATGCCAACGCTTCTTGATATTCTTTTTCGTAAGCTGCTTTAGCTTTTTTGAAATTTTCTGAACCGTCGTCTCCTTTACGGACAATTCTTGTCATTTCTAGCGTTTCATTGCTTATATCGCCAAGGAAATTCCATCCGTGGATGTCATCGATATAACCGTTTTTGTCATCGTCGATTCCGTTTCCAGGAATTTCTTTTGGATTAGTCCAGATAATAGGTTTCAAGTCCGGATGTTCGATATCTACTCCTGAATCGACAACGCCCACTATCACTTTCGTGCCTTTTTTGTTTTTGATCAATTGAGAATAGGCTTTGTCAACGCTCATTCCCGGAACAGTATCTTTTATGATATCCAGATGGCTCCATCTTTTTAAATCATCTTCTTTGATTTTTGAGGTTTTCAAAGGAAGATTTTCGATACTCGTTACTGGAGCAATGCTTTTTGAAGCACCACATCCCGATAAAACCAACACTGATAGAAGTGAAAGGAAGGACAGTCTTGTTATTTTCATTTTCAAAAAAAATTTGATTTCGATTATTTCGCCAAAAATACGCCTACTTTGTTACAAACTTATAAATAATTAACTTTATTTTAGAATGCTATTGATTTTAAATTCAATGAATTCGTTTTAAAGTCGCTTTTTTTATCCGTTTGAAGAACCTGCTCTTTGTTTGATGTCTTCTGCGCCGCCTGCTCTTCTTCTTTGCGGATTGCTGTTACTTCCAAAATTATAAGTATACGATACTGTAGCAACTCTGGTGTCTCTAGTTACCTTGAAATGCTCTTTATAATCGGTAAATTCGGTATCGGCGATTGTCTTATTTGTGTAAAAAACATCGTTGACGGCTAATTTCAGCGTACTGTTCTTGAATTTTTTCTGAAAGCCGAGATTGATATACCAAATCGGATCAACATCCATAAAAGCATAGACTTCTCTTGCTCTGTAATTGCCTGTAAATTCTGCGGAATAGCCATTTCCGATCTTAAAATTGCTGACCGAATTGCAGTTAAAGGTAAAATTGCCTTGGTTTTCCAACGTCGTATTGGCAACAGTACCAGAATAGGAGCCATAATAAGCATTAACGCTATTGGTCGTGTTCCACCATTTGGTAATTTCAAAAGGAACGATCATAAACAGGCCATAAATGTCAGCTGTGTTTAGATTTTTGTTTGTCTGTACCGTCAGTTGGAGGTCTTCTTCAGAAGGAGCAATGACCTGTGTAATGTTATCGGTCGTTCTCGAAAAGGTAAGGGTCGTATAAATTTTCTGATTGAAAATATGTGTGACTTCGAAAGAATGGGTCGTCTGAGGTTTTAGATATGGATTTCCTTCTCTGTACGTCGTCGGATCCAAAAAGAATTTAAATGGATTCAATTGGTCATAACTCGGACGCGAAATCCTTCGACTGTAATTGAATTCTAGGCTGTTTTTGTCATTGAAAGTATAGCTCAAGAAGCCGCTCGGAAAAAGCTGCGTGTAATTATTCTTGAAGGAAGTATTATTGACACGCTGCTCGCCTGTGATATTCGTGTTTTCGACCCTGAATCCTAGATAGGCATTCCATTTTCCGAATTGCTTTGAAGCATTGATATAAGCAGCATTGATGTTTTCTTTGTAAATAAAATGATTGCTTTTTGTCGGATCAAAAACTGGAATTCCGGTACTGACATCATAAAATTTCAAGTTATTATCGGCCTTTACATAGCTTGTTTTTAGTCCAGTTTCGACTTTGATGTTGTTTAACGTTTTTACAAAATCCGTTTTAAGAGAATAAATGTCCAAATCGCCTGCAATATCACCATATAAAAAATAAGGGTCTTGAAACTCTGCATTGTTTAGGTCGAAATAACGCGTCTTAAAATTCTGCTCGGTTTCATTGCCATAATTCGCGTAGTCAAAATCGGTCGTCCATTCGGTTCCCAATGTATCGATTGCAAACTTGTGGTTGAGGTTTACGGAATGGTTGTGCCAATTGTCATACGAATTGTTGCTGGTTTGGAAACGTGATGCTTTCGAATTGGTTTCATCATAAACATCCGAATCATTTTTACCTGTCGGATTGAATTTATTGCTCACCGCATTGGCAACGATCCCGAATGTATGTCTTTTGTTGGCATAAAAATCGGCCCCAATTTTTCCAATATGATTTCTGAAATTCATTTTTAGGAAATTATCCTGCACGTAGGCGCCGGTAAAATTGCCATTATCATAAAATCTTCTGTTCAAAGCCAAATCATTAAAGCCTTCTCGGTACGCAAAGCTATAATTTCCGAAAATATTCACATCCTTATTTCTGTGGTTCAAGCTCAAGCTGTTGTTGCTTTTTGGATATTTTCCTTGGCCATAAGTTGTGGAAATGCTGCCGTTTGTCCCTTTTCGTTTGTCTTTTTTCATCTTGATATTGATGATTGCAGAACCTGAAGCATCGTATTTTGAGCCGGGATTCGTAATAAATTCGATCTTTTCAATATTTCCGGAAGGCATGCCACGCAGGTAATTTGCCAAGTTGGTGCCCGACATTTGGACTGCTTTTCCGTCAATCTGCACTAGCAAGCCGCCTTTTCCGCGGAGGCTGATGTTGTCGTTATTGTCGACATTCACGCCAGGAGCTTTTTCTAAAACTTCAAAAGCGGAAGAACCCGTAGCACCGATGCTACTTTCTACGTTCAGGATCATTTTGCCGTCTTGCCTTTCGATATACGGTTTTGTTTTGGTGATGACGACTTCGTCTAAGTTTTGTACTTCCGCACTTAAAATAACAGAAGACAGTTCTAGATTTTGGTCGGCATCAAATGGCTGACCTGTATATCGCGTCTTGCCATTTTCCCCAATTTTGATCAGATAACTTCCTTTGGAAACATTTTGAAAGATAAATTTTCCGGTTTCATCTGTGGTTTCTGTTTTTGCCAGTTCTTGGTTGGAAGAATGGACCAGATAGACAATCGCATTGGAAACAGCTTCGTTTTTTTCGGACAAAATTTTTCCAGAAACGGTTATTTTTTCTGGCAATTCAGTGTTCTGGCCATACAATAAGCTTGTGAGGGTTGAAATTACAAGCATGATTAGGAAGAGAAGTAGCCGTATCATAATTATTCGTTTTTTGATTGATGATTGATGATGATTCGCCAATTCGTTGGCAGTCGTATGATGATTTTTAGTTGCAGTTAGAAATAATCCTCTTTAAAGTATTGTTCAAGATTTCCAGTTCCTCGGGGAGAATTCCGGCTAAGGCTGTTTTTCTGTTTTCGAGTACCAAATCGTGGACTTTTTCAATAATTCGTTTGCCTTCAACGGTAACTTTTAGGTTGGATTTTCTCCTGTCGTTTTGATTTATTTCGCGCTCGAGGTATTCTGATTTTACCAAAAGCTCGATTATTCTAGTAACGGAAGCATTGTCTTTAAATACTTTTTCGCCAATTTCTTGTTGCGAAATACCCGGATTTTCCAAAATTGCTTTTATGATGAGCCATTGGTCGATAGTAATCTTATAGCCGTTATCCCTAAGTCTTTTTTGAGCAAAAATTCTATATGTTCGAATTGCTTTGTCCATAGTATAGAAGGTGATGTCTTTTAATTTTTCCATTTGAGGTCTGATTTTGAGTCAAATATATATATGATTAATCAATAATTGATATATCAAATAAATATTTAACATTTTATTTATGATTGTAAGTAGCTTATTTTTTGGCTGTTGGTGAAATAGTGCGCCTTAGAGGATTTCTTCGCAACTAAAGACTTCTTTCAAACGAACTCCTTTTTCTGTGTTTTCAACCGTGATGATTTGGTTGTGAGCATCGTGTTCTAAGAATAAATAATAGTTGTTTTCGGCGGCTTCCGTTAAAAATTTGGCTTTTTCAGGCAATGTCAAAAGCGGACGAGTGTCATAGCCCATTACATACGGCAGTGGAAGATGTCCAGCCGTCGGCAAAAGATCGGCCATAAAACAGATGGTCTTGTCTTTGTGTTGGACTTTTGGAATCATCATCTTTTCCGTATGTCCGTCGGCAAAGAAAATGTCAAACCCAAGCTCTGAATTTTTAAGCAGGTCGCCTTCCGGTCTTTTGATAAATTCCAGTTGTCCGCTTTCCTGCATCGGAATAATATTTTCAGTCAAAAAAGAGGCTTTTTCCCTCGGATTTGGCTTCGTTGCCCATTCCCAATGATTGTCGTTTGTCCAGAATTTAGCGTTTTTAAAAGCCACTTCATATCCAGTTTTGTCCTTATTCCACTGAACGCTTCCGCCGCAATGGTCAAAATGTAAGTGCGTCATGAATACGTCAGTGATGTCATCGCGATGAAAGCCATACTTGGCCAACGACTTGTCTATGGAATGATTTCCCCAAAGCGAATAATATCCGAAAAATTTTTCTGATTGTTTGTCGCCCATTCCGGTATCGATTAAAATCAGACGGTTTCCCTCTTCAATTAAAAGACATCGTGCGGCGATATCGATCAAATTGTTTTCGTCTGCAGGATTAGTTTTGTTCCATATTGTCTTTGGTACTACGCCAAACATGGCACCGCCGTCCAATTTAAAATTACCTGCTTCGATCGGATATAATTTCATTTTTATTAGGGTATAAATAGTTAAAACTGCTTTTTGTTCGCAAATTACTAAAATTCATTTGCTTTTAATTCTCAGAAATAAACTTTTTCTATAGGAACATAATTATAAAAGTGTTAGCGATTATGGAAAAAACTAAATATGACGTATCTTTGCAAATTAATTAGACTAAATTTAAATCACCATGATAAAGGTATCTGATACAGCAAGTAAAAAAATCGTCGATATGATGAATGATGACGGCTTTGATGCTGCCAAAGATTACGTTCGAGTGGGCGTAAAAAGCGGTGGGTGTTCTGGCTTGTCATATGAATTAAAATTTGACAAAGAAATAGGAGAAAACGATAAGGTTTTTGAAGATAATAATGTGAAAATTGCCGTTGAAAAGAAATCATTCTTGTATCTAGCAGGAACAATTCTTGAGTTTTCAGGAGGCTTGAACGGAAAAGGATTTGTTTTCAATAATCCAAATGCAAGCAGGACTTGCGGTTGCGGAGAGAGTTTCTCTTTATAATACTAACCCTTTCAGGGTTTTAAACCCTGAAAGGGTTGAAACTTAAAAGAATTTATGAGCAAATACACAGAAGACGATTTAAAAATCGAGCTTGAAAATAAAGAGTATGAATACGGATTTTATACTGATATAGAATCCGATACATTTCCTGTCGGCCTAAACGAAGACATTGTCCGTGCGATTTCTAAGAAAAAAGAAGAGCCGGAATGGATGACCGATTGGAGAATCGAGGCATTCAGGGCTTGGGAACAAATGGTGGAACCAGAATGGGCTAATGTTCACTATGAAAAGCCAAAGTTCCAAGACATTTCGTATTATTCTGCGCCTTTGAAAAAAGCAAAATACGAAAGCCTTGATGAGGTAGATCCGGAGCTTTTGGAAACATTCAAAAAGCTTGGAATTTCTATCGATGAGCAAAAAATGCTTTCGGGCGTTGCGGTCGATATCGTAATGGATTCCGTTTCTGTAGCTACGACTTTCAAGAAAACGCTAGCAGAAAAAGGAATTATTTTCTGTTCGATTTCAGAAGCGATTAAAGAACATTCAGAATTAGTCCGAAAGTATATCGGTTCTGTAGTGCCGCAAAAAGATAATTTCTATGCGGCCCTGAATTCGGCTGTTTTTTCAGACGGTTCGTTCTGTTATATTCCAAAAGGCGTTCGCTGCCCTATGGAACTTTCTACTTATTTCCGAATCAATCAAGCAGGAACCGGCCAGTTCGAAAGAACGTTGGTCATTGCCGATGAAGGAAGTTATGTTTCGTATTTGGAAGGCTGTACAGCACCATCACGTGATGAAAACCAATTGCATGCCGCAGTTGTGGAACTAATTGCTTTGGATGATGCCGAAATTAAATATTCAACTGTTCAAAACTGGTTCCCTGGAAACAAAGAAGGAAAAGGCGGGGTGTATAACTTTGTGACCAAAAGAGGCTTGTGCGAGAAAAACGCGAAGATTTCTTGGACACAAGTAGAAACGGGTTCTGCAGTAACGTGGAAATATCCTTCTTGTATTTTGAAAGGCGATAATTCAGTAGGAGAATTCTATTCGATTGCTGTAACCAATAATTATCAGCAAGCGGATACTGGAACTAAGATGATTCACTTGGGTAAAAATACCAAATCAACGATTATTTCTAAAGGAATTTCTGCCGGAAAATCACAAAACAGCTACCGCGGATTGGTGCAGATTAGTTCAAGAGCTGACAATGCAAGAAACTTTTCGCAATGCGACTCGCTGTTGATGGGAAATAATTGCGGCGCACATACTTTTCCGTATATCGAATCGAAAAACCCATCGGCAAAAATAGAACATGAAGCAACGACAAGTAAAATTGGCGAAGACCAAGTTTTCTATTGCAACCAAAGAGGAATTCCGACAGAAAAAGCCATTGCGTTAATCGTAAATGGTTTCAGCAAAGAAGTCTTGAATAAACTTCCTATGGAATTTGCTGTTGAAGCACAAAAATTATTAGAAATTTCTCTTGAAGGTTCCGTAGGCTAATCTTTAAAGACTTTATAAAAACACAAAAACAACAATGTTAAGTATAAAAAATTTACACGCTGGAATTGAAGACAAGGACATCCTGAAAGGAATCAACCTTGAAGTGAAAGCCGGCGAAGTTCATGCCATCATGGGACCTAACGGTTCTGGAAAAAGTACACTTTCTGCTGTAATTGCAGGAAATGAAAACTATGAAGTAACAGACGGTTCTGTTGAATTGGATGGGGAAGATTTAGCAGATCTAGCTCCAGAAGAAAGAGCTCATAAAGGCGTTTTCCTTTCGTTCCAATACCCAGTTGAGATTCCCGGAGTTTCGGTAACGAATTTTATGAAAACGGCGATCAATGAATCAAGAAAAGCAAAAGGTCAGGAAGAAATGCCGGCCAATGAAATGCTTAAGTTGATCCGTGAGAAATCAGAATTGTTAGAAATTGACCGTAAATTCTTATCGCGTTCGCTAAACGAAGGTTTTTCTGGCGGCGAGAAAAAAAGAAACGAAATCTTTCAAATGGCAATGCTGGAGCCGAAATTGGCAATTCTTGACGAAACCGATTCTGGTTTGGATATTGATGCCTTGAGAATTGTAGCCAACGGCGTGAATAAGCTGAAAAGTGAAAACAATGCAATCATTGTAATTACGCATTATCAAAGACTTTTGGATTATATCGTTCCTGATTTTGTACACGTTTTATACAACGGAAAAATCGTAAAATCAGGCGGAAAAGAACTGGCTTACGAACTAGAGGAAAAAGGATACGACTGGATTAAGGCAGAAAATTAATTCGTCGAAAGTTGTAAAGTCGCAAGTCATAAAGATTTTGCGCACATTAAATTATACGCCATACAGACATAGTGAAAAATGGGAAAATTTAATTCCTTTGAAGAGATTAATTCTTGGCAAAAGTCTAGAATTTTCAATAAGAAAGTTTATTTGATTACTGAAAATGAATCTTTTAAAAAAGATTTTGATTTAGCCAGACAAATTAGAAGAGCATCAGTTTCAATCTCATCAAATATTGCTGAAGGCTTCGAACGCAATACCGATAAGGAATTTATATATTTTCTTTATGTTGCTAAAGCATCTGCCGGAGAAGTTCGGTCTCAATTATATTTGGCACTCGATTTAAATTATATTACAAAACAAGATTTCGAAGAATTACTTTTCGAAATAACTGAAATATCAAAACTCTTAAGCGGGTTTATTAAATATTTAAGTGGAAAGTTGTAAAGTTAAAAGTTGCAATTGAAGTAATAAACTGCTTTTTGACCTTTGACTTTTTGACTTTTGACTTTAAGACCAACAAACAATGGAATTAAAAGAAAAACTAATATCATCTTTTATGGCTTTTGAAGAACGCGTGGATGTCGATTCTGACTTGCACGATGTTCGTACAGAGGCGTTTAAGAATTTTGAAAATAAAGGTTTTCCAACCAAAAAGGAGGAAGCTTGGAAATATACATCGTTGAACACTATTCTGAAAAATGATTTCAGCGTATTTCCTAAAAAGGAAAATGCGGTTGAATTTTCAGAAGTAAAAAAGTATTTCATTCATGAGATAGATACTTACAAAGTGGTTTTTGTGGACGGTGTGTTTAGTTCTTTCCTATCTTCTACGACCCATGACGGCCTGGATGTCTGCTTGATGTCATCGGCATTGACAAAGCCAAAATACAAGATGGTTATTGATGAATATTTCAACAAAGTAGCCAACAAAGAGGAGAGTCTGACTTCATTGAATACTGCTTTTGCTTATGAAGGCGCGTATATCAACATTCCGAGAAGCAAAGTTGTAGAAAAGCCTATAGAAATTATTAATTTTTCTACAGGAACAGAAGCAGCGCTTTTGGTACAACCGAGAAACTTGATTATCGTAGGCGAGAATGCCCATGTTCAAATTATTGAAAGACACCAAAGCTTGAATGACAATCCAGTTTTGACTAATTCGGTTACCGAAATATTTGTTCAAAAAAGAGCCATTGTAGATTATTATAAGATCCAAAACGATAATCTTGAAGCCTCGCTGATTGACAATACTTACATAGCTCAGAAAGAGCAAAGCAACGCTTCTGTGCATACTTTTTCTTTTGGAGGTAATTTGACACGAAACAACCTGAATTTTTACCACCAAGGCGAGCATATCGATTCTACGCTAAAAGGAATTACGATTATCGAAGGAAAACAGCATGTCGATCATTATACGTTGGTACAGCATGCGACTCCAAACTGCGAAAGCCATCAGAATTACAAAGGAATTTTCGATGACAAATCCACTGGAGTTTTCAATGGAAAGATTTATGTAGAGAAAGAAGCACAAAAAACAGATGCTTTCCAGCAGAATAACAATATACTTTTGAGCGACAAAGCATCTATCAATGCCAAGCCACAGTTGGAAATTTTTGCAGATGATGTGAAATGTTCTCACGGCTGCACGATCGGACAGCTAGACGAAAAGGCTATGTTTTATATGCAGTCTCGAGGGATTCCGCAAAAGGAAGCCAAGGCACTGTTGATGTATGCCTTCTCAAACGAGGTGATTGAAAGCATCAAGATTCCAGCTATGAAGGCAAGAATCACTAAGATCATTGCGATGAAATTAGGCGTAAATATGGGATTTGATTTATAAGATCAGTCAAAATATAAAAAAGGTTCAAAGTATTTCTTTGAACCTTTTTTATTTAATTTAGGATGTAATCGACTATCGTCCTTTCGCTGGTTTCGCCATTTGTGGACTGATATTCTCGTATTGGTCCGACATCTTTGGCAAACCAATACTCCTGGTCAGCAACCGTTAGTTGATTGGCTATTGTGACTTCAATTTTAAGTTTGATTTTCAGGACATCTGTGTAGGTTTCGCCATTTAGAGTTACGGTTGGTGCTTTTTCTAACATGGTTCCTGTGTATTTGACTTTAGCCGTAAGAGAAGCCGTTTGTCCGTTTACATTATAAGTAACTTTTGGAGAAACCGTTCCGCTCCATGTTGCATTAGGCTGTAGATCATCTTTAAACATCGGGACTTCATATCCTTCCATACTAATTACTATTCCATCTTGATTGATGGTTGCATCAGCGACTTTTTGAAAATAGGTGGCGCCTTTTTTCGTAACCCAATTCTCGACACCAAATGTACTGTCTGAAGCGTCATAAAGTTTATAATAGGTCGTTCCGTTAAATACATCGGTACCTGTTATTTTTAGCTCAGAGCTAGTGCCGTTATCGTCAAAAACCCAAGTGTTGTTTACGGCCATCGGCCAGTAATTTCCTGTAGATACGCCGTTTGATTCTCCGCTGTCATCACTGCTGCAAGAAGCAAGCGTTAGGGAGACAAACAAGATGGCTAGAACAATTTTCTTCATGTTTTTTACATTTAGTTTTTACGAAGTTATAATTTTTAAGGATAAATAGTAATGATGAAGATACAATCATTTCTTGAAACTGCCTAAGATTCCTTTTAGCATGGCATTAAAATCAAAGGCTTCGTCTTCCGTCAGGCCAAAACGCACGATGACGATATCCATCGACGGAATGATGAAAATCTTCTGTCCCTGGAAGCCGCTGGCATAATACATGTCTTTTGGCGCATCAGGATATCTGCCTCCGGCATTCAGCCAAAAATGAGCGCCATAGCGTCCTTCAGAAGTTTTGGTAGGGGTTGCGACATATGCCGCCCAGCTTTTGTCAAATAGCTGTTCGCCGTTCCAGTTTCCATTTCTAAGATATAATAGTCCAAATTTCCCCCAATCTCGGGTGGTTGCCCATGCGTAGGAGGAGCCTACATAGTTGCCGGCCATGTCGGTTTCTACTAACATGGAGTGCATGCCTATCTTGTCTATCAATGCCGAATACCAGAAATCTAGATATTCTTGATGGGTCTTGAACTGGCTTCTTAAAATTCCGGACAAGAGATTGGTGGTTCCTGACGAATAATTCCAGCTTTGATTTGGTATTCCGACTAACGGCTTTTCTCTTTGTACTTGGGCCATGTCTTCGGCTTCGAAAAGCATTTTGGTAGCATCACAAATCTTGTCGTATTTCTCTTCCCATTCTAAGCCAGAGTTCATGTGGAGCAGGTCGTTGATCGTAATCTTGGAACGTTCGTCGTTTTTCCATTCGGCAATAGGAGCCGGACTGTTGATGTTGATTTTTCCTTGCTTCTGGAGGATACCGAAATAGGTCGCCGTCAGGCTTTTGGTCATAGACCATCCTAAAATCTTGGAGTTTTTATCAAATCCAGTATCATATTTTTCGGCAATCAATCGGTCTTTGTATAGGATTAAAAGCGAGCGGGTGCGTTTGCTTTTTTCGCCTTTTTTATCAAAAGCATTGGCTATTGCTTTTTCTAATTTAGTATAGTCGATGGATGTAAAGGCCGTATCTTTTGGTTCGTTATCGCCATAAGGATAGGGCAGATTGGTTTTGGTCGTATTTCTTTTTGGGACATCATAGGGCTTAGAATTATCAAAATCATCATTAATAAGGGTCACTCCCAAGCCTTCACGATAGATGGCTTTCCGTTCTTTTAGGCCATAAACGGACGATGTGGCGTAGCCTTCTTTTTCAAACACTTTGTTTTTTGCCAGCCTGACCATATCGATATCGTTATCTCCAGCGGTGATCATTTCTTGGGAACGATGGCCAATAAAATAGCCGGAAGCCATGCTTTTTGCAGAGAACCCGGAGATGAGGTCCAGCTTTGGATAATTAGTGCAGGCGGCATATCCAATTAGTGCCAGTAATATACAGCCAAGTATTTTTAATTTTTTTTTCATGTTAGCCTTAGATTTTGGTAAATTTAAAAGAATGTCATTAGTAAATCAATAAAAAATAATAAGACTTTACATTTTTATTTAGAATTAGTAAAAATAATTTGCATAAACCGGAAGAGGTTGCTAGATTTGCAATTTAGAATTAATCTAAAGATGAATAGTAATGCAAATTAATACAAAGGCTTATCTTTCCTTATCACTTTTTCTTTCTTTAACGGCTTTTTCTCAGGAAAAACTTCAAGATACTACAAAAACCAGCCAGCTGGAAGAAGTGGTCGTTACGGGTCAGTTTGAGCCTCAATCCCTAAAAAAATCGGTTCATAATGTTCGGGTCATCTCTAGAGAAGACATCAAGCGCCTTGCGGCTAACAATCTTGGCGATGTCTTGAACCAATATCTTAATATTTCTATCAGAACCAGTGGAAGCGACGGACGTTCTACAGTTTCAATGTTCGGTCTTGACTCTCAATATTTTAAAATATTGGTGGATAATGTTCCTTTGGTCAGCGATACTGGGCTTGGAACTAATATTGACTTGACACAGGTAAATCTTGATGATATTGAGCAGATCGAAATCATTGAAGGTTCTATGGGCGTTACGCACGGAGCAAATGCCGTGACGGGAATCTTGAACATCATCACGAAGAAGAATTCAAAATATAAATGGGAGATTACGGCTTCTGCACAAGAAGAAACGGTATCGGACGAGTTTGCTTTTTTTGACAAAGGAAGGCATATCCAAAATGCCAAGATTTCGCATAGTTTTAATGAGAATTGGTTTGCCACAATAGGGGGAAGCCGCAATGATTTCGCCGGATTCTTTGACAAACAAGAAGGTAAAGATTATATGCAAAATGACGGGAAGCGCGGTTACAGCTGGCTTCCGAAAGAGCAATTGGTCGGAAATGGATTAATTGGTTATACTAAGAATGATTTCAGGATTTTCTACAAATTCGATTATTTCGGAGAGAATGTGGATTATTACAATCCGGTCGTGATTCCGATTGATAATTATCCTTTTCCGGATACTCATTTTTCTAACGATAGAAGATATATCTCAAACCGATACTACCATCACTTGAATTCGTACGGAAAATTGTTTTCCCAGTTAAATTATAATGTTTCGGTATCGCACCAGAAACAGTCCCGCGATATTGAGAAATTCAATTATCAATTAGAGAGCGAGAACGAAACAGACAATGCCAGAGAGACGTATCAATCCAAAGAGGTGATTTACTCGACGGGTGCGTTGAGTAATTTCTTTAAAGATAAAAGCGTTGACTTGCAGTTGGGCTACGAAGCGGTAAATGAAAGAGGTTTTTATGATGCGACTGCGGGGATTTTCAAAGACGACAACCAACAGGTTAAGGATATCCGAAAAAGGCTAGAGAATTACGATATTTTCACGGCGGCAGAAATCCGCTTTACAGAAAAATTCTCTGTCCGTCCAGGTTTGCGTTATTCGATTCAATCTAAGTTTGAAGACCAATATGCGAGTTCTTTGGGCTTGAGGTATCTTTTCTCTCATGGTATTGAGGCTAGGGGATCTTTAGGAAAATCCTACAGGACTCCAAACTTTGATGAGCTTTATACGTATTTTGTTGATTCGAATCATGATCTTCAAGGGAATGAGAACTTGATTCCAGAGACCAGTTCTTCGTATGAGGTAAGCGTCAAGAAAGCGACTTATTTTGATTCGGGTGCCCAGCTTTCTAACAATCTTGCGGTTACGTATATGGATGTTGATGACAGAATCAGCTTGATCCTTACTCAGGTTGTTCCTTTCCAGAGTTACAAATACATGAACATCGACAAATATAAGATGTGGAATATTTCTTCGACGCACCAGTTTGCTTATAAGAACTGGAATGCAAAAGTAGGGTTGGCTTTGGTGGGTATATCCCAAAAAATAGACTTAGCGGCTTTGAATCTTACTTCGGATGATAAATTCTTGTATTCCTTGCAAGTGAATTCTAACGTATCGTATAATGTTCCGAAATGGAATACTTTGTTTTCAATCTATTACAAATTCAACGGAAAGCAGCAGCAATACATCTCTTCGACCGATGTTAATAACAATGCAGAATTTATCTTGTCTGAGCTAGAGTCTTATGGCTGGATGGATGCTTCGATCCGCAAATCGTTCTTCAAGAACCAATTTGAAGTGACTGTCGGTGCCAGAAATCTTTTAGATATTACCAGCGTTCAGCTTACGCAGGGAACTACTGGTGTGCATGTGTCAGGATCTGACCTTCTTTTGGGGTATGGAAGATCGTATTTCCTTAAACTTACGTATAATCTCAATTTTAATTAATCTATAAATAACATGAAAAAAAATCTAATTTTTATTCTTTCACTGGTAGTACTTGCTTTTTCAGCTTGTAACAGCGATGACGATAACGGTGGTTCATCTAGCACTTCGGTTGCTTTTGGCGTGCCTTCTTTAAATTTGACTGAGGCAACAACGCCTGTACAAATTGTTTTCTCTGCGCCTACTACAGCTGCCGGTTCGTTGAACATTTCGTTCGCTACTACTGCTGTAACGTATGGTACAGATTTTACTACAGCTCCTGCTGCAACAGGAACTACCCTGACAATTCCTTACGCTGCTAACGTGAGCTCTGTTTCTTTCAACTTTAACAAATTGACGAATGCGGCTCCGACCGATGTGAAAAATGTAAAATTCACGATTACTGACGCGACTAATGCTTCTGTTTCTTCTAACAACAAAATCCAAGTTAACTTTAACGAGGCAGCTTCTTTAGGTCAGGCTTTGGCAGCACAAGTTGGCGGTCCAAACCAGCCTAACCAAGTGTATATCGACTTGAGCAGCGGCGGTAACGCTACAGCGCTAAGAACTTCTTGGGATCTTGGTTTTTACGGAGGATCTGATTTTAGAGTTGTAATCAACGGTTCGTTGAAAATGGCTGCTAAACAATTAGAAACAACTAATATTGATGAGGTTCAGGTTGCTGACGAGTCTATGATCATCTCTCAAGGACAAGGCGTGGCTTCGCAAATCGACCATCCAGCTGGACTTATCACTCAAACAGCTATCGCTGCGATTTCTGCTAATGATGCTGACAACAAAGTATATTTGATCAACATGGGAAGCAACCCATCTGAAACAGCACCTTCAACAGGTTCTGAAGGTTCGGCTTCTGGTACTTCAAGAGGATGGAAAAAAGTAAGAATCCTTAAAAGCGGCAACGACTACAAAATCCAATATGCTGATATCGATGCTACAACTCACGAAGAAAAAATCATCTCTAAAAATTCTGCTTTCAACTTTACCTTCTTTAGCTTGACTTCTAAAAATGTAGTAAATGTAGAGCCACAGAAAAACCAGTGGGATCTTAACTTTACGACTTTTACCAACTTAGTTGGTCCTACGACTCCTTACTACTACCCAGATTTCGTTGTAACGAACTTAAAAGGCGGTGCAAGATCTTACCAGGTATTGAATACAGAAACATTGAACTACGATACGTTCACGCTTGCTAATGTAGTAAACGCAAGCTTTACAGAAGACCAAAGAAACATCGGTTCTAACTGGAGAAGCACAAGTACTACAGGTCCTGGTGGATTGCCAGTTTCAGCATTCGTTTTAAAAACAGACCGTTTCTTTGTTATCAAAGATCCAGCTGGAAATATCTATAAATTGAAATTTACTGGTGGTGCTAATGCAGGAGGAGAAAGAGGATATCCTACTTTCCAATATGCATTGCTACAATAGTCTCAGGTTTTATTGTTTATTCTTAAAACGGGCCGTAGGGCCCGTTTTTTTTTGCTTTGCACTATAAATGTATGCCGAGCAGAATTGAAATAAATAGAGGCCTGCTAAATGCGTTTAAGGTCATAAAAAAAGCCTGCCGGACCAATCGGACCGGCAGGCTTGCATCAAATATATTAAAACTAAGTACCTACAAAGCGGCAACCAGTTCTTTCCATTCTTTTAGTTCTGGAATGCCTGGTTTTCTTTTTCCAAAGAACTGAACGATGATTTCGCCCATTTCATTGAATACTTCGATAGCGGTAACTTCGCCATCTTCTGTCGGTTTTCTTACGATCCAAGTTTGCGCGATTTTCGACATGTCAAGGTGCATGTTGAAGTCTGGGTCCATTACGTTAAACCAGTCGCCATGCCACATTGTTTTTCTTACCAAACCGGTGTGGATTTGGATGTTTCCTCTGTTTCCAGTGAATACCATGATCGGAAGTTTGCTTTCGGCAGCGCCTTCCAGCATTTTTACGATCACGTCTTTTTCTACTTTCTTGGCAAAGTTTTCGTTTGGAGCCAAACGAAGGGCTTGTGTTCTTGTTACTCCGAATTTGCGAAGCATTCCGAAGAATTCGTGGGTATCTTTTAGGGTTTCCCAAGCAGTTTGGAAACCAGCTACATCAATATCAGCATCTGCTTTTTCGTCAATGTTCAACGGCACTTCAATCGTTGTTTCTGCTGTTGACTGGTCTTCTGATTTGTATTTTTCAACCAAAGCATCGAAAGCGGCCTCGTTGCTGTCTTTTGTCAAGTAGATCTTGTGGATTGCCAAACCGTCTTTTCCGAAGAACTGAAGGCTTTTTCTGTCTCCGTGCTCTGATTTCTCGGCTACGGCAAAAGCTTTTGCCCAATGGCCTAAAAAGATACGCAAATCGATATCTTCGCCTACAAACAGTCCTGCATGCGGAGAGCTGAAGTCAGGATTTAGGTAGATTCCTTTTCTTTCGTGTACGCATTCTTCGTTGCGTGTCAAGGCCATTACTTTTCCTAGTGCTTCTACTTCGGTAAGGATTGCCGAAAATTCCGGACGAAGCCTAGTTACGGTTTCACCTACTTGGGTAGCTACTAATTCTGCTTCGCTTACGCCTAGTTTTTCAGCGGCATTGCGGATTCTTAAATGTGGGTTTTCGGCTTTTAGCTTTTCCCATTGCGACTTCAGGTTGTTTGTTACTGTATCCATCTGTGTAAATATTATGTTCCAAAAATTATTAAAGGGTTCTGATTTACCGGGTTGAGGCAAATCGTGCAAGGAAAGTTATAGACCTTGCTTATGATTTCTTTTGTAAAGACATTTTCTGGCTTGTCATGGCTCACGATCTTTCCTTTTTTGAGCAGGAGGACTTGGTCTGCAAATTGTGCTGCCAGGTTGAGGTCGTGGAGTACGACGATAGCCGTATTGCCTAGTTCTGTAAAGTTTTTAAGGGTATGGAGTATCCTGTGCTGGTGCAGGATGTCTAAGTTGTTTAAGGGCTCGTCCATAAAGACGAGTTTGTGGGCGATGTCGTTTTCGAGCTGTGCCAATACTCTGGCCAGGTGTACGCGCTGTCTTTCGCCTCCCGAAAGGGTGTTGTAGTCTCTGTCTTTCATAGCAACGACATCGGTTTCTGCCATTGATTTCATCACGGCGTCGATGTCTGACTGCTGCGGCACAGAGTTAAAATAAGGGTAGCGTCCCATCATGACAACATCGTTTACGGTAAGCGGAATGTCGTTGCTGTTCTGCTGCGAGAATTTTGCCTTGTGCTGCGGCAGTATTTTCTGGTCCCATTCTTCAAATGTTTTCTTTTTGAAGTAAATAGGTTCTTCGCTCTGTCCCATTTCGTTGGCCAACATGCTCAAGAGCGTTGATTTGCCGGCTCCGTTTGGCCCGACAATTACGAGCAATTCGCCGTAATTAACAGACACGTCGATGTTTTCCAGAATGGAGAATTTTTTGTGCGAATACGATATCTTGCAGGCTTCTAGCATATCACATCGATTTTTTGTTTCGAATTAAAATAGCAATAAAAATAGGCGCTCCCATAAACGCTGTCAGGATTCCGATCGGAATTTCTGATGGCGGTACAATGGTTCTGCTTATGGTGTCTGCCGTGAGCAACAGGATGCTTCCAAAGATTGCCGACATGGGCAGGATGATATGGTAATTCGATTTAAATAGTAATCTTAAAATATAGGGAACAATCAGGCCGATAAAGCCGATGTTTCCTGAAAAAGCGACACAGGTTCCGACCAGCAAAGCGGTCAAAACGACTATTTTCTTTTTGATTTTTTCTACCGGAACTCCCAAATGCTGTGCGTCTCTTTCGCCAAGCATCATCGCATTCAGCGCTTTTCCTTTGGTAATCAGGAACGAAAAGGCGATCAGGATGATGGCCGCTAGAATAGCGTTTTTTGTCCAAGTCGCGCCTCCAAGGCTTCCTAAGTTCCAGAACGTCAAGTCTCTCAATTGTTCTTCTTTAGAAAGGTAGATCAAGAATCCCGTGGTTGCAAAACTGATGGCTGTGATGGCTACTCCTGAAAGCAGCATTACGACCACATTGGTTTTTCCGTTAGAAGTCGAAATTCGGTATACGATTGTCATGGTCAGCAAGGCTCCTAGAAAGGCGGCAATACTCAGCATCGAAAAGTGAAAAACTTCTGGAATATAGGGCTTGAAATGGCTTCCTAAAACAATGGAAACGGCGGCAAAAAGCATCGCTCCTGAGGTAATACCGATCAGGTCGGGCGAGGCTAGAGGGTTTTTAAACATGCCTTGAAGGCAGGTTCCTGAAACCGCCAAGGCGCTTCCGACAAGAATTGACATCACGATTCGCGGCAACCTTAATTCCAGCAAGACGTATTTGTCGCTGTCCGGAATAGAGCTGTCATTGTTAAAAATAGCTTGAAAAATGGCAAAGAACGAGTGTTTTTCGAATTCGTAAACTCCCATATATAAAGCCCCGGCTGCTAAAACGAGTAACAACACTAGGCTTAAAAAAATATATAACGGTAACTTATTTTGCATTATGGTCATTTCATCCCTTCGGGATTTTAGGAATTTTTCTTGCTGATTGTCCGTGAGACAACCAGCAAGCTAAACCCTTTTGGGATTTGTTATTTTGTGGCTTTGATCAACTCGGCGTTTAATGCCGCAGCACCTTCGCCAACACGCGGGCCAAAACCTGAAATCAGGGCACCGTCTAAAGCAATAATTTTTTTGTTTTTTCCTGCGTTTGTTTTGTCAACGCCTTGGATTTTAAGCAATCCGTCCACACCGCCAAGGCTTTCTAATCCAGAAGTAAACAACAAGATTACATCAGGATTTCCTTTGATAAGCGATTCTGGAGTCAATGGCTTAAAATCTTCAAACTCAGTAACTGCATTTTGACCGCCCGCCAAAGCAATCGTTTTTTCAACCGGCGTGTTTTTTCCAGATACCATTAGGGTTCCTGCGCCACGGGCATAGATGAACAATACTTTTGGGGCTTTTGCGATTGGCTGTACTTTTGCCAAATCAGCATCAATTTTATCGGTCAACGCTTTGAAGTCGGTTGTTTTTAGGATTCCGGCTACTTCAGCGATTAGTTTTTTTGTTCCTTCTGGAGTGAATTCTTGTTTTAGGATATGGGCTTCAATACCAGCATTTTTGATTTTTTCTGCCAGTTCTGGACTCATGTCTTTTTCTGTACCGATGATTACTGTAGGTTTCAAGGCAATGATCGATTCAATCGTGATCGAGCGAACGTGGCCCAAATCGGCTGCAGTGGTTTTGATTGTTTCTGGATAGGTTGAAGTGACGTCAACTCCTACTATTTCTTTTTCGTGACCTAAAGCGGCAACGATTTCGGTTACGGCACCGTTTAATGAAACAATTTTGTGGGCTTCGGTTTTTTCAGCCGGAGCTTCTTCCTTTTTAGCTTCTTCTTTTTTACAAGAAACTACTGCTAATGAAACGATTGCAAGAACAAGAACGCTTATTTTTTTCATCTGTAACTGTGTTTGTTATTTTAAATAAATCTAAATAACCGCAAAACTATAACTATTTTTGTAGTCGTGAAAGTAAAAAATCTTAAAAGTTTCCTTAAATTACTGTAGCGCTTTATTTTGACGGTACTCGGAATGTCTTGTTTTTCTATTGCTGTAAAGAATAGAACGACGGCTTTCTAAATTACGTCTCCAGCGATACTGTTTTTGATCTTGCCAAGAGATGGGCTGACATGGACTCACCATGGACTATCTATGGAGTATCTATGGAGTAACCATGGAGTAACTATAGAGTAACTATAGAGTAACTAAGGTAAAATAGGCCGGTTTTTTACTTGAACTGCGGCGAAGTTTTAATTCTATCTTAATTCTTACCGTATTACATAAACATACCGTAAATTTGCATCTATTTCCAAATATAACATGTTAGATATCCAATCCATTCGAGCCGAATTCCCGATACTTTCTCAGAAAGTGAACGGCAAGCCGTTGGTTTATTTCGATAATGCGGCGACTTCTCAAAAGCCTAAAGTAGTCTTAGAGGCGATTGCTTCTTATTATGAAGAAATCAATGCGAACATCCATCGCGGCGTGCACAAGCTGAGCCAATTGGCGACTGATGCGTATGAGGCTTCGCGCGGCAAAATCCAGCGCCATATCAATGCGGCTCATAGCCACGAGGTGCTTTTTACGTCGGGAACGACGCATGGCGTCAATCTGGTCGCTAATGGGTTTGCTTCGCTTTTGAAACCGGGGGATGAGGTGATGGTTTCGGCTTTGGAGCATCATTCGAATATTGTTCCGTGGCAGATGCTGTGCGAAAGGACGGGCGCTCAACTGACCGTTATCCCGATGAACGAAAAGGGCGAACTGGTCATGGAGGGGTTTGACCGACTGCTTTCGGAAAAGACAAAAATTATTGCGGTCAACCATATCTCGAATGCGTTGGGCACCATTAATCCGATAGAAGAAATTATAGCGAAAGCGCACCGTTTTGGGGCGGCAGTCTTGATCGACGGGGCACAGTCTGCAGCGCATATGAAGCCGGACGTGCAGGCACTGGATTGCGACTTTTATGTCTTTTCGGGCCATAAGATCTGCGGGCCTACGGGCACGGGCATCTTGTACGGAAAAGAGGCGTGGCTCAACAAGCTGCCTCCGTATCAGGGCGGCGGCGAGATGATCAAGGAGGTGACTTTTGAAAAGACAACGTATGCAGATCTGCCGCATAAATTTGAGGCGGGAACGCCCAATATTGCGGGGGGAATTGTCTTGGGCACGGCTATCGATTATCTGAACTCGATTGGTTTTGAAGCGATTGCGGCCTATGAGAATGAGCTTTTGGAGTACGGCACGCGCAGGCTGCTGGAAATCGAGGGCGTGAAAATCTACGGAACTTCGGAGCATAAGACTTCGGTAATTTCGTTTAATGTGGAGGGCATCCATCCGTTTGATATCGGTACGATTGTTGACAAGCTAGGAATAGCGGTGCGTACAGGACATCACTGTGCACAGCCGATCATGCGCTTTTTTGATATTCCGGGAACGATTCGTGCTTCTTTTGCGTTTTACAATACGAAGGAAGAAATTGATGCGCTGGTCGAGGCGGTCAAAAAGGCAAAAACAATGTTATCCTAAATTATATAGCTATGAAATTATTATCTGCATTTGTATTGGTTCTGGTTCTCGCCAAGGGCTGTAACAGCTCGGAACTGCGAAAGGAAAGCGAAAACATTTCTTTTGAATATGAGGCTACGACCCGAGGGAACTATGCTAAAATTATCGCCAAGCAGGACACGATCTTTACCATCAAGGGAAGGAAAGGGGAGGCTGTGGAGAAAAAGCTGTCGCGAAGCGATTGGAACGAGATGCTGGATTTATTGGCAAAGATTGACAAGAATAACATCCAAAACTTGAAAGCCCCTACTGAAAAAAGGTTTTATGACGGTGCTATGATTGCGAGCCTGACTGTGATCCACGGCAAGGATACGTATAAAAGTACTTCGTTTGACCATGGAACGCCTCCTAAAGAAATTGAAAAGCTGGTGGAGAAAATCATAGCGGCTTCGGATATGCAAAAAGAAGATTAAAAATTATGACGATTCAAGAAATACAAGACGAAATAAAGGACGAATTCTCGATGTTTGACGACGAGAATTGGGACGAGCGTTACCAATATGTGATCGATCTGGGCAAGACGCTTCCGATGATCAATGACCAATACAAAACAGAAGACAATATCATCAAGGGCTGCCAGTCGAAAGTGTGGCTGCACGGCGAAAAGCAGGACGACAAGATTGTCTTTACGGCCGACAGCGATGCGATCTTGACGAAAGGCATTATCGCGATCTTGATCCGGACTTTTTCTAACCAGAAGGCTTCGGACATCTTGGAAGCGGATACGAAGTTTATTGATGAAATCGGACTAAAGGAGCATTTGTCGCCAACGCGGGCCAACGGGCTGGTGTCGATGATCAAGCAGATCAAGATGTATGCGCTGGCTTTCCAGTCGGGTTCCTAGCTAAAAAGAGTGACAGAATTGGGCAAAGCCATCAAATAAAAGGAGTTACATTCGAATAACAAAACAAGTACAACAATCATGGAACACGAAATAGATACCAACCAATTGGGCGAGGATATCGTAAAAATACTGAAGACGATTTATGATCCGGAAATTCCGGTAGACATTTATGAGCTGGGGCTTATTTATGATGTCATGGTGAATACGGATTATGAGGTAAAAATATTAATGACGCTAACGTCGCCTAACTGTCCTGTGGCCGAAAGCCTTCCGAGAGAGGTGGAGGAAAAAGTCAACAAGATTGAGAACGTGAAAGCTACTGAGGTAGAAATTACTTTTGACCCGCCTTGGAGCAAGGACTTGATGAGCGAGGAAGCGAAATTGGAATTGGGAATGCTTTAGTAGGTTATAGTTGATAGTGGGTAGTTGATAGTTTTTGTGATTGTATAGCATTGACTGTCTACTCCCAACTATCCACTATCCATTATTCACTACCAACTGGCAACTACTCACTATCAACTATCAATTATCAACTATCTCAATGGACGGAGAAATTATAAATAAGGTTGCGAACAGCGCGCTGGAAGTGTTTGACCTAGAGGATTATTATCCGAAAGGGCAGCGGGCAGAGCTGGATATTTCGCAATGGCTTTTGGAGGGTTTTTTACTACGTGAGAAGGATTTCCGCGAGTATTTGAAAAACCACGATTGGACGCAGTATCAGGATCAGTATGTGGCGGTATTCTGCAGTACGGATGCGATTGTTCCGGCTTGGGCTACTATATTGGTGACGGTGTATCTTTCGCCGTTTGCAAAAAGGGTGGCTTATGGCCGACTGGAGGATCTGGAGACTTCGCTGTATGAAGCAATTCTTCCCACTCTGGATTATTCAAAATACGAAGGGAAACCGGTCATCATCAAGGGCTGTTCCAGAAAGCCGGTACCGATGGGAGCTTATCTTTTGGCCGCCCAAAAGTTACAGCCTTTTGCGCGAAGCATTATGTATGGCGAGGCATGTTCAGCCGTGCCTTTGTATAAGAAAAAGTAACTTTTTTAGTACTTTTTCGGGTTTAAAAAGGGGTATTTAATATCTTTGTGTAAAACCCAACATGATGATAAAGAAACTCACCTTACTGCTGCTTTGCTTGTTCGGAATGACTCAGGCAAAAGCTCAAGAGCCGTCGGCTACACCTGCCGATACCGTAAAGACTTGGCAAACCAAAGGGAATGCGTCGCTTCTTTTTAACCAATCTACCTTCGACAACTGGCTTGCGGGAGGAGAGAACAACATCTCCGGAACTATAGGGGTCAATTATGACTTTAACTACAAGAAGGATGATATTACTTGGGACAACAAGGTCATTGCTTCGTATGGTATCGTGAAAACGCGTACGAGTTCTTTTGCGAAAAAGACCGACGACCGTCTGGAACTGAACTCTTTGCTTGGTAAAAAATTCAAGCCGGACAGCCGCTGGTATTATTCAGCTTTCTTGAACTTTAAGACGCAGTTTACCAAAGGGTATGAGTATGGCAAAGATGCCAATGGTGTCGAAATCAGGACAGAGTATACGAACTTCTTATCACCAGCGTATCTGACTTTTGGTCCTGGTATTCTTTGGAAAAGGGATGATAATTTGAAATTCAATTTTGCCCCTGCTACTTCTAAAATTACGTTTGTAGACAAAAACTTTACGTTGCCTAATGAAGCCTATTTTGGTGTAAAAGAGGGCAAGTCGCTGCGCTATGAGCTGGGTGCTTATGCTTCGGCCTATTATAAGCTGGACATCATGGCTAATGTGACGTTCGAGAACATCTTGAGCTTGTATTCGAATTATCTGGAGGATCCTCAAAATGTGGATCTGGACTACCAGCTGAATATCGTGATGAAAATCAACAAATATCTTTCTACCAACTTGTCGTTCCAGACGATTTATGATGACAATGCCTTCCAAGGATTCCAGATCAGGCAGGTATTCGGGGTAGGAGCGAACTACGGATTCTAGATTACATATCTATTATAAAAGAAAAAGCCTTCACTACTGAAGGCTTTTTTTATGTCTGGCTTATTCGCCGTCGGTATTTTTATCTTCCGGAGCTTCCTTATAGTCAGGATACAGGAATTTGTTGTACGGGAAGCGCGTGATGTGTATTTCGCGTACGGCTTCGTATACTTTTTCGCGGAATTCCTCGAAGTTTTCTTTGTTGACTGCCGCGATAAACAGCGCCTTGTCTTCTCCGATACGCGACATCCAAGTGGCTTTCCATTCCTCTAGGGTATAGTGCTTGGTCGTCTTTTCCGTAATCAGATCGTCTTCGTCGATGGTCAGGTGCTTGTAGGCGTCGATCTTGTTAAAGACCATGATGGTCGGCTTGTCGGCACTCTTGATGTCGGCCAAGATCTGGTTTACGGAAGCAATATGTTCTTCAAAATCAGGGTGCGAGATGTCTACGACGTGCAGCAACAAATCAGCTTCGCGTACTTCGTCAAGCGTACTCTTGAACGATTCGACCAGCTGGGTCGGCAATTTTCGGATAAATCCAACGGTATCAGACAACAGGAACGGCAGGTTTTTGATGACTACCTTTCGTACCGTGGTATCCAATGTCGCAAACAGCTTGTTTTCTACAAAGACTTCGCTTTTGCTGATGACGTTCATCAGCGTTGACTTGCCTACGTTGGTATAGCCGACCAAAGCTACACGTACCATGGCGCCGCGGTTGCTTCTTTGAACGGACATCTGCTTGTCGATGACCTTGATCTTGTCTTTTAGCAGGGCAATACGGTCACGGACGATACGTCTATCGGTCTCGATCTCTGTCTCTCCAGGACCGCGCATCCCGATACCTCCTTTTTGGCGTTCCAAGTGGGTCCACATTCCCGACAGCCTTGGCAACAGGTACTGGCATTGTGCCAATTCTACCTGAGTGCGGGCATAGGAAGTTTCGGCCCTTTGGGCAAAAATGTCCAAGATAAGGTTCGTACGGTCCAGGACCTTGCAGTCCAGTATCTTGGTAATGTTCTTTTGTTGCGATGGCGTAAGCTCGTCGTCAAAAATAACGGTATTGATGGCGTGTTCTTTGACATAATGGTGGATTTCGTCCATTTTTCCCGTTCCTAAAAAGGTTTTTGGGTTCGGACGTTCCATCTTTTGGGAAAATCGTTTTACGACTTCGCCTCCGGCGGTATAGGTCAGGAACTCGAGCTCATCGAGGTATTCGTTGAGCTTTTCTTCATTCTGTTGCTGCGTTATAATCCCAACGACTACCGTCTTTTCAAACTTTATGGTTTCTTTTTCTAGCATAAGTGCAAAGATAAAAACAGTTTGCCTAAATATACGTCAGGCATTGGCATTATTTTTTTAGCAGTACTTTCTGTACGCTGCCGCTGCTGCCTGCCATTTTCGCATAATAATAACCGCTCGGCAGTGCCGACAGATCAATCTCGTTTACGGCTTCGGGCAGGGTATTTTTTTGATATACGGCCTGGCCTAATGTATTGTATACGGCAATTGTAGTGAACTGGCCTTTGGATTCGGTCAGGTCGATCGTAAAGATACCGCTGCTTGGATTTGGGTAGATGCGGATTCCGTCTGCCAACATCAGGCTGTTTTCAATTTCTGGTTCGGTATTCCATAACTGTAGCGTACCTCTGGCTTGTCCGCCCGGAATTTCAGGAGTTATTCTAGTGATGTTGGTGGCAGAGATGCCGTTGTAATGGCTAAAGGTTCCTGAAACGATTACTTTTCCGTCGACTTGGCGGTTTAGGTCCATGACGCTCGGCATAGGTGCTGGAATAGAAGTGTGTGTCGGACCGCTACCTGAACTGAAAGAAGCATCGCGCGTTCCATTAGCATTTAATCGTACTAATTTGGCATGTGTAAAGCCATGTAATGTCGTAAACTCACCGCCGAGAATCAGTTTTCCGTCGGGTTCTACCACTACATCATTGATGACCCTGTCTGAAAGCGTGGATGCAAATGCAAGGTCTACTCTTCCTAAGGCATTAAGCCTCACGATGTTTTTTCTTGTATATTTTAAATAGGAATTAAAAGCTCCAACAACCAGAATAAAACCATCGGGCTGTAGTACCACGTTTTGTATTGGAGCAATACAAGATGAGCAGTAATTCGTATCTCTATAATACTCTTGCCCTACAATTCCCTTAAGGAAATTTTCATCAAGTGACCCGTCAGCATTGAGCAGGAAGAGATTGGGCTGTCCGTTGGGCATTGTGCTATAGTTTCCAGAAGCTATTATCTTGCCGTCAGCAGTTACGTTGATGGTATGTATGGACCCGAAAGTGCTCGGCTCATATGTATAAGGATATACAAATGACGTATCGAGCGAGCCGTCGGCATTAAGCCGAATCATATTTCGTACTGGCACACCATTATAAGAACGGATAAAACCACCGCCCAATAGAATCTTTCCATCGCTTTGTATAGCACAGGCTAATACCCTGTCATTGGTACCGATACCAGTACCGCCTATGTTAAAACTTGAATCGACCGTTCCGTCGGCATTTAGTCTAGCGATGCCCTTCCCTGTTGAGGTTCCATTAACGGAGGTAAAGGTTCCAACCACGATAATCTTGTCGTTGGAAAGCACTTTAAAGTCATACGGTGGGTCAGGTAAGGTTCCTAAGGCTGGGAAAGAAATATCTTGTGTCAGGTTGGTATTCAATCGCATTAGGTGTTTGGCATTGACATCGTTGTATTTGTTAAATGCACCACTGATGATGATTTTTCCAGTACTCTGGAGTTCTGACTGAACTACTGTCTTGTTCGCGCGAATGGCAAAAGCAATTTCTGGTGTCGTAATCATAGGGTCGGCTACCGAGATGGTTACCGAAGCGGTGTCGCAAATGGACGGATTTGATACCAGACAGATACTATACTGTAGGGTATAGGTATTGATGAGCGTAGCTGCCGGAATCCAGATCGTACCATCTGGATTTACGGAAGCGCCTGCAATACCACCATTATTTGTAAGTGTTATACTCACATCGGCAGGATTGGCAGCAGAGCCATTGACCGTGTCGTTAGAAAGTACTGATGATGTCATATCTCCCGTCAGGTAATTGATTGGCGTACTAGAAAAATTATCGGTTACGGCATCGACGGTCTGCGGATTTACGGTTATAGTGACCGTAGCTGTGTCGCAGTTAGAAATGCTTGCTGTCTGACAGATTTGATATACTAAAGAGTAACTTCCTACTGGTACAGTTGGATCAACATTGACAGCTCCCGTTGTTGTATTTAGAGTGATGCCGCTATGGTTAGCGCTCACAAAAAACAAGGTAACATTTGATAAGGTTGCTGAGCTACCATTTAAAGTGTCATTGCTGAGCACATTGGCAATGGGTGTGGTTGAAAGCCCGCTTAAAGCAATTCCGGAATCGTCGTTTGCAGCTAGCGGTGTTGCCGGGCAATAGGTGGTTGGGATCTGAACTAGCACCAAAGAAAAAGCAGCTCCTGAACCATTCCCAAGCTGACCTTCATAATTTGTTCCATTTGTCCAAAGCGTTCCGTCAGTTTTTAATTTGCTTGCATAAAAGAGTTGTTTCCAATTGTTAGCCGTTCCAATCTGTGTTGGATTTGGTCTAGTTATATTTGTGCCATCACCAACTTGCCCTCCTAAATTAAATCCCCATCCCCATAATGTGCCGTTGCTTTTTATGGCTGAATGCGCTCCTAAATGCGTCCAATTGTTGTCAGTTCCAATTTGCGTGGGTGAGGATCTATAGGCTGCCGTAGTTCCATCGCCAAGATAATAATACAATTCCGATGTGGGGTTGTTACTTCCCCATGCCCATAATGTTCCATTTGACTTTATAGCATGACAAGTTTCATATTGTATGCGAAAAGTTATCCAATCATTATTGATGCCAATTTGTTGGGGAGTGCTTCTATTCATCTGATGGCCAAGCCCTAGTTGACCATAGTTGTTTATTCCCCATGACCAAAGAGTGCCATTGGTTTTTATTGCTACTGAAAAATTAAACCCAGTGTCTATTGATTTCCAATCGGTATCTGTTCCTATCTGAATTGGTATATTTTTTGAAATACTTGTACCGTCTCCAAGCTGGCCGTAATTATTGCCTCCCCATGCCCATAGAGTTCCATCGGTTTTAATCGCAAGTGAATGTTTACCAACTGAATTTACTGATGCTGATTTCCAATTGTTATCTGTACCAATTTGGACGGGTGTCAGTCTGTTAATATTTGTTCCATCGCCAAGCTGTCCTAAAGTGTTTGAGCCCCAGGCCCACAATGTTCCATCCGCTTTAATTGCAATAGTATGCGATGGACAACTGCTGATAAATTGCCATATGTCGGTTCCTACTTTCAATGGTAAGTTTTTATATAATGTTGTCCCATCCCCCAGTCTCCCAGTAGAGTTGTCTCCCCACATCCATAACGTACCATCTGTTTTTATTGAAGAACAATAACTGCCCGATTTCCAGCATTGCGCATCTACGCTACTTCCGCATAAAGCTAAAAGTAAAAAAAGTATTGTTTTTTTCATTTAATCTAAATTATTTTAAATGGTTAATAAAAATGTAAGCCACTCCTTTAATATATAAGTGTTTTAATGTTATTATGCATTTCCTTTGTTTTTCTTACTAGCATTGCTTCATATCAGCAGGTTGAAGTTCATATTAGTAGTTCTAAGTCTATAGTAGCACTTCACAACCTCATATCAGCATTGTTGAGTTTATAGCGGCATTTCTTGCCTTCATAATAAAACTTTCTTACTTATTTTCCTGCTTTATGTTTAGCTGTCTCTGACTCACGAAAACTTCCTTATATTACTGCTTAAAAGGCCAATTGGAGTACCCTATAACCTATTTTATGCCAACGGATTGCAGGAATTTTAGGGCAAATTACGATTTATTGTCACATCTTTCATAAAAAATGTTAAAAAATGTATTTTTTGATAAAAGCGTCTGTTTTTGGGCGATGGGTAGCGAGAAAACAGCAAAAAAAACCCGAAAACAAGAAGAAATGATGCGAATAAAAGAGGCTAGAAGCCCAAAAATTACGGTTTATCACAAAACAATTTAGTTAAATGTCATTTTTTTGTTATGATATTCTTAAAAATAGTTAAATTTGAAGTTCTTAAATTTTTATCAAAATATATTAAACAACCTAAACTTTTCATTTTATGAAAAAAATTACCTTATTACTTCTTACCTTTTTCATGTCTCTCGTCACCTTTGGGCAAGGTTTGACGGAGAACTTTGATGGAGGTACGACTCTGCCGACAGGCTGGGCCCAGTTTAATAATGGGTTGGGATCGCCGCCAAGGTTATGGGGAATCAACACCCAGGCCAACTTTTCGGCCTCAGCTCCTAATTCGGCTTTTGTCCAGAATTATCAGGCAGGACAAGGGAACACTTCTCGAGATTGGTTGCGTACCACTCTTGTTACCCTACCTGACAATGCCCAATTGCAATTTTTAACTAGAGCCTTCTTGAATGACAATCAAGGGACTGTTTATGAAGTCCGAGTTTCAAGAACCCTAACGGGAGACGTTAACAATCCTGCCAACTATACGCTGGCTGAAGACTGGACCGAGCTTGAGCTAAATCCTAATGGGATTTATGAAGAGAACGGAACCACTCCACGTTGGGATGAAAAAACGGTCAACCTGAAAGCATTAGGCTATAATGCCGGCGAACAGGTCTATATTGCTTTTGTACGTGTGCATGCACAGACGACTGTGGGAATTGGTGGAGACCGTTTCTATATCGATGATGTCCGCGTTTCTAAAAAATGTGAGATGCCTAACAATTTGCAGGCTCCTACGATCAACATGACAAATGCAACTCTAACTTGGACTGTTCCAGCAGGAGGTGCTACAGAATTTGAAGTGATTATCGTTCGTGATAACCAACAGATTACAGATGGTACTATAGTACCAGTAACTGGGACAACCTATAATATTCCTCTTGGAACATTAACTCCAGATACCAATTATAAATATTATGTAAGAGCAGTCTGTTCGCCAACCAACAAGAGTGATTGGACAACGCCTTACTTTTTTACGACGGCTTCTTTAGGAGAAACGTGCGCGGATCCTATCGTGATGCCAGGCATACCGTATTCTACTACAAACCATACTACGAATTCTAACGACAGAACCGATGTAGCACAGGGAACTGGCTGTGGGGCGGTTCCGGCAGGAACCAACTATATGACGGGTAACGAAGTATTTTATTCTTTTGTTGCTCCGACTAGTGGCGATATCCGTGTAGAGATGACCCCTACAGGGCCAAACTCTGGTGTATTTGTATACAGCAGCTGTGCGAACGTAGGAGTAAGCTGCGTTGCGGGTGCAGCAAATACTAACAGTACGACTAGAATTGTTACGCTTCTTTCTGTAACTGCAGGACAGACCTATATTGTGGTTGTTTCTTCTACAAGCGCCAACCAAACGATAGGCTATTACTTAGAATTACAATACATTACTTGTGATGAGCCGACTGCCTTAGCAGCATCAAATATTACACAGACTCAAGCAACTCTATCGTGGGGCAATGTTCCTGGTTATACGGAGTGGCAAGTGGCTATTCAGCCAGCAGGATCTGCTATTCCTGCTGTAGGATCGCCTTCACAAACAGTGACTACTAATACAGGACATGTTTTTACTCAAATGGCTGATGGAACTGCTCTAACAGGTTCAACATCTTACCAATACTGGGTACGAGCTTTGTGCGTAGCAGGTGGTTCGACCTATAGCCCTTGGGCAGGTCCGTTTGAGTTCTTTACTCCTATTTGTAATCCGGATCCGACTACGTCGAGTCCATGTAACCATAACTTCAGGCTGACCGGAACCAACGGATGGCAGGGAGCAGTGATGCATGTGAGACAAAACGGTATCACGGTAAAAGTCCTTGGACCGCAATTTACATCAGGTACTTCTTTAGTAGTACCAGTTCCTTTATGTCATGGTATCCCATTCGAATTGGTATGGGTATCGGGCGGAACTGCTCCTGCAACCGTAGGAGTTGTTGTCCAAAATTCATTCGGACAATTATTGTATCAAAAAACAGCCGGTACAGGAGCCCCTGGCACTGCGCCACTGTTTACAGAAATGGTCGATTGTGAATTCCCAAAATGTCCAGTTCCTATTAACTTGGGCGCTACAGGAATTACTGCCAATGGAGCCACTTTAACTTGGACTCCGGCATCGCTTCCATCTGGACCAACTACGGACTGGGAAATCTATCTGTCGCCACAAGAATCTGCAGTAGTTCCATTGAATACAGATCCTATCAATTTAGCCAACGTTACTAGCACACGTCCTAATCCAAGAACTGGATTGATTTCGGATACTCCTTATGTATTCTATATCAGAACAGTTTGTGGTCCTAATAGGGCGAGTTTGTGGGTAGGTCCGTTTACGTTTAGAACGGCGGTATCTTGTGGTATCCCGACTAACTTAAATGTTTCTGGGCAAACACCAACAAGCGCTGTTTTAGGTTGGACACAACCAGCTTTAGGAGCAGCATCTGCTTGGCAGGTAGTGGTTCAGGCACCAGGTGGTGCTGTCCCAACTTATAATGATCCGGAAGCTGTTAATGCACCAACTAACGGTATCCGTTTCGGAGCTGGAGGAATAGGGTCGCCATTATTACCGACATTAGCACCAGCAACCCAATATGAGTTTTATGTAAGAGCAGTTTGTTCTGGTACTGACGTTAGCCGTTGGGTGGGTCCATTCTTGTTCAATACAGCGTGTGATCCGATACCAGTTCCTTATTCTGAAGGATTCAACAGCACTTCACCAAGACAGCTTTGCTGGTCTACTTTGAGTGTTAGTGGTACGAATACTTGGAACATGAACGACACTGCGACACCTTTTGAAGGTAACGAAGTAGCTACGTTCACGCCAAATGACGGAACAAACAATGATGACTGGTTGATTTCACCAGTATTAGACTTAAGAACAGGCTATAGAATACGCTATAAATATAAAGTAGCTAGTGCTACTGCAGCGAATACGCTTGAAGTAAGAATTTCAACAGGAGGAAATATTACTCCTTTAGATTTCAACGTAGATGCACAGTCACTTTTATGGACTGGCAGATTGACCAATACAGAATACAGAGAGCGTATCATCAATTTAGTTGGTCGAGGCGGTCCTGCTCCATCTTTGGCAAACATCGCTTTCCATATTCCACAAGGAGCAGACAGCAGAAACAAAATCTTTATTGACGATATTGTAATTGAGCCAATCCCAGCCTGTCCGGATCCGATGGATCTAGGTATTGTGGCGGGAAGCATCACTTCGACATCTGCACAATTATTCTGGACACCAGGATACCAAGAAACACAATGGCAGGTTGCGGTACAGCCAGTAGGAACAGGAGTTCCGTCTGCTACTTTTGCAGGTGCTGTTACTACAAATAACATCAACTTCCTTGCCAATACGAATACCGTTACTGGAGCGCCATTACAGCCAGGTAACCAATATGAGTACTATGTAAGAGCAGTATGCGCTGATCCGAACGTAAGCCAATGGGTTGGACCTATCGTGTTCAGAACCTTGCTTTGCGAAACAGCGGATCTGTGTGCTTATACTTTTAGAATGACCGATACGGCATCTAACGGATGGGGTGCTGGCGTTTCGATGAATGTTATGCAAAACGGATTGTTGGTTGCTACCTTGACAGGGCCTCCAGCAGGAGTTACTTTTGTAGACCAGGTTGTGAATTTCTGTCCTGGTGTTCAATTTGAAGTGCTCTGGAACCCTAGTACAGCTAGTACGGCTAACTTAGGCCAAGTAGGATTAACGATTACTAACTTCTATAACGAGCAAATCTATACCAAACCTCCAGGAACTGGAAGACCAAATAGTAGATTGTACAGAGGTATGCCTTTCTGTTCTGCGATTACATGTCCTTATCCGACTAACTTGACGGTAGAGCAAACTTCGGCTAGTTCGGCTAACATCAGCTGGACACCAGGAGGCACAGAAACAGCATGGGAGTATGTTCACCAGGCAGCAGGCGGTCCTTACCCAGGATCAATACCAGGAACTCGTGTGACTGTGCCGAATGCTAACCTTACTGGAATACCACCTACAGTACCTCAAGAATATTATGTAAGAGCCATCTGTGGACCAGATAACGTGAGCTACTGGTCAGGACCTTATGAATTTACGCTTTATAACTCACCGGGCTGTATTGGTGTGGATATCGAAGGTATTACAATGTCTTTGGGGGAAGAAAAAATTCTTTGTCCAGATGATTTATGTATCGATCTATCGGCAACCTATTTCCAAACACAGGCTACTACAAGATACCGTGTAGAGCGTATCGATTATGCACCGCCATTCCCATTGGTAGGAGCTCCTGGAAGTATCGTGCTTCCTATTACTGTCGATGACGACTGGTCGCCGCTTGTTGACTTGACATTGCTAAGTGATTCTACTGGACAAAGCAGACCGTTTAACTTCTGTTTCTTTGGAGATGCTTATAGCAAATTATTAGTTACGGATAACGGTGCGATTACCTTCAGTATTTCTGGACCTACAGGAAACGGAGGGATGTATGAGCCAGGATCTCCTAATGCAGGGTACCAATTGTTCCCAGCTAGTACTATTCCGTTAATTCCGGCGATGGCAAATACTACTACGTTGCCTTATAGAAATTCTATTTCGGGCGTATTGCAAGATCTTTGGCCAGAGCGTTCTCCTGCTGATGCTTCTATCAACTATACCGTTTTAGGTACAGCACCTTGTAGAGCATTCGTATTGAACATTTATAAAATGGCTTCTTATTCTACAGCATGTACGAACTTATTACAAACAAGCCAAATCGTATTGTATGAAGGAAGCAACATGATTGATGTTTATGTAGAAAAGAGAACTCCTTGTCCGGGCTGGCAAGGTGGTCTTGGGGTCCTAGGTATTCAAGGAGATACGAATACTGAGTTTGCTGTTCCTCCAGGAAGAAATACAGGAAACTGGACCGCTGAGAATGAAGCTTGGAGATTTATTCCAGACGGAGATTTGTCTAATGTGGTATTCAAATGGCTTAAAGACGGAGAATTCTATAGCAACGATCTAGATATCAATGTTTGTATCGAAGATGTTGCTTTAATGCAAGCCGTAGCGTTGTATGACAAATGTGACGGTACTAGCGTTGAAAGAAAAGCTGAGGTAAAACTTATTAAAGACGTATTCCCAGAAAACGAGCCAGAAGATCTAAAAGCGTGTACAGGAACTACAACTCAGTTTGACGTAACTGTTAACACTGATGTGATTCTTGACGGTCTTGAAAATCCTGATGACTATGTGATTACGTACTATCTGACTCTTCCAGAGGCAGAAGACGGAACAACAGGCGCTGTTACTTCTGTTACTACTACTGTTGATGTTCCAGTGTATGTAAGAATTGACAAGCCTTCAACAGGATGTCATATCATTACAGATTTCAATATCAAACCAAACAATCCACTGCCAGCGTATACGGTAGATGGCGATATGATTATCTGTGAAGGAGATTCGACTACAGCTACTGTAGTACCGACAAACTTTAACTTGGCAGATGGAACGTATACGTGGACATTGCCTGACGGAACGGTTTCTGACCAAACTGGAAGTACTTTCAATATTACTCCAGCCAATACACAGGAAGGTACATATAGCGTAAAAGTGAGCAATGGTTGTGAAGAGACGGTAGAATTTGTATTACAAGTGAATGAAATTGATACTGACTTTACATATGAAACGCCAGTGTGTCCAACAGGAACGATTACTCCAGAATTGACAGATGCTCTTGCATTTACAGTAGGAGGAGCGTATACTATTTCTCCAGCATTGCCAATTGATGCCACTACAGGAGAAGTTACTCTTGATGGCGCTGCTGCGGGTGACTATGTTGTTACTTATACGGTTACTCCTGCGATTACAAATTGTACGGATGACAAAACAGGTGCGTTTACGTTTACGGTTACTGGCGGAGTTACGCCTGGTACAGCCTTTACGTATCCACAAGATGAATACTGTATCACAGATCCTAGCCCAATTGCGGTCATTCCAGGTGTTGGATATACAGCAGGAGGTACATTTACAGCTACCCCAGCTACAGGTCTTGGCTTAGATGCTACTACTGGTGCTATCGACTTTACGACAAGTACAGCAGGATTGTATAGAGTATTCTATACGATAGAAGAAGATGAGGCTCTTTGTAGAGCGTACTCTCAAAGTTTCTTTGATATCCGTATCAATCCTTCTGGAACGGCTACGACAGGATTCACATATACGACTCCAGTTTGTATTAGCGGTACGAACCCAATGCCGATTCCTGTTTCAGGATTCGTAACTGGCGGTACTTATAGTTTAGTAGCTGGTACAGGTGTAGTATTTGACCCTACAACAGGAGAAATTGATCTTGCTAATTCTCAGCCAGGAACGTATACTATTAAATATACTGTAGCTGCTTCAGGATGTGGTCTAGGAGGAAATACTGATGCGACTATCGTTATCAATGCACTTACGCAGCCAGCGGTAGCCTTCAGTTATGCAACACCAGTTTGTAAGAATGCAACGGTTAACCCGATGCCAGTTCCAGGAGCAGGTTTCGTGACAGGAGGACAATATACTTCGACTGATCCGAATGTATCTGTGAACTTGACTACAGGAGAAATCAACTTAGCAAACTCTCAAATAGGAACGTATACGATCACGTATTCAGTACCTCAAGATAATGGGCTTTGTAGAGATGCAGGAAGTTTTGATACTACAATCACGATTACTACGGCAATCAACCCAGTAACGGATTTTGCTTATAGCGATGATAGTTTCTGTTCTTCAGGAACTCAAGGATCTATACCAACTGGCGGATTTACTCCAGGCGGACAGTTTACTGCCAACCCAAGCACAGGCTTAAGCTTGAACCCGAATACGGGTGAAATCATAGCTGGCACAAGTGCTCCAGGTACGTATGTAGTTACTTATCTAATTACAGCAGATCCGGCTACATGTAGAAATAGATCAGAGTCTTCATTTACTGTAACTATTGAGAATCAGCTTGACATTACTTTCGCTAATGAATGTCAAAATAATGAGTATGTTCTAATTGCTTCGCCTTCTGACCCAAGCTACACGTATGTGTGGAGAAACGCTCAGAATGAACAAGTAGGTACCAACAGCAGTACTTTCAATGTATCGCAATATGTTGCTACACTTTCTGGAGAGGTTCAATATCCGTTGAACTTTACAGTAACCATTATTACGGCTACTGGTTGTGAAAGTGTTAAACCAGTTGAGGTTTCAAGCACATTCTGTGATATCCAAAAAGGTATTTCGCCAAATAATGATGGTAATAACGAAACTTTTGACCTTACCGGTTTCAATGTGAAGAAATTAACTATCTTTAACCGCTACGGTACCGAAGTATATAGCTTTACAAACTATACGAACCAATGGAGAGGACAGTCTAGCGGAGGAAAAGAACTGCCTGATGGAACTTACTATTATGTAATAGAAAGAAGCGGTGTATCTTCTAAAACAGGATGGATTCAAATCAATAGAGAAAGAAACTAAATAGATATATTAAAAACACTGCCTGCTGCTAAGGCCGGCAGTGTTTTAATGATATAAAAAAAAGCAAACCAATGAAGAAAATATTTTTCACCGCACTGATAGCACTATCGGCTCTTGTTGATGTTGAAGCGCAGCAGGATCCGCATTATACGCAGTATATGTATAATATGAACGTGATCAATCCAGCTTATGCGGGTTCAAAAGAAAACCTGTCTTTTGGAGTATTATACAGGCAACAATGGGAAGGAATCGAGGATGCTCCAAGAACCTTAACTTTTTCAGGACATAGTCCTGCCGGAAAGAATGTAGGTTTGGGACTTTCTGTAATTTCTGACGAAATCGGACCTGTAAAAGAACAAAACGTTTATGGAGATTTCTCGTATACATTAAATCTTGGAGGAGAACATCGTCTTGCCCTAGGGATCAAGGCCGGTGCTACTTTCCAAAAAATAGGATTGTTTTCGGATATTAACGGGTCGCTGCCTGATCCAGATGATGAGGCATTCTCTGAAGACAGCAACAATACCTATTTTAATATAGGAACAGGTTTTTTCTATTATACCAATAATTATTATATCGCTTTATCGGTTCCGAACATGCTTAAATCAAAACATTTGAGCGTTAGGAGAGATGGGCAAGAAAGACACTATGGTGAAGAAACGCAGCATTATTTCTTGACGGGTGGTTATGTGTTCCAATTGACAGATAACATCAAGTTCAAGCCTTTTACGATGATTAAATCAGCGTTTGATGCTCCTGTATCTTTTGACGTTTCGACTAACTTCTTATTCAATGAGAAGTTTGAGATTGGAGCGACTTATAGATTGGATGACTCTTTTGGAGGTATGGTAAATTATGCTATTACTCCAAGCTTGAGAATCGGGTATGCTTATGACAGAATTATTTCTGACTTGAAAGTAACGACTCCGGCTTCTCACGAGGTAATCCTGTTATTTGACTTGAATTTCCCTAAAAAGGTATCACGTTCACCAAGATATTTCTAACCTAAAAGCGACCTAGACAATGAAGAATTTATATATTACATTAAGTTTTGTGATCGCTAGTATGACACTATCAGCACAAAATAAGGATACCGAGAAGGCCGATAAGCTGTTTAACCGATTCGAATACGTAGATGCCTCTGCTGAATACCTAAAGCTTGTAGACAAAGGAAAGGCTGACAGCTATGTGTATAAGCAATTGGCTGACAGTTATTATAATGTCTTTAATACAAAAGAAGCTATCAAATGGTATGCGAAAGCAACGCAAGAAAAGCAAGATGCTGAAACGTACTACCGTTATGCTCAAATGCTAAAGGCGGAAGGAAAATATGAAGAGTCGAATGCACAAATGCAAAAATTTGCTGGTTTAGCGCCAAACGACCAAAGAGCCGTGACGTTCAAGCAAGACCCTAACTATCTTCCGAAGCTGAAAAGCCAGACAAAGCTTTTTGATGAAAAATCATTAGACATCAACAGCGACCAGTCTGATTTTGGAGCGGTATTGACAAACGACAATACGCTTTATTTTGCCAGCGCAAGAAACAAGTCTAGAAAGACATACGGATGGAATGAAGAGCCATTTTTGGATCTTTACAAATCAACGTACAATGCTAACGGAACGTTCAGTGAGCCGGTAACTGTTTCGGAAATCAATACGAAATTCCACGACGGACCTGCTACGATTTCTGCCGATGGCAATACGATGTATTTTGCCAGCGAAAGTTTTAAAGAAGGTCAGTTTGAAAAAGACAAATCTAAAAAACTAAAATTCGGACAGGTTTACTTGTTCAAAGCAACTAAAGAAGGTGATAAATGGACGAATGTGAAAGCATTGCCATTTACCAGCAAAGAGTATTCTACAAGTAACCCGAGCATCAGCAAAGACGGCAAGACACTTTACTTCTCATCGAACATGCCAGGTTCTATTGGCGGTAACGATATTTGGAAAGTGGCTGTAAACGCTGACGGTAGCTTTGGAACTCCAGAAAATTTGGGAACTAAAGTAAACACTGAAGGAAACGAAAGCTTCCCTTTTATTACAGACGACAACAAATTGTACTTTGCTTCTGACGGAAGAAAAGGTTTTGGAGCATTGGATATTTTTGTAATCGACTTTAATAAGAAGACAGATGCTGTAAACGTTGGAGCGCCAGTTAATACGGCTAAAGACGATTTCGCATTTTCTTTTAATACGACTAAAAACATCGGTTTCTTTTCAAGTAACAGAACTGGAAATGACAATATCTACCAAGCGACGCCAGTTTGCGGTGTAGAAGTAGTTACTTTAGTTAGAGATGCTAAAACAGGCGCCATCTTGTCTGATGCAAGAGTAGCTATTCTTGATGATAAGAAAAACGTAATCGAAACTAGAACTACAGCAGCTGATGGCCAAGTAGTATATAGTGTTGATTGTAACAGAGCGTATACGCTTCAAGTTGCAAAAGACGGCTACGAAAGCAATGTATTTCCAGTTGCGAAAACAAATGGCGGTACTGTAAACATCAATGCTGACTTACAGCCTATCGACGTGATTGTGACTCCGACAGAAATTGTCTTGAAAGAGATTTTCTTCGAATTCAACAAGAGCAACATTACGCAAGAAGGTGCATTTGAGCTAGACAAACTTGTTCAAGTAATGAAAAATAACGACCAGCTAGTAATCATGGTAAAAAGTCATACGGATAACAGAGGTAGCGACGAGTACAACATGAACTTGTCTGACAGAAGAGCAAAATCGACTGTACAGTATGTTATTTCTAAAGGCATCGACAAATCAAGAATCTCTGGTAAAGGGTATGGCGAAAGCGAACCAAAAGTGGACTGCAAAGAAAACTGTACTGAAGAGCAACATGCTCAAAACAGAAGAAGTGAATTCTTGATCATCAAGAGATAATTTCTAAAGTTATACAATTTAAGGGATGCCGATTGGCATCCCTTTTTTTATGCCATGAATCACCGGCCTGTATGCGTTATTATACGTCTTCGATGGAAAAGTAAAGCCTTAGTTTCTCCTTTTACAGCTTCTGTATAGGGAATGCAATCTTAAACAGCGATGCTAATTGCTATAAACAGGCCTTTTTAAGGCGTTTAAAGCTGTTTTGTGTCAAGGCTGGTAATTTGGCCTGTGCGCATGCCTTTTCTGTTTTTATAGGCTAGAAAATGGCCTTTCTGCTAATTTGAAAATTGAGCTTATTTGTAATAGTGTCAATAGGATTGATAAGATAAAGTTAGCAATGAAGAAGAGATAGAGCGATATACTTTACATTTAGGAAGTATTATTTATGATATAAGCCGTTGCTGTTCTATAAAGTGAACAATAGGTATAAAGAAAATCTCGCTTGATGTAAGTTGTTCTAAAGAAACAAAATAGTAGTATAAACAAAAAACCCGTTGAATAATTTCAACGGGTTTTTTATATTGGAATCTGATTATTATCAGGCTTCGTCTTAGTTGATTAGGATATCGTCTATTCCGAAGTTAGTCGTCAATCTTGGGTTTGAAAGTCCAGAACCAGTATATTCGAAGATGAAGAATCCGTTTCCGGTTACTCCAGCAGGAATATTGAATGTTCCAGCGCTTACAAAGCTTTGGCTTGTTCCGATGTTGAAGCTTGAAGTAATATCAACGATAGCTGCAGTCCTGATGTCTTGTCCAGGAGTGTAGTTTGTCGTATAGTATACTTTAAGTGGTGCGTGACCTGTTACCGGGAAAGAAACTTTGTATTTGAATGTCATTGTGCTTGCCGCAGTCATGTCGATTGGCACAAAGAACATCGTTCTGTTATCTTCATTAGGCGTTCCGAAAGAAGTCATTTCAAGATATTTTGAAGCTGTAGTCTTCACGCTCCAAACTTTAGTTCCGATGATAGGATCGTTAAAGTAGTTGATGAAATTGCTTTGGTTTGCAGCATAGCTTTCGAAGTTCTCGTTAAGGCTTCCAGCAAAAGTGAAAGTTCTTGTACCGCTCAATTTGATATCGCTTTCGTATCTTACGATGAATTGGAAATCGGAGTTATATTTCGTCATAACACCTCTTACTTTTCCGCTTCCTGAAGGCACTCTGTTTCCTGAGAAAGGAGCAAAGCTGCTGAAACGGATGATGTTCGAAATACCGCCTGCATTTGTCGTAAGGTAGTGGTTTGTTGCGCCACCTCCAGAATCGATGTCATAATACGTTCTTCCTACAGAAGCATCAGCAAAACGTACATCATCGATTTCGATCAATGTATTTAAGTTTGCGTTTGTATAGGCTTGTGCAAGTGTTACTGTTCTTACCATATCGTTTTCATTCACTTTTGTGCAAGAAGGGAAGATAGACTCTCTCCAAACGTTCTCAGAAATTCTTCCGATTTCAGTACCTTGGTATAAGGCGCCAATTTGCAATGAGTTGAACACATTCGCATAGTACAAACCTTTTAGTTTGATATACACTTTAGTTCCAGGAGTAAATCCTTCTGTATAAGTAGAAGAAACGTTTAAAGCAATGCTGAATCCCACTGGCGCACCTGTTTCAGGAAGCGTTTGTAGAGAAATAGTCTTGAAGAAAGTTCCTTTTTCGTCACTAGAAGTTACGTAGCCTTCGATAACATCATCAGCTTCGTAAAGTTTAGGAGTCGTAGTTGCCATAGCAATGATTTGCTGAACCGTTTTTGTAGCTGTTAATCCTGGATCAACACAGTCAAGGTTCGGACTGCTATAGTTATCATCATTTGCGCAGCCAGAGAATAGACTAGCAGCGATAACAGCGATACATATAGATTTGAATATTGTAGATTTCATTTTTTTACTTTTAATAGAATTAATTATAAACTCTAATATTATCAACTTGATACGTACCGTCTAGCGTCGTACCATTACCTTTTACTTTGAATGCGATATGAGCCGTTCCGGTATATCTTGACAAGTCAATTACTCCAGATTTGATAAACTCATAACGTACAGAGTTAACTGTTGGCAAAGTCGCGTTTAATGACTGCCATGTTGCAGCAGTAACATTGGTTCCGTCATAATCGGTTGAGATCAATACTTCGATAGTATTAGCAGCATTGTCAACGAAAGCTTGCGCTACTTGAAATACTAGCTTTTCGCCTTCCTGAGCATCAAGATTGATGCTTGGAGTAATCAACCAGCCTATATTTGAAGCTTGGCCTGATTGGAACGTAGTGAATTCAGCATAACCATTGCCGCTAAAAACTTGGTTTGTCCAACGAACAGTACCGGCTTCAGCAAAGTTTGTCCATCCTTCTTTTTCGAATAATGTATTGTCTGCACCTTCTGAAAAGTTTTCGCCAAAAATTAACGGAGTGTATTCAGGAAGGTTAGTGTCGTCATCATTTACACAGCTTGACAGTATTCCCATCGAAAGAGATGCGAATAATAGTGTTGTTAGCTTATTTATTTTCATAATAGACATAGATTAGAAGTTGATGTAAAGGTTCACAAAATAGGTTCTTCCGTATCCGTAGAAATACCTTGGAGCAAATGCAGGAGTTCCGCTAGAAACATCTCTGTTTAATTCCTGATAGTTGGCATTTCTTGCTTGTTCAAATCCACCTGTTTTGTAAGTTTGATCAAACACGTTGTTGATACTTGCGAAGAATCCTACAGTCTTGCCATCGATTCTCCATGATTTTCCTCCAGTTAAATTTACTAAATAAAAATCATCAAATTTTTCTTGTTTCAGTAATTTTCTTGCGTTCTCACGATCGATGTCAGAGAAAGGAAGGTCTAAACCATATGGATCAGCAGAGTTTTCGAAGAAATTGCTAGTTCTTAATAACGCAGATACATCTAAATAATTGCTTGCCAAGTAGTTTGCGTTAGCACCAATCCACCAGAAATGAGGATCTCTATATTCAAGACCAACAGAGTAAGCTTGTTGCGGCATACCAGGTAGACGGTAGTTTTTCAATGAAGCTTGACCAAAGTTTACTTGTGTGTTTGGAGCTCCAACAGATGTTGCAGAACCTTCTTGTACCAATGCAGCAAGGGCATCATTGTTGATACTTACGTTTGGATTGTTGTCATAAGTATACTGTCCGTAAGTACCAGTAGCAGTGAATTTTAATGTTGGTATGATTTGGTATTCGATACCCAATTCAACACCCATGTTTTTCTTGTTGATGTTTGTTACTGTTTCAGCCACAAATGCGTTAGCGTCAGATCCGTCACCTTCAAATACACCTTCTGCGAAGAAGAAAGAAGTTTCAGTTGCATTTTTGATTGTAGAGTAGAAACCGGTCAATCTTGCTTTTAATTTAGGAGCTCGGATGATGTAACTTGCGTCAACACTCATGATGTTTTCGCTGTCGATATCGCCAACGATAAGATTGTTCAAACGTGCATTAGGGAATGTATTTCTCAATGATGGTGCTTTAGTCATATAGATTGCATTCACATCGAATAATTGTCTTCCTGTCATTTTATAAGTGAAACCTCCTTTGAATCCGAAGTTTTCAAAAATAATCTTGTCGCTTTTTCCAAAAGAGTTGTTCGCATACAATCCGTTTCTGTATAAACCTTCTCTTTGGTATTGAGAACGAGAGAATGATTGCGCCAAATAGAAATCAACTTTGCTGTAGTTGAATTTGAACTGCGTGAAAGCATCAGCAATATCAGCAAGCAAGTTATAGTTGTAACCATACGTATCACCTACACCAATTTGTCTGTTTGGATTGTTCAAGTCAGACTGTGCGAAATCTCCTGTGTAGAAATTGTCATAGTCGCTGAAATACTGTCCTCCAAGAAGGTCTAGCATATTCTGGAAGTTATGCGATTTCAATTTTCTGTAGGTTGCACCAGCATTAAGGATGATGTTGTCAGACAATTGCGTATTCAAGATTGAATTAGCTGTCCAAGTTTTGTCATCTGTTCTGTCTTCATAAAGTGCGTAAACACTATTTCCAGCCTCTGTTCTTTGGTTTGCAGCATACATTGCATCCCAGTTGATTTGGCGGTTTGTTAAGAATCGAGCTCTAGAAGCTTCCAAAAGGTTTGCTTCCGTGTTCCCGATAAAAGTATTACCATCATACATAGAAGTATAATAGCTAGGTAGATTTCTGTAGTACGTAGGATCAGGGTTGTTTACGTTTTGGAAATCAAGACGGCTGTTTCCGATTTCACCAAATTGGTAAGAAACATTCGTATTTAAGTTTGTCTTGTCCGTAATTTTCCAGTAGTGGCTTAGCATAAAGATAGGCTCCTCAACATCTTTGTCTCTAGAGTTTCTTTTTTCGCCATTTTGCCATCCCCAGTATGAGTTGTATTTTTCACCAGCAATTCTTGTAGTTTCATCCGTATTCGGAGAGTTTTTACCTCTGCTGTTTTGCGCATAGATTGCTGTAAAGTTCAAGCTATGGTTGTCATTAAATCTCTTTTCGATACTTGCAAATAAAGAGTTTGCGCTGTAGTCAGTTCCGTCGAAATAGCCTTCTTCCGCCCATCTTCTTGAAGCAGAAATTACGTAAGCAATTCCGTCTTTATTCATTCCTGAAGCATGAGTTCCCATCATTCTCCAGCTGTAGTTTGTATTGGTTCCTGAGAATGAAATTCTGCTACCTGGTCTGTAAAAAGAAGCTCTTGTATTGATTTCTTGAGTTCCTAAGATACCTCCGAAAGTATAATCGGAAGGAGCAGAACCCATTGTAAATTCTTGATTTCTAGTAGCGTCGTTTAGACCTCCCCAGTTGCTCCATTGTGGTCTTCCATCATAAACTTTGTTCATTACGATACCGTTTATCATAGTTGTTCCGTACTCATTGTCAAGACCTCTAATTCTGAAACGAGCCTGGCCCCAGTTGAATGCCGCTGATTGCTGGAAAGCATCTCTTGTCGCTTGCAACAATCCTGATGTACTCTCAGAACCACTGTTGTCATCACCAAGATCATTTTCGGTAATGGTAATCAAGCTTAATTGCTGCTCAGAAGTAATGTCTTCTTCTAGCACAACAACTCCCAAATCTAAAGGCTGATCAGCCACATCGATAGATAAGATTTGACGAGAATAGCCAGTACTTGAAACCTCAAGGATGTGGCTGCCGTGTGGTGCATTTTCGAAAACGAAAACACCATCAGAATTTGTCAATGCTGTCAATGTCGTGTTTCGAAGCGTAGCTACTACATTTTGCAATGGTTTTTGAGTTTTTGAATCAACAACCTTACCTTTTACTAAAGAGCTTTGTTGAGCAAAAGCAAAAACGACTTGCAGTACAAATAAAATACTAAATACAAGTTTTTTCATAAATAAATTTAATGATTAATCCCTTTTTGTTAGAAAAACAATTTCTTAACGGGCGCAAAGTTACATTATTAATTAATATTATTTACTTTTGCTCCCAAGTTTATGTTAAACTTCATATTTAATTAATATTGGATTTATGAGAATTAAAAAATTTATTGCCCTTTTCATTGTATTATTTTCAATAACTGTAGCGAAAGCTCAGGATAAGAAATTTAAAGTGCAAACGATTGCATTCTACAATTTTGAGAACCTGTTTGACACGATCAATAATGCGAATGTGAATGATGAAGAGTATACACCAACGGGCACTCAAAGATGGACGGCGGAGAAGTACAAAAAGAAACTTGAAAACCTGAGCAGGGTATTAAACGAAATAGGAACCAGCGACCAGCAAAAAGAATCTCCTGTAATTATAGGAGGATCTGAAATCGAAAACCGCGGGGTTCTTGAAGATTTGGTAAAACAACCACTCTTAATCAACAAAGATTACGGAATCGTACACTTTGATTCGCCAGACAAAAGAGGAATTGATGTTGCGTTGCTTTATCAGAAAAAACACTTTAAGCCGACAAGCTCTATCAACGTTCCGCTGATTATCTATGATCAGTCTGACAAGACACAGCGAATTTATACGCGTGACCAATTGCTAGTGACTGGATTGCTAGACGGCGAAGAAATGCATTTCATTGTAAACCACTGGCCATCGCGTTCTGGAGGCGAGCAAAAGTCTAGTCCGAACCGTGAAGCGGCAGGAAGACTTAACAGAAAAATAATCGATTCTTTATATTCTATAAATCCGAATGCGAAAATCATCACTATGGGCGATTTAAATGACGGTCCTTATAATAAGAGTGTGAAAATTGAATTGGGTGCGAAAGCTAAAAAAGAAGAGACTAAAGAAAGAGGGATGTACAATCCGATGGAAGAAATGTCTAATAAAGGAATTGGTACTTTGGCCTACCGCGATGCATGGGACTTGTTCGACCAAATGATTCTTTCGGAACCATTCATCAGAAAAGACTATACTTCGTATCGTTTTTGGAAGGCAGGAGTTTACAACAAACCTTTCTTGACACAGACAACCGGACAATATAAAGGATATCCGCTCAGAAATTCGAACGGTCAGGTTGGATTCAGCGATCACTTTCCAGTGTATCTGTATCTGATAAAAGAAGTAAAATAATTTTTAAAGGCTAGTTTTCGCTAGCCTTTTTTATTTTTAGTAATTTAGTAGAAATATTAAAGCTATGGCAATTTCAAAACCATTCAATCTCAACCAATGGATTGAAGAAAACAGGCACCTTCTAAAACCGCCTGTCGGAAATAAAAATATCTATGCAGATTCTGGAGATTATATCGTAATGGTTGTCGCCGGACCTAATGCCCGAAAAGACTATCATTATAATGAGACAGAAGAGCTTTTTTACCAGCTTGAAGGCTCTATAAAAGTAATTATCCAAGAAGATGGAGAACGAAAGGAAATGGAGCTGAATGCTGGCGATATGTATCTCCATCCTGCAAAAACACCACATTCTCCCGTTCGTTCTGCCGGATCAATTGGTTTGGTGATCGAAAGAAAGCGTGCCGGAAAAGGCTATACCGACGGACTGCTTTGGTTCTGCGACAACTGCAACCATAAACTTTATGAAGTCTATTTTGAACTTAAAGATATCGAAAAGGACTTCTTGCCTCATTTCCAGCATTTCTATAATTCTAAGACCTTAAGGACTTGTACTAAATGCGGCACTATCATGGAAGCCGATAAAAAATATACATTAAAAAGGTAAGAACTGATTCCGATTTATAAAAGCCTTTGGTTTGAATGCTAATTTAAACCAAAGGCTTTTTTGTGAATAAATTTTAGGCCTGGATCGGCTGTCCTAAAAAAAACATAATAAAGCAACAGCTTCACTTTTAAAGTTCTACCTTCGCGCCACATTAAATTATCCGAAAAATGGACGATTATTATCAGAAGAACATTTCATTAATTTAAGGACAGCATGTCATTCTGCAAGCTGTTCCTTAGAAATAGCGTTGCATTATGATCACATTCTACAAAAACAACAATGGGCTTATCCACGCCCAAAATCCAGACAACAGCTGCTGGATCAATGCAGTTTCTCCAACAGCAGAAGAAACAAAATACCTTCTCAAAGAGTTAAAAATTCCCGAAGCGTTTTATAACGACATCGAAGACATTGACGAACGCCCGCGTCTCGAAACTGAAAACGGCTGGAATCTTATTGTCTTGAGAATTCCTTTTAAAAGCGACGATGCAAAGCTGCCGTTCAATACGGCTCCGCTGGGACTGATATTTAACGAAGACGTTTTTGTTTCTCTTTGTTTCCATCCCAACGATATGCTCGACGATTTTGTGCTTTATACCCAGCGCAAAAAAATAACAATCACTTCGCACTATGATTTAGTGTTGAAGCTGCTGCTGTCGTCAAGCGTATGGTACCAAAAATACCTGAAACATATCAACCAGCGCATCAAGCTGGCTGAAAACAATCTGGAAAAATCAATCAAGAACGAAGAGCTTCAGGCATTGCTGCAGATTGAAAAGTGCCTTGTGTTTTTTATTACGTCGCTAAAAGGAAACGATATCTTGTTTCGCAGGATTAAAAATTTGAAAAACCAGCAAGATGTTCTTGATCCAGATTTGCTTGAAGATGTAGAAATCGAATTGCGCCAGGCAGAAGAAACTACCAATGTTTACAGTAATATCTTGACAGGCATGATGGATGCTTATGCTTCGGTAATTTCAAACAACTTGAACATTATCATGAAACGGCTCACCTCAATCTCGATCATCCTGATGATTCCGACACTTGTGGCAAGTTTATATGGAATGAACGTACCGAACAACCTCCAAGACAGTCCGTTTGGATTTTGGATTATCTTACTGATTTCGCTTTTGATATCTGTTTTTGGAGTATTCATGTTCAAGAAAAGAAATCTGTTTTAAGCAAACATTATTATATAAGGTAGAGAAGGTGGATTATTGCTAAAAAATCATTTTCATTCGCAAAATCCACCTATAAATCATAACTTCGCAAAAAATATTACAATTTACAATCAAAAAGTTATAAATGGCAACAACAGCAAATCAATTCGGAATGACTGAAGCCTTGCAGCAATTGGGCTTGGCAGCAATTAATGAAGGAACTTCAACAGGAAACAGCTGGTTTTCAAATGGGGAAATCTTAGAAAGCTATTCTCCAGTTGACGGTCAGTTAATCGGAAAAGTAAAGACAACTACTAAAGAAGATTATGAAAAAGTAATGAAAAGCGCGACTGAAGCTTTCAAGACTTTTAGATTAATGCCAGCACCGCAGCGTGGAGAAATCGTGCGCCAGTTTGGTCAAAAATTACGTGAGAAAAAAGAAGCTTTAGGCAAATTGGTTTCTTACGAAATGGGGAAATCTTTGCAAGAAGGTCTTGGAGAAGTTCAAGAAATGATTGATATCTGTGATTTCGCAGTAGGATTGTCTCGCCAATTGCACGGTTTGACGATGCATTCTGAGCGTCCAGGACACAGAATGTATGAGCAATACCATTCGTTGGGAGTTGTGGGAATCATTTCTGCGTTTAACTTCCCAGTTGCCGTTTGGTCTTGGAATACAGCCTTGGCTTGGATTGCCGGAGACGTTTGTGTTTGGAAGCCATCTGAAAAAACACCTTTATGCGGCGTTGCCTGCCAAAACATTATTGCTGAAGTTTTAAAAGAAAACAATCTTCCAGAAGGAATTTCGTGCTTGATCAATGGTGATTACAAAGTAGGAGAGTGGATGACCTCTGATGTTCGTGTTCCTTTGGTTTCTGCTACAGGTTCGACACGAATGGGTAAAATCGTTGCTCAAACTGTTGCTGGACGTTTAGGTAAATCTTTATTGGAATTAGGAGGAAACAATGCAATCATCGTAACTCCGGATGCAGATATTAAAATGACAGTTATCGGTGCTGTTTTCGGTGCCGTAGGAACTGCAGGACAAAGATGTACTTCGACACGTCGTTTGATTATCCACGAAAGCATTTATGATAAAGTAAGAGATGCTATCGTTGCAGCTTACGGACAATTAAAAATTGGAAATCCGTTAGATCAAAACAACCACGTTGGACCGCTTATCGATACGCACGCCGTTGAAATGTACAACAAGGCTTTAGATAAAGTAGTTGCTGAAGGTGGAAAGATTATTGTTGAAGGCGGTGTTCTTTCTGGCGAAGGTTACGAAAGCGGATGTTACGTAAAACCTGCAATTGCAGAAGCTGACAATTCTTTTGAAATCGTACAGCACGAAACATTTGCGCCAGTTTTATATCTATTGAAATATTCAGGAGAAGTTGAAAACGCGATCGATCTTCAAAACGGCGTGGCACAAGGTTTATCTTCTGCTATCATGACAAACAACTTGCGTGAAGCAGAAAGATTCCTTTCTGTTGCTGGTTCTGACTGTGGAATTGCTAACGTAAACATCGGAACTTCTGGTGCTGAAATCGGCGGTGCTTTTGGTGGTGAGAAAGAAACAGGTGGCGGTCGCGAATCGGGTTCTGATGCTTGGAAAGTTTACATGAGAAGACAAACCAATACAATCAACTACACGACAAACTTGCCATTGGCGCAAGGAATCAAGTTTGATTTGTAAGAATTAAACATACATAATTAAGAGTCCCGCTGATGAGAATTGGCGGGATTTTTTGTTTTAGGACTTTTTGTTTTCCGCAATAAAACCTTTCGTCATAAAGGCTGAGCCATTCGTCAAATGAATTTTATGTTGTGCCGTTGAACCGCGTACTTCGTGCAAAAATAAATTTGACATGAAGAAACAGGTTTTTTATTTAGTACTATTTTTTACGCCGATTATTGGCGTAGCTCAAACGGGTATTTCAGGACAAGTCAAGGCAGATTATGTGCCTTTTTCTAATTATGTTCGTCCAATCGACAGCGTAAAGACAGACTCTAAAAGCAATTTTAAAAGAATACAAGGCGCTTTGGAAATTCCGCTGTCACTTACGATGATTGAAGAGAATAAGCCCAAATTTTGGTCGCTGTATCTTCAGGGAAGCTATGCGGCTATGGAAAACAAATATTATGACGAGAAATTATTTCCGACGAAGCTGATGAATGCTCAAGTTGGAGTGAAGCATATCCGTCCTATCGGTGGCAAATGGTCCATTATGGCAACTCTATCTGTTGGAGTATATACTGATATGGAACAAATTACTATCGACGATGTCCTTTTACAAGGAGGTGTTTTATTTATTAAAAATTTCAAACCTAATCTGGCTTTCGGATTTGGGCCGGTGCTGACTAATGCTTTTGGTGTTCCAATGGTATTGCCTGGAATTTACCTTAATTGGGAGACTCAAGGCGCATTGCATTTTAAGGTTGTATTTCCAGAAGGAGCGGAAATAGGTTATAGATTTGCTCCTAATTTCGATCTGAAAGCCGTTGTTGAATTGGATGGCATGACGGCTGAAATTACGAAAGATGGAAAATCGAAATTGTTAGGGTATCAGCAAATAATAGCAGGGATACGGCCTCAGTTTACATTAGGAGAAAACTGGATTTTTGAATTGACAGCTGGCTCTACTTTGACGCGTTCTTTTCAGACAAACGATAGAAAGATAAGCGATATTTTTAAAGAAAAAGATATGGCCAATCCAAGATTTACGACTACGTTTTATGGTGCTGCAGCTTTAAAATGGAAGTTCTAGCAATTTAACGGCTCAACAAATTTTTATAAACTACCTCTTTTAAGAGTGTTTCCCTGCGTGTTCTTGAAATAGGTAGTTGCTGATTATTAATAGAAAGGCGTCCGCCAGCAATAGAATCGATATGGTCGATATTGACTAAAAAGGATTTATGAATTCTAAAAAATTTTTCTTTCGGTAGCGTTTCTTCTAACGAAATCATGGTTTGATGGATGATTAGAACTTGATTTTTAAAATGCAGCTTGGCATAGTTTTGCATTCCTTCAATATAAAGGATGTCAACCCATGATATTTTTTGAAAACCTTCTCCTTGGCGAATGTATAAAAATGGATCAGCCGGAACTTGCTGTTTTGCCGAAGCAGTCAACGAATATAATTGCTGTGCTTTTAAAGAAGCTTGATAAAACCGTTGAAACGTAATAGGCTTTAGCAGATAGTCTACAATTTGCAGACGATATCCTTCTAAAGCATGTTCAGAATAGGCTGTCGTGAAAATCACCATCGGAGGCCGGTCTAAAGAATCTAAAAATTCCAGTCCAGAAAGATAGGGCATGTTGATATCCAGAAACAGTAAGTCTACTTGTCCGTTTTGAATGTATTCTGATGCTTCGAGTGCAGAGGCACAAGAGCTGACAACTTCTAGAAAATCTATTTTTTCAATAAAATCGATGATGCTATTGCGCGCCAAAGGTTCATCGTCAACAACGAGGCACTTAATTAGAGGTTTCGATGGCTGTTCTGGATTCAAGTTCATATCAGTTGAGCACTAAAGTAAGAATAATTGTGAATTTATCTTCTGTCTTTTCAATAGTCAGATCATAACGGTCTGGATATTGGATGTCGAGCCTTTTACGTACATTTTCTAATCCAAGTCCATGGTCATTCGACAATGCTCTATAGTGTTCGGTATAAGAATTTTCTATCTTTAGCATCAGATGCTCGCCATCTTGTTTGCATAGCAAATTGACATAACCGTTCTCATGAGGCAACCTAGAAACATGCTTGAAAGCATTTTCTACCAAAGGCATCAATAATAATGGCGTAATCTGGAGATTGCCATTTTGGATTTCCCATCTACAATCGACATCTAATTCATTCCCCCAACGCACTTGTTCAACACCCACAAGATCTTTTAGGTATTTGATTTCTGTTTCCAGCAGTACATATTCGCGATTGCATTCATACAATTGATAACGTAGAATATCCGAAAATTTTATAAGCAATTCCGAAGCAAGAGGTACATCGCGCTGCATGAGGATGTGGATATGATTAAGCACATTAAACATCAGATGTGGATTGATCTGGTCTTGCAATATCTTAATTTGTGCTTCTAAATGATTTTGCTTTAGCAAGGCATGCTTTTTCTCCATTATCCCATGTTCTTGGTAAAAACGAAGGCCGCAAGCTGTGCCGTTTATTAAAAGAGCTGCCGGAATCGAAGTATAAAAACGAAACCAAAAATGCTCTAAAACTGGCAATTTGGATTGTGGAAAAGGTTCTCCTATTTCATGGCTCGCAAATACAATAGAAATCAGTGCCAAGCATCCGGCGAGAAGAAACGCCATAAAAATGAATTGTACTACAAAGAACCGCATCTTACCTCTATCCAGAGCTTTTGGTAGTAAAATGTCGCTAAGAGTGTGGGATATAGTAATGGAAAATAGTAAGAAAAGCATTGTCTGGTAGACGGCATACGAGAAGCTAAAATCTTGAATAATTTGTGCCCATATTGCAAAGCCTAATACGCACCAAAAGATGCTTATAAATAGCCAATGTCGGTATTGTGAATTTTTCTTCATGCGGAAAGGAGCAAAGATACTCTTGCTTCGTTAAAGTTAGGAATACTATGCAAAGAAGGGAAGATTATTGCTCTTTAAAAAAAATATTTGACCAATGGCATGTGTGTTTTGACTAAAAGCAGAAGTTACTCATGGTATGAATGATTTTTGCTTATTTCTCCCATAAGCTATCCGTAAAATACTGCTTACTGTCTAGAAAATTTTCAAGTACTTTAAAATCCAATTGTTCGGACAATTCCTCTATCTCTATAAAACTATATTTTTTCGAAAGCTCCGTCCAGATCGTTTCATCTTTTTGGAACGTAAACGACTTGTTAAGCACGCGGCTGTAGAATCGTTGTTTCGTTAAGCTGTACAGATAGCTGTTGACTTCACCATTTTCGGGATTGTAGTGGCAATAAAAATCAAATTGGCTCACATCGATATCTGCATCCAATTCGCGATTGATTCTGTGAAGCAGGTTGATATTAAAGGCTTTCGTAATACCATGCGGATCATCGTAGGCTTTTTGTATGATTCTTGGGCTTTTCTGCAAATCAATTCCTAATAATAGCTTGTCTCCTTTTTTCATGCCCGAAGCAAATTTCTGAAGCAGGTCAAAGGCATCTTCTTTTTTATAATTTCCGATATTGCCACCAAGAAAAAGGAATAAGTTTGGCGTGTTCTCTTTTGAAATGTCTTTTATAACCTCAAAATAATCACCAATCTTGGATTGCATTTTGATTCCTGGAAGCGAGGTGCGGATGTTTTCTTCTAAGATCAGAATAGCTTCTTCAGAAATATCAATCGGCATATAGGTGAAATCAGCATTTTTATTCAAAAACGCTTGAAGCAGCTGTTTTGTTTTTGTGCCATCGCCAGAGCCAAATTCCACGATATTGAATTTGCCTTTAAATTCAAGCCGTTCTAAAATCTGTTCTGACTGCTCCGACAAGATCTCGAATTCACAATTTGTCGGATAGTATTCCGGCATTTTCATGATCTGCTGGAAAATGTGGCTTCCATTATCATCATAAAAATATTTAGAAGAAAGATGTTTCTTTTTTGCAATCAGTCCTTCTAAGACATCTTCCGCAAAAGCGGTAGTATAAATTTGTGGCGTTGTGTTCATAAGCAGTTATTTTGCAAGGCGAATGCCGTTGAATTGCCAGCGTTCGTCTGCGTGAAAAAAGTTTCTGTAGGATTTTCGGCTATGGTGTGGCGATGTAGTGCAGGAAGAACCACGCAGGACAATCTGGTTGATCATGAATTTCCCGTTGTACTCGCCAATAGCGCCTTCTGGTTTTTTGAAATTAGGATACGGTAAATAGGCGCTGTTTGTCCATTCCCAACGTTTTCCCCAATCCAATTTATCGGCGGCGATTTCCCATTCAAATTCTGTCGGCAGTCGCATTTTTTTCCATGCAGCATAAGCAGAGGCTTCATAAAAACTGATGTGCGTTAAGATGGCATCAGGATCTATTTTTTCTAATCCTTTGAGCGTATAGCTGTGCCACTCTCCATCAATTTTATGCCAATACAAGGGTGCTTCAATTTTGTTTTCAGTTACCCATGACCAGCCTTCATCCAGCCAATAACTAAAATCTTGATAGCCGCCGCTGTTGATAAATTCAAGATAATCTGAATTGGTAACCAGGGACTTTGAAATTTCAAAATCATGCTGATATACTTTATGCCTGCCATGTTCATTGTCAAAAGAAAAGCCTTCTCCTTCAAAACCTATTTCATAGATGCCTTCTTCTATCTTGACAAATCCGCTTTCGGCATTTTTTTGGTTTTCCCACTCGATATTTTCGTCATAGATTGGAAAAATCGGATTGTTTCCGAGAATGTATTTTATATCAGTCAAAAGTAATTCTTGATGCTGCTGTTCGTGATTCAGTCCTAATTCTATCAACTCTTTTAGTTCTTCTGATTTAAGCTGTAGCAGTATGGACATGTGCATGTCGACATACGCGCGGTATTCAAAAACTTCCTGCACTCCCGGACGCGTGATGTTTCCTCGGTCGGCCCTAAAAACACGCTTTCCGACAAAATTGTAATAGCTGTTGAAAAGAAAACTGAAGTCCTCATCAAAAGGAGTATAGTCTGGAAGATGTTCTTTCAAGACAAATTGCTCGAAAAACCATGTGGTGTGCGCCAGATGCCATTTCGGCGGACTCACGAAGTTGACGGGCTGGGGTACGAAATCTTCTGTTTTTAATGGGCTACAGAGATGTTCGGTATGTTTTCTAACGGAATTATAACGGTCTGAAAGTGTCATTTTATTGATGGTTGAATATATCTAATTTACGAAGAATGTTTCAGAGCCATTTTGAAAGCAACTGATTTTTAACCTATTTATAACACTTGTTGAAATTTTTTTAAGCAGTTGAAGCAACCTCGACAGTTTTTTTGCATCTCTATAGAAATTGCTATGGAGAATGAAAAATATTTTGTTCTTTTTTATGGTTATTCTGCTTTCGTGCAATAGCGATGATGATAATGGTAGTGTGAACTGCACTGAAGAAATTCGTGCAGGGCTAGTTGTCAGAGTCAAAGATGCCGTTACTAATCTGGAGCTTCAGGAAGGAATAGTTGTTACTGCTACGGATGGGAGCTATTCTGAAATATTAGAATACGGATCGACTAGTACATCGACTTTTGTCGGAGCATTTGAAAGGCCAGGAAATTATATTCTGACAGTATCTGCAAATGGTTATCAATCTTTTGCTTCAGGTTTGATAACAGTAACTGCAGATGTATGTCACGTTATTCCGAAGAATGTAACCATTGCGTTGCAACCGGAATAAAAAAAGTCCCGATACCACCGGGACTTTTTTCGTTATTATTTCAGAGGTCCGATTCCTATTGAATTGGATTTTCTATATAAAGCAGGTTCAATTATAGATTGAACGATGCGCCAAAACTAAAGACGAATTGGTTGTTCAGATGTTCATAGCCAAACACGTCGCTTTCATATTTTGCAATTGGAATATTGAATTCGGTAAATAGGCCAAATCCGTTGGTGAAGAAATAACGTCCGCCCAAATGCCCACCGAAATTTCGTAAACCTAAATCCAATCCAGGATAAATGTCAAAATTTTCAGGCAAGCCCATCACGTTTCCGATGTTAGCATTAAAACGCGCCTTAAGGTCAAATCGGTCCTCAAACTTTGAGCCGTCGCCGTCTACGCCTAATAAATAAGTAGTATAGCCTCCGATAGACATGTTTTCTCCGATTCCATAGTCATACGTAGCCATAATTCCTGTTGCATGATCTTGAAAATTGGCTCCCACTTGAAATTTTTTATCTCCTTTACCATTAAAAGCTTGAGCATTTCCTAAAAAAGCACTTAAAAGTAAACCAAATGTTATAATTTTATTCATAATTAATATTTTGTGCAAATATATGGGTTTTTATGAATTTTTGAAACAAATTTAATTTCTTCCATTTTCTTCAGGGTACAGCTGATAGACCGGATCGCTTTGCCAAAACTGCTTAGTATCAATATCTAATATCGTCAACGGTCCTTTGAAAGCTGCGCCAGTGTCTACATTCCATATATTGGCCTTGTTGATAGGAACAGTTTCTCCAATTCTGGTAACGGGTGTATGACCGATGAATATTTCTTTGTAAAGATTGAATCGTTTTGGATAATACGGACTGTCTTTTTCTATAGTGCTGTCCAAGGACAGCGCATTTTCCCATAACGTTCGTTCCCAATAGAACATTTTCGGAAAATATTCATACGTAACGCCGTTGAGGTTGGTGAATCCGGCATGAATAAAGAGGCGATTGTGCTCGTCGAGATGATAATTTTCCAAAGTTTTCAGAAAATCAATATGGACTTGCTTTTCGTCTTGTGACAGAAGGTTGTATTTTTCCATAGTCAGCCGTCCGCCATGATTGAACCATTGCGGATTGTCTTTTTTTGCTTCCAACCATTGCAATAGCAGATCGTCGTGGTTTCCTTTCAGAAAAATACAATTGTGCGTAGTTTTTAAAGCGATTAAAAAGTCAATTACTTCGGGAGATTCGCTCCAGCCGTCGACATAATCGCCAAGAAAAATCAAAGTGTCAGTATTGGTTACATCGGCTCTTTTGAAAATTTGGTGCAGGGCTTTCAATGCGCCGTGAATGTCTCCAATGATTAGGGTTCTGTTCATTGAATTAAAAGTATTGAATTCAAATATCATAAAAACAATCGACTATGTAAAAGAAAAATTCATATTTATCGTTTTGTTAGGAATGATAATTTAACTTAAAATTCTTACTTTTTTAAATTGCTATGAGAAACATCTTCCCCCTACTTGTTTTTTTGCTTCTTATGGGCCAAATTTTATACGGCCAGAATACTATCAAAGGAAAAATCATAGATTCTGAAACTAAAGAGCCCTTAGCTTTTGCAACGGTCTTGATTAATGGTGACAGTCGCAAAGGGGTTTCTTCTGATATTGAGGGGCTTTTTTCCTATAAGAGTTCCTCTCCGATTTCAACAATCAGTTGCAGTTATATGGGTTATGAAAATTTTTCAACGCCTGTTTCAAAAGGAGATACTGAAATAGTGATTGCGCTGGTTCGATCAAAATTTGACCTGACGGAAGTAGTGATAGAATCTGGCGAGAATCCAGCCAATGCAATAATGAGGAAGGTAATCGCGAATAAAGAAATTAACAATCCGGAGAATATTAATTCGTTCAAATATAGGTCTTATAACAAGCTGATTTATGATTACAGGTCTGAATCGGCTGATAAAAGGGACAGTATTTTTATGCGCCAAAAGCTAAAAGGGAGCCACTTTTTTATGATGGAATCTGTAACCAATAGAAAATTTATAAAACCAGATGTCAGCGAAGAAGTTGTAGTCGCAACTAGAGTGTCTGGATTTACGAACCCTACATTTGCTTCATTGGCAACAGATTTCCAGCCTTTTTCTTTTTATAAAGATAACATCAAGCTGTTCAATATCAACTATCTGAACCCGATCAGCACGGGAAGCTTAAAAAAGTATAAATTCCGTATAGAAGATACAATCTATCAGCAGAAAGATACGGTCTATATCCTGTCATTTAAACCCTTACCGAATAAAAATTTCGAAGGATTAAAAGGGTTTTTATACATCAACACGAACAAATATGCCGTGCAGAATGTAATTGCCTCGCCATTTGAAAAAGGTAAAATTGATATCAAGATACAGCAACAGTATGTTTTAGTAGACGATAAATATTGGTTTCCGCAACAGCTCAATTATGCCTTGGTTTTTAACGAATTCCCGACGCCAAGAATAGGGATGCTTATTGACGGCAAAAGCTATATTGATCAGGTTGAGGTAGATGTGCCACTGCGGAAAAAGGATTTTTCGCTAGAATCGGTGCGGATGGATGAAAATGCAGCCCAAAAAGACAGTCTTTTTTGGGCGAACTCACGAGCCGAAAAATTAAATCGTACCGAAGAAACTACGTATAGAGTTATTGATAGCATTGGAAAGAAAGCGAATTTTGACGGCCTATTGACCTTTATGGAGCGATTTTCGCAAGGAAGGATTCCAATAGGACCAATTGATATCGACTTGTCGAAAACATTCAGTTATAATAAATACGAAGGATTTCGTTTGGGCACAGGCATCTATACCAACGATAAGTTGTTCAAAAATTTAGAACTCGGCGGATTTTTCGGCTACGGATTGGAAGATCATGATTGGAAATACGGAGGTGAAGTTTCGTATAAGCTTTCTAAAGAAAACGAAATGAAGATCGGAGCAAAATTCCAGCAAAATCTTATTGAAACGGGCAACTATGGCTTGAATAGTTATGAGCCTGGCCTGTATAATTTTAGGAATTATATCGGATTTCAATACGACATGATTCGGCAGTCTAACCTGAACTTTAGTTTTCGAACCCTGCGATATTTGCGATTCAAGGTAGATTTTAACCACACGAAAACCGATCCGAAGTACGATTATGTCTTCCGATATAACGGTCAGGATTATGTGGATTATACCAATTCAGACCTGACAATCAACTTGAGATTTGCCTATAAGGAAAAATTCATAAACAGCCTTAACCAAAGATATTCGATGGGCACAACCTATCCGGTTCTGAATCTTGCGTATACTAAAGGAATCAAGAATTTTATGGACAGCAATTTCAGTTACAACAAGATTGAAGCTACGGTCCAACAGTCTTTCTTCACGAAGAATTTTGGCCAGACCGATTACCGCATAGAAGCTGGTTTTGTTGATAATCCGTTACCATACGGACTTTTATTTACGGGAGAAGGAGGTTATGACAGCAAATCTGCAATTATCATGAAAAATACGTTTCAGACTCTGCGTCCGTATGAATTCCTGTCGGATCGTTATGTCAACTTATTCCTTTCGCACAATTTTGGAGGGCTGCTTTTCAAATCCGGAAAATTCCAGCCTGGTGTGACTTGGCATAATAATATCGGCTGGGGAGATTTGTCGAGCAAAAGCGTTCATCAATTGATAGGGTTCAAGACAAAAGATAAGATTTTTACAGAAACAGGCCTGCAGATTGACAACATTTTTAAAGTCAACTATATGAATGTGGCTTACCTCGGATTAGGGTTTGGGGTATATTACCGATATGGAGCTTACTCACATTCAGAATTTAATGACAATCTGGCTTTTAAATTCTCGCTATCGATGTCAATCAAGTGATGTATCGTATTTCATCTTTCGCAAGATTCGCATAGCTTCCTTAAAGCTCACATAAACTGTCGGATTTTCGAAGCTTTTCAGCAAAAGTTTCGCATCAATGAGTTTTTGCTTGGCATCTTCAAAACCGTTGAGATAGCAGATCATAAAGGTAGAAGGAAGATTTTCTAGATCCTTTTTTTCTCTTTCGGAAAGGGCTAATCCTTTGTCTAATTTGGAAAGAAGCGATAAGTTGGAATTGTAGATGTGAAAAAGTACTTTTCTGTTGTACTGCGGCGGCTCAAAAAGAAACTGCGTTTCGATTTTATAATAGCCGTTGTCGTAAAAAGAAATCGTCTGTTTTTCTAAAGGATAGTAACTCGTTTTGTCATTCAGTCCGAGTGGAAGGTATTCTGTAATCGAAAACGTATGGTTGTCATATTCGATTGAAACTTCATCTAGGGCTGAATAAAAAAGCTTCACCTGTTCATTGACCAGTTCAATGTCTACGCGGGATAAATAGGTTTTTTCCTTGACCTTCTTTTTATGCCCAGCCCAGCAGACGACAAATAATTCCTTAAAAACTTTATACTTCGGAGACATGTCTTTATGGCGATTGTTCATAAAATCGATGACACCTTCTAAAGTATGTTCGATACTATTGCGAGAGTTGTTTTCAATGCTGATGACGGTTTCTATATTTTGGTAATTTTTGCCGATGTCGCTTGGAATTTCATCCACAGGAACCGAATTGCTTCCTCTTCGTATAAAAGTAGATTTTGCCAAAATGGTATGAATTCCTTTTTTGAAGAAAGACACCCTTTTGCTTGGTTTTATCGTTACCAAACCTACGACTTTGTCTTTTGGAAGATTCGGAAACGGAACATTTTCGTATTGGATTTTTGGCGGATTTTCTAAAAAAGCATTCACAAGATTCTGGATGCGGCTGTCGTCAAAAAAATCATCCCCGACAATTTCATTGTCATGGTCTTCAACGCCTACGACGATATACGAATTGTTTGCCGGATTAGAATTCGACAATGCGCAGATGTGCTTTAGGAATTTTCCCTTTCCTTCGCGGGTATGAAGATTCAGCTGGCGCTTTTTGTCATAAAAGCTGCTCTCGTCATTGTGAGCGAGAAGATTTTTTATGAGCAGACGCTTGTTGATCATGGATTGGATTTTTAGACTGTTAGACTTTTAGATCGTAACAATCTAAAAATCCAACAATCAATTTTTAGATGATACGATTCACAATCGTCGAAGAAGCCTGGGCCGTCGACATGACGATTAGATCAGCAATATTAATATGATAAGGCCTAGTAATCACAAATCGGATAATATCGGCAATATCTTCTGGTTTTAAAGGTTCAAATCCTTTGTAGACATTGGAAGCCCGTTCAGCATCGCCCTTAAAACGCACTTGTGAAAATTCGGTTTCGACCATTCCGGGATGTATGCCTCCGACACGGATTCCGTATTGGTTCAAGTCCATACGCATGCCTTGGTTGATTGCATCGACAGCATGTTTTGTGGCGCAGTAGACATTTCCGTTGGGATAAACTTCTTTCGCGGCAGTCGAACCGATGTTAATGATATGGCCGTTTCGCCTTTCGACCATTTTTGGAATGACGGCATGAGAAACGTACAAAAGTCCCTTTACGTTAATGTCGATCATAGCGTCCCAATCCTCCAAATCACCTTTTTCAATGGGATCTAGCCCGTGTGCATTGCCGGCATTGTTGATCAGGATGTCGATTTCTGAAAATTCCTTTGGCAAAGAATCGATTGATTCTTGAACGGCTTTTTTCTTCCTTACGTCAAAATTCAAAGTATGGACTTTCGTGCGGTGTTCTAATTCAAGTTGCAATTCTGCCAGACGGTCTTCGCGCCTGCCGCACAAAATCAATTTAAAATTGTGTTTTGCTAATTCAATAGCCGTAGCTCTTCCGATACCGCTGGTGGCACCTGTTATTAATACTGTTTTCATTATTTTATTTCTTTGTTGAAAATTTAAAATTCAATATTCAACATCTTTATAAACAAGTTTGTGTTTCTAAGGAACCTTATTTCCCATGCTTTCTGTCCAGATGGCAAACCATTCTTCTTTTTCCAACTTGAATTCTGTCGCTTTATACAATTGCTGTATTCTCGAAACATTTACCGTTCCTGCAATCGGAATCACTTTGGCCGGATGCTGCAAAACCCATGACAAAAGAATTGTATCAGAACCTACATGGTATTTTCCGACTAACTCCGCCAAAAGTGTTTTTAGTCGTCTAGTCTGGTCTGTTTTTTCCCTGAAAACAGTTCCAAGCGGATTCCATGCCATAGGACGGATGTTGTGAACCTGCATGTGATCGAGGCTTCCGTCAAGCATCGCTTTGAAGTCAGTTGCCGAAAATTGCACCTGATTGTAGCTGACTTCTGTTTTGGAACGGATGAGGTCAGTTTGCGAAGGCGTAAAGTTAGACAGTCCGAAATCAAGAATCTTTCCTTCTGATTTTAATTTCGCTATAGCTTCCGCAATTTCATCAGCCTGCATTAACGGACTTGGACGGTGCAACAAAAGAACATCAAGATAGTCAGTATGCAGATTTTTTAATGAATTTTCTACCGACCAGACGATGTACTCTTTCGAATAATCATAATGCTTGATTTTGTTGTCTCTGTTTTCAGCAATATGCTGGATGCCGCATTTTGAGATTAGTTGTATTTTTTTTCTGTCGATTTTGCTTTCTGTGAAAGCCTTTCCAAAAGAGGCTTCCGTAGTATAACCTCCATAAATATCGGCGTGGTCAAAAGTGGTGATTTTATTTTCGAGGCAAACGTGAATCATGTTTGCCATTTCGGAAGTTGTGAGATTTTTATCCCAAACGCCCCAATTCATAGTTCCCGCAATTATGGGAGATAATGTTGTTTTCACGATGATTAGTTTTGAGTTTTTAAATTTATGAAAACAAAATCATAAATCATCCTTAAAACCAAGCCATTCAAATGTATTTTAACGTAATGTTAACAACTTACCTTTAAATAAATTTTCAATTTGCACTGTTAAAATTAAATACTAATTTCACGGCTTTTAAATATCAGATTATGGAAGAAAATGCTACTGCATTAGACATTAGGGCAATTAATGAAAAAATAGAAAGAGAAAGTGCTTTTATTGACTTGTTGATGATGGAAATGAACAAGGTCATCGTAGGTCAGAAGCACATGGTAGAACGATTGTTGATTGGGCTTTTGGGACAAGGGCATATTTTACTGGAAGGCGTTCCGGGATTGGCAAAAACATTAGCTATCAATACGCTTTCGCAAGCAGTTCAAGGTTCTTTCAGCCGTATTCAGTTTACACCAGATTTGCTTCCTGCCGACGTTGTGGGAACCATGATTTATAATATCAAAGACAATGTCTTTTCCATCAAGAAAGGACCTATTTTCGCTAATTTCGTCTTGGCAGATGAGATTAACCGTGCTCCTGCAAAAGTGCAGTCGGCACTATTGGAAGCCATGCAAGAAAAACAAGTGACGATTGGCGATACGACTTTCAAGCTAGACAAGCCATTTTTGGTTTTAGCTACACAAAATCCTGTAGAGCAAGAAGGAACGTATCCTTTGCCAGAAGCGCAAGTAGACCGTTTCATGCTAAAAACAGTTATCGATTATCCAAAAATCGATGAAGAGCGAATGGTTATCCGCCAGAACCTAAAAGGCTCTTATGAAAAAGTAAATCCGGTAATTTCAACCGACCAGATTCTTCGCGCTCAAGAAGCCGTTCGTGAAGTATATATGGATGAAAAAATCGAAAAATATATTCTAGACATTGTCTTTGCGACCCGCTATCCAGAAAAATACAAACTAGAAAACCTGAAACCATTGATCAGCTTTGGAGCCTCGCCTCGTGGAAGTATCAACTTGGCCAATGCGGCTAAATGTTACGCTTTCATCAAACGTAGAGGCTATGTGATTCCAGAAGATGTCCGTGCGGTGGTACATGACGTGCTTCGCCACAGAATCGGAATTACGTATGAAGCCGAAGCTGAAAACGTTACTTCTGTAGATATCATAAACAAGATCGTAAACGAAGTTGAAGTACCTTAGAAAGTTGATAGTTGACAGTTTATAGTTTATAGTTGAGGGTTCTTCTTGTTTTAAACGAACTATCCACTAAAAACTATCCACTAAAAACTATTCACTATCCACTAAAAACTATCAACTAACAAAAATGGATACAAAGGAATTACTCAAAAAAGTACGAAAAATAGAAATCAAGACCCGAAGATTGAGCGATCATATTTTTTCGGGAGAATACCATACATCCTTCAAAGGGCGCGGGATGACATTTAGCGAAGTCCGCCAATACCAATTTGGAGATGATGTGCGTGCAATTGATTGGAATGTTACGGCGCGCTATAATGAACCGTATATCAAAGTTTTCGAAGAAGAAAGAGAGCTGACCATGATGCTAATGGTAGACGTCAGCGGTTCGGAAAGTTTTGGTACGCAGAACAGTTTCAAGAAAGATATTGTGACAGAAATTGCTGCAACTATGGCCTTTTCAGCAACGCAGAACAATGATAAAATCGGGCTGATCCTATTTTCTGATGAAATTGAATTGTTCATTCCTCCTAAAAAAGGAAGATCGCACGTTTTGAGAATCATTCGCGAGTTGATTGAATTCAAGCCTAAAAGTCATAAGACAAACCTGTCACAGGCATTGAAATTTTTGTCAGGAGTCATAAAAAAGAAAGCCATTGTTTTTGTGATTTCAGATTTTATGACAGATGATAATTATGAGCATACGCTGAAAATTGCCGGAAAAAAACATGACCTGACAGGAATTAGAGTATATGATGCCCGAGAAGAAAAAATGCCAAATATCGGAATGGTCAATATGCTGGATGCGGAAACAGGCGAAACGATGTTGGTCAACACAGGCTCCAAATCAGTTCGTCTGGAATATGAAAAATACTATCAGGAGAAAATGAAATATTTCAAGGAAACATTCAGCAGATGCGGCTCAGGAACGGTAAATTCTAGAGTAGACGAAAGCTACGTGACAAAATTATTGGGCTATTTTAAATCGAGAGGTTAATCTTTTTTCCCCCTTTCATGAATAAAGATTAGGAACTAAAAAAATGAAAAACAACACCCTTTACATACTGCTCTTTTTATTGGTTGGGACATTTGCTTTCGGACAGCAAAAACGGGTAACGACATCCGTAGATTCTACCAAGGTCAAAATTGGAGCACAAATCAACCTTACGCTAAAAACTTCGGTCGATACGTTGTCGAACGTCGTATTTCCGGAAGGAACTAATTTCGGCCAGTTAGAAGTCTTGGAATCGTATCCAACAGATACTGTTAAAGAAAAAGACCGCTACCTGCTGACCAAGAGATACGGATTGACGCAATTTGATTCTGGGAAATATCTGATTCCAAGCTTGAAAGTATTGATTAACAACAAGCCCTTTGCAACAGATTCGCTTTTTGTTGCCGTTGCCGGAGTCAAAGTCGATACATTAAAACAAAAAATGTATGACATCAAAGGAATTGCAGAGGTTAAAGAGTCGATGGGGAATTGGTGGAAATACCTTCTCGGAATATTGCTCTTGGCAGGAATCGGATACTTGATTTATTATTTCGTTAAAAACCGCAAAAGGAAAGAAAAGCCAGAAGCCATCGTATATGCAACACCGATTGAAAAAGCGGTAGGCTTGCTTAAAAATCTGGAGCAAAAAGAACTTTGGCAAAAAGGAGAAGTCAAAAATTATTATTCTGAATTGACTGATATTGCCAGAACGTATATCGAAGAAGAAATTCAAGTTCCAGCCATGGAAAGCACGACTTCGGAAGTTATCATAGGATTGCGAAATGCCGCAGTCAGAAAGAAAATGAAAATTTCTCAAGAAACGGTAGAAAATCTTGAACGCGTTTTGCGTCAAGCCGATTTGGTGAAATTTGCCAAATCAAAACCGCTTGATTTCGAGATAGCCGAAGACAGAAAAAAGATAGAAAAGACAATTTTTACATTACACAAAGCCATACCAGAAGTAGAAGAGGAAGACGACGAGATGCTGATGCTGGATGCACAGAAAAAAGAATTATTGTTGAAGAAAAAACGCAAACGGAAGATTGCTATTGCGGTTTTTACAATTTCCTTTTTGGTTGTAGGAACGCTCACTTATTTTATTACTACTAAAGGATTGGAGTCTGTTTTAGGACATCCGACAAAAGAATTATATGAAGGGGAATGGATCACGAGTGATTATGGTAATCCTGCGGTGACCATGGAAACGCCAAAAGTATTAAAAAGGACTAAACTTCCGAACGGCAGAAAAGACATGGGCGTAAAAGAAAGCCAAGCCTTCTCGTATGGAAGCTTTTTCGATGAAATATCTGTAAATGTTTCGACAACATCATTTAAAGATACGCTAAGCAGACCGCTAGAAAAAGTAGTCGAAAGAGAAATCAAGTCGTTTGAAAAACAATATAAAGCCAAAGATGTTTTCGTAAAACAAGACCAATTTGACACCAAAGAAGGCATTACAGGAATAAAAGCCTATGGGTCGATGGTCATTTTTAAAGAAGACAGCGATAAAGAAATCAAGATCGGTTATGAAATCTTGGTATTTGCACAAGAAGGAGGCCTTCAGGAAATCATCATCACCTATCGTGATAATGATGAATTCGGCTCCAAAATCTCCGATAGGATAATTAACTCAGTCGAACTTAAAAGAGTAAACTAAGATGAAGAATGTTACCTTTTTAAACCCTGAGTTTTTCTGGCTGTTTGTCCTGATTCCGATTGCTATTGCTTGGCAGATCTGGAAAGGAAAAAAACAAGCCTCGTTAAAGGTAAGCTCGCTAAAAGGATTCAAGGCAAAACCGTCAGTTTTGGCAAAATTGAAACCTTTATTGTTTGTTTTCAGGATTCTGGCATTGAGCTTTTTGATTGTTGCTTTGGCCAGACCGCAAAGTGTAGACATCAGCAACAAGACCAATATTACAAACGGAATCGATATCGTAATGTCTATTGACGTTTCAGGAAGTATGCTAACGCGCGATTTGAAACCGAACCGCCTGGAAGCCTTGAAAAGAGTCGCTTCAGATTTCGTCGAAGCCCGTCCAAACGATAGAATCGGATTGGTTGTGTATGCGGCGGAAAGCTACACCAAGACGCCAGTGACCAGCGACAAGGCTGTAGTGCTTGATGCGTTGAATAGCGTAAAATACGACCAACTTCTGCAAGATGGAACCGGAATCGGTATGGGATTGGCAACTGCGGTAAATCGTTTGAAAGACAGCAAAGCAAAAAGCAAAGTGATTATCTTGCTTACGGATGGAGTCAACAATTCAGGTTTTATCGACCCAAGAATGGCTTCGGATATCGCAAGAGAATACGGAATAAAAGTATATACGATCGGAATTGGAACCACTGGAATGGCTGAATCTCCATACGCGATTGGTCCAAACGGAGAATTCGTTTACAGAATGATGCAAGTCGAAATCGACGAGCAATTAATGAAGGAAATTGCAAGGAATACAGACGGAAGATATTTTAGAGCCAAGAATAATCAGAGCCTGAAAGCTATCTATGATGAGATCAACAAGCTGGAAACCACAGAAATTGAAGAACAAAAATTCTACAATTATGATGAACGATTCAGGCCTTTTGCAATTGCTGCAGGTTTGCTTTTATTGCTAGAAGTTCTATTGAAAAATACAGTTTTTAGAAGCTTTATTTAAAAAATTATGTACGACGAATTAGACGAAAAAAAATATTTATACCTTTTGATCATCATCCCTATTCTGGTGCTGATTTTCCTATTCAATCTCTATTGGAAAAGAAGAAAGCAGAAAGAATTTGGAGATTTGAAATTGGTCAAAAAATTAACTCCTGAAAAATCGGTTTTCAAATCAACGCTAAAAATTACGGTTTTTCTTTTGGCACTGGCTTGTCTGATTTTAGGATTAGTAAACCCTAAACTAGGAACCAAAGTAGAAACCGTTAAAAGAGAAGGAATTGATATTGTTTTCGCTATCGACGTCTCAAAATCAATGCTGGCTGAAGATGTCGCACCCAACCGTTTAGAAAAAAGCAAGCAGATTGTCTCGCAGATTATCAATCAGCTTGGAAGTGACAGAATAGGAATCGTAGCGTATGCCGGAAGTGCTTTTCCAGTTTTACCGATTACGACAGACTATAGCGTGGCGAAAATGTTCCTCCAGAGCATGAATCCTGGAATGGTTTCGTCTCAAGGAACATCGCTCGACGAAGCAATCCAGTTGTCGTCGACTTATTTTAATCCAGACAGCAAGACTAGCAAGTTGGTCATCATGATTTCTGATGGAGAAGACCATTCCGAAGGAATTGAAGATGCGACAGAAGAAGCAAACAAGAACGGCCTAAAGATCATAACCATTGGTGTCGGTACTGAAAAAGGAGGCCCGATTCCATTAAAAAGAAATGGTGTGGTCGAAAGTTTCCAGCGCGATCAAAATGACCAGATTGTCGTGACAAAACTCAACGAAACTACCTTAAAAGAAATTGCCAAAAACACAAAAGGCGGTTATGTGAACGGAAATAATACCAAAGAAGTAATCGACTATGTGAAGCATGCTTTGGATAATATCGAAAAAAGCGAATTCGAGACCAAGCAATTTGCCAACTACCAATCGCAGTTCCAATGGCTTTTGGGAATCGCCTTCTTTTTGTTTTTCTTAGATATTTTCTTCTTGGAGAAAAAAACAACCTGGGTGAAAAAGATGAATTTATTTAATGAAAAGGAATAATATGAAACAGCTATTGCTATATGCAGTTCTATTTTTTTCCTTTGCAGCCATAGCACAGGAAAAAGACAAAAATTTGCCAAAAGGAAACAAAGAATTTAAAGAAAAAAACTATGCTGATGCTGAAGCCGAATATAGGATTTCATTATCCAAATCCCCTACAAAAGCGATGGCATCTTATAATTTGGGAAATACGATTTACAAGCAGAAACAGCCAAGCGAAGCAAAACTAGCGTATGTAAAAACTATCGAAAATGCCAAGACGAAGCCTCAAAAACACAAAGCGTTCCATAATCTTGGAAATATTTTCATGACAGAAAAGAAATATTCTGATGCCGTCGAAGCGTATAAAAATGCCTTAAGAAATAATCCAGCTGACGAACAGACGAGATACAATTATGCGCTAGCAAAAGAATATTTAAAAAACAATCCGGAACCGCCAAAAGACGATAAAAAGAAGGATAAGGATAAAAAAGAGAAAGATAAAGACAAGGAAAATAAAAAAGACGACAAAAAAGACGGAGACAAAGGAGATAAAGATAAAAAAGACGATAAAGGAAAAGGCGACGATAAAAAAGACAAGCAGGACGGCAAAGATGGCGACGGAAAACAAGACAAAGATTCCGACCAAAAAGGCCAGCCGAAACCGCAGCCAGGCAACAGTCCGTCAAAACAACGAATTGAAAATCTGCTCGATGCCGTAAATAATGAAGAAAAGAAAATCCAAGACAAGGTCAATGCCCGAAAAGTAAAAGGCAAGCCTGTTCAAACAGAAAAAGACTGGTAATAGATGTTGATTGTGATGAGAAAATATATAATAGCATTAATTTTACTCTGTTTTCAAGGGCTATCGGCTCAAGTTCAGTTTGAGGCGAAAGTCAGCAAGCAGACACTTGGGATAAACGAGCGGCTTCGAATTGATTTCGTCATGAATGAAGACGGAGACAATTTTACGCCTCCTTCTTTCGAAGGCTTTCGCGTTGTCGGTGGGCCAAGCCAGCAAGTAAGCCAGACTTGGATCAACGGAAGAGCTACTTTCAACAAATCGTACATTTACATTCTGCTTCCGCTACAACGCGGGTCGCTTACGATAAAGCAGGCAACGATAGAAATCAAAGGACAGACCTACAAAACGGCACCGATAAAAATAAACGTGACCGCTGCTGTCGATGAATCAAAAGATCCGAGCAGTCCGGATTATGTGCCGAGCGGAGGAATCCACCTTATTGCCGAAATTTCCAACGCAAATCCGTATCTCAACCAGCCGATAACTGTTGTATACAAGCTATACGTTAGTAATAATGTGAGCGTCAGAAACTGGAAAGAAATCGACAGTCCGAAATTCAATGATTTCTGGAGCCAGAATATTGATATCAAAAATCTGGTGGTCGAAAACGGAAAATACAATGGCGAAGATTACCGTTATGTTGTCTTGCGCAAAACCGTTTTATATCCTCAAAAATCTGGAAAGCTTACCATTGAACCACTTTCGTTAGATATTGTTGTAGATCAGCCGACGAACCGTAGGGATATCTTTGGGAGAGTCCAATTTGTAACGGCCAACAAGACCGTTTCCGCAGGAAGCAAAATCATTAACGTTAAAGCCTTGCCAGAAACTGGAAAACCTCAAGATTTTACAGGTGCGGTAGGCCAGTTTGATTTTGTGGTAAAACCTTCTAAAACCGAATTGAAGCACGGCGAATCGTTAGATCTAGACATCAGCGTTTCTGGAAAAGGAAACTTGAAATTATTCACTTTGCCAAAACCGATTGTTCCGAGCGCACTAGAAATGTACGATCCGGTGCATAATGAACAAGTTTCGACACCGCTTTCAGGAATGCAAGGCAAAATATCAGATAAATATACAATTATTCCGCAATATCAAGGAAATTATACCATCAAGGGATTGTCGTTCTCGTATTTCGACCTCGCTACAAAATCCTATAAAACGATAACTTCTAAAGACATCGTGATCAAGGTTTTGGACGGACCGACATCTTCCGATCCAGCTGTTGCTGCTACGCCAGGCTCTGGAACCACGAAACAAGCTGTAAAAAGTACAAACCAATTTGGATTTATAGCGCTTAAGACGCAACTAAAACCGATCCATAAAGAAGATTTCTTTGGTTCGGGATTATTCTATACATTGTTATTCCTGCCTTTCCTTTTTATTCCGATTATTGTTTTGGCTAAAAAGAAAAAAGAGGCAATCGACAGCGATGTTGTGGGCAACAAAAGAAAAATGTCAAACAGATTGGCTAAAAAATACCTTTCGGAAGCTAAAAAACAAATCAACAACAAAGAGCCGTTTTATATTGCTCTCGAAAAGGCATTGCACAATTTCTTAAAAGCCAAGTTGCATATTGAGACTTCGGAAATGAGCAAAGATAAGATCAGAGAAATTCTTTTAGAAAGAAATGCGCGGCCAGAAACCGTCGATGATTTTATAAATCTGACAGAAAACTGCGAGTTTGCAAGATATGCGCCGTATTCGAGCGTTGCCATCCAGCAGGATTTTGACAAGGCCGTAACCGTGATTTCCGAACTGGAAAAACAAATCTAACAATTGATGATTCCTTTACGAATTGAAAATTGAAAAAAATGAAAAACGTATTCTACATACTATTGCTTTTTACCCAAATTTTCTGGGCTCAGGATAATTTCGAGGCGGGAAACAAATTATACCGCCAAGATAAATTTGAAGAAGCTGTAAAAGCCTATGAAAATGTCCTGAAAACCAAAAAGCACTCCGCCGAATTGTATTTCAATCTCGGAAACGCCTACTATAAACTAAATAAGACGGCTCCAGCGATTTATAATTACGAAAAGGCCCTGTTGCTTAATCCAGGCTATTCAGAGGCAAAAAACAACCTACAATTTGCCCAAAACATGACAATTGATGAAATCAAGCCAGTACAAGAAGTCGGATTTGGAAAAGTCATCCATGATTTTACGTCTTCGCATACGTATGACGGCTGGGCTAAGATTGCTATTGGCTTCTCAGTAATTTTTCTTTTGTTTTTTATTGGGTACTATTTTTCTGCTGCGACAATGTTGAAACGTATTTTCTTTGTCGGATTATTTATTGCCTTGGTCGGATTGATTATCAGCGTAGCTTCGGCGATAGCCGAAAAAACGAGATATGAAAATGACAAACCGGCGATAATTTTTGCCGATACCATTGGCGTAAAGAATGAGCCTAAAGAAAATGCCGACGATGCTTTCATCCTCCATGAAGGAACAAAAGTTCAGGTTATAGAAGTTTTGGATAATTGGAGAAAAATCCAATTGGCAGATGAAAAAGAAGGCTGGATCAGTAAAGAGGCTTTGAAAGAGATAAAGTAGATTGAGGATTTAAGATTTGTGATTTGAGTCTGGGGTTCGCAATCAAAAATTAAAAATTCGCTATCTTTTTAGAGATAACGGCTTCGTCAATCTAAGCTCAGAAATCTAAAATTTATTTCTTCAACTCATCAAACCATTCCTCAAAAACAGGAAAGACAAACTCTGAAATTTTTAAAATAGGGTTATAAAATAGCGAATCATCTAGCGTTTTCTTTTCAGCAAACGTATGGTTGAAATTGATTTTTTGGAACAAAGCCAAAGCAAAACTTAAGATAAGGCACATTTTCAACACGCCGAAAATTCCTCCCGCAATTTTATTCAGCAATCCCAAGCTTGCAAAATTGGCAATCGAAGTAAAAAATTTTGCCAATAACGAAACGCCCAAGACGACTCCGATAAATGTCAATATAAAAGCCCAGATAGCAATGGTTTTTGGATTCCAAGAAAATAGATCTGAAAGAAAATCTGCGGTAAGGAAAGAAAATTTTATTGCAATATAAATTCCTAAAAGCAGCGAAACCAAAGAAGCAAATTCTACAAAAAGACCGTTCCAAAGGCCACGAACTAGTCCATAAACTAAAAATACACCTAAAATAATATCTAAAAATCCCATCAAGAAAATAGTAAGCAGCCAAGATAGTCGACTTTGCATAGAAAAACAAAATTCAACAACGTATCTTTGCGGACTAATTTTATCGTTTATGGAATGGAAATTCCCAAAATCATAAACCAAAAATCTAAATTTCACATGTCTAGAGATATACAATTAAAAGAGCGATGGGAAAAGCTCGTAACCCTTTTATCCAAGCAATTTGCCGAAGGTGATGTGCTGGATCTGGATTCTATCATTTATTTGATCGGTGTCCAAGAACTTGGAAAAGTTCATCAAAAATTCAAAAAAGACGAAAAAGTAAACTTGATGCATATCGCAATTTGCCGTCTGCTTGAGCCCTACGGATTCTACGAATTCGATTATTTTGATAGTGAAGGCTGGCCTCATTATAAAGTAAAAGAAGAACTGCCTCCGTTGAAAGCAGGCGAACAATCAGTGTTGATGAAAGAAGCGATTGTCAATTATTTTCTGGAAAGAGAAGTTATTGATTAGAAATTTAGATTTCAGAAAGAATATAGCGATTGAAAACTGCTGAAAACTGCCGATTTTCAACGAAAAATAGTAAATTTGCACCTTTACCAAAAGAAGATGATAGATAAGATTAAAGAATATATTGGCGAAGCAGAAGCGTTTCAAACCCAAAATAAAGAAGAACTCGAAGCATTCAGGATTAAATTCTTAGGAAGCAAAGGGCTTTTGAAAGATTTTTTTGCCGCATTCAAAAGTGTTCCAAACGAACAGAAAAAAGAATTCGGACAGGTGATCAACCAGCTGAAGAATACTGCTGAAGAAAAAGTCAAAGCAATTCAAGAATTACTTGAAAGCAAAGAAGAAACCGTAGGAGTCTATGGCGATTTGACACGTCCGGCAGAACCATTGAAAATTGGTTCGCGCCATCCTATTTCTTTAGTCAAAAACCAGATTATCGATATCTTCTCAAACATTGGTTTTAATGTGTCTGAAGGTCCAGAAATTGAAGACGACTGGCATAATTTCACGGCATTGAATCTTCCGGAATACCATCCGGCTAGAGACATGCAGGATACGTTTTTTATCCAGACGAATCCAGATATTCTTTTGAGAACCCATACATCGTCGGTTCAGGTTCGCTATATGGAAGAAAACAAGCCGCCAATCCGGACTATTTCTCCTGGGCGTGTTTTTAGAAATGAAGCCGTTTCTTCACGTTCTCACTGTATTTTCCATCAAGTAGAAGGATTGTACATTGACAAAGATGTTTCGTTTGCCGATTTGAAGCAGACGCTTTTATATTTCACGAAAGAAATGTTCGGTAAGTCGAAAATTCGACTGCGCCCTTCGTACTTTCCATTCACGGAACCAAGCGCCGAGATTGATATTTATTGGGGATTAAAAACCGAAACGGATTATAGAATTACCAAAGGAACCGGTTGGTTAGAAATCGGCGGTTGCGGTATGGTAGATCCAAATGTTTTGAAAAACTGCGGTATTAATGCTGATGAATTTACAGGTTTTGCTTTTGGTATGGGTGTCGAGAGAATTGCGATGCTGTTGCACCAGATTGGCGACATCAGGATGTTTTATGAAAATGACGTACGATTCTTAGAACAGTTCAAATCTTCTATTTAGTCATAAAGTTGAAAGTCAAAAGTTGTAAAGAAATTGTTTAAAGCAAGAACTTTCGACTTTTGACTTTCTCACTTTCCCACTTCTTATTATGAAAAAAGATATTATCGTTCCAAAAGTAGAAAACGTTTTTATGGCCGCCGTTCAAGAATGGAACGACGACTTTATGGAAAATGTTTGGTATGTCTATCTGGTCAATGACAGCGATTTTGATCTGGACAGCGTCATGGTAGTTTCAAAAGCTTTCGGAACCATAGATGGCGAGATGAAAAAAACATCGCTTTTACGCCACGCTTTTATGAAAGTTCCAGCGGTTTCTGTCGTAAAGGTAGAAATGGTCGAAAAAAGCGTCCTAGCGCTTAATAATGAGTTTATGGTTACCTATTTCATAGGAAATACATTATATGATAAAAAATTTACGTTCCGCACCAATACGATAAATGAACGAGCTACAGAAGAAGTGCCGATTCTATTCGTAAATGGTGTTATCGTGCGATAATTATCCTTTTAAGATCTTGCTTTTTTCTTGATCAAATTCTTCTTGCGACAAAATTCCTGCATCCAATAATTCTTTTAAGTCGAGCAAAGCTTGTTTTTTGGAAGCCATATCTGCAGGCGGAACAACAGTTTCCGTTTTTGCAACCGCAGGATTTACAGTATTCGACGGACTGAACTTGAGCAATAACTCTGTGATTTCATTATATCCTTTAATGTTAGAATAGTCGATAGCCTTCTGTTCTTTTGCATTGACTACAGAAGCATCGGCCCCTTTTTCTAGCAGTAACTTTACCATGTCTTTTTTGCCATTGGCTGAGGCATAATGCAAGGCAGTATTACCGCTTTCATCCTGAATATTGATAGTGGCACCTTTGTCTAAAAGTAATTTTACCATGCTTACATGGCCGCTTTTCGCCGCAACGTGCAGCAGGCTTTCGCCGCCATAGCCATAAGTAGTGTCGAGAGAGAAACTGCTTGAAACGCTAAGACTGTCTGCCGTTTCTACCCAATCCAAATAAGAATACATCGAGGTTTCGTTTCCAGTGACAGGTTTTGAATAATTGACATCAACACCATTTTCAATAAAAAGCTCGACAATTTCTTTTTGGTTGTTGGCACAGGCATACCAAATGGGGGATAAGCCATTTTTAGAAGAAACAAAAAGATCGGCTCCTTTTTCTGTTAAAAGCTTGGTCAGCATTCGATTGCTATCATAGCAGGCTAAAAGCAAAGCACTTTCGCCCAAATGATTCACATGGTTGATATTGGCACCATTTTCCAGCAGCAACTCAACCATAGGTTGGTTTTTAGATTTTACGGCAAATAGCAAAGGGGAGTTGCCTTGCTTGTTGGTCGTGTTGATATCTGCTCCGTTTTCCAATAATTTTTTGACGATTGCGGCATTTCTCCAACTTGCTGCAAGGAGCAATGGTGTTTCAGCTTCATTATTTTCTACATCTGCATTCAGGCCTTGTTCCAGCAGTTTTTCAAGAATTTCAATCTGTCCAGTCAGTGCGGTTAGATGCAACAGGCTATTCCCTTTTAAATCTTTGATGCTTGTCTTGGCTCCTTTTTCAAATAAAAATAGGGCGGTCTGCTTCTGTTTTTGAAGGCAGGCAAAATAGAAAGGCGTTTCTCCGGCATGATCTTCATAATCGATATCGGCTCCTTCCTCGATGAGCATTTGTACCAAATCAAGATAGCCATGATGTGCGGCATAATGCAAGGCTGTTCGGCCCTTTTCATCCGTGTAAGTAACATCTACTTCTTTGTTGGCTAATAAAAGTTCGGCTATTTTTCTTTTTCCGCCTTCACAGGCGATGATGAATGACATTGACATAAGTTTTCTTTTTCTGGATTAAGACTGCTTCATCAGCAACTCTACGGTTTTTATTTTCAAATTATCATCAGATGCCAGATGAAGCGCAGTTTGGTCTTGATTGTTTGTTATGGAAATATCGGCTCCGTTTTCAATCAAGAGTTTTGCTTTTCTATAAGTGTCCTTTGCTTTTTCAGCCTCGTAATTGACATTATAGGCGCAGATTTTATGCAAAAGGGTATTGCCACTATCGTCTTGGCGATTGATATCGATTGCTCCAGTATCCAAAATAGTTTGAAGCACTTCTACCTTCTTTTCGGCAATTAAATCAATTGGAGTGGTGTCTTGGCTATAATAGAGGCTAGTCTGATATATATCGGCACCATCTTCAATTAGCTTTCGCAATAGCTCCAGGCTTCTTTCAGAAGTATCATACATCATCCTGACGTATTCAAACAATAACGTCACTTGGTCTTTGTTAATCACATCAAATTGAGGTGTGTCGAAATTGCGAAGCTGGTCGTACAACCTCACATCTAGTTTATGGGCAACAGCATAGAAAAAAGCAGAATTTCCGTTTTTATCTACATCATTTGGATTTGCGCCATTTTGCAAAAGAAAGTCGAGATAGTCATTCCTATTGAATTCTATAGCCGTAATTAATGGCGTTTTTTTAATGATATCTTGCGCATTCACATCCAAGCCTTCTTCAATTAGATATTCGAGGTAGGACAAAGAAAGCTGAGGTTTCATCAGGTTCGTCTTTATGACTTGATGGAGAAAGCTTTCTTCGGCATTATTTTTAAAATTTACATTGCATCCTGCTTCAACCAATACCTTGATGCTTTCGATAGTGGCACCTTTTTCAAAGAAATACCCAAGCAGTGTTTTTGCGGCGACCTCATCATTTATATTGTCAAATTTTGAGATGAATTCTCTAAAAAAAGCAATCGAATCCTCGTCTTTCTGCAAACCTCTTGTGACGCTTTGAAAAATACTTTTATCAAAACTGTCGAATTCATAAACATCGGTTTCAATGACTTTGTTTTCTAAAAAAAGCCTTATAATTTCGAATTGTTTTTCTTGAAATAGTCGATCGAAGATATTCGACTTATTGTATTCGTTTAGAGTGGTGGGAAGTTTTTCGCCGTTCGCGAGATGGTCCAAAACTTCAGAATATTTTCCTGAGGCTAAAAGTTGTTCTAACATAGATTGAATGGTTATTATTCTTCATAGTTACAAAAAATAATAACACAATCCGTAGACTTTCACTTTATTTTCACAAATTGACTATTTTTCTTCTTTTACTGGAAAGGCCAAAGAAGCCATTACAGATAAGATCAAGACGCTTCCTACAACTGTCAGCGAGGCTGGGGAAGAGATGTGATAAAAAGGCTGAATAAGCATTTTTACGCCGATAAAAGCAAGGATAACGGCTAGTCCGTATTTTAGCCTGCTGAACATGTACATAAAATTGGCCAGTAGAAAATATAAGGCTCTTAGTCCTAAAATTGCAAAAATATTAGAAGTATAGAGAATGAATGGGTCATTTGGAGCGATAGCGAAAATAGCTGGGATGGAGTCGACGGCAAAAATCAAATCGGTAAATTCAATAACAGCAACGACAACCAAAAGTGGCGTCGCCATCTTCACGCCATTCTTTATTGTAAAAAACTTGTCGCCATCATAATTTTCTGATACTTTGAAAAAACGATGTACCAATTTGGCGCCTGGGCTTTTTGTGAAATCTTTATTCTCGTCATCATCTTCTTTTGAAAACCAAGATTTGAATCCGGCAAAAATCAAGAAGAACCCAAAAATGGATAAGATGACATTGATGCTGACCATCTTTCCAAAAAGTTTCATTTCAGGAAGATAAGTCATGTTGATCAACTCTACTCCAGAGAAGATAAAAATGGCTCGGAATACCAAGGCACCGATAATTCCCCAAAATAAAACTTTATGATGCAAATGCTTTGGCACATTAAAGAAGCCGAAGACCAAAATAAAAACGAAGAGATTGTCTACTGAAAGCGCTTTTTCTATCCAATAAGCCGATTGGAACTGAGTAAACTGCTCCATTCCCATCAAATAATAAATCACGCCGCTAAAAGCCATCGCAAGCGAAATCCATACAATCGACCAAGTAGCCGCTTCTTTGTTAGAAACGACATGGCTGTTTTTGTTGAAGACGCCTAAGTCTAGCAACAACATAATGATAATCAGGATTGAAAATCCTGCCAGGATTCCAGGATGGTTGATCAGATGGTCGACATGATTATTTTGCATGGTCTCGATTAATTAAGTTTTTCGGTCAGTTTTTTGAATACCTTTTTCGGTTCTTTTCCTTCGTATAAAATACTGTAGACGGCATTAATGATAGGAGTCTTCGCGCCGAATTCCTCATTGAGTTTGTAAGCACTATTTGTGGCATAATATCCTTCGGCAACCATGCTCATCTCCATCATGGCAGATTTTACGGTATAGCCTTTTCCGATCATGTTTCCGAACATCCTGTTTCTAGAAAATATAGAATACCCGGTAACTAATAAGTCACCAAGATAAGCCGAATCGTTGATGTTTCGTTTCATCTTGTGAACTTTTCGGATGAATTTTTTCATCTCGCGTATGGCGTTGCTCATTAACAGCGCTTGGAAGTTGTCGCCATATCCTAAGCCATGCGCCATTCCGGCCGCTATAGCATAAATATTTTTTAGCATCGCGGCATATTCTGTCCCGATAATATCATCAGAAATTTTGGTCTTGATATAATTGCCGCTCAGGTTTTTAGCCATTATTTTAGCTTTGTCAGAATCTCCGCAGGCAATTGTCAGATACGAAAGGCGCTCCATCGCAACCTCTTCAGCGTGGCAAGGTCCAGTGATGACTCCGATATTGTCATAAGGGATATCATATTTTTCATGGAAATGTTCTCCTACAATCAGGCTGGTCTCTGGGACGATGCCTTTGATTGCAGAATAAATAATTTTTCCGTCTAAACTTTCAGTGAGATGGTCCAATTCGCCACTCAAGAATGCAGATGGAATCGCAAAAATGATATAGTCGGCGTACTTTACAGCTTCGTTTATGTTGCTGGTAAGCTTTAGTTTTTTTATGTCGAATTCAACAGAACTCAAGTAATTTGGATTATGCTTGAATTCCTTGATGTGCTCGATGGCACTCTCGTTTCTCATATACCATGCAATCTCATCAAGATTGACGCAAAGCATTTTTGCAATTGCTGTTGCCCAGCTTCCACCCCCTATCACGGCAAATTTTGGATGTTCACTCATTTTGTTTCGTTTGTTTGCCCAAAAATACTCAAATTAGTGATAATAGGAAATTAATTCAGTAGCAGTATTGCCTTTTTTGTCAGAAAGCTTCGTTATAAAATGAGCATCAGGATAAATTTAACTTAAAATTATGATTGTCAATACAATGCAAGCCTTCTACTGTCGTTATTGATATGAGTTGGTTAGATTACAATATACGTTACAAATGATACACTCTCGTATTATTTGAGTTAGTTAAGATTTGTTTTTGGTGTTTTGAAAAAGGCACTCTTGAAAATTACTTTCAGGAGTGCCTTTTGACTTATAAATGCTTTTGGTTTTAATTGACTAGTAGCTTAGCTCTACAATATTTTTTACCTTTTCAAGGGTAATGTTTTTCTTTTCGCCGAGTGCCTTCCAACCTCTTTCATCAAAACGTTTTACTACAAAATCGGCAGTATTTTCATAATCTTGTGTGTATTCTGAAAGTTTGGTCTGCATTCCCATAATATGGAAGAAATCAACTGTTTTTTCTATAGCTTCTGTTGCCATTTCTTCAACGCTTGCATCGGCTATATTCCAGACACGTTTTCCATATTGTGCTAACTTTTCCTTTTTACTCTCAAACATCACGCGATATAAATTTGGACCAATAATCGCTAAAGTTCTGGCATGGTCGATTTCAAACAAGGCGGTCAGTTCATGGCCGATCATGTGCGTGGCCCAATCGGTAGGAACTCCTTTTTGGATGAGTCCGTTTAATGCCATTGTACAGCACCACATATAATTAGAAGCTAGTTTATAATCTGTCGGATTTTCAACCACTTTTGGACCAATTTCAATTAGTGTCTGTAAGATTCCTTCAGAAATTCGGTCTTGTAATAAAGCATCGTGCGGGTATGTAAGATACTGTTCAAAAACGTGCGTAAAAGCATCGACCACACCATTCTGGATTTGTCTTTTTGGTAATGAAGCAACTACTTCTGGATCGCAGATTGAAAATTTTGGAAATAGGGCAGGGCCACCAAAAGACAATTTTTCCTGTGTTTCGTTAATCGTGATTACAGCACCAGAGTTCATCTCGCTTGCTGTAGCTGGAAGCGTTAAAACAGTTCCGAAAGGAATGGCATTGTCTAAGATTCGAATTCCTTTTTGAAGGATATCCATCGGATTTCCTTCAAATTGTACAGCGGCCGATATGAATTTTGTTCCGTCAATTACAGAACCGCCGCCTACTGCAAGAATAAAATCCAATTTCTTTTCACGGATAATTTCCACTGCTTTCATCAACGTTTCATAACGAGGATTCGGTTCAATGCCACCAAATTCCGTTACGTCATAGCCATGCAGTGCTTTACGAACTTGATCGTAGACGCCATTTTTGAAAATGCTACCGCCGCCATATGTAATTAATACTTTGGCTTCTTTGGGTAGCAAGTCAGAGATTTTTGCAATTTGTCCTTTGCCAAAAACTAGATTGGTAGGATTGTATAATTCGAAATTCAGCATAGTTTTAAATTTTATGTAAAATTACGAAACGTGTAATTCGGGATGTCGTAAAAGAGTGTTAACAATTACTTTTTCAATAATTCCAATTCTTTTAAAATGGCTTCTCCGACACCTTTTGCAGACTGTGGATTTTGCCCTGTAACCAATCGTCCATCGATAGTAACATGTGGCTGCCATAAGCCTGATTTTTCGAATTTGGCACCACGCTCAATCAATTTTGTTTCTAGGGCAAAGGGAACTACTTTTTCCAGTTTGACTGCCACTTCTTCTTCATTAGTAAAAGCATTTACCTTTTTGCCATCAACCAAATACTTGCCATTGCTCAATTTGATATTTACCAATCCAGCAGGACCGTGACAAACAGCTCCAACGACGCCATTGTTTTCATAGATAGCAGTAGCGATTTTGGCAATTTCGGTATTATCAGCAAAATCCCACATCGCGCCATGGCCTCCAGCATAGTAGATGGCCACATAGTCTTTTGGATTGACTTCAGATGGTTTCATCGAATGGTTGATTTTGTTGTGATAAACAGCATCATCCCAAAATTTCTTATTGATTGGGTCATTCAAATCAAAACCATCTACAGGAGGTGTTCCGCCCTTTGGACTCACGAAATCAATCGTATAATGGTCTTTTAATACTTCCCAAGCATGAGTAACTTCTCCTAAATAATAACCGGTAGGTTCGCCAGTGCTTCCTTTTTTGTCGTGGCTCGAAACCACAAATAGGATTTTCTTTTCCATCTTTTTTGATTTTTTAGTTTGTGCGTTTCCTAGAACAGGATGTAAGGCAAGGGCAAAAAATGCTATAGCCATCAAGCTCGAAGTGATTATTTTTTTCATAATGACTTTTTTATAATTAAGATACAAAATTCCGAAGAAATGACTCTCTAAGAAAGGGAAAAAGTCACAGATTTGAGGTGATAATTGTCACTTAGGTGCTGAAACGGCTCAACGTTTCACGCGAAACGCCAAGATAGGATGCAATCAGTTTTTTAGGGACTTTTTGAAATAAAGTAGGGTAGAGCTGTAATAATTTTTCGTAGCGTTCCTGCGGATTGTTATTCAGCATCGACAAGATTCTTTGCTGTAGGGCAATATAGCCGGAATTAGACTTTCTGCGGAAGAAGTGCTCGATCTTGTGCATTTCGGAGCAGAGTTTTTCACGATTGTACAAGGAAAGGCAGAGTACTTCGGTATCTTCGATACAATCGATGTATAAGGTAGCTTTTGTCTGGTTGAAGTAAGCATTAAAATCGCAGATCCACCAATCCGGAAGCGCAAATTGTAAGATGTGTTCCTTTCCGTCTTGGCTCACATGATAGGCTTTCAGACAACCTTCAATGACAAAAAAATCATTAGGTACATCTTCGCCTTCTTGAATCAAAAATTGGTGCTTTTTATATTTTTTTGGAGTAAAATGCGACAGTATATAATCGAATTCGCCATCAGTAAGCGGCGTGATTTTTTCGATTTGCTGTCGTAACATTTGGCTCATTCTGATTACTTCTTATAAAATAAATTATGGTCAATATAATCCCACACTTTTTCGGGCAATAGCGGTTTCGCATTTTTTCCATTTTTGATGCTTTCTCTGATTTTAGTTGAAGAAATCTCAACAATCGGTGCATCAATAATATGAATCTTCGGATGGTTTACAAATTCAGAGCTTATGATTTCCGTTGAAATTCTCGGATAGACATAAATTTCATGATTTTCGAGAATAACATCGTAGTTTTTCCATTTGTGAAACGAATTCAGGTTGTCTTCGCCCATAATCAAGGAAAACTCATGATTTGGGAATTTCTCTTGGAGATAAGCTAAAGTAGTTACCGTATAATTAGGCTGCGGTAATTTAAATTCGATGTCAGAAGGTTTTAATTTTGGATACTCTTCTGTTGCCAGAAAAACCATCTGCAGGCGATGGTGGTCTTCTAATAGCGTGCTTTTCTTTTTTAAAGGATTGTGCGGCGTAACGACCATCCAGACTTGATCCAAATCTGAAAACTCGGCCATGTGGTTGGCAATGATGAGGTGGCCGACATGGATGGGGTTAAATGTTCCGAAATATAATCCTACTTTCATTTTTTAAGGGACTAAAGTTCTGAGTTGCTAAGGCTCTTGGAACCTTAGCAATTCACACCTTATTAAATCATTTTCAAATAATCGTAAACCAATTTATAAGCATCATTTTTTGCAATTTCCAAATCGTAATTCTTTAAGATGACATCGAATTCATTTGCTTTTGCGATTTCTTTTTCTGCTTTTGCGAGGCGCATCTGTATCTTTTCATCCGTTTCTGTCTGACGGAAACGTAGTCTTCTTTCTAGTTCTTCAACAGAAGGCGGGCTAACAAAAACGGCCAACGTTTGTTTTGGATATTGCTTTTTTATGTTCAAGCCTCCAATCACGTCAATGTCGAAAATTACGTGCTTGCCTTCGGCCCAGATTCGTTCCAGCTCGCTTTTCAGCGTTCCATAATAATTGTTTTTGTAGACTTCTTCATATTCTACAAAAGCATCTTCTTCAATTTTCTTTTGGAATTCGGATGCAGATAAAAAGTAATAATCCCTGCCGTCAATTTCTTCTCCTCTTTTTTCGCGCGAAGTTGCAGAAATAGAAAAGTCCAAATGCAGTTCTTTTTGTTCCAAAAGATATCTCACTATCGTAGTTTTTCCTGAGCCAGAAGGAGCCGAAAAGACTATTAATTTGCCGTTATTCATTGTTTTATGCTTTAAGCTTAACGCTATATGCCTTAAGCTAAGTGGATTGTTTATTGGTTTTTTTGCCTAAAGCCTAAACCTAAAGCTTGCGGCCAAAAGCGTTCTACAGAACGTTCAGTACCTGTTCTTTGATTTTTTCCAGCTCGTCTTTCATCTGGACTACAAGTTTTTGCATCTGCGCATGGTTCGATTTGGAACCCATCGTGTTGATTTCTCTTCCAATTTCTTGAGTGATGAATCCTAGTTTTCTACCATTAGCTTCGTTACCCGCCAGCGTTTCTATAAAATAATTCAAGTGGTTTTCCAAGCGTACTTTTTCTTCGGTAATATCGTATTTTTCAAGATAGAAAATCAATTCCTGCTCAAAACGATTTTCGTCTACATTGACATTGAGTTCTTCGATGGCGGTTTTCAATCGGTTTTTAACCGTTTCAATTCGTTCGCCGTCTAGCGCTACTGTTTCCTTCATGAGAGCGAGTATGTTGCCAATTCTTAAAAGGAATTCTTTTTCAAGTGCTACGCCTTCAGAGTTTCTGAATTCTTGGATATTTTCCAATCCTTGGTCGATTACGCCTTGAATAACTTTCCATTCGTTTTCATCCAGCTCTTCGCGTTCTGTTTTTAAGGCATCAGGCATTCTGACGGCCATTTTCAGCAGTTCCGTTTCGTCGCCGTCAACCACTAGTTTCAGCTGATTGATATAGGCTTTTACGATAGGCACGTTGATTTTTGACGAAGTTTCTTCGCCGGTAATTTCTATAAATAAAGAAAAATCGATCTTTCCTCTTTCTAATTTCTGAGCAATCTGATTTCGAAGTCCCAATTCCATTTCGCGATAAACGTAGGGCGTTCTCACATTTAAATCCAAACCTTTGCTGTTTAGGGATTTAATTTCAACGGTAATTTTTTTGTTAGGCAATTGCAAGGTTGCTTTGCCGAAACCAGTCATTGATTGTATCATATTCAAATTTAAATAGCTACAAATGTAATAAAAAGTATTGAGTCGTTTTCAGGCGGGGCAAATTAGATTGCAGGCAAAACAGCAGGAATCAACTGCTTGAGAACTGTTTTTTCTTTTGCGTGACCAAATAGACTCCTAAAAAGATCATAGTAGCCGAAATGATTTTTACGAAGCTCAATTCGTCTTTTCCCAAACCGATAGCGAATACAGTTGCAAAAAAGGGCTGAAGGTAGATAAAAACGGCAACAATAGTAGGCTTTAGTTCTTTCATAGACAAAAGATTCAACAGGTAGGTAAGGAATGTTGAAATTACTACGACAAATAGTATTTTGGCATAAATAGACGTTGGAATAATCTCCCATTGTATTTCCTGCACCTGCTTCCATCCGAAAGGTAATACCATGATAAATCCAAACAGATAGATCCATTTGACGAAGGAAAAGGCATTGTATTTTTCCATCAGCTTTTTGACAATAATCAGGTAAAAGCCATAGGAAACGGCATTGACAAAAACCAAAAAGTTTCCCCACATGGCATTCGAGGCATTGCCGATGCTTTTTCCATATAGAATTAGCAAGACAGTTCCGGCTAATCCTAATACGATTCCAAAAGCCTTCCATTTGAGGATTTTTTCCTTCATGATAATGGCAGACAATACCAAGACAATCATAGGCGTCGTAACCATGATTACAGAAGCCATAATAGGCGAAGTAAGGCTCAATCCTTCAAAAAACGTAAGCATATTAAGAGCCACACCAAAGAAAGCGGAAGCAATAATCCTCGGAAAATCATTCAGCGCAATTTTTTCTGCTTTAATAAAAAGCGCGACCAGCCAAAACAAAAGAGCGGAACCGCCAACTCTCAAGACAATAAATCCGAAAGGTTTAATAAATTCCGGCATTACGTCTTTGGCAATCGTAAACGTCACTCCATAAATGATGGAAACCATCAAGGCACCGAGTAGGGCCCAATTTCGTGTAGACATTTAAGAAAGCGCTTTGGCTACTTCAAGAATGTTCTTTTGGCTGTTGCCGATGTAGATTTTTCCGTCGATAATAAAAACAGGACGGCTTAAGAAAGTATAATGCTCCAAAAGATATTTTTTGAAATCTAGCTCTTTTAGGTTTTTGTTTTTCAAGTCCAAAGATTTATAAAGCTGCGCTTTTTTGCTGAATAGCGCTTCATAGCTTCCTGAAAGTTTATACATTTCATCCAGTTCTGCTGCGGTAATCGGATTTTGACGGATATCGTGAAATTCCAATTTGTCGGTATTCGGAAGCGACTTTATGATTTTTCGACACGTATCGCAAGAGGCTAGATAATATATTCTGTTGTTCATCTTTGTGAAGTTTAAGTGACGCAAAGAAAATTTATTTATGGCGAAAAAGATGTATTTTTATCAAAAAAAACATGCACGAAGCATTTGATATCACAACACAAAGCAGAAAGGTTCTCGAAAACTACCTGCAAAATTATTCTTTGGAACAACTAAACAAGGTTCCGGATGGTTTCAACAACAACTTAATTTGGAATATAGCCCATATCATTGTCGTACAGCAATTATTGGTGTATAAATTATCAGGACTTCCGACAATGGTTTCGGATGAGATGATTTTGAAATACCAAAAAGGAACCAGGCCAGAAGCAGATGTTACGCAAAAAGAAGTCGATGAAATTAAGGGATTGCTTTTTGAAACCATCAACCAGACCAAAACCGATTTCGAGAATCAGATTTTTAAAAACTACCATCAGTTTACGAACAACCAAGGATTTACGATTCGAAACGCAGAAGGAGCCATTGCCTATAATTATTACCATGAAGCAATGCACTTAGGCATGATGATGTCAATCAAGAAGTTTTTGTAATTATTTGATCAACAAATAATTGGTCAATTGGTCGTAAGGCAGCAATAATTCTTTCGGGCCATCCGCATACGAAGCAACTTCATAGGTGTTATAATACAGTAACAGTCCATTTTTAGTAAAGAAGATAGTTTGTGGCAGGTCAAAAACTTCGTTTTCAAACATGAGCCCTGTAGCGTTGATAGGCCCGGCCGGAATTTTATATTTTTTTCGGAATTCTTTTTCAGCAAAAGATTTAAAGCCAGCTTCGTCTTTCAGGAAATCTTTTCGTGTCAGCTCTTTTCCCGTTTCAGGATTAAACAGCAAGGAACGGTTTCCTTCGTAGCCATGGGCACCGCCAGTATAGGTATAATGGTGCAATTTTATATTCAAGACTTTGTCAGAAGTATAATCCACTTTTGCATCTACTTTTGCTTCCCAGCCTAAAGTTTCGTCTGGAAATTCTTTCTTCAGTTCTTCATAAGAATTGATAAACGAGGCCATGATTTCTTCATAAGTTTTTCCGTTATAAGGTTTTTCGCCAAAATAAACGATGCCGCGAACCGTATTGAAAATTTTCTTATTGATGCTGTCGGCCACTACAGGAATGTTAGAAGCTTCCGGAACCGTAATTTTTACTTCGGCACAGATATCTCTCTTGCAAGGCAATGTTGTCTTCTTTTCGAAAGTTTTCGATTGGAAATCAACTGCTTTCAATTCAGATCCATCTTTCTTGTCTTTTTGACAGCTTGCAAAAGCGAGCGATAGTGCGAGGAATAATACGATACGTTTCATGACAGCTTTGTTAATTATTTATAAATATAGCGTTTTTAGAATAAAATTAAAAGGTAAATTTGTCCAAAATATTGATACTTAAATAATCATTTATATGAAATTTAACACTAAAGTGATCCACGGAGGACAGCATCACGACCCGAGTACGGGCGCCGTCATGCCTCCTGTTTATCAAACTTCGACCTTCGTACAGTCAAGCCCAGGGCAGCCTATTGGAGATTATGAATACAGCAGAGCTTCAAACCCGACACGTACAGCCTTAGAAAATGCTTTGGCTAGTATTGAAAACGGAACAAAAGGACTGGCTTTTTCATCTGGATTGGCGGCTACAGACTGCGTTTTGAGATCTTTCAAGGCAGGCGACGAAGTGATTGCAATGGACGATTTATACGGCGGAACTTACAGAATGTTTACTAGAATTTATAAAGATTCTGGTATCAAGTTCCATTTTGTAGATATGAACGATCTGGAGAAATTCAAGTCGCTGATTAACGAAAACACCAAATTGGTATGGGTGGAAACACCTACAAACCCGTTGATGAAATTGGCAGATATCGAAGCGATTGCCAATATCACAAAAGAGAAAAAATTGCTTTTTGCTGTCGATAATACTTTTGCAACGCCCTACTTGCAAAAACCATTGGATTTGGGAGCGGATATTGTCATGCATTCTGCTACAAAATACTTGGGCGGACATTCCGATGTTATTGCCGGAGCCTTGATCGTAAAAGACGAAGCCTTAGGAGAGCAATTGCATTTCCAACAATTTGCGACAGGAGCAACGCTTGGCCCACAAGATTCTTTCTTGGTTTTAAGAGGAATCAAGACGTTGCATTTAAGAGTTCAGAGACATTGCGAAAATGGAGCAAAGGTTACAGAATTCCTGAATAATCATCCAAAAGTAAAAACGGTTTATTATCCAGGATTAGAATCGCATCCGTTTCATGAAATTGCCAAAAAGCAAATGAAAAATGGCTTTGGAGGAATGGTGTCTTTCACCTTTGAATCAGGCAAAAAAGAAGACGCGATTAGTTTCCTAGAAAAATTGCAGGTATTTACACTCGCTGAATCTTTAGGAGGCGTAGAATCATTGGCAAACCACCCCGCGTTAATGACACATGCTTCAATTCCGGAAGACAAGAGAAAAGAAATAGGAATCACAGATGACTTGGTTCGATTGAGCGTTGGTGTCGAAGACATCGATGATTTGATAGAAGATTTAAAACAAGCATTGCAATAAAACAAAAAGTCCCGATTCAATCGGGGCTTTTTTTATGTTTGTTCTATTAGTTCAAGTAATAAATATAGCCTACATTCAGCCATATCAGCCAATCATTGGCCTTGTTTTCAGAATAACGGTCTGGATTTGGTCGCAGTCCGTCTACCCAGTCCGAAAAATAATATTGGAATCTCAAGTCCAACATCAAATCAGACATTTCGTTTAATTTATATCGTGTTCCAACACTACTAACGACAGACCATACAGTTCCAGAATCATTCGTAAAAGCATCACGGTATTTTATAGGAGTATTGATGACAGTCAGTGGTCCCGTCGTAGACGAAGCCTCAGGATTGTAATGGCTAAATTGAGCTCCTAGGCTTACAAAAGGCGCCCAGCTTCCTGTAGTTGCCGTAAAATCTCTAATGCTGAGTGGGAAATATTCTAGTTGCATTCCGATATTCGTGATTGCAGTGCTACCTCTCATATTTCTCAATTGCTCAGCAGTTACCGAAGTCCTGCTGTCTTCAACCCATTTTCCAAAATGCTGCAGATTGGTTTTGCTGTATGATAATTCTGTTCTTACCTTGAAATGGTCGTTGAAATAAGTTTCCGGAGTATAACAGTTACATTCTGCCTTGTAAGAAAAATTAAGATAGTGGACAAGTCCGATGCCAAAACCCGTATTCCCAGCGTTGGTGCTTAAATCATGGCGTTCGCCATAGTCAGACTGCATTGCTACAGGTCCCACAATTACTCCAATTTCATGCGAAAAACCAAATTGAGCAAAAGCAGCATTTAGCCCTCCAAAAGCCAATGCTAGAATTAAAAAATAGATTCTGGGCATCTGATTATATTTAAATAATTTCAGACAAATATATAAAAACATCATGCACTTAGAAAAAAAAAAGAAAAATAGTTTTTTGCTTCAAAAAATATCATAAAAACTTTAAAAACACCACACTAAAAACAAAATTGATTAAGATTTCCTAACAAAAAAATAAATCTATTGAGAAATCAAAAAAAAAACTCCAAATATTTCTATAAGATGTATCTTTGTGCCATCAAACGAAAACGTTTTCATAAACGTTAATAACTTAATAATCATGACAGAAAGTATTAACTCTTTTGTTGAAGCAGTTGCTAAGAGAAATCCTAATGAGCCTGAGTTTTTACAGGCTGTAAAAGAAGTTGCAGAAACTGTAATTCCTTTTATCGAAGAAAATAAAAAATACCAAAACAAGATGCTTTTGGAAAGAATGGTTGAGGCAGAACGCGTAATTATGTTCAGGGTAACTTGGATTGACGATGCGGGAAATACTCAAGTAAATCGTGGATACAGAATCCAGATGAACTCAGCTATCGGACCATACAAAGGAGGGATCCGTTTCCATCCTTCTGTAAACTTGAGCATCTTGAAATTCCTTGCTTTCGAGCAGACTTTCAAAAACAGTTTGACTACATTGCCAATGGGCGGTGGAAAAGGTGGTGCTGATTTTGACCCGAAAGGAAAATCAGACAACGAAATCATGAAATTCTGCCAAGCGTTCATGACAGAATTGTCTAAACATATCGGTGGAAATACCGACGTTCCAGCTGGAGATATCGGCGTTGGAGGAAGAGAAGTAGGGTACATGTTTGGCCAATACAAAAGATTAAGAAACGAATTTACAGGAGTTTTGACAGGAAAAGGAATCTCTTTCGGAGGTTCATTGATCCGTCCTGAAGCTACAGGGTATGGCGATGTATATTTCGCACAAAGCATGCTTCAAACAAAAGGACAAAACTTTGAAGGCAAAACTGTAGTGATTTCTGGTTCTGGAAACGTAGCGCAATATGCGGCTGAAAAAGCAACACAATTGGGCGGTAAAGTAGTTACATTATCAGATTCTGCAGGTTATATCTATGACGCTGACGGAATTGATGCTGAAAAACTAGCGTACGTAATGCAAATCAAAAACGTAGATTACGCAAGAATCAGCGAATACACTAAAAAATATCCAAACGCAAAATATGTAGCAGGAAAACGTCCTTGGGAAGTGAAATGCGACATCGCTTTGCCATGTGCAACTCAAAACGAGTTGGATGGTGCAGAAGCAAAATTGTTGGTAGCTAACGGATGCATCTGTGTAGCTGAAGGTGCTAACATGCCGTCAACTCCAGAAGCTGTTGAAGTTTTCCAACACGCTAAAATTCTTTTCGCTCCAGGAAAAGCATCGAATGCTGGTGGAGTAGCGACTTCAGGTCTTGAAATGTCTCAAAACTCATTGAGATTAAGCTGGACTTCTGAAGAAGTTGACGAAAGATTAAAAAGAATCATGCTTGATATCCACACATCATGTGTAAAATATGGTTCTGATGGAACAGGATATGTTGATTACGTGAAAGGAGCAAACATTGCAGGTTTCGTAAAAGTTGCCGATGCAATGCTAGCGCAAGGAGTCGTATAATACAATCTGTAAGATAATTCAAAAATGCTCTCGATTTCGAGAGCATTTTTTTTGTCTATTTCAGCCATAAGAATATATGAAAAGAGAAATAAATCCGTTTGTATTATATTTGTATGCAATTCCTAATCGATAATGAAAAAGCATTTCTTAATTTTTCTTTTTTCTTTCTTTATACAAATCACTTTTGCCCAGAACAATCAGTTATGGAAGGGCTATTTTTCCTATAACGAAGTAAATGATTTGGCCGAATCCACCACAAAAATTACAGGTTCGACCCTAAAGACAATGTTCTCCAAAAATCTAGCAACGAATGAGCTGAAGACGATTACGACAATCGATGGACTTTCCGGACAAGATATTACGGCCATTTATTACAGCCAAGCCTTCAATAAGACAATTATTGGCCATGCAAATGGATTGATGCTTATCCTAAGCGAAAGTACCGGAAACATATTAATTGTTCCCGGAATTCGAGACCAAGCCGGGCTGACGCCGAATAGGAAAAGAATCAATCATTTTTATGAGCACGAAGGAAAGCTTTACATTTCTTGTGATTTTGGCCTTGTGCAATACGATTTGGCAACGCTTGGTTTTGGCGATACCTATCTGCTTGGCCCTGCCGGAGAAGAAGTCAAAGTATACCAATCAACAGTATTAAATAACTTTATATATGTAGCCACGGCAGAAAGCGGCATCAGGAGAGCCGATTTGTCGAACCCGAACCTTAATGATTTTAGCCAATGGCAGACTTTTGATGCTGGTGTTTGGACAGGAATCGTAACACACAATAATCAAATTGTAGCGGTAAGCGCAAACAGAGTCGCTCGGCATACAGGCGGCGCTTTTACGACCATGACAAGTCTTGTGCAGCCAGGAATTGATATCAGGTCTTATCAAGATAATCTAGTTGTAACAACGGTCAATCATATCTATTCCTATAACCAGACTTTTTCGCAGACAGCACACATCGTCAGTACCAGCATTCCAAACATGACTGCGGCTTTTAATTGCGCAACCATTGTTGGTGGTGATTTTTATATCGGTACTAAAGAAAACGGCATAATTACGGCTTCGCTCTTAAATACGACTACATTTCAAGTCATCAAACCCGACGGCCCAGCGAGAAACAACATATTTGCGATACAGACCACGCCATCCAATAAGCTTTGGGCAGTGTACGGAGGTTATAACGTGTTTTATGTTCCCGATTTGAGTACGAATGGGGTCAGTAAATTTTCAGAAAACGGCTGGCTAAACATACCTTTTAGTGAAGTTTTGGGAGCCAATTCGCTTTCTAGGATTACCGTAAATCCAACTAATGAAAATCAGGTCTACATAAGCTCATTCCATTCAGGAATCTTAAAAATTGAAAATGACGCAGTTGTCGCCCGTTACGACCATACGACTCAAAATGGACCAGAGTCTCTTTTCTTTGCTCCAGATCCGAATTATAAATCGGTCCGAATCAATGGTGCAGCTTTTGACAGGTCTGGAAATTTATGGTTTAATAATACTAGGATTGAAAATGCCATGAAAGTATTGAAAACAAATGGCTCTTGGGAATCTTTTTCAATTGACGGTTTTGCCACTAATTTTTTAGAACAAGATTACGGGCGCATGGTGATTGATAAGAACGGAACAAAATGGTTTGTGTCTTCCATAAATGGAGTTATTGGTTTTAATGAAAACGTTACGCCAAAATTCAAGTTGGCAGCTTCTGATGAAGATGCCGGAAATCCGCTTATAAAAAATGCGATAGCCGTAGCTGTAGATAACAGAAATCAGCTTTGGATCGGTACCATGCAAGGCTTGCGAATTTTGCCTAGTATAGATCGTTTTATGAGCGAAGACAACCTGGAAACCAATCCGATAATAATTATTGACGATGGACTTCCGCAAGAACTTTTATACGAGCAGTTCATTACAGATATTGTAGTTGATGGAGCCAACAACAAATGGATCGGGACAGCGGATTCTGGTGTGTTTTTGCTTTCTCCTAACGGACAAGAAACATTACATAGATTTACAAGAGAAAACTCTCCGCTGCCTAGCAATTCGATTAATGATATCGATATCAACGGCGAGACAGGAGAAGTATTTTTTGCGACTACGGCAGGTCTAGTTTCTTTTAAAGGAACTTCTACAAAAGAAAATGACGACCTTTCGCAGGTATATATTTACCCGAATCCTGTAAGGCCAGAATTTACCGGAACCGTAAAAATCAGCGGTCTGATTGACGATGCCAACATCAAGATCACGGATATCGAAGGAAACTTAGTGTATGAAACTACTTCCGAAGGCGGAACCATAGAATGGGACACTAAGGCATTCGGAAAATACAGGGTCGCTTCAGGAGTTTATATGGTATTTATCGCTTCCAAAGACGGTACCGAAACCAAGGTGAAAAAAGTGATGATAATAAGATAAATTACGAATTACGATTGAAATTTCATAATTCATAATTCCAAATTCGTAATTAAATGCTAGTCAAGACCAAAGCAATAGTTATCAGTGCGCTCAAATACCAAGAGAAAAGCCTTATCGTAAAATGCTTTACTGAGACTGATGGTCTGAAGTCTTATTTTGTCCACAACGCCTTTTCTGGGAAAAACAACAGACAGAAAATTGCCTATTTCCAACCCCTAAATATTCTTGAGATCGAAGCCGTCCATAAAAATAAAGGAACGCTGGAGAATTTTAAAGAAATCAAGCTTTTTGCCGCCTATCATACCATCCACATCGATATCGTAAAAAGCACCATAATTATTTTTCTTTCCGAAATGCTGCATCACAGCATCCGAGAAGAAGAAAAAAACGAAGACTTGTTTCATTTCCTCGAGACGGCCCTTTTATGGCTCGACAGCCATGACGAGATCGCCAATTTCCATCTGATTCTCCTGTTAGAGATTACCAAATTCCTTGGATTTTACCCAGACAGTTCCACTAATGACTACCCGTTTTTTGAAATGACAGAAGGTGTTTTTACGCCTTTCCAGTCGCTATCTTGCCTTTCTGGAGAAGAAACGGCTCTGTTCAGGAAATTATTGGCACTGCGTTTTGACAGCAACCAGCAGGTCTTTAACGGAAAAGAAAGACAACAGTTGCTAAAGATTATTCTTGATTACTACAGTTTCCATCTCGACGGTTTCAGAAAGCCAAAATCCTTAGAAGTGCTCAAAGAAGTTTTTTCGTAGGCCTTACAAAACAATCGTCCTAAACGTAAGATTCACTCTCGGTTTACTTACTTTTTTGCTGGGCGGCAGCCGATGAAGCCAATGGCTCTGAGTTTCGTCTTTCATAACCAGCAGGCTTCCGTGTTCCAGTTGAAGAGTGATGGTGTCTTTTGTCTGCTTGTGCTTAAATAAAAATTTTCGTTCTGCACCAAAACTCATAGACCCAATCGTCGTATTTTGACCTAAGGATTTTTCATCATCGCTATGATAGGCCATTCCTTCGCTGCCATCGTGATACAGATTCAGAAGGCAGGAATTAAAAACCGTTCCCGAAATTTCTTCTGCCAGCGTTTTCAATTCCAAAAGCTCTTTTGTCCAAGGAAGTGCCTGTTTTGTGGTATTCGAATACGTATACAGATAATCGCTGTCGCCATACCAAGCTACCTTTCGTTTCGTGGTAATTCGTTTTCCAAAGATGGTGGCCTCGTCATGTTTCCACTCAATAGTCTCAAGAAGCTTTTCGAGATAATGTTGCGCTTCGTCATGCTTTAGGACTTTTCCGTAATAAATCACGGTACCGTCATAAGGCAGTCGGTTGGTTTCGATATCGTTATTAAATAAGTCCATTTTTCCAGATTTTGTATTTTTCCGCAAGGCAGTGTCCGCAAGGTCTATAATCCTTTTGAAACGCTTCTTCTTCAGAGCCAAAAAATACGCGGTTTTCGCGTTTCAGCCTCTTTCCGGAAGTACAGCGCAATGTACCGTAAATTTTTAATTTTTGATTGCCACCCAAAACGATTTCCTTTCTCAAAATTTTCGTTTTAAGGGCAACATCCGTTATTTCGCTATGCTTAATCATATTAACTCAAGGCATCGTGAAAAATAATTCCAAGAGTATGTCTTTTGCCCGAATGCAGCTCGCTCACCCCATGTTTCATGTTTACGCGATAATACCCTTTTGTCCCTTTCACGGGCCTAAAGTTGGTAGTAAACAATAGTACATCACCTTTCTTAGGTTTCAAGACAATGGCTTTAGACTGGGCTCTGGGTGTCTGTTGCGTCAAGACAAATTCGCCGCCAGTATAATCTTCATCGGGATTGTTCAAGAAAAGTACCGTCTGCATTGGGAAAAAAATATCGCCATACAAATCTTGATGTAAAGTATTGTATCCGCCCTTTCCGTATTTCAAGATCAGCACGGTTGGTTTTAGCTGGTTGTTAGCATGACAGAGCGTTTGCAGCTCTTTAAACGTGCTAGGAAAACGAGTAGTACTATTCAAGACCTTCATCCATAGATTGGCAATTGGCGCTAATTTAGGATAAAGGCTTTCGCGTAAGTTTTGGATCAGATCAGGCAATGGATAATCAAAATATTTATATTCTCCCAAGCCAAAGCGATAGCGTTCCATGATCACTGTTTTTCTGTAGCCATTCGGATTGTCATAGTTTTTTATAAACTCATTGCATTGCTCGTCTGTAATTAAGTTGGGAATAATAGCATAACCTTTCTCATTCATCTCATGCGTCAATAACGCCCAATCAAGTGCTGCTATCTTTTCGTGTATGGTTTCCATGGGTCTTATTTATTTTGATGGACTCATTTGCGCGGCTTCCCAGCCAATGATAGCTGTTTTTCGAGTCGTTCCCCACATATAGCCTCCGAAATGGCCGCTGGATTGGATGACGCGGTGGCACGGAATCAAGAAAGCTACAGGATTGCTGCCAATAGCGGTTCCTACCGCACGAGACGCTTTCGGATTTTGAATTTCTCCTGCAATCTGTCCATACGTAGATAGATTGCCCATCGGAATTTTCAGCAATGTTTCCCATACTTTCAATTGGAAATCGGTTCCTTTCAGATGCAGCTTGATCTGGTTGAGCTTGTCCCAGTCGTGTGTAAAAATATACAAGGCATTTTGCTGGATAAGGTCGAGCTTCTGCTTGAAATCAGCATTAGGGAAATGCGCTTTGAGATTGGCCGTAGCTGTTTCTTCATTTTCAGCAAAAGCCATATAGCAGATGCCTTTTGGAGTAGAAGCGACGATGATATTGCCAAACGGACTTTCGGCATAGCTGTAATTTATAGAAAGACTCTCGCCGCCGTTTTTAAATTCTCCAGGGGTCATTCCTTCAATCTTGATAAACAGGTCGTGCAGTCTTCCAGTGCTGGAAAGCCCGGTCTCATGTGTAGCATCAAACAAAGTAGCTTCTTTTTCTTTTAAGAGCTGCTTGGCGTGCTCGACGCTGATGTATTGCAGGAATTTCTTAGGACTGACGCCTGCCCAGTCCGTAAAAAGACGCTGGAAGTGAAACGGACTCAGGTGTACCTTTGCCGCGACCTCGTCTAAATTAGGCTGGCCTTTAAAATTTTCTCGGATATATTCGATTGCTTCTGCAATCCGGATATAATTGATGTGATTTTGCTCATTCATTTCTTTGAAATTTATGATACAAAGGTAGGAGCATCCCATTCGGCATAAAACCCGAAACTTGCGGAATTACTCTTCTTTTCTCGACAGTTTCATTGCGGCGGCTGTTGCCTTTGCCATAAGATCAGGGCTGTTTTCAAGCTGGTTAACGATTGTATGAAAGTCGGTGTCGTTTCGTGTCTGTGATAATTTATAAGCCGCTTGGATGTCGGTAATATGCAGCTTGAAACCAACAATCCCATGAACCTGTCTCATGGTTTTTTCAGACAGTTTTTCTATGGAGACTGGATTTTTAGAAGAGCGCTCGTACTTATCGACTAATTTTTTCAGCGAAGCCATCAATTCTTCGCCTTCGACAATCTCAACTTTTCCATACACATGAACGGCAATATAATTCCAAGTCGGAACCTCTTCCTTTTCATACCATGACGAAGAAACATAGCTATGTGGTCCTTGAAAAATAGCGAGTACTTCTTCCTCAGGACTAAAGCTTTCCCATTGCGGGTTGGCTTTAGAAATATGGCTGTACAAGATAGCACGGCCGTTTTCGTCCGTATCCAGTTCCATCGGAATATGAGTGCCCCATAACTTTCCATTGGTCTGGTTGATCAATATCCCAAAGCTGTTTGCTTGTATGAACTCTCGGACTTCGTCAATATTTTCGTTTTTGTAATGCAGCGGAGTATACATGGTAGGATTATTTAGGCTTGTTTAAGGTCTCCAACGCTTTATAAAGGCAATTGTGCAAGATCGTAAGATGATTTTCTTCCGGCATTCTCACAAAATAAGACTGAAGGTTTTTCGACTTGGCGAGTATTTCCGACAGTTGAAAGGCATCATCTTCCATCTGCTTTCCTTCGCTTCCGACAGAAACATAGACTTGGATTTTTGCCGCACTCCGTTTTTCTAATAAGGCAGGCGCTTGGCGCAGCAGCGATTCGTCATCCCACCATAGGCTCGGACTTATGATAATATAATTGTTGAACAGTTCTGGTTTTTTGAGCAGTGCTTCCGTCACCAAAAGCCCTCCGAGCGACTGGCCAATAAGAGTAGAAGTACTGGTACGGTACTGCTTTTTAGCATACGGCAGCAGTTCTTTTTCGATAAAAGCCAAGAATTTTTCTGAACTTCCCGAAGTCGGAAAATCTTTTTTGTCCTGCACGTTGGTCGTAGGAAACGTAAGATCCCGTTTTCTATCAATATTGGCAATGCCGATAATAATCGATTCGGGCATTTTTTTGATCATGGTCAGGAACTGCACCAGTCCCGTAACATGAATAAAATCTTCATCAGCAGAACCATCCAGCAGATAAATCACAGGATAAGAAGCATTCGGATTTTTATCATAGCTGTCAGGAATATAAACATTCAGCGTTCGGGTTTCGTTTAAGATTTTAGACTCTAGTTTTTCAACTTTCCCCAAAACAAAAAGATTGTCTTTAGACAGTGAATTTTGCGAAAAGCCCAAAGCAGCAACAGCAACAGAAAATAATAAGGTCAAGATAAGCTTCATGAATAGAAAAATTAAAGGATGGTTTTTACAGGCAGGCCATAAAAAGTTTCAAAGCGCAAGATAGCCTTTTCAAATTCCAGTTCTTGCTTTTTATTCAAAGGCTGTAGGAATTCATACTCGAATTCAATCAGCTTTGGTTTTATTTTTCTCCTCCAAGAGCCGATAATTTGTCCATCGAATAAAATCGTATTGTCAAAACGTAGTCTTTGTGCTGGCTGTACAGCATGTCTGATTTGTTGTAAGGCTTCCCTGTTTTTATACCCCATGATCATTTCGTCATAAATAGGAGTCAGGTGCATTTGTTCAAAGTTTGTTTCTTTTTTAAGTGCCTTTGGCGAAAAATAATAGGTTTCCGATTCGATTTTTTCTTCTGTCCAATTGGCTCGGGTCATTTCAATTCCCTTTTTGCAGTCCGTAAGAGTAAGTCCAGACCAAGTAGCAAAATCTTTGGCACTAGCAGGACCGCGGCTCAAGAAATACCGCTGGGTCAGTTCGACCAGCGCTTCGTCCCGGCTTATTTCTTTGGCAGGCGGAACCCTTTCCTCAAGCAGGGCATACGTAAATTGGTTGCCTTGGCGGGCACCGCTGCAGATAAGTCCTTCCAGTTCGGCTTTCATCAAGATACAGACCAAGCGCACGCTTTCCGCTTCAATATTATTCTTCAAGAATTCTTGGCTCAGTGCTTCGCGCGTAAGGTGCTTTCCGCCTTCTAAAACCCGCGCCATGATGTCATTACAGAGATTAAAAGTAGCACTGTCCAGTTCCATCTTCCGATACATATAGCTATTTATGGCATCTACCCTTGGACCGGTGAGTTTCAGCATCCATCGAATATCCTTAGGAGCCACAAAGTGCCAGGTCGGCCGAAGCAGATGCGTTCGCAAGATCTTGCCCTCGTTCAGTTCCTTTTCAATGTCACTGTCTTTCAGATGGGGCATTCTCAGGCCCAACGACCATTTGGTTTGGGCGTATTCCTGTCCTTGGATAGCACCGAAATAAGCAACCATTTCAGGAGCCGATTTCAGGCTGGGTTCGTTAATCTGTTGCGAAAGCAATCGAGATGTTGCGATATCGTGCTGGGTCATAAGATTCATCAGGTTAAGGCAAGCTAATTTACAAAAAAGAAGTCTGTATTTTCATAGCAAGCCATCTTGATAAAAAGAAGACTACTGTCGGTTCTGTTCTATTTAATGATTGTTCTTGCACTTAGTTTTGCTTAAAAATAAGAACAATGAAAACAAAACAGATTTTAGTATTAGGCTCCAATGGAAAAACAGGGAGCCGCGTCGTGCAGAAATTAGAAGCACTCGGGCAATCCGTAAGAAAAGGGTCTCGCACCGCAGTTCCTAAATTCGACTGGGAAGATTCAAGCAATTGGACAGCAGTGCTCCAAGACATTCAGAGCGTCTACATCACCTTTCAGCCAGACTTGGCTGTACAAGGAGCCGATCATGCGATAAGGCTGCTGGCGGAAGTAGCCAAAGAGTCAGGCGTTGAAAAAGTAGTGCTCCTTTCAGGCCGTGGCGAAAAAGAAGCCCAAGACTGCGAAAAGATTATCATGGAAAGTGGCTTAAAATGGACCATCATCAGGGCAAGCTGGTTCAACCAGAACTTTAGCGAAAGCTACCTGCTCGAGCCGATACTGAACGGCCATATGGCGTTGCCGACAGGCGACATACAAGAGCCATTTATTGATGCGGAAGATATTGCTGATGTTGTCGTGGCGGCGCTTACGCAAGAAGGCCATGACAATACGTTATACGAAGTCACAGGCCCAAGGCTGTTGAGCTTTAAGGAAGCTGTTTCAGAAATTGCCACAGCCATCGGAAAACCTATTGTATACGAACAGCTTTCCGTTCAGAAATATGCGGCTCAACTAAAAGAATATCACGTACCGCAAGACTATATAGGACTGTTATCCTATCTCTTCAGCGAAATTTTAGACGGGCGGAACGCCTCAATCAGCCATGGAGTAGAAGAGGCTTTAGGCCGAAAGCCAAAAGATTTTTCAGAATATGTCAGAGAGACACTGGCCAGCGGCGTTTGGACTCCGCAGGAGGGACGTTAAGCAATACTTTCAGAAAAAAACAAGGAAAGCTATAAAGTATCGGACTCGGATTTTTCATAAACGCCAAAAATAAAATCACTCGGATTTTCTTTCAGGTAGTCATCCTCAAATTTAAAAAGGCTGTCGAGTACGGCCTTTTTTTTGTCGTCAAGCGTGACAAAATGATGCGAAATGTCTTTAAGGACGCTCATCAATATATTGCCACCATATTTTTTCTCTTCCAGCGTCTTGAAATTTTTATGGATGCCGGGCAGTATATTATTCGAGTCCACGCATTCCGACGGATCGGCAACAATCATCCGCAGCACACCGGAACCATAATAATGATTTTTGGTAATATTGGTCTTGTATCTTTTTCGATAAGGCTTGTCAATCAGCTGGATCGCTTTGTTGATGGCCTTTAGCTGATGTTTAGGATACTGCAGGCGTTTCGGTCCGACATATTCATGGATGACTAGCTTGCCTTTAGGCTTCAGGCAGTTTTTGATAGGATGGGCCAGAAGATGCTCCACATTTTTAAAATGATGCAGCGAATCGTTAAAGATGACGAGGTCAAAATAATGATCCGGAAACGAATAGTCTTCCACATTAGAACAGACAAATTTCATCTGGTTTTTATTCTCTTTTGTAGCAATGACTTTAGCTCTATCCAGATTGGCCTGGTTGATATCCACGCAAGTGATTTCGGCAAAATGGGGATAATTGGCAAGTTCCAGCTCATGCTCACAAGCTCCAGATCCTAAAGATAATAATCTAAGGCCTCTTTCTTCTTTCAGGAAATTTTTTATCAAGTGCTGCTTGTGGTCAGTAAGCGGATCGCCGCTCACCATCCTATTCCAGCGTTCGTTTACGGCCGGAATAATCCACCAATTCGATGTCTGTTCCGATGACTTATCAAAAGCGCTGATCGCCCTCGAATCTTTGTTCAAGGTGAATTTAGATAAAAAGAAACCATAGCCTCTTTGGACTATCTTGGAATAGGTGTCAAGGATGTCGTCTAATGTCAGGATTCTCATAAGTGCATTTTGCAGGTTCAGGCGAAGATGAGGCGTAAAGATAGGATAAAGGATGTTTTTAGGCAATTTTATTGTCAGTACGTCGCAGATATCCGATTGTGGAAGGGTTTTACAATTAACTAATATCTTCTATGTTTATAGCTTTGGCCAGATCAATAGCACCCGTATAAACAGTTTTATGTATCAAATCAATAATTTCAGTAGGTAACCCTTTTAAGCTTAAATAGGTTTCGGGTTTGGCTACAAGATGGTATTTCAAGTCAGAAAAATTATTTAGCACCAACTTGTCAAAGGCATATAAGCCTCTCTTTGCCATAAAGACAAAATCAGCAAGATGCTTTTCATCAATCTTCTTTATTTCTTTAAGCTCGTCATGAATGTGAGCCGTTGTTATTTCAGGAAGATTTCTAAAATAAGAAGAAAGGATTCCGATTTTTTCATCTAAAACAGCAACCGATTCAGGCAGTTTGACTCCCGCAGAAGCAACAAATCCAATTTTATCATCAGCGATAAAAAACCAATCAATGTCTAATGTTTGTTGTTGAGTTTCTGTGAACATTGTTTTTATCCGGAATACGTATAGAGTCTAAAAAGCAACAAGAGTATTCCCAAAATCATAAAAGCCCCCTTCCTTTTATATCCTAATTTGTCCTACACACTATAAATGTTTTGAAGATAACTCATTTAACAAAACGCTAACTTTATTATGAAGTGATGCCGTCTCTTCTCTAATTTCAAAGCCTTCAGCTATACATTCAAACATATTATCATGAAAAGTCAAAACATAATGTTTATATGTTTTCCATTTGTCTGCATCATAATATACATGTCCTTTTTGAATTTCTTGAAGCTCCTTAATTAAGTTTGAATTTTTTAATTCATAAAATGAATATGACCTCATCCCAAGTTTACTATAGGGATGTTTATGTATTGTTTCATCTCCAGGGATACCAAAGTTATAATGGAGATACATCTTGAATTTTAAAACAATTATTCCCGAGTCATAAACTGTATTGCGTTCTTGAGGCTCAAATGAAAGGCTCTTCACATCATCCGAATAGAAGGTAATAAACAATTCATTGTCGTTAGATAGTATTGTAGGCGAAGGAGTGCCACTATCCATTTCAAAAAGTCCTTTTATTTCTGTTAATTCCATTGTTAGAGATTAGTATGTTTTGGAGGCAATAGTTATAATTATAGTAACAAATATAAAAAAAACTACAACCCTAAAGTTGTAGTTTGTGCTTCTTATTTCGTTTTTATAGCTATTCAATTCCGCGCTCATCGGGATAAATATTACACTTGTTCATAGAGCTATTTTATTAAAATAGCTCTATGAAGTATATTAACTTCCCAGATCTTTACCTTTCTTAAGCAATTGATTATACTTTTTCACTTGCGGCGATGTCATTATAACACTCTGTGCTTGTTCATAATTCCATGGGACAATTTTTATACGTTCATCTAAAATAACTAATCCGTTGAGACCGCAGAATTCAAGTATATTGCTTAATATGGATTCATAATTAGTGGTGAAATCTATTCTAAATGAAACAGAGATTACATTGCCTTCATTGTCAGAAATAACTTCAAAACAGTTTGATTCTTGATGACCATATAAATCAATTTCGCTACTCCATGATTTATTTTTAGGGAGAATCTTTTGTATAGCATGGAAAAAATTTCTTTTAATAAGATAAAGTTTCCAATACGACTCATCGTCAAATAGGTTTTCACTTATTCCGAAATAAGAATCAGCTGACAAAGTACTAAGGCTTTCCTTAGGTAAAATCTGAAATGTATATTGCCAAATCGCCATTAGTAACGAGTATAAATTAAATCGTCAGCTGACTTATAGCCAGCATAAGGTAGCTGTACTTGTTTTACTGGAACACTTTGAATACCCAGTTCTTTTGCAGCTCTTAAGCGATGATGACCATCAACAACAAATCTTTTGCCATTGTGTATAACATATTTGATTGGTTCTTTCATTCCGTTTAGTTTTATATCGGCTTTAAGTTTTGCAAAAGCACTTTTAGATTTAGTAAGGCTATGAGTTAGTTCTAATTCATAGGTGCCTAATTTAGTCACTTCCTTAGCAGTTCCGCTTTTAAATATACCCCTAATAGCTTTGAATAATTTTGAAGGTGCTTCAATTAAAGCAGCATCGCTTAAAAGACTTCCCAGCGCCTCAGCTCTATTACTATATCTTCTCAAATCCATCAATTTACCATCTAAGTAAAATAAAGTATGACCATCTTCATCATATCCTATCGTCAAACGTGTTCCTCCATATATAGGACTTTCTCCTAGCATTGCAGCAGTGTTTTCTCCTTGCTGATAATAGGCTGCCCAATCTGCTTTTGTTTTACAGCTAGGACAGTCATTGTCTTTACTCTTTGTGCTTTCGCCCATATCCCCAGAACTTTCAATGGCGCTAGAGACTTGGCTAGACGGTCTCATCCTTCCATACCCGATATCTACCATATAGTCAGCCTTCACCTCGATTTTAGGCATGTTTTTGTTTTCTTCTGCTGTCATCCCGTCAGGGTCAATAAAGAAGACAGGATTATTAAGTGCATAAGCATACGGGGAAAATCTTCTGCTTTTTTCCGCTAATGGATCCATATTCATCCACCTTCCTATGGCAGGATCGTAGTTTCTGGCCCCATAGTTGTAAAAGTTCAGTCCTAGCTCGTCCTGATATTCCTTCCCATTATATTTATACTGGTAGGAACTCCTTCCCCCCGGCGGAATCACGGCCAGTCCAGTATAATATCCAGTACCTGTGCTTATCTCTTGGTAGGCATAGGTGTTGCTATTGTACTTATCGTGCTTCATACCGAACGGATAATAGTTGTTTTCTTCCATTATGGTCAGGTTGTCTGTCATCGGATCCTGCGTATAACTCATCCTTACGTTGCCCAGATGGTCGGTATAGTTGTAAATATACCTATAGGTCTGCGCGCCATGGAAGCTCGCGATCCTCACATACCCTTCCGTAGTTGGAAAGAAGTCTAGCCCCGAGCTCTTCCCGTTCGACACATACTGGAATCCCGAAAGATAGTCGGTCACTGTCACGGTGCTGCCGTCGTCCACGTCCTTTCTTAGCTTGGTTCCCTCCGTATCGTAAAGATAATTGATTTTATTGCCATTAGCAAATAAAATCTGTGTAGGGAGATCCATATGATTGTAGGTGATAGAAACTCCCTTGTTGCTGTCTGTCAGCATATTGCCCCAGTCGTCATAGGTGTATTCCGTAGATAGATTTGCCCCGTCGTTAAACCCTGCAGGGTGAATGCTGTTGTCCTTCACGCTGAGCAGCCTGTTCCCCGTATCATAAGCATAGTCAAGATCGTCGATCTGTATGCTAAAGGTATAGTCGTCAAGATCCCCGTTACGGGTCATCTTGGTGATGTTGCCATTCTTGTCATATTCAGCCTGTTCGTCATACGAAAAGGAAGGATGGTTGTTCTTGTGATAATAGGCATCCTTCAGCCTGTTTAGGGCGTCATACCCATAGCTATAGCTTCTGATATGGTTGTCGTTCTTGCTTTTCCAGAACGTTTCCGAGATGTTTCCGTTATAGAGCGCGGTCAGCGTTCCAGTAGGATTGTTTTCTAGGGTGTTATAGCCTATCCTAAAAGCAAAAAGATCCTCAGGGCTGTCGATATCCTCCTCCAGTGAGTTGATATCCTTGAGCCATCCGCGTACGGTATAGGCGTAATCGACCTTTTGGTGGTAAGTCGCGGCGGTAATATCATAGCCGCCGACCCTTTTGCTTATCAGGCGGCCCAGCTCGTCATACTCGCTTTTAGAGAGGAGCTCTGGATCCCCATTCTCGCCTATCTGGTGCAGGTGTGTTTCGGGTCTGTCCTGCTCCGTATAAGTGAACAGATCTTTTATGTAAAGTTCGTCACCCGCAGCGGTCTTTTTATGTCGGGTCACGGTATATTCAGGCTTTCCTGAAAAGTCAAGCTTGCTGTCCACTGTAGTATGCCCTCCCAAATAGTTGGTGGCCTTCGACTGTATTGTTCTTCCCTTATAGTCATAGAGAAGATAAGAAGTCTCTCCTGCATAGACAGTGCTGCCCTGTAGTGCGCGTGTCCAGGATCCTGTTGGCAGACCGATAGGCTTTACCGACAGGTGATAATACACCGGTTCCCCTTCCACATCAGCAAAGGTTACTGGGCCGCCTGGAAAAGCATAGTCATCATAATAGCTTGCGCTCAGCACATGGTATCCAGAGGTAGGCCATGCGGTGTTTGTATAGCGGACAGCCACGCCGTTTATAGTCGTATTAGAGGCAGACTTGGCCTCGCTCAGTCCGGTAGTTTGCAGATCTCTTGCATCCTGCAGGTTCTTGCGGCCCACGCTGGTGACTGTAGAAGAGGCCATCCAGCCGGTATAGGCAACGCGGCCGTAGGCATCATATTTGGTGATTAGCCACCCTATGTTGTTGGGAGTGGTGATGTCGCTAAACGGAGCCAATGCCGGTCCGGCAGCTACTACCCGGTCGAGGTTGTCGTAGACAATAAATTCCCATTGCTTGCCCGGAAGTTTTTTTTCTACCAGCCTATTGCGGCGGTCATAGCGGTATACATAGCAGAGGTTGTTGATGTTAAAGGCACCGGCTGTCCCGTCCGCCTTAGGCGGCATGACGCAGGCAAGGTTCCCAAATTGGTCATACACATAATAGGTGTCGTGTTTCACCCCTTGGTCATAGGTTCTTTTTAATATAACATGTCCTTCCTTGTCCTTGAATTCCTCCACGGTATGGTCATTCGGATGGGTACTGCCAGAGACCCAGTTCTCGTCCTTGGTCACGGTCTTGTAGAGCTCTCCTGCCGCATAGTAGTTGCCGGTAACAAGGACAGCGGGATTATAGAGTTTTACGGTCCCGCTCCAGGTGGCATAAGCTGTTATAATTTTTACCTCGTCGGAACTGTTGGCTAGATAGTCCGTCTTTATCTCGTGGCCCTGTCCCATGGCCCAGGCATTGCCGGGAGCTGCTAGCTTTAGCACGCGATTGAGTGGGGAAGCCTCGAAGAGCTTTTCGCTGAACGGATTCGCTGTGGTCTCAAATCCAGGTATCGGAGGTGCCGGCGTGTTGCCATAATATTGAGATGCTGCCGTTTCCGCATTGCCATCATAGGCTAGTGTTGCGGTTGCAGAAGGATAGGGCAAGTATTCTCTGTTATGTCTTCCAATCGCATCATAGACGATAGGTGTTACTAAATCCTTGCCAGAACCCGACTGTCGATGCGCACGTTGCTGTATTGGCCTTCCCAGCCCATCGAAATAGGTAATGCTCTGCATGGCCTGCGCGGCTGTTGGAGAAGATAGGGATGAAGAGGTTTCAATTTTATAGGCTATGGTCTCGATAGAGTTTTGGTCGGTAAACGATGTCCTGTAATGGTACTTGTTTTCGGAAAGCAGCTTGCCATTGCGGTCTTTGACAGAGGTGAGCCTGTCAAAGCCGTCGTAGTCGTAATAGTTCCGGTCGCCCTTAAGGTCGATTACGGTAGATACTCCTACAAGCGGCTTGTAGGTATAGCCGGTCATCTGTCCACCAGAAGCTGTTACGGAAATACGCAGGTCTTCCAGCGCAGAGAGCAGGGAAGCCTCAGCGGTATTGTCATAAGGTATGGCATTGGAGGCATTCTGCACGGCCGTAACCAACCCTGCAGGCAGGGAGGCATAGGCCATGTTCTCGATCTTGGCTATCGGCTGGCTCTTGTTATAGCCCCATACATAAGAGACTTTCATTCCGTTTTCCTGCTGTGCCTCCAGCGGATGCTCGTACTCGTCATAGCTAGTGTAGCGTATCCTGATTTCCAATCCGTTTGTCCCTTTGGAAGTCTGCACTGTCTGCGGCAGCCAGGATGCGTTTCCGGCATAGGCGTTCGAATATATAACTTTGCTTGTAGAGAGCAGCTCGGAATTCCGGTAGCTGTCGATTCTCTCGATTTCCGAGATACGGTTCTGTGAATAGGACGAGTTGCCGGTATGGTAAAAGAAATCTGTCTTCAGCGCTTCACCCGTCCTGAGAGTGGTCGTCTGCGAAGCGATCTTCTTGTTCGATGCGTTGTAGGTATAGCTTTCAGAAGTCCCTACTTCGGTCGAAGTTGTCCCGAAAAATTGTTTTGTGGTTTTTTCGATAAGTCTTGTCCAACCAAAGGCTTCATAAATAGGCTCATAATAGGCAAAAGACATGGCAGCACCGCAGAGGTACTGGCAGTTGTAGCCGTTCGGGTTGGAAGCACAGGAAGCCAGGGCAGCGGTATAGGCACTATAATAGGCAAACTTATAGACGCCCGGGCAAGGAGCCGATTCGTATATCCTCATCCCGATAAGGGTGTTCCCGTGAGCCTCGTCGATGGTCTCGTAGGTATATTCCGTACGGGAAAGTATTTTAGACGCATTGTCAAACACCTCTTCTTTTATCAGCTGGCCGCGTTTATGGTCGAGGTTCTCGCTAGGAAAGAAAGGATAATTAAGCGTATAGTGGCTGAGAGCTTCCGGCACGTCTATTGGCGATACATAAGTGTATTGTGTTCTTCCGTTACCGGTTTCGCTTACGGTCGTATTCTGGTAGCCTACATCGGAGCCCTTGGTACGTAAGGCCTGCAGGTTGTTAAAATCAGTATGATAAGTATACAGTATATCCAGATCGTATTCGTTGCAGGTACCCCCGCCGCCGCAGTTAAACTCGGCATGCAGCGCACGCTGTCTCGAGTAGTCATATACCGGTTTAGCAAAGGCCAGCGATCCGCTGCTCTTGGCAGCCTGCCCGAAAACATGGTAGTCGTATTTCTTTTCCTTGGCAGGGATAAATGCCGAAGGCACTTCATAGTAGTCCTGCGGCACATTGCCGGCATCAAAAAAGCTGATCCTGCCGATCCTGACGCCGCCGCCGAACAGGTACTGCTTGTTGGCTCCCGAACGGCTTTTATAATTGGCGGTAATGCTGGCAGTAAAAGGATTCGGCAAGGGTAGCACGTGGCCAGAGAACCTCACCTTATAGGATCCCGCCGGCAGGCTGGCAGAGAATTGCGTCGGAGGCGCTTCTCCATCTACAGGAGCATAGACAAAGTTGGCTACTGCAGTGTTGCTAGAGTTATAGAGTATAAAGCTCCATCCGGAAATAGGGGTGACCGTTACGTCAAAGATGACTTGCTGCGCTTCCGAAATCGTAAAGAAATCTATAGCGGCAGCACCCGAAGATGTAAAAGACTTTCCGGTGGTCTGCGGGTTCCAGTTCAGCGGATTTTCGTCAAAATTGGTCACAGGCGTATTGCCGATGCTGGAATATTCGTTGGACTCGAAGTCAAACAGAATGGCTCCACCAGTAGGTAGTTCCATCTTCTGCAAGATGTCGGCAGTACAGTAGTTCGGGCTGGCCTCTCTGTAGCCATAGCCGGCCATCCCGTTAGGTTGTAAGGTAAAGTAGCCCCACGGGTCTCGAATCAGGGTGCCGCTTAAGTAATCAGGCTCGTCATAATAGAGCGTATAGGCCAGCTTTTCCGTATCTGCAAAATTGCTCTGCTCGACCCGGTTTAGGAACATACGCTTGTTATTGTACTCTGTTTCCTTATAGCTATGGAAGAGCTCAGTCTTTTTTATGCTGATGCTGTCAGTCCAGGTCTTGGTAGTGACGCTCTTGATGCGGTAGGCACTGGAAATAAGGCTCTGGTCCTGTCTTCCCGATTCATAGTCCATATAGATGCGGGCGATACCGTCCACGTTGATCCTCTTGACCTTCTTGCTGTTAACGGTAAGTGTCGTGATAGAGGTATTTTCAAAGGGTTCCAGCTTGGCGTCCTGTCCCTGCATATCAACTCCTCCTCCGGCTGAAAGGAAGCTATCCAAAATGCTGTTGACACTCGGGCTTGCAGAAGTCACCCAGGTGGTGTTTTTTATGACAGACACTTCTCTCATGGGCTCGCTGGAGGGGTTATAAGTATAACCCAGCAGCAGTTTTTGGTTATTGTCATAGACGCCAGAAAGCTGGAAGGAGCTGATATAGCTGATGGTTGGCGATGGATTGCCGCCTCCGCCACTGCCGGTAAAAGATCTCGTGAAGCTGGTCTCCGAACTTGCGGTCGTCTCGGCAACGTCAAATACATACTTGTACCCTTTGTCATCGTAGATAGTAAATCCAGTCGGCGTAAAATTGGTGGTATTATAATGATTGACGATTTTTAGGTTGTTAGACAGATCCTGTACCATGACTTCCAGCTGCCCCAAAGCGTTCTTCTTCATGATAAATCTTCCGGTATAGCCCATAAAGTTGAACTGCCATAGGTCGTGCTCGGTATCATAGATGCCCTTTACCTGCGCGTTCCACAAGAATTCGTTCCATTGGTTTGGATTTGTCCCTGGTGAATCGACATGGGCGGCAAGCTCATAATAAGGGTTCGGGTAGTCGGCGGGATCATTTCGGTAGATGCCTGTCTTAGTGCCAGCACTTACATATTCGTCGGGTATTCCGCGTACGGTACGGGACACGGTCCCGCCTACAAAGAGACTCCAGCCGAGTCCGGCATCGCTGGCGGTCTCGCTGGCCGCGGCTGAGGCGGGATGATACTTCAGGGAAATATCCAGATTGATATCCTTGGAGCGGGTAGGCGTGCTGAAAACAGGTATGTTGATGTCCGGCGTTCCGGTATAATTGTCCACTGGTACCTCCTCGAACTTCATCAATGCCGCCGCGGTAGGTGATGGAGGCAGTATGGTCGGGAGCTCGCTTTTTATCTCAGGGTTTTGGGCATGGGCTATGGCGGCCATGCCCAGCATTGCTGCTAGCGTATATATTTTTTTCATGTCTTGTCTAATTTTTATTGATGGCTTTTACGATCTTGACGGAGTCTTCCTGCACGTTGGTGCGTATCTCCACGATATAGATGCCCTCTGGCATGCCGCCTAAATCGACAGGCACGGTGCGGTCGTGGATCTCGAAGTGCTGCAGCTGCCTTCCCGAAAGGTCGTACACGGTAGCGGTGCCTTTTTCAAATTCATAGCCCACGATCACGTTGGAGTAGTGCAGGGTAGGGTTCGGGTAGGCTTCTATAGGATTCTTCTTCTCTTCCTTCTTTCTCTTGTCCTTGAGCTTCACGACCCAGAAGTCGTTGCGTCCCTGCCCGGTATAGCGGTCGCGCGACACGGCCCCCATCGAGGTGCCTGCCAGCAGGTAGCCCCCGTCGCGGGTCTCCACGGCCTTGCGCAGGATGTCCTCCCCGCCGCTTCCTACGGTCTGGGTCCACTGTTCCTCGCCCTTAGGGTCGGTCTTGATGGCGATATAGTCGTTGATGCCCTCCTTGTCTTTTTTCTTGGTGCTGTAGGTCTCGCTCTGGGCATGCCCCCCTAGCAGTAGCGACCCGTCCCTGCTTTCCTCGAGCGAGGTCAACAGGTCGGACTTGCCGATATCGTAGGTCTTCTGCCATAATACTTCTCCCGAAGGGTCGATTTTCAGGAGCCAGAAGTCGGTTCCCTTGCCGTTGGAGGCGTTCTTGTTTCCGGTCGTTCCCGAAGCAGAACTTCCTGCCAATAAGAAGTTTCCGTCCACGGACTGCAGTGCGGCCTGGAGCTGGTCGTCGCCTTCGCCGCCATACACCTTCTGCCATTCCAGCTCTCCCTTGGCATCTAATTTCACCACCCAGTAGTCGGACTGGCCGTAGCACTTTTCCGATTTGTTCCCCGATTCGGGCGAGTTGGAAGATCCTGCCAGCAGGTAGCCCCCGCCGCGCACGGGCACGATGCTGCGCAATTGGTCGGCATACTGCCCCCCGAAGGCCTTCTGCCATTCGATCTTTCCTTCCGAGTCCAGTTTCACGACCCAGTAGTCCAGGTTTCCGAATCCGGCAACGGACTTCCCGTAGGTATCCGGCTGTCCGGCTGCAAGCTTCTCGCTCCTAGGGGAGCTGGAGCTCCCCCCAATAATATAGCCCCCGTCTGGAGTAGGCGCGATGCTCTGCAGCAGCTCCTGTCCGGAGCCGCCTATAGTGCGCTGCCACTGCTCGGCGCCTTTTGCGTTCAGCTTGATGATCCAGAAATCTTCCTTCCCGTAGCCGTCCTCTTTCTTCTGCAGCCCCTTGGCAGACTCGGAAGTCCCTGCCAGTATAAAGCCCCCATCAGGAGTGAGCCTTACGGCCTGCAATAGGTCGGCTCCGGCGCCGCCGAAGCTTTTCTGCCAGTCCAGTTCCCCCTTCTCGTCCATCTTCCAGAGCCAGTAGTCCAGGTCGCCTGCGGCTTCCTCGGTCTTGTTTCCGGTCTTTTTGGATAGGGAGCTTCCGGCGAGTATAAAGCCGTAGTCGGGAGTGGGCTGGGCATCGAATAGGTATTCGGAATGTTTTCCGCCGTAGGACTTTTCCCAGAGGATGTCCTGGGCCTGTAGGGCGCCTGCAGAGAGCAGGGCGCATGCAGCGGCCATAAGGCGCGCCTTGGAGGGTTTTTGGAGGGTCATGTGCTTGTCTTTTATTAAGTTATGGCTTGTTAAATTGTTTCTATTGTAACGGTAAAGAAATGAATTTATGATGAAATTGTATAACAAATTTTTAAAAAAATAGTGTATAGAAATTTATAAAATTTAAATCTTGGGCAAAGATAAAGAAACTAAGATTATAATACAATAAAATAGAATAATATTTTCTTATAAAACAATTGTATAAATAAGAAAAAAAGCATAAATCTAGTTTTAAGTACTTTATCTTACAAACAATAGCAAGTAAATGGAATAGAGAAAGTCTTCATCCATAGTTACTCCATAGATACTCCACGGATACTCCATAGATAGTCCATATAGAGTCCATGTTATCCATATAAGAAATCCGATTCCATCATAACAGTGGCAGCAGTACTGATAGTCAGCGGAATCTTCATAAAAAACGGGCGCATGATACGCCATAACTAATTAAAAAATTCATTACTTTCGCAAATTGATTTTACAAAGCGATAAAAATGAGTACAAAATTTACTGAATACAAAGGACTTGACCTGCCAACAGTGGCATCTGAAGTGCTTGATTTCTGGAAAAAACAAGACATCTTTGAAAAGAGCGTAACCACGCGCGAAGGAAATAAACCCTATGTGTTTTTTGAAGGCCCGCCTTCAGCAAACGGACTGCCGGGTATTCACCACGTAATGGCGCGCGCGATCAAGGATATTTTCTGTCGCTACAAGACCCAAAAAGGCTTTCAGGTAAAAAGAAAAGCCGGATGGGATACCCACGGACTTCCGGTAGAACTCGGAACCGAAAAAGAATTAGGAATCACCAAAGAAGACATCGGAAAAACCATTTCCATCGAAGAATACAACGAAGCCTGCAAAAAGACCGTCATGCGGTATACCGACGTATGGAACGATCTGACCGAAAAGATGGGTTACTGGGTAGACATGCAAGACCCGTATGTCACCTACAAGTCCAAATACATGGAAACCGTTTGGTGGCTGTTAAAGCAGATTTACGACAAAGGCTTGCTCTATAAAGGCTATACGATTCAGCCCTATTCCCCAAAAGCAGGAACAGGACTGAGCTCTCACGAAGTCAACCAGCCAGGAGCCTACCGCGATGTGACCGATACGACCATCGTTGCCCAGTTCAAGACACTTGCAGAAACACTGCCAGCCGTACTAAAAGGCTTCGGCGATGTGCATTTCTTGGCCTGGACCACCACGCCATGGACTTTGCCGTCCAATACGGCACTGACGGTGGGACCAAAAATCGAATACGTGCTAGTAAAAACAGTCAACCAATACACATTCGAGCCGATCAACGTAGTCTTGGCTAAGAATTTAGTTGGAAAACAATTCGGCAAAGGCTATTTCGAAAGCGCAGAAGCAGCCGATTTTGACAAAGTAAAAAACGGCGACAAACAGTTGCCTTATAAAATAGTAGCCCAAGCCCTAGGCGCTGATTTGGTCGGAATCAAATACGAACAATTACTGCCGTATGCCCTGCCGTACCAGAACCCAGAAAATGCGTTCCGCGTTATCTCGGGCGATTTCGTAACCACAGAAGACGGAACCGGAATCGTACACACCGCCCCGACTTTTGGTGCAGACGATGCCAAGGTTGCCAAAGAAGCCGTGCCAGAAGTACCGCCTATGCTGGTCTTGGACGAAAACGGTACGCCAGTGCCGCTAGTCGACCTGCAAGGAAAATTCACTTCGCACATGGGCGATTTCGCAGGCAAGTACGTAAAGAACGAATACTATAACGCTGGCGAAGCACCGGAAAAATCGGTAGACGTAGAAATCGCCATCCGACTAAAAGAAGAAAACAAGGCCTTTAAGGTCGAAAAATACGTACACAGCTACCCGCACAGCTGGCGAACAGACGAGCCCCTTTTATACTATCCGTTAGATTCTTGGTTCATCAAGGTCACCGATGTAAAAGACCGAATGTTTGACCTGAACGATACTATTAACTGGAAGCCGAAATCTACAGGCGAAGGCCGTTTCGGAAACTGGCTGAAAAATGCTAACGACTGGAACCTGTCCCGCTCGAGATATTGGGGCATTCCGTTGCCGATCTGGAGAACCGAAGACAAAAAAGAAGAAACAATCATCGGTTCGGTTGAAGAACTATACAACGCTATCGAAAAATCAATCCAAGCCGGTTTCCAAAAAGAAAACCCGTTCAAAGGATTTGAGATCGGAAACATGTCAGAAGCCAATTACGACTTGGTTGACCTGCATAAAAATGTCGTAGACGAAATCGTACTAGTTTCCCCTTCCGGCAAGCCGATGAAGCGCGAAACAGACCTGATCGACGTCTGGTTTGATTCCGGAGCCATGCCGTATGCGCAATGGCACTATCCGTTTGAAAACAAAGACAAGATTGACGAAAACAAAGACTTTCCGGCCGATTTTATTGCCGAAGGTGTCGACCAGACACGCGGCTGGTTCTATACATTGCACGCTATCGGAACCTTGGTTTTTGATAAAGTAGCGTATAAAAACGTAGTGTCCAACGGACTCGTATTAGATAAAAACGGGCAGAAAATGTCCAAGCGTTTGGGCAATGCCGTTGATCCGTTCACGACATTAGCCGAATACGGACCCGATGCGACGCGCTGGTACATGATTGCCAACGCCAACCCTTGGGACAATTTAAAGTTCGATATCGAAGGTGTCGCAGAAGTACGCCGTAAATTCTTCGGAACCCTATACAATACCTATTCGTTCTTTGCCCTTTACGCCAACATCGACGGTTTCTCCTATGCAGAAGCAGAAGTACCGCTAGAAGAAAGGCCAGAAATCGACCGATGGATCCTATCAGAATTAAATACGCTGATAAAAGATGTCGATAGCTATTATGCCGACTACGAGCCGACCAAGGCAGCAAGAGCTATTTCTGACTTTGTACAAGAGAACCTTAGCAACTGGTACGTGCGTTTGTGCAGAAGAAGATTCTGGAAAGGCGACTACGCCCAAGACAAGATTGCGGCCTACCAGACCCTATACACCTGTCTGGTGACCGTGGCAAAACTAAGCGCCCCTATCGCTCCGTTCTTTATGGACAAGCTTTACAGAGATTTAACGCAGGCGACACATAAAGAAACATTCGATAGCGTACATTTGGCCGATTTTCCAGAATATGCTCATAACTTTGTTGATAAATCGTTAGAAAGCAGGATGGAGAAGGCGCAGACCATCTCGTCGCTCGTACTGTCGCTTCGCAAGAAAGAAATGATAAAAGTACGTCAGCCCCTGCAAAAAGTGATGATTCCGGTGTTAGACAGCAAGCAAAAAGCAGAAATCGAAGCCGTTTCAGACCTCATAAAAGCAGAGGTAAACGTCAAGGAAATAGAGCTTCTAGACGACGCTTCGGGCATATTGGTAAAGCAGATTAAGCCTAATTTTAAAGCATTAGGGCCGCGTTTCGGGAAAGATATGGGTCTGATTTCCAAAGAGATACAAAATTTCTCACAGGAACAGATCAACGAACTAGACAAAAACGGTTCGCTAAGTATTGTCATTTCAGGGAAAAGTATTAATTTAACCTCTGAAGATGTAGAGATTTCTTCCCAAGATATTGAAGGATGGCTCGTTGCCAATGCCAACGGAATTACGGTGGCTTTAGACATCACCATATCCGACGAATTGAAGAAAGAAGGAATCGCTAGAGAATTAGTCAACCGCATTCAAAATATCAGAAAAGACTCCGGTTTTGAAGTTACTGACAAGATCAAGGTCCAAGTCCAAAAAGACGGTATTCTTGAAGAAGCCCTTACGGCAAACCAAGACTACATCAAGGCAGAGACGCTGACAGAAGAACTGATTATTGAAGATAAAGTAGAAAACGGTATAGAAATTGAGTTTGATGAAATAAAAACAAGTATATTAATTTCAAAATAATATAATATGGTAGATGAAGTTGCAAGATACTCCGATGCTGATCTGGCAGAGTTCAAAGAAATTATTTTAAAAAAAATACAAAAAGCACAAGCAGACCTTGACCTGATCAAGAGTGCCTATATGAACGACCTTAACAACGGTACAGACGATACGTCGCCGACATTCAAGGCGTTTGAAGAAGGCAGCGAGACCATGTCGAAAGAAGCAAACTCTCAGTTGGCAATCCGTCAGGAAAAGTTCATCCGTGATCTAAAAAACGCGCTTTTCAGAGTAGAAAACAAGACCTATGGCGTTTGCAAAGTAACAGGAAAACTAATCAGCAAAGAAAGGCTGAAGATCGTTCCTCACGCCACGATGAGTATCGAAGCAAAAAACCTGCAGCGATAACCGCTAGAAGATAATACCCAAAGTAACGCTCCTGACAAGGAGCGTTTTTTTAATATAGAAGCAAACGCAAGCCCCTTTTTTAATCAAACGCTAGTAAACAAAAACAACAGCGAAAAGCAACACAAAAAGGAACAAGCCCTTGCGAGTGTTTTTATAAATAATATTCCTATTTTTGCGCAATAAAAGAAAGAAAATGTCATTAAAGAAAGCATATTTATTAGTTATCCTAATTCTTATCGTTGACCAGATCTCAAAAATATACATCAAGACCAACTTTATATACGGCGAAGATGGACAGGTTGACGTAGCCAGCTGGTTTAAGATCCTACTGATCGAAAACGAAGGAATGGCATGGGGAACCCAGATTCCCGGCGATTACGGAAAACTGATACTGACGCTTTTTAGGCTTGTAGCCGTCACAGGAATTGGCTGGTGGTTATGGGATTCAGTAAAAAAAGAAAGCTCAAGATACCTGATTGTAGCCATAGCGCTCATCTTGGCAGGCGCCTTTGGCAACATTATCGATTCTGTTTTTTACGGAGTGATTTTTGATCATAGCCATGGCCAGACCGCAACGCTCTTTTCCGACCAGCCATACGGTACTTGGTTTCACGGAAAAGTAGTCGACATGCTCTATTTCCCGATCTGGGAAGGCAATTTGCCAAAATGGCTGCCGGTCTGGGGAGGACAGCACTTTACCTTTTTTAATGCCATATTCAACATTGCCGACATGGCCATCTCTACAGGCGTCGGAATATTGATTGTCTTTAATAAAAAAGCCTTTTCAGGCTCTAGAAAACATTCAGAACTAGCCTAATTCTGTCCCGGAGCATATTTTTTAGCGCTCTTTTCCCCTGTCACTTTTTTGGCCTGTCCTGGAGGTAGCGGTTTCGCTTTGCTCGATCTGCTGGAAGTTCCGGTACCGATACTGGCACTGCATCCAGAAACTGAAAAAGCAAAACAAAGCAAAAGCAATCCGATGGATAATCTAAAAGGAGTTTTCATCTTTTTTATTCTAAAGTTACATATTTTTTCCGAATCGGTAGACAGTATCCGGAGTCACGCAAAAATCCAGCGCCACGTCATTTTCAAAAACATCCCCTATAGCTTCTTCAGCTTCAAAGAAAGAAAGCCCGATTTTCAGTACGTCCTCTTTACATTCCGATAAGAAAAGATCATAAAACCCTTTCCCGTAGCCCGCCCGATGCCCTTTTTGGTCAAACGCCAAAAGAGGTACAAACACCACATCGATTTTAGCTGTAGGCACTTCGATTCCGTCCACCGGCTCAGGAATATTATATTCGTTTTTTCGAAACTTCGTATTGTCCGTCAATAAGAAATGCGTCATTTTTCGCGTCCCGAAATCCGATCGAGAAACCACGATCTCCTTGTCCTTTCCCGCCAGTACCTGCATTAGAAATTCAGTGTCTACTTCCTTATGTTCCTGGATAGGAAGAAAAAGATGATAGTACATACCATCCCAGATATCCAATCGGACAAGCTGGTTGGCAATAGCAAGGCTCCTTTCTTCGATGTCTTCAAGAGAAAGAGCGGCCCGCAAGGCCTTGTATTTTAAGCGTAGTTCTTTTTTCTGCATTTTGGATGATTCTAAAATATTCTGGAAGCTTACGGTTCCAAAGCCGTCGTGATATGAAAAATAGCATCCCCCTGATAAACGATAGGCGCATCATTCACATTGATGATATGGCCGGCATTAGGCGCCTTTACCTTATATTCCACCTTGCCGTAAGGATCCGAAATAGTAGCCAGTACCTGTCCCTTCTCAACCTGCGTTCCTACAGCGGTCAGCCCATGGAACAGCCCCGAAGCCTTGGCGCGTACCCAAGCCGACTTCTCAATATAAATAGTCTTCCTATCTGCAATCGATACCTTTCGTTTCGGGTTCAGCATCCCGAAATAATCCAAAAAACGTTTGGTGCCCTCAATACCTTCCTGCGTAATTGACTCGTTGATATCCAGCGACTTTCCGCCCTCAAACAACAGCATCTTGACACCCAATCGGTCGCAAGAATTGCGGAAAGAACCCGTAATGTTTTTGGAGTACAACCCAAACGGTGCATGAAATACATCAGCCAGTGCTTTCAATTCAGTATTATTCGGAACGATGCGGATCTGCGGTGCATTAAAGCGACTTGCGCCCCCCGCATGAAAATCAATACAATAATCCACATTCGGAATGATTTCCTTTAAAAGAGAATACGCAAAGCGGCTGGCCAGAGAACCATTTTTGCTGCCCGGAAAGACCCGGTTCATATCGCGCCCGTCCGGAAACTCGCGCGTCTTGTTCAAAAACCCAAAAACATTGATAACCGGAATGCAGATGATAGTGCCTATTTTCGGTCGGTTGATCTTCTGCACGATCAGCCGTCTTACGATCTCGATGCCGTTGATTTCATCGCCGTGCAGTCCCGCAGAAAACAAGACCGTAGGCCCGTCGATTTCAGAACGCTCTATGATTATCGGAATCTTTAGTTTGGTCATCGTATGAAGCTTTGCAATCTCCATATTCAAGGTCCGGCTCTCGCCCGGCAGGATCGTCTCGCCCAAGATGGTGAGATTTTTATAAGTAGGTAGCGCCATGTTTTGTTTAAAAATATAAATGTATAAAAATTGAGATTGAGAACGCTAAATATTTGCCAAAACCATTTAAAATTGAAATCAGGCACTTGCAATTCGGAATTTTTGAAACTAACTTTGTCAGATGCGAACTCCTTTAGAACTACAGATCCAGACATTGCCCGACGGCCCGGGCGTGTATCAGTATTATGACAAGGAAGACAAGATACTGTATGTCGGGAAGGCAAAAAACTTGCGCAAGCGTGTTTCGTCCTATTTCAACAAGCTGCACGACAACGGCAAGACCAACGTCTTGGTTCGCAAGATTGTTTCCATCAGGCACATCGTAGTTCCTACAGAAACCGATGCTCTGCTTCTAGAAAACAACCTCATAAAAAAGCTCCAGCCCCGATACAATGTCCTGCTGAAAGACGACAAGACCTATCCGTGGATCTGCATCAAAAAAGAGCCCTTTTCCAGAATCTTTACCACCAGAAACATGGTCAAGGACGGTTCCGAATACTTCGGACCCTACACAAGCTTTAAGACCGTGCATACGCTATTGGACCTAATCAAAGAATTATACCCGCTACGCACCTGTAACTATGACCTGTCGCGAGAAAACATCAATTCCGGCAAATACAAAGTCTGCCTAGAATACCATATCGGCAATTGCAAGGGTCCCTGCGAAGGCCACCAGTCTTTAGAAGAATACCAAAAAAACGTCGACGCTATCCGCGAGATACTCAAAGGAAATTTCAAGGAGAGTCTCAAAGATTTCAAGACGTTGATGAAAAACCTCGCTTCCGAAATGAAATTCGAAGAAGCACAAAAGATAAAAGACAAGATCGAGACGCTGGAAAACTACCAGTCGCGCTCGACCATTGTCAACCCAAGAATCTCCAATGTAGACGTGTTTTCTATCGTTTCAGACGAAAGCATGGCCTATGTCAATTTTCTTCAGATTTCACACGGCGCGATCATCCGCTCGCACACGCTAGAAATGAAAAAGAAGCTCGACGAATCCGACGAAGAATTGCTGGAACTGGCCGTAGTAGAACTACGAGAACGGTTCAAATTGCTGTCCAAAGAAATAATCGTCCCTTTTGAGATCGACATGGGCGAAAATGTAAAAGTAACCGTGCCCCAATTAGGAGACAAAAAGCAGATTTTGGAACTCTCTATCCGAAACGCGAAATTCTATCGGATGGACCAGCTGAAACAGCTGCAGATCGTAGATCCGGACAGGCATACCAACCGAATCATGGCGCAGATGAAAAAAGACCTGCGTCTTTCTGTCGAGCCAAGGCATATCGAATGCTTTGACAACTCCAACATACAAGGAACCAATCCCGTGGCTGCCTGTGTCGTTTTTAAAGACGGCAAGCCCAGCAAAAAAGACTACCGCCATTTCAATATCAAGACCGTCGAAGGCCCGAACGATTTTGCCTCGATGGAAGAAGTCGTATACAGGCGCTACAAAAGACTCCTGGACGAAGAACAGCCGCTGCCCCAATTGATTATCATCGACGGAGGCAAAGGGCAGCTATCTTCCGCCCTAAAAAGCCTAGAAGATTTAGGCCTAAGAGGAAAAATAGCCATCATCGGCATTGCGAAACGCCTAGAAGAATTATTCTATCCTGGCGATTCCATTCCGTTGTATCTAGACAAGAAATCAGAAACCCTCAAGGTAATCCAGCAGCTTCGGAATGAGGCGCACCGATTCGGAATAACCCACCATCGAGACAAACGAAGCAAAGGCGCCCTAAAGACTTCCGTAGAAACCATACCCGGAATTGGAGAAAAGACAATGATTGCCCTTATAAAACACTTCAAATCTGTTAAAAGATTGTCGCAGGCAACAGAAAAAGAAATTTCTGACGTTGTAGGTATTTCAAAAGCCAAAAAAATTGCCGACTTTTACAACTCCACAAAGTAATCCTCTCTCTATGAAAAAAATAGCTCTTATCCTCTTGTTGCTATTTTCTGTATCGGTTGTGTTTTCACAAGAACAGAAAAAGCCAAAAGTAGGATTGGTTTTGAGTGGAGGAGGAGCAAAAGGGCTGGCCCACATCGGCGTCCTGAAAGTATTAGAAGAAGCCGGCGTAGAGATTTCCTATATTGGAGGAACAAGCATGGGTGCCATCATTGGCGGACTCTATGCTTCAGGATACAGCGCTGCACAAATTGATTCCATTTTCAAGACGACAGATTACGATGCCCTGATCCAAGATTATATCCCAAGATCGTCCAAGAACTTTTACGAAAAAAGAAACGACGAGCTCTATGCCCTGACATTGCCCTTCAAGAAGATGAAGATTGGCATCCCAAGAGCCCTGTCAAAAGGACTCTATAACTTCAACATGCTAAACAAGCTGACGCACAATGTAAGGCACATTCGTGATTTTAATCAGCTGCCGATTCCGTTTTTATGCATCGCTACCGATATTGAGACCGGCCAGCAAGTACTCCTAAACAAAGGATCGCTGCCTCAGGCCATGATTGCCAGCGCAGCGCTGCCATCGTTGTACATGCCTGTTGAAATTGACGGAAAATTATTGGTAGACGGAGGCGTGACAAACAACTATCCCATACTCGAAGTAAAAAACCTAGGCGCTGATATCATTATTGGAGTTGACGTACAAGACGATCTAAAAGACAGGGATGCGTTGACCGATGCCACGAAAATTCTGGTGCAGATCTCCAACATGCAGATGATCCAGAAAATGGACCGCAAGAAAAAAGCCACCGACATCTATATAAAGCCAGATATCAAGGGATTCAGTGTGATTTCTTTCTCCCAAGGAGTGCAGATCATAAAGACAGGAGAGGATGCCGCACGAAAAGTAATCGACCAGCTCGAAAAAATAGGCGACAAGGAGAATCCTGTTACCAAGCACAAGGTCATCGTGCAGAGCGACAGCCTTCAAGTCAGCGAAATCAAGACGCCCCAGCTTGAAAATTTTACCCGTACCTATGTCCTCGGAAAGCTTGGGTTCAAAGCCGGAACCAAGATCAGCTATGCAGATTTGGACAAAGGAATCAATACCCTCAGCGCGACCCAGAACTTTAGCGGCATAGGCTACTCGTTTTCAAAGTCTGCCTCAGGAAATGATGTCTTGACCATGACGCTGGTAGAAAACCCGATCAAGACCTACTTAAAATTCGGATTGCATTATGACGGCCTATACAAAAGCGCCATTTTGCTGAACCTGACCCAGAAAAAGCTGCTGTTCAAGAACGACATCATTTCGGTCGATGCCGGACTAGGAGACAATTTCAGGTACTATTTAGACTATTACATCGATAACGGCTTCTATTGGAGTTTCGGGATCAAATCCAGATACAATACCTTCAACCGAAATGTCCTCACGGATTTCAACAATGGAGAGCTGCTCAACCTATTCGGACTGAGTTCCATCAATATTGATTACTCCGACTTTTCGAATCAGGTCTATTTCCAGACCGTTTTCGCCCAAAAATTCCTGATCGGCGGAGGTGCAGAATACAAGCATTTAAAGATCAAGACCAAAACATTTGAAACGACCGATCCTATCTTAGAAGACAGCGATTATGTAAGCCTTATTGCCTATGTAAAATACGATTCGTTTGATAAGAAATACTTCCCGAAAAACGGATTCCTATTCTGTGGTGACTTCCAGACCTTTCTGTATTCTTCCGATTATACCAAAGAATACCAGAATTTCAGCATCCTTAAAGGAGAAATGGCCTTTTCTAAGACTTTCTTCAACAAGTTTACGTTAAACCTTCAGTCAGAAGCCGGTTTTACTGTCGGCGAACAGACTGTTCCGTTTTTTGATTTCGTATTAGGAGGCTACGGTTATAACATGATCAATAACTTCAGGCATTTTTACGGTTATGACTTCGTAAGCCTTTCCGGAAACAGCTACATCAAAGGAGCCGTAGGCGTAGATTATGAAATATTTCGAAAAAACCACTTGAACTTCATGGCAAACTATGCCAACATCGGAAGCAAGATTTTTGATAGCGACGAATGGATCGAACGTCCGGCCTATTCCGGATATTCTTTCGGCTACGGCCTAGAAACCATCATCGGACCCGTAGAAATCAAGCACTCTTGGTCGCCCGAAACAAGAGACCACCATACTTGGTTCAGCGTAGGATTCTGGTTTTAAGGAATTCATCCTAAAAAAATATATACGATTATTTATGTGTTAATTATTCCATAAAAAAACTATATTTGGAACCACTAAACACTTAAATAATCAATTTATGTCTATTTGGAGAAGAAAATCATTAACCCAGCTTTTAGAAGAATCATCTGAATCTGAAAAAGGATTAAAGAAAACCTTAACCGCTCCGGGATTAGTAGCTTTAGGAATTGGAGCAATTATTGGAGCCGGATTATTTTCAATAACGGGTCTTGCCGCATCAGTAAATGCGGGACCTGCGATTACTATTTCTTTCTTAGTAGCTGCATTTGGTTGTGTTTTTGCTGGTTTGTGTTATGCAGAATTTTCTTCAATGATACCAGTAGCCGGAAGTGCCTATACCTATTCTTTCGCAACAATGGGCGAATTTGTAGCATGGATTATTGGTTGGGATTTGGTTTTGGAATATGCTGTTGGAGCCGCGACGGTTTCAATTAGCTGGTCCAGATATCTGGGGAAATTTTTAAGCGGTTATGGAATCCACATTGACGATGCTTATATGCTTTCGCCTTTTGAAGGAGGTATCATAAACGTCCCAGCCGTATTGATTGTGATGATAATGTCGCTAATCTTGATTCGAGGCACTAAAGAATCCGCATTTGTAAACGGAATTATAGTATTATTGAAAGTTAGTGTTGTATTGATTTTTATTGCCGTTGGATGGCAATACATACGACCAGAAAACTACACACCTTATATTCCTAAAAACACAGGAACCTTTGGAGAATTTGGTTTCTCCGGAATAATCAGGGCAGCAGCTATCGTGTTCTTTGCCTATATTGGTTTTGACGCTGTTTCTACGGCAGCCCAAGAAGCTAAAAACCCAAAAAGAGACATGCCAATCGGAATATTACTGTCTTTGGCTATCTGTACCATCCTATATGTTCTTTTTGCACACGTAATGACAGGAGTCGTAAACTATCAAGCATTTGCTGGAAAAGACGGAATCGCTCCAGTGGCAATTGCAGTAGAAGCGATGGGGACAGCTGGGCCAGATGGAATGATAACGCCAGCCTATCCTTGGTTGAATAATGCAATTCTGCTAGCTATATTAGGAGGCTACGCTTCCGTAATCCTTGTGATGCTTATGGGACAAAGCCGTGTGTTTTTCTCTATGAGTAAAGACGGATTGATGCCAAAAGTATTCTCAGAAGTACATTCAAAATTCAGAACGCCAGCAAAAAACAATTTATTGTTTATGGTAATCGTAAGCCTTTTTGCCGCTTTCGTGCCTGCTAGAGTCGTGGGAGAAATGACGAGTATCGGAACATTATTTGCATTTATTCTTGTATGTATTGGCGTATTGATCATGCGTAAAAAAATGCCAGATGCACCAAGAGCATTCAGAACGCCTTTAGTTCCTTTTGTGCCGATTGCAGGAGTGTTGGTTTGCTTGTTCATGATGGTATTCTTGCCGTTAGATACATGGATCCGACTAATCGTTTGGATGATGATTGGTTTTGACCTCTATCTGTTCTACGGAATGAAAAATAGTATACTAAACAAAGGGAACTTTAGCCTAGATAGTTTTAAAGTAGTTGCAGGGTCAGGATTAGGAATGGTTGCAGCCCTAGTAATAGTGGCCATTATCCACCATATGGATCCGAATATAAATGATAACTTCTTGTTCTATTTCTCATTGATCTTTGCAGCAATTCATGCATTGATTTATCTGTACAGTTACAAGAAAGGGAGATAGGCTTATGTTAAAATAGAACAAAGGCGCTGCTGATAAATTTTACAATCAGTAGCGCCTTTTTCCTTTTTATAAATATTTCACAAGAAATAAGGTGAAAAAATTAATTTTTCCGATATTTGTGACTATGAATACAAGTTGGAAAGATTTATTGTCGCATCTGAAGTTCCTCATCAAGAGGAACCCAGAATGAGTTTTTGGATGCTGCTATCAGAAATCTAAAATCATAATTTCATAAATCTAATAATTATGCCACTATATCATAAATTGGGCAATTTTCCCCAAAAGCGACATACGCAGTTTGAAAAGCCAGACGGCGGGCTCTACTATGAGCAGCTCTTTGGAACAGAAGGCTTTCATGGGCATTCGTCGCTGCTATACCATGTCCACAGGCCGACACAGGTAAAAGAAATCAAGGCATCCTACTCCGTTGAGCCAAAAATTGCCATCGGAAAGAACATAAAATCCCTGCTGTTTAAAGGTTTCGAATTAAAACCGCAAGAAGACTTTTTGGACAGCCGAAAAGCCATGCTTGTTAACAGAGACTGCACCATAGGCTTGGCGGCACCGCAGAAATCATTACGAGATTATTTCTATAAAAATGCCGATGCCGATGAGATGATTTTCATCCACAAAGGAAAAGGAACGCTCCGTACCATGATGGGAAATATCCCTTTTGAGTATGGCGACTACCTGATCATTCCAAGAGGAATCATCTACCAGATTGATTTTGAAACCTCTGAAAATCGTCTGTTTTATGTAGAATCCTTTGCGCCGTTTTATACGCCAAAAAGATACAAGAACCAATCGGGTCAGCATCTGGAGCACTCTCCATTCTGCGAAAGAGATTTCAAACTGCCGACAGAATTAGAAACACATGATGAAAAAGGAGACTTCCTGATCAAGATCAAAAAAGAAGGAATGATTCATGAAGTAGTCTATGCTACCCATCCGTTTGATGTGATAGGTTGGGACGGCTATAATTTCCCGTATGCCTTCAGTATCCATAACTTTGAGCCGATAACAGGACGCGTGCACCAGCCGCCTCCGGTTCATCAGACATTTGAGACTTCAACCTTTGTCGTATGTTCTTTCTGTCCGAGGCTGTACGATTATCATCCAAAAGCAATCCCGGCACCTTACAACCATAGCAACATCGACAGCGATGAGGTTTTGTATTATGTAGATGGCGATTTCATGAGCAGGAACAATATCGAGCAAGGACATATCACATTGCATCCAAAAGGCATTCCTCACGGACCTGCACCTGGTGCGATGGAAAGAAGTATCGGAAAGACAGTAACCGAAGAATTAGCCGTAATGGTCGATACGTTCCGTCCGTTGATGGTAACCGAAGAAGCGATGGGATTGGACGATGGCCAATACTATAAATCTTGGGTAGAATAATAAAAAAACAAACAAAAACAACTAACGATAACCCTGTCAGGGTCAGAGACCCTGACAGGGTTGAAAAAATATACAAAATGAGCAAAGAAGTAAAATCAGTAGAATACGGATTAGAAAAAATATTTGAAGGAGCTCAAGATTTCCTTCCGCTATTAGGAACAGACTATGTAGAATTTTATGTAGGTAACGCAAAACAAGCCGCACATTTCTACAAAACAGCATTTGGCTACCAATCATTGGCGTATGCCGGATTAGAAACGGGAGTGCGCGACAGAGCATCTTATGTTTTGAAACAAGATAAAATCCGTTTGGTGTTGACCACGCCTTTAAATGCAGATTCTCCAATCAATGACCATTTGAAAAAACACGGTGACGGAGTAAAAGTTGCTGCCCTTTGGGTGGAAGACGCAAGAAGCGCTTTCGAAGAAACAACCAAAAGAGGTGCTAGACCTTTTATGGAGCCAACAGTTGAAAAAGACGAATTTGGAGAAGTAGTTCGTTCTGGAATTTACACTTATGGTGAAACAGTCCACATTTTTGTGGAAAGAAAAAACTACACTGGAGTTTTCTTGCCAGGGTATAAAGAATGGAAATCCGACTACAATCCAGAACCGACTGGCTTGAAATATATCGACCACATGGTTGGAAATGTAGGCTGGGGCGAAATGAATACTTGGGTAAAATGGTACGAAGACGTAATGGGATTCGTGAATTTCCTTTCTTTCGACGACAAGCAGATCAATACAGAATATTCCGCTTTGATGAGTAAAGTAATGTCAAACGGTAACGGAAGAATCAAATTCCCAATTAACGAACCTGCTGAAGGAAAGAAAAAATCACAGATTGAAGAATATTTGGAATTCTACGGCGGGCCTGGTATCCAGCACGTGGCTATCGCTACAGACGATATCATCAAGACCGTTTCCCAATTAAAAGCGCGTGGAGTTGAATTTTTATCAGCACCGCCAAGAGCCTATTACGAAGCTATTCCTGAAAGATTAGGAGAGCACATGAAAATGATGAAGGAAGATTTGGGCGAAATCGAAAAATTAGCAATTATGGTAGATGCCGATGAAGAAGGCTACCTGTTGCAGATTTTTACGAAGCCAGTTCAAGACCGTCCGACATTGTTTTTTGAAATTATCCAAAGAATGGGCGCCCGTGGATTTGGAGCTGGAAACTTCAAGGCCCTTTTTGAGTCTATCGAAAGAGAGCAAGAAAAGAGAGGAACGCTATAAAACAACCTGATTTTCTGAGAATAATGTAAAATACAACCTTTCAAAAAGCTATTTTTTGCTAATATTGTGTTAAAGTTAATTTTTTAGTTGTAATAATGCAATTAATGCATACCTTTGCACCCGCAAAAAGAGAGGGAGTGGTTTCCTTCGATTTTTATGTAAATTTTTCATAATTTATAGTTTTTTGGTTGGTTAATAGCATAAAAACTCAGTCATATCTTTGACTGGGTTTTTTTGTTTTAATACTTTTGGAATAGAAATTGTATTTAACAGTTGGAAGAACATATAAAATCAAATTATGAAAAAGATTATAATACTATTGTTAATTGCAACTGCGAGCCTTCAGGCACAAGAGAAAGCTTTTGATGTCGGCGAATGGTTCAAATTCAGGATACATTATGGTTTGGTCAATGCGGGTTATGCCACGCTAGAAATCAAAGAAGCCACCAAAAACGGGAAAAAAGTCTTCCATGCCGTCGGAAACGGATACACCACAGGAATGACAAAATTTTTCTTCAAGGTCAATGACGACTATCAAAGCTTTTTCGATAAGAAAACAGGACAGCCATACCAGTTTCTCAGAAAAATCAATGAAGGGGGCTACACGAAAAACCAAGAAGGGTTTTTCAATCAGTCTGCTAATAATGTCCTAGTAAAAGATTATAAGAAAAATACCGAAAAGACGATTTCTGTACCAGAGAATGTGCAGGATATCGTTTCCTCATTCTATTATCTGAGAAATCATCCTACTATCGACAAGCTGAAACCTGGTGAGTCGATTTCTATTGATATGTTTTTTGACGACGAAACCACAAAGTTTAAGTTAAAATTTATGGGACGAGAAGTTTTAAAAACTAAATTTGGAAAAGTAAATGCGATGATATTTAGGCCTTATGTGCAAGCTGGACGCGTTTTTAAAGAAGAAGAAAGCTTAACAGTTTGGATATCAGATGATGAGAATAGAGTTCCTTTGAGGATTAAGGCGAGTTTGGCAGTAGGTTCACTAAAAGCCGACCTTGAAGGATATAAAGGATTGATACATCCTTTTAAAATTATAGCAGAATAAAAAAGATGGAGATAAACCCCAATATCAAAGATCAGCTAGATCAACTAGAAGAAAAATTTCAGGCAATAAATCAGAAAACCGAAACGCACCTTGAAGGACTGCTTTGGTCAAAACCCATAACTTATTGGGATTATATTCAGACAGACGCCTTATTAAATTTACAGATCCAAAGAACAACATTGCCCGATGAAATGGTTTTTATCATGTACCATCAGGTAAACGAGCTGTTATTCAAAATGATCTTGTGGGAAATGGACCAGTTGTGCCATACTCCAAAACCCAAAACGACCTATTTTACTGAAAAACTGATGCGTATCAGCCGCTATTTCGATATGCTGACTACGTCATTCGATATTATGGGTGATGGGATGGAAATCGAACAGTATATGAAATTCAGGAATACCTTGACGCCAGCCAGCGGTTTCCAAAGCGCACAATACCGATTGATTGAGTTTTGTTCTACAGACTTGATCAACCTTATCGATTACCGTTTCCGAAAAACAATCGACAGGAATACGCCGTATGAGCATGCTTTGGAACATCTCTATTGGCAAGCTGCAGGAAAAGACTATCATACAGGCGAAAAATCATACTTGCTTAAAGAATTTGAGAGAAAATACAAGCCTCAGTTTTTAAGCTACATGGAAGAATACAATACAATAAATGTCTGGCAGAAATTCAAAGAATTGCCAGAAGAAGACCAAAAAGACGAAGCATTGATAAAAGCCATGCGTCATTATGACCATACGGTCAATATTACCTGGGTAATGCAGCATCTAAATACGGCAAAAAAATATATTGACGGAAGCGGCAAAGGTGACGGAGAAGCCACCGGCGGAAGCGATTGGAAAAAATACATGCATCCAAAATACCAAAGAAGGATATTTTTTCCTGAATTATGGTCTCCAGAAGAACTAGCATCTTGGGGAGAAGAAAAAAACGTCTAATAGATTTAAAGAATACGATTTGAAATACGCTGTTTTAACCCTACTATTGCTATTCACCCTGATTTCCTGCAACGACAAAGAGGAAAAGAACGACAAAGAAAATAAGACCGAAGTTCCTGTAAAAGAACCCATTGTTGTTGAGTTTGGCTTTACGCTGAATGATTTTCAAGTAGTTAACGATACTGTCAAAAACGGAGATACTTTCGGAACATTGATGGACAAGCATGATTTGGGAAAATACAAAGTACACGAAATAACAGAAAAAGCTAAAGATTCTTTTAATTTTAGAGACATCCGCGCAGGAAGGCCTTATACCATCTTAAAATCTAAAAAGGCACCCAATACCGTTCAGGTTTTTATCTACCAGCCAGACAATATCCACTACAATGTGATTGACTTGAGAGATTCGATAGTCGCGTATAGAAATAAAAAACCAATTACCATAAAACGAAGAACGATTGCGACAGAAATTGAAGGCTCGTTATCAGAAACCTTAAGTAAAGCTGGAGTCGATGCTTCTCTGGCACAAAATCTGGCTGATATTTACGCCTATTCAGTCGATTTTTTCAAAATTCAGAAAGGTGACAAATTTGCCGTTACTTTTAATGAAAAATACATCAGCGATACAATTTATGCCGGAGTAGAAAGCCTCGAAGCCTCTTTTTTCGAATACAAAGGCAAGAAAATCTATGCGTTTCCTTTCAAGCAAGATACTACCGCAAAAAAAGTAAACTATTATGACGAAGAAGGGAAAGTGCTCAAGACGATGTTCTTGAAAGCCCCTTTGAAGTTTGGATTCAGGATTTCTTCAAAATTCTCAACAAGAAGATTCCATCCCGTACAACAGCGATTCAAAGCGCATAACGGAACCGATTATGCCGCGCCATCAGGAACTCCGATTATTACGACGGCAAATGGAGTCGTAGAAAAAACTGGATATACAGCCGGAAACGGAAACTTTGTAAAAGTAAAGCACAACGGAACCTATTCGACCCAATACCTTCACATGTCTAAGATTCTTGTCCGCAGAGGACAAAGAGTTTCCCAAGGCGATGTCATCGGAAAAGTAGGAAGCACAGGTCTTGCAACCGGACCGCACGTTTGCTATCGCTTTTGGAAAAACGGCGTACAAGTTGATGCCTTGAAGCAGAAGCTGCCAAATTCCATTCCAATGGATGCCAAGTATAAGCCAAGGTTTATAGCCGAAATGACGCCTCTGAAAAAAGAATTGGACAGTATTGCTACAATTAAATTCAAAAAATAAATCATATTGCCTAAATTTGAGCCTTCAATAAAGACTACTCAATTTAATTTTCAATACAATGGCTTTAGGTAAAACCAATCCGTCAGGAACAGTTGCTTGGCAAAAATTGCGCGAACATTTTACTACGATGCAATACGCCTCGATGCAGGAAATGTTTGCCAATGACAGTTCCAGAGCTGCAAAATTTAATCTTCAATGGAATGATTTTCTGGTAGATTATTCTAAAAATATTATAACCGAAGAAACAATAAGCCTGCTTTTGTCGCTTGCCGAAGAAGTAAATCTAAAAGAAGCAATCGCAAAATATTTTGAAGGCGACATCATCAATGAAACCGAAAACAGAGCCGTTCTTCATACCGCTTTAAGAGCTCCAGAGTCTTCCGTAGTTTTAGTAGATGGGCAGAATGTCATTCCTGAAGTCTATGAGGTAAAAGAGAAGATCAAGGCGTTTTCACAGGAAATCATTAATGGAGAAAGAAAAGGATTCACAGGAAAAGCCTTTACAGATGTCGTAAACATCGGAATTGGAGGCTCAGACCTTGGTCCGGCAATGGCTGTAGAAGCTTTGCAATTTTATAAAAATCACCTGAATGTTCATTTTATTTCGAATGTAGACGGCGATCACGTAAATGAAAAAATCAAAAACCTCAACCCTGAAACAACGCTTTTTGTAGTAGTTTCAAAAACATTTACGACGCAAGAAACACTTTCCAATTCAGAAACCGTAAGAAAATGGTTTTTGAAATCGGCAAAACAAGAAGACGTTGCCAAACATTTTGTGGCGGTTTCTACCAATATTCAAAAAGTAACCGAATTCGGAATCAATCCTGACAACGTTTTCCCAATGTGGGACTGGGTTGGCGGAAGATTCTCGCTATGGAGCGCAGTAGGTTTGTCAATCAGTCTAGCGGTCGGTTTTGACAATTTCAATAAATTATTGAAAGGCGCTAACGAAATGGACGAACATTTCAAGACGGCCGAATTCAATACAAATATTCCAGTCGTTTTAGCATTGTTAAGCGTGTGGTACAACAATTTCTTCGGGGCAGAAAGCGAAGCCTTGATTCCGTATACACAATATCTTCAAAAATTGGCTCCTTATTTACAACAAGGAATCATGGAAAGCAACGGAAAAAGTGTAGGAAGAGATGGCAATCCAGTAAATTATCAAACAGGAACGATTATTTGGGGCGAGCCGGGAACAAACTCTCAGCATGCGTTTTTCCAATTAATCCACCAAGGCACAAAATTGATTCCTACTGATTTCATCGGTTTTGTGAAGCCTTTGTATGGCGATGAAGACCATCACAACAAGCTGATGTCTAATTTCTTTGCCCAGACGGAAGCTTTGCTGAATGGAAAAACAGAAGATCAGGTACGAGCTGAATTTACAAAAGTAAATGTTTCTTCCGGAACAGCTGACTTCCTGACGCCTTTCAAGATTTTTCAAGGAAACAAGCCGACAAATACATTGTTAATCCAAAAACTGACTCCAGAAACTCTAGGCTCATTGATTTCTTTATACGAGCACAAGATTTTTGTGCAAGGCGTTATCTGGAATATTTTCAGTTATGACCAATGGGGAGTAGAATTAGGAAAACAGTTGGCCAATTCAATCCTTGAAGAAATTAATTCGGGTGTCGTAAAAGCACATGACAGTTCTACAACTTTATTATTGCGTTACTTTTTAGATAAACAGTAATTGTCAAAATATAAATTAAAAAGCCCTTATTTAAAGGGCTTTTTTTATGTTTCCTGTTTCTAATGTTAAGAATACTTTTTGATTTTATAATAATAATCTAACATCAAAAAATAATTGTTAACAGACCTTTGTCGAAAATTCTAACCAACTAGTAAAATGAAGGATCTAAAACAATTCATGCTGTCTTTACTGCTGATTTTTTCAGTATCAACAGCATTTTCACAGACAAAAATTACAGGAACAATCGTCGATTCTGAAATGAACGGCTCGTTGCCTGCAGCGAACGTTACTGTCAAAGGGACAGGAGAAGGAGCTTCAACAGACATTGACGGTAAATTCAGCATAAGTACGTCAAAAACACAAGGAGAAGTCGTTATAACCTTTGTAGGATATACTACAAAAACAATTTCCTTTTCTGCTACATCATCACAAACGGTCGACTTGGGAACAATTACCCTAGAATCTGATTCTAGCCAATTAGACGAAGTCGTGATTGTTGGTAGAGGTATCATTGACTTAGCAAAAGACAGAAAGACTCCAATTGCAGTTTCCACACTTACATCTTCTGAAATTCAAGAAAAAGTGGGTTCTTCAGATATTACGCAGACGATGGTAAATACGCCATCTGTTTACGTAGCCGGACAAGCGGGAGGTTTTGGAGATTCTAGAGTCTCTGTCAGAGGTTTTGCACAAGATAACACGGCCTTTTTATTAAACGGTCAGCCAATCAATGGAATGGAAGACGGCTTGATGTATTGGTCAAACTGGTCAGGTATGGCCGATATCGCTAACGGAATTCAAATCCAGAGAGGTCTTGGATCATCAAAATTGGCGATTTCTTCTGTAGGAGGAACAGTAAACTTTATCACTAAAGCTACTTCTAAAAGAGAAGGTGGTTTTATTTCTGCTGGCGTGGCAAACAATGACTACCTGAAGACAACGGCAGCCTACAATACAGGAATGATAAATAACAAATTTGGTGTCAGTGTAATGTTGACCCATTGGCAAGGTGACGGTTATAATGACGGAACTAGAGGAGAAGGCCAAAACTATTTCATCTCATTCGGATACAAGCCAGCTGAAAAGCACAACCTTAACTTCTTGATTACAGGTGCTCCTCAAAAGCACGACCAAAATTTCACAAAAAGACTTTCAGATTACCAGACATACGGCAGAAAATACAACAATAACTGGGGGTCTCTGAACGGCAAATACCAATCAGAAAGAACGAATTTTTACCATAAGCCGGTTGCCAACCTGAATTGGGATTGGGAAATGAGTGACAAATCAGAATTGTCTACAGTTCTATATGCTTCATGGGGACGTGGAGGAGGAACTGGAAATTATGGCGCATCTGCAATTAGAACCAATGGTTTGATTGATTTTGACGCTATCAGAGACAGAAACGCTGCTGTAGGAGATGGAGTAATGGGAGATAACAAATCGTATCTTATCCGTTCTTCAATGAATAACCATAATTGGTATGGGCTTGTTTCTAATTTCAAGCACCAGTTGAGCGAAAACCTTGTTTTTAATGTAGGTGCCGATTTAAGGACGTATTACGGAACGCACTACCGTCAAGTAGAAAATTTCTTAGGCTTAAATAACTGGACAGAAAGCAGGACTTTAAGAGATGGCTCTAATCAGCCAGTCGGAAGCCCAGTTTTTAATACAGTTACAGAATCTCAGAACGTACATGCTTGGGGCGCTACTTTCAATACGATTGGAGAAAACCAAAGAATTGATTATGACAACAGCGAAAGAATTTCTTACGGTGGAGTTTTCGGACAAATCGAATATTCTAACGACTTGTTTTCTGGATTTTTTCAAGGAGCCATCTCAAACCAGTCCCACCAAAGATTTGACAGATATGATTATTTAAGAGAATTTAAAGATTCAGAAAAAGTCAATAACACTGGATATAATGTTAAGGCAGGAGGTAGCTTTAATATTAACGACCAAAATTCGGTCTACGTAAATGCAGGCTACTATTCTCGCCAGCCTTATCATGACAATATCTACCTGAACTTTACAAACCAAGTAAATCCATTAACTGAAAATGAGAAAATCTTAGGACTTGAAGCAGGATATAGCTTTAAGAGTACTTACTTCACGGCCAATGTGAATGGTTATAGAACTTCGTGGAAAGACAGGGTTAAGACGACTTCAAGAATCGCGGCGGCAGACGAAGTAATCAACGGAAACCCTGTATCGGCTGGAACAGAAATCTTTTCTACCAATGAAGGAGTGGAGCAGTTGCATACAGGAATCGAGTTTGATTTTGTGGCAAAACCATTGTCTAACTTAGATTTGAGAGGTTTTGTTTCTGCAGGAAATTGGGAATACAAAGGCAATGTTGTTACAACAGTAAGAGATCAAGATAGAAACGTCTTGAATGTTACAGAAGCGGATGTTGATGGCGGAAAAGTAGGAGATGCAGCTCAATTTTCAGCTGGTGCTGGATTTAAATTTACAGTTGTTGAAAGACTGTCTATTGATGCAGATTACAGATTTTACGATAAAATCTATTCTAATGTTGGAGCTGTAAAAGACAACCTTGAACTTCCTTCTTATGGTGTTGTCGATGCGGGCTTGACTTACAAAATGCTGGTAGGAAAAGATAAATCGAAATCTGTAAACTTCAGGCTTAATGTAGACAATTTATTGCATACCATTTATATCTCAGAATTGAGAACAAATATCAAGGTTACAGATAGAGTAAATCCTAGCAGTTCTACAGATTTCTCTACGTACCAATCTTCCGGAAAAGTATATGATGGAATCGCAGATGCCAACCAAGGATATTTCGGCCTAGGCAGAACTTGGAACTTTACGATTCGTTATAATTTTTAGTTTGTGTGTAGTTAGTTGAAAAAGCCTCTCATTTGAGAGGCTTTTTTTATTCTTCGGTATTATTTTCTGGTGTCTCTTTATTTCCTTTAAGGAATTTAACCACCAAAGGAATGGTCGTTGCCGCTACGATAATAAGAATGATGATTTCGATATGCTTTTTCAAGTCGATATCAAATTTGCTCAAGAATAAGCCATACAGATAATGTCCAGCCATGATCAAGCTGAATGCCCAAAGAAAAGAGCTTAAGATATTATAAAACATAAAACGTTTCTTGTCCATTTGTACGATACCCGCAATAATAGGAGCAAAAGTCCTTAATACAGGCATAAAACGCGCAATGATGATCGCTTTTCCGCCATATTTTTCGAAAAACACGCGTGACTGCTCAAGGTATTTTTTCTTGAACCAGAAGCTGTCTTCTTTTTTATATAAGTACCAGCCGCTTTTGGCGCCAAACCAATAGCCGACAGTATTTCCGATAATTCCAGAAAGAGCGACCAGAGTGGACAGCAGGGCCACATTCCCAAAATCATTTTCAATAAACACTAGATTCTCGATGAGTTCCCGGCTGTAAATTCCGGCTAAAAACAAAAGGCTATCACCTGGGAGGAAAAATCCGGCAAACAATCCAGTTTCTGCAAAAACAATAAAAAGCACAACATACAGTCCAATGCTAACGCCTCCAAGTTCCATGGCTATGTAGAATTCGGGGTTAATGAGCTGTTTCCAATCAAAATTATCCATTTGAAAATTTAGTTAAGTAAATAATATTAAGAAGCATTTAGTGTAATAGAATTCATTTTTTTCTTGTCGCCAACAATCCAGATGATGTCATCTTTTTCCAAAACGACATGCGATTCCGGATTCATCATTCGTCGGCCTTCCCGCTCGATTCCGACAACGAGTCCGTTTGTTTTTTCCCGCAATTGCGATTCGCGTATTGTCTTTCCGATAAAATCCTCATTTTTCAATTCGAAATTCTTCAAGACCGTTTCGGCATTGTCTTCGGGAACCGCGACAATACTCTGCTGCATGTAAATCTTGAATTTATCAATCTGTCTGTCGGTCCCGATGATATAAAGAACGTCGTTCGGATAAATCTGTTCGTTGCGATTCGGTACATTAATCGTAATATTCCCGCGCTTGATGGCCGCAATATTGATTCCGATTCGTTCTCGAAGCTCAAGCTGATACAATGGTTTTCCGACAATATTCGATTCGGCGCTGATTTCAAAAGTCGTCATGTGCGCATCCCAAGGAGAAAGTTCTTTCTTGCTTTTTGAAGCTTCTGTGTTTTCTCGGTCGTTTAAATTCTGCATAAAACGGTTCTCAATCTTGTCATACAACAATTGCAGTTTTTTCGGGAAAGCCAGATAGGCCACCACAAAAATAACTAGCGCGGCAAAAGCGATAAAATTAGAGAAGAAGCTGTTTAGTAGAAGTCCGATAAAAAATAGCGTGAAAAGAATCCGGATTAAATTCACGATTCGGATTGGTCCGAGAAACTTTCTTTCTTTTTTTAATTCTTCATAAGCGTTTACGGCAACCTTTCGCAAAGACAAAGCCCATAAAAAAGGAGAAATGCACAAAAGCGTTACTACTGCGATAACAACGTTGGCCCATTGCGAACCATTTACCATTGGCAACAAGACTCTCGAGGAAAGCAAGATAACAGCGATAATAACCACAGAATGTATGATAATCTGGATGATACTGGCTCGTAAGAACAATACCCAGTTGCTCGTAGCCTTGATGGTTTGCGAGCTTGAGCTGTAGCTTTCAATTGCCTTGGTCCATTTTTTCGGAAGATTTTTTTCCAGCATGTTGTACACCGGAATCGAAAGCTTGATCATAAAAGGTGTCGTAAATGTGGAAATAGCCGAAACGGCAACCACAATAGGATATAAGAAACTGCTGGTTACGCCAAGTGTCATACCCAAAGTCGCAATGATAAACGAAAACTCCCCGATCTGTGCAAGGCTCATTCCAGTCTGTACGGATTGTTTTAAAGGCTGTCCAGAAATAAGCGTCCCGATAGTAGAACTCAAGGTTTTTCCAAAAACGGTCAGCAAGGTGATTACAACTACAGGAATAGCATATTCAGCCAAAGTACTCGGATTGATAAGCATTCCTACCGACACGAAGAAAACGGCCCCAAAAAGGTCTTTTACAGGTTTTATAAGATGTTCGATACGTTCTGCCTTGGTAGTTTCGGCAATAATCGAACCCATAATAAAAGCTCCCAAAGCAGGCGAAAATCCAGCCATAGTTGCTAAGATTACCATCATCAAACATAAAGCTAGGGAAACAATCAGCAGCGTTTCATCACTCAAGAGATTCTTCGCTTTTTTTAATAATGTCGGAATGAAGAAAATACCACCGACAAACCATAATATCAAAAAGAACAAAAGTTTCAGTACCGATTCAAAAAGCTCCATTCCCGAAAACTGCTGACTGATAGCGACCGTAGAAAGCAATACCATCATCAAGATGGCGACAATGTCTTCAACAATCAAGGCGCCAAAAACAATTCCCGCAAATTTCTGGCCTTTTACACCCAATTCGTCAAAAGCCCGAAGAATAATAGTTGTAGATGAAATCGATAAGATAACGCCGAGGAAAATACTGTCCATAGACGACCAGCCCATCATTTGTCCGCACCAATAACCTAAAAATACCATGGAGACAATCTGGACGAGCGCGGTAATCGAAGCGGTTCCTCCAACCTTCATTAATTTCTTAAAGCTGAATTCCAGTCCCAAACTGAAAAGCAAGATGATGACGCCGATTTCTGCCCAGACTTCTACGTTCTGAACATCTTTTACTGAAGGGAATAACGTAAAATAAGGCCCTGCCAAAAATCCGGCAATCAAATACCCTAAAACCAAAGGCTGTTTTATTTTCTTGAAAAGCAAGATAGCAACACCAGCGGTCATCAGGATTAATCCCAAATCGCTTATCAGAGGATAAAGATGGTGTGAGGCTGCCGTTGCCGTATTTTCTAATTCATTCATGCTGTACTAATTTAATTGGACATTCTTTGAGAAGATTCTAAAAAGAATCTCAAAAACAAAACTCAATTAGTTATTACCAGAAAGCCTGAAAAGAATAAAATATGGAAAGCAGTTTCCCTTTAGGACAAAAAGAATTGTGCAAGGAATGCTCGGATGAAAAGACCAGCGATTCAAAATGCTTTTGGAATACAAATTTTGAATAAGGAATAGCGCCTAAAACCAAAGAAGAACTATAGCATTTTGATAGTCTTGCTATGCTATTATGAAAGGGATTTAAAAGGCGTTTCTTTTTATGGACTTTGTCAAAAGTATCATTGGCAACAGAAAATTCTTTTTTAGAAAGGCTTTGACGGCACTCTTTTGAGTACTGTTTTGCACTGTTTTCAAAAAAAGGCAATGATGAGTTTTTCTTATTGCTGGCATTACATTGCATTCCCAGCAGAAAGAATAAGCACAAAAAGGTAATATGTACGGCTTTTTTCATCATTTCCGCAAATTTAGGATATTGAATTTTAAATCATAACCCAAATCGATTAAAGAAATGTTAATTGTTAAGGTTTTATTTCGTAATTTGGATTCATTATTTATTGAATTGGTTACTTGTCAATAATTTTCGGACATTTCATTTTTTGATATATTTGTAAAAAACAATTTGACCATGGATACTTACAAAATTATTCTAGAAGCCCATTCAGGCATTGCCTACGTTGCACTTTTTACTGTAGGAGTTGCCGCAATCAATGCGTTGATTGGCTTATCTGCAAAAAATGAATTCAAACCAAAAGACAGAAGAATTGCCCTTTTCGGACTGATTGCTGCCCACATTCAATTTGTAATTGGACTGATATTATATTTTGTCTCGCCTAAAGGATTTTCTCTTTTTGGACAAGCAGGAATGAAAGAAATCATGGGAAATAGCGAATTGCGCCAAATGGCAGTTGAGCACCCAATCATAAATATTTTAGCTATTGTGTTTATAACGATAGGATGGAGCACGCATAAAAGAGCAGAAGGTTCTAACGCAAAATTCAAAAAGATAGCCATATTTTTTACCTTAGGATTGCTCTTGCTGTTGTCAAGAATTCCGTGGAACGTCTGGTTCTCATAAAAACATAAAGCTCAATTTTTTGAGCTTTTTTAATTTTGGGTATAGTAATTGTAAGATGAATTGGCCAAACATAAAAATATTTATCATGAAGTATAAGACTACAATTCTATTGCTGGCCTTTATTGCTTTGGTTTTTTCAAGCGGTTTTTCTTTAAGAGACAGGAACTTTCAAAAAACTCCTCCAGAAAAAACTCAGGCGTATCAAGATTCAGTAAAGAAAGTTGCAGTAGAAGATAGCTTAAAATTAGCCGAGTCAAAAAAATACAAGCTCCATAAAAAAAATGCCCATGCGTCGTATTATGCTGACAAATTCACAGGCAGAAGAACGGCAAGCGGTAAAATCTTTGACAACAAAAAATATACGGCAGCACATAGAAAGTTTCCTTTTGGTACAAAACTTCGAATCACGAATGAAGCCAACGGAAAATCGGTAATCGTTGAAGTTACCGACCGTGGTCCTTTTACAAAAGGAAAAGAAATTGATCTTACGAAAAAAGCGTTTATGGAAATCGCTTCGGCCCGATATGGCGGACATCTAAAAGTAACGATAGAAATTATTCAATAAACTAAGGAGTCATGAAAATCAGGATATTTTTAATCATAGCAGTCGTTGGAAGTATCTTGGCCAGCTGTTCTTCCAGCAAATCGGCTTCTGGGAAAGTATATAAAAAGAATGTCCACGCTTCTTATTATGCTGATAAATTCAACGGAAAGAAAACGGCGAGCGGGGAAAAATTCCACAACAATAAATACACAGCGGCTCACAAGAAGTTAGCATTCGGAACAAAGGTAAAAGTAACCAACATCGCCAATGACAAATCAGTCGTCGTAGAGATAAATGACAGAGGGCCATTTACGCCTGGGCGAGAAATCGATCTCACCAAAAAGGCTTTTATGGAAATAGCCGACAATAAAAACCACGGCTCCTTGAGAGTAACGTTAGAAATTATAAATTGACCAAAAGCCAGCAGAATACTGCTGGCTTTTTTAATGCTTAAATTTCATGAAAAAAAATTAACATAAATTTAAGTTCGTTTAGTTCGGTAATTACCGAACCTGATTTAAATTTGCATCAAAATTTTAAATCAATGACAGACATATCGAAAGAAAGAGAAGAGTTGGTGGAGATGTTTGGAGTTCATTTTGAAACCTATTTGAACTTTTCGCCCTTGTCAGGACGAATATTAGGTTGCCTTATTGTATGGAATGACGCAAAAGGATTGACGTTCGATGATTTGGTTTCAAGGCTAGGAGCAAGCAAAAGCTCAGTTTCTACAAATCTGAATCTTTTGCTGAAAATCGGAAAGATTCAGTATTATACTTTCCCTGGAGACAGAAAAAAATATTACAAACCGTCTTCTTTTAGCGACAGAATGCAAAACCACCTTAGAATGGTTTTAGATGAAAAAAAGATGGTCGAAAGAATGATAGAATATAGAAAAATGACCGCTGATACTGATGAATGCAGTGACTTAGAAAAAATTAAAATTTATCAAGAACATGTCATAGACTTCGAGAAATTCTTAAACAAGACGATTCAAAAATTAGAGAAAGTAGAGAACAAATAAAAATCAATCAACCAATTTTATAAAATGCAAATGAAGAATAAATCACTATTCAGTATTTTAATCGCAATAATTACCCTTTCCTCTTGCGGTAAAAAAGAAGAGCAGATGCCCCCACAAGGACCTATGCCTTTCCCAGTTCAAACTGTTGCAAAACAAGACGCCGTAGTCTACCAAGAGTATACTGCCAATCTTGAAGGACAGCAGAATGTAGAAATCCGTCCGAAAGTTAACGGATTCATCCAGAAAATTTATGTTGATGAAGGACAAGTTGTCAGAAAAGGACAATTGTTGTTCAAGCTAGAAACACAGACTCAAAACGAAGACGCTTCAGCAGCAAAAGCGGCCGTACAGGCAGCTCAAGTTGAGGTAGACCGATTGAAGCCTTTGGTTGACAGAAAAATCATCAGCAACGTACAATTAGAAACTGCCAAAGCAAAATTGGCGCAGGCAAAAGCATCTTATGGAGCGATTGCGGCTAACATTGGTTTTGGAACAATCACTTCGCCTGTTGATGGAGTTATCGGCGGACTTCCATTCAGAGAAGGAAGCTTGGTAAGCTCTAGCAGCGAAATGCCTTTGACTACCGTTTCGGATACACGAGTTATCCGTGCATATTTTTCTATGAACGAAAAACAACTTTTGTTTTTCAACAAAACGTTTAAAGGAGCTACAACTGCCGAAAAGCTAAAAGCTGCTCCAGAAGTTTCATTGCTTTTGGTTGACAATACAGAATACGACCAAAAAGGAAAATTGGCAACTATGAACGGATTAGTCAATCCACAAACAGGAACGACTCAGTTCAGAGCTGAATTCAAAAATCCAGAAGGAATTTTGAGAAGCGGAAGCAGCGGAATCGTTCGTTTGCCGATTAATGAGAAAAATGTAATTCTAGTACCGCAAAATGCTGTATTCGAAGTACAAGGAAAACAGACGCTTTACGTAGTTGGAAAAGACAACAAGGTAAAATCAAAAATTGTCCAAACAAGCGGTACATCTGGATTGAATTTCATCGTAACAGGAGGTCTTGAAGAAGGCGAGGTAATCGTAATCGAAGGAACTTCTAAGCTAAAAGATGATATGGAAATCGTACCTCAGCAAGGAAAACCAGAAGCTGCTGCTCCAGCCGGAAATGCTGTTGCCAAAGATTCTGCAAAAACAACTACACCACCAGCTAAAAAATAATTCTCAATGCTAAAGACATTTATAGAAAGACCAGTTCTTTCGACCGTAATATCCATCCTGATTACCATTTTGGGAATCTTGGGATTGATGTCCCTGCCGATAGAACAATATCCTGAAATCGCTCCGCCGACGGTTCAGGTAAACGCTACATACACTGGAGCCAATGCGGAAACGGTATTGAACAGTGTCGTGACACCGCTCGAAGAAGAAATCAACGGTGTAGAAGGAATGACCTATATGACTTCTTCTGCTGCCAATGACGGTTCTGCCAAAATTTCGGTGTATTTCGAGCTTGGAGTGGATCCGGATATTGCAGCCGTAAACGTTCAAAACAGAGTTTCTCGTGCCACAAGCAAATTGCCTCAGGCAGTTGTGCAGACTGGGGTTACTACCCTAAAAAGCCAGACGAGTGCCTTGATGTTCTTTGCACTTTATTCAAAAAACAAAGACTTTGACGAGACCTATATCCAGAACTACGCTAAAATCAATTTGGTTCCAAAATTACAACGTGTAAAAGGAGTCGGACAGGTAAACGTATTCGGAGCGAAAGACTACTCGATGAGAGTCTGGATCGATCCAGAAAAAATGGCTACGTATGGCGTATTGCCAAAAGACATCCAAGCCGCACTGCAAGAACAAAATGTGGAAGCCGCGCCAGGTAAATTTGGTGAAAATGCCGAAGGAGTGTATGAATACGTAATCAAATATAAAGGAAGGCTTTCCGAAATTGAAGATTATGAAAATATTGTAATCAAATCTACAGGAAATGGTAACTTCCTTCATCTGAAAGACGTTGCTACCGTAGAACTAGGAGGTTTCAACTACGGTACGAAAAACATTGCGATGGGCCAAGAAGGTGTAGCCGTTGGGGTATTCCAGACTTCAGGTTCTAATGCGCAAGATATCATCACCGAAGTAATGTCGATTTTGGAAGAAACAAAACCTGACTTCCCAAAAGGAGTAGATTACGTAATTCCATACAACACTAAAACCTTCCTTGATGCGTCGATCAGTAAAGTAATCTCTACTTTGGTAGAAGCGTTCATCTTGGTATTTATCGTGGTATTCCTCTTCCTGCAAGATTTCCGTTCTACGTTGATTCCTGCTATTGCTGTACCAGTAGCAATCATCGGAACGTTCTTCTTCCTTCAGCTCTTCGGATTCTCGATTAACATGCTTACGTTGTTCGCGATGATCCTTGCGATCGGTATTGTCGTCGATGATGCCATTGTCGTCGTCGAGGCGGTGCACGCCAAACTCGACGAAGGAGCCAAATCTGGAAAAGAAGCTACGCTTTCTGCGATGAGCGAAATCTCCGGAGCGATCGTTTCGATTACATTGGTAATGTCGGCGGTATTTATTCCGGTATCGTTCCTAAGCGGACCGTCGGGAGTATTCTACCAGCAGTTTGCGATTACGCTGGCGATATCGATTTTGATTTCGGCAGTAAACGCCTTGACATTGAGCCCGGCATTATGTGCCCTGTTCTTGAAACCGCATAAAGATTCAGATCATCATAAAAAGAACCTGAAAGACCGATTTTTCTTAGCTTTCAATACAGGGTTCAACAAGATGAACGACAAATATACAGGCTCGTTAAGATTCTTGGTACGAAAAAAATGGGTAACTGGAGTAGCATTATTGGTTTTTGTAGGGATTACTTATTTCTTGTTCCAGACGACTCCTGCAGGATTTATTCCTAATGAAGACAGGGGAATCATCATGGCCGATTTAACACTGCCTCCAGGAACAACATTAGAAAAAACACAAAAAGCAGTAAACGAATTAGATTCTATCTTGGCCTCTATGGATATCGTAGAAGCAAGGATGAGCGTTGTCGGATTCAGCTTGCTGAACAACGTAAACGGAGGTTCGTATGCCTTTACCGTAATCAAATTGAAAGATTGGGCTTATCGTAAAGAAGCCAACCAGCAAGTAGATGCTGTAGTTGGAGAGCTTTTCGGAAGAACTGCCCATTTCAAAGACGCTAGAGCTTTGTTCTTTACACCTCCGAGTGTTCAAGGATTTGGTACAGCAGACGGTTTCGAATTCAAGATTCAAGATAAAGGCGATGATGATTGGGCAACCGTCAGCAAAGTCAGCAACGAATTCTTGGGCGAATTGATGAAAAGGCCGGAAATCCAATATGCGATGACCAATTTCAACCCAAGCTTCCCGCAATACCAAATGGATATCAATGTGGAAAGAGCTAAAGATGCTGGAGTATCCATTTCAGACATCTTCAATACGATGCAAGGGTATTATGGAGGATTGTATACGACTGATTTCAATAAATTCGGTAAACAGTACCGTGTAATGATTCAAGCGAAACCATCAGACAGAGCGACAGAAGAATCGATTAATAATATCTACGTAAGAAATGCCAACAACCAGCAAGTTGCCATCAGCCAGTTCATCGATTTCAAAAGAATTTATGGACCGGAAGCTGTAGCGAGATTCAACATGTTGAAGGCAGTTAACGTAAACGGAAAAGCGAAGCCGGGCTACAGTTCTGGAGATGCTATCAAGGCAATTCAAGAAGTAGCGGCGCAACATTTGCCAAAAAGCTATACGTATGAATTTTCGGGTATGACCCGTGAGGAAATTTTGGCTGGGACACAAGCAGCAGGCGTATTCCTTTTAAGCTTGATATTTGTTTACTTCCTGTTGAGTGCGCAGTATGAAAGCTACTTAGTTCCATTGTCTGTATTGCTGTCTTTGCCTGTAGGTATTGCCGGAGCAATCGGATTTGTGAAGCTGGCCGGATTAGAAAATAACATCTATTTCCAAGTAGCGCTAATCATGCTTATCGGACTACTCGCGAAGAATGCCATCCTGATCGTGGAATTTGCCATCCAACGGCGACGCCACGGAATGGACTTGATGCAGTCTGCGATTGAAGGAGCAAAAGCACGTCTCCGACCAATCTTGATGACTTCCTTGGCTTTTATCTTCGGTCTGTTGCCATTGGCATTAGCTTCTGGAGTTGGAGCTGTAGGTAACCGATCTATTGGTATGGGTGCTGTTGGTGGTATGTTAATCGGAACCATATTCGGAGTATTCGTAATTCCGGTATTGTTCGTGATATTCCAGTCACTGCAGGAAAGAATTTCCGGCAAGCCATTTCAAGAAAAAGAGTCTGACGTTATACTTTTAAACGAAGAATATGAAGAATAAGATATATAAAATAAGCCTACTTGTCCTAGCGGCAGTTGTGATGCAGTCTTGCTTCGTCGCGAAAAAATACGACAGGCCGGAGATGAAAACAGAGGACCTTTACAGGACAGAAGTCGTTTCTACAGATTCTACTTCGCTTGCCAATGTTTCATGGGACAAAGTATTTACAGATCCTATCCTGCAAGGCCATATCAAAAAAGGATTGCAGAATAACTTGGACATCCGAATTGCCATGCAGAATATTGTAGCGGCAGAAGCAACGATGAAACAAGGAAAAGCAGGCTATTTCCCGACACTTTCAGGAAATGCTGATTGGACACACCAGCAGCTTTCCAAAAACAGCCAATTGGGTTCCTTTTTGCAAGACAGAAGTACCGACCAATATCAGTTGACAGGAACGCTTTCTTGGGAAGCCGATATCTGGGGGAAAATCAGAAGTAACAAGCGTGCAGCGAATGCAGCGTATCTTCAGACAATAGCCGCCAACCAAGCTGTAAAGACACAGCTGATAGCTAATATCGCATCTACTTATTACCAGTTGCTTTCTATGGATGCCCAAATCAAAGTAGCAGAACAGACATTGATCAACAGAAACGAAAGCATCGAGACTATTCTTGCCCTTAAAGATGCAGGAAATGTAAACGAGGTCGGAGTAAAGCAGACAGAAGCACAGAAATATGCTACCGAAATAATCATAGCCGATTTAAAAAACAATGTAATTATTTTGGAGAATGCCTTGAGTATTCTTTTAGGAGAATCGCCTAGAAAAATAGAAAGAAGCACGTTAGAAGACCAAGCGATGCAGCCTGAAATTACATTGGGTGTTCCAGCAACATTGCTTCGTAATCGACCAGACGTTATTGCGGCAGAATACAACCTAATTTCTACTTTTGAGCAGACTAATGTAGCCAGAAGCAACTTCTATCCTACATTCAAAGTAACGGCAACCGGCGGTTTTCAAAGTATTGATTTGCAGCAATGGTTCAGTGCCAACTCCTTTTTTGCGAATGTAGTTACAGGATTGACACAGCCGATTTTTAACCAAAGACAAATCAAGACTCGTTTTGAAGTGGCAAAGGCCAATCAAGAAAAAGCCTATCTGCAATTTGAGCAATCATTGCTTACGGCAGGAAGAGAAGTTTCTGATGCTTTGGCGCAATACAATAACGAAACGGCAAAAATTACGATTCGTGAAAAGCAAGTCGATGCCCTTAAAAAAGCAGCCGACTATTCTGATGAATTATTGACTTACGGTCTGGTAAATTATCTAGAAGTATTGACGGCTAAAGACAATGCCTTGAATACCGAATTGAATTTAATTGACAATAAATACAAACAATACAATGCCATTATCCAATTATACAGGGCCCTTGGAGGCGGATGGCAATAATATAGTTCCGCTTGCGGAATTATGATTGATTTTGTTTTTGTTCAAAACCACCGGATATTTCGATATTCGGTGGTTTTTTGTTTTTAGTGGCATTGATTTTGGTACGCCTCAAGAAACAATCTTAAAAACAATACATTATGAAGACAGATTTTTATACAAAACTGGTTTTAACGATCATTGCGCTATGCTTGACAATTCTGACATTGCAAAACATTGAGATCATTCCTAAAGCCTATGCAGCAGGACCAAACAATACGATGATTCCATCTAAAAATTACGCACAAGTTCCCCTCAATGCAGATGGCTCGATTGATGTGAATATCAGAAGCATCAATACTTCTGATGAATTAGATGTAAATATTGATGAGGTAGGAGGTTCGTCGGTATACCGTTCTATCCCTGTCAAAAACGAATAAGGCTACATAAATTACTGAGCCTGCATTTCTTAATGTAGTTTAAGTTTTCGTACGAGAATATTTTTGAAATTTGCTAAAAATAAATCGCTATGAAAATGAAAACTTTCTCTCAGGTTTTTTTAAGAACGGCCCTTTCGGTATCGTTCCTGTCAGCAGTAGCAGACCGTTTTGGACTATGGGGTGCGCCCGGCAGCAAATCAGTCAGCTGGGGAAATTGGAGCAATTTTCTTGAATATTCAAATTCGGTCAATTCCTTTGCTTCCCCAGAAGTTGGAACACTGCTGGCGTATGTCGCAACAGCCTTAGAAATATTGCTGCCTTTATTATTAATTATCGGTTACAAGCTAAAATGGGCTTCACTATTTTCGGGTATCCTGCTTGTCAGCTTTGCCATAGCAATGACGTTGAGCTTCGGATTAAAACCGCCGTTAGACTATTCCGTATTTACGGGAGCCGCTGCAGCCTTTCTTTTGAGTACGATCGGCAGCTATAACTATAGCCTAGATAACTATATTTTGGCAAAAAATAAGCAAGTATAGCTTGCTTTAGAAAACCTTGAAATCGCTATATTTGTGAGTGTGCGCCTGTTTCAGATAGCCACATCCTAGATTGATTATGAATTTTCAAGACGATACAAAATTAGACAATCCCGTTTGGCATTCTTTATCCGAAAGTCATCGGGATTTTGCAATGAATTACAAAAACATAAAATTTTACCATCCAGATTATTGTCCGTTTGGAGGTTTTCAAATCCAAGAAGACAACTCAGGCAATATCGATGCTTATTCCTTATTAGCCGATAGTTTTTTTATAGTAGGAGATAAGCCTGTGCTTTCTGACCAGTTGGTATTGAAGAACGAATTAATATGCGCCCAAATGATTGTTGATAGCAAAATTGCTGTTGAGCCGAAAGACACTATCATTCAATTGACAGAAGAACACATAGATGCCTTATATGATTTGGTCAATTTGGTTCAGCCGGGCTATTTCAAAAAGAAAACAGCCTTACTAGGGAACTATTTTGGGATTTTCGAAAACGACCAGCTAGTTGCCGTAACAGGAGAGCGCATGAAGATGAAAGATTTCGTCGAGATCAGCGCTGTAATTACGCATCCAGAACATACGGGAAAAGGCTATGCCAAGCAATTGGTCGCTCATGCCGCAAACGCCATCTTTGCTCAAAATAAGACGCCTTACCTGCATGTAGTCGAAAATAACGAAGGCGCCATAAAGCTTTATGAAAAACTCGGATTTAGAACAAGACGCAAGATTAGTTTTTGGCATATAGTAAAGCACAAAGAAAGCAAGATTTAAATACCAATGACAATGATTTCGATACATGATTTTATAGACAATTTTACGCAAAACTTCCCAAACCATACAGAAATGCTTCCGTGGGAAATAACCAACAACCTCAAAGAAATTCTATATAAGATTATTTCTGGATTGGGGGACGACTATAAAATACAAGACGGAATTGCCATCCATAAGACAGCCGTAATCGAAAGCGGAGCCATTTTAAAACAGCCGACCATAGTTGGAGAAAATTGTTTTGTTGGAGCCAATGCCTATTTCAGAGAAGGCGCCTATCTTGATAAATCGGTTAAGATTGGTCCGGGATGTGAAATCAAAAACAGTATTATCTGTTCTGGAACTGCTATTGCGCATTTCAATTATGTCGGAAATAGCATTGTAGGTAGGAATGTCAATTTTGAAGCCGGTTCTATTGCGGCCAATCACTATAACGAAAGGGAGGTCAAAAATATTTCTGTGCTCTATAAAGAACATGTCATCGACACAAAATCAGATAAGTTCGGCTCATTAATTGGTGACGATTCTCGGATTGGAGCCAATGCGGTACTGTCACCCGGAACGATATTAGAGAAGAAATCAATTGTGAAAAGACTAGAATTGATCGAACAATACAAGCCAGAATAATATCAGTCGCAAAATGTATAGGCAGCCGATTTGTCGTTTTTCTTTCCCGTAGCAATGATTTCATGATTTTGAAATTTCTTCCCTTTTGAGACATCATTTAAGAAATTCAAGATATGATGCTGTTCCTTTTCAAACAAGTAGCCGCTGTATTCATGGCCGCCGCCGCAAAAAGTATAAAGCGATACCGAACCATCCATCTCTAACAAACGGTTATAAATCGAATAAGACCCAAAAAGCATCAGCCAGCCCGAAGCATTTGTCTTGCAATAATGATGTGGCGCTGTTCCATAAGGTACGGTCGAATCGCCATTTCCGTGAAAAAAGAACATCGGGATTGTATTTTTCTGCGTAATAAGATTCAGGTCCATGATAGCGCCTGCTCCCGAAACAAGGCCCGCATATCTAAAATTCTCCGGCAACGAATTGTTGTAAAGATTCATTGTCTTGAAATCCCAAAAAGCGGCATGAAGCACGGTTTCGGCTCCAGCGCTAGAACCAGCAATAAAAATCTTTGAAGTATCAATAGTATATTTGGCGCTGTTTTTTATAAAAAACGAAGTGGCCAGCCACAAATCGTTCACCGCATATTGAAAAGCTTTTATTTTTTCTGAAAGAATACCGTCACAGCTGAATTTCTTGCCTTTCGCATATAAAGTGTACGTTATAGTTGCGCTTGCGTAACCATTTTTAGCCAAATAGCGACAGAGGTCATAACCCGACTGCCTTTCGCCTCCCGAAAATCCGCCGCCATGCACATACAAAAGCAAAGGAAGCTTTTCACTGGAAGCTTTTTCGGGAAGAAACAAATCCAAGTCGAGCTTTAACGTATCATTCTGGAAATACGTCAGCGTTGTCATTTTTTGGGCAACCATAGCGTAAGCTGCCAACAGCAATAAAAATGCGATAAAGTATTTTTTCATTCTATAAATAATGCAATTATAATCTGGAGTTATTTTTTCCAAGTCGTATACGGATGATTGCTTAAAAAAGCATTGTAATAGCGTTCATCGTTGGTAACTTCTTGACCTAGCCATTCGGGTTTCTCAAAAGCTTCGTCTTCCGATTGGAGCTCGATTTCAGCAACGACCAATCCTTCATTGTCGCCAAAAAATTCATCTACCTCAAAAATATGATTTCCTGCTTTTACTTCATAACGTATTTTATCGATAACGCCATTTTCACAAAGCTTGATGAGGCTTTTGGCTTCTGTTAGCGGAATTTCAGTTTCCCATTCAAGACGCGAAACCCCACTTTCATTGCCTTTTCCTTTTATGGTCAGAAAGCCGCTTTCTCCTTTGATTCGGATGCGTACGGTTCTTTCAGGATGGCTGTTGAGGTAGCCTTGTGCAATCTGGTTTTTGGCGAAAGCAACAGCCTTGAAATCATCAGATTTGACAAGGAATTTTCTTTCTATTTCGAGCATAAGATGTGTTTTTATAGACGAAGTTACTGATAAATGCCCTTCTATTCGTATTTTTACAATATAAGCTTAAGTTAAAACTCCATGAAAAACAGAAAATCCAAGCCGAAAATTTCCATCACCTCTTTTTTGACGCACTATTTTGACGAAAGCCAGTTATGGACGCAGGCGAATGATGAAATCGAACTATTAGTGCAGTTAGTCAGTATCATACGGCCGAAAAAACCAAAGACAGTGAAAACTGTCGACATACAAGAATTGTTAGATTTTCTTCATAAAAACGACTTCATTAGACTGCAGTTTTCGTACTATCTGAAAAAACTGCTTCACAATAAAAAATTCAACAAATTTCTTTCTGACGCAGGAATCCTGCGCGATGTCGATTTTATTTTTGAAGTTAGAAAGAGAATCTTTTCTAAATTATTACCCTACCAGCCAAACAAAAATTCCTTAGAATATGTACTCAATCAGGTATTTTATATGAATACCGATACGATCTGGGTAAATAAAATTTCTATTTCGCAGATTGAAAAACTTCATGATTTGTTGCTGTTCAAGCCGATTTATGATACGATTGAAGAAGATTCGGTACTGTCAGAAATGTTGCTTTCTATGAACATTATCACGCAGCGTATCAGTGGACGTGCGATGGAAACCGATGTCATAAAAATGGTTCCCGAATACGATAGTTTGGAAAGTCCTTTTGCTGCTTTTGAAAAAGAACTCCATCAGATTGATGACATTCTTCGAGATCCAAAAAACAAACATTTTATTACGTCTTCCGATCTTTATTACAAACAATTGCTGATACTGCACAAGCAATGCGATGATTTTGTCGAAAAAGCCTTTGCTAATTCTTCAAAATATGGAATTTCATTACGAGTTAACCAAAACCTGCTTCGCATTCGCCAACAGCTCCACCGATTGAAAGTATTGATTCCGCTTTTGGTTGTCGATCGGGAAGAAAACAAAACGAATAACGGAATCCAACTAGCGCTCAAGCTCATAAAATACAATTGCTATAAGAATGATATCCGAGGACTCGTAAGCGAAAGCACGCAGCTTTTGTCGTATGAAGTGACACAGCATACCGCAAAAACAGGAGAAAAATACATTACAGAAACCAGGCAGGAATATTTCAAGATGTTTCGCGCGGCTTTAGGAGGAGGGCTTATTGTCGGAATTCTTTGCATTATAAAAGTACTGCTCGGAAAAGTTGAGACGAGCGATTTCGGTCATGCTTTTTTATACAGCATGAATTATTCGCTCGGATTTATCGCGATTTACCTATGCGGTTTTACTTTGGCAACAAAACAGCCAGCAATGACAGCTTCGGCTTTGATTCGCGCTTTAGAACAGGGTATGAAAAAACAAGGCAATCCATCCGAAAAACACCAGGCGTTTGCTGTGCTTTTTGCCCGAGTTTTTAGGTCACAGTTTATTGCTTTTGTAGGAAACGTAATCATGGCTTTTCCAATTTCCTTGTTGGGAATCTGGCTCATTGATTATGCCTTCGGATACAATATCGCTGCTTCTAAATGGACAAAATTGCTTACAGATTTGAGTCCGGTTCATTCCATGGCCATTTTCCATGCGGCAATTGCAGGAATTTTTCTTTTCCTTTCCGGAATTATCTCTGGAAGCATAGCCAACAGAGACAAACATCACCAAGTGTATTATAGGATACAAGAGCATCCAGTCTTGAAGATGACTTTCGGCAGGAACAAGACCAAAAAACTAGCAGATCTTTATGAGAAAAAATGGGCAGGTGTCATCTCCAATCTTTGGTTTGGGGTTTTCATGGGCTCTACAGCCTCAATAGGCTTGTTTTTTGGACTAAATCTAGATGTTAGGCATATTACCTTCGCCAGCGGCAATTTGGCCTTAGGGCTGTACGGAGCAGATTTTATGGTAACTTTGTCGTTAATAGCATGGGGAATTATCGGAATTGGCGTTATTGGCCTAGTCAATTTCTTGGTAAGTTTTGCCCTATCGCTGGGATTGGCCTTCCGTTCTAGGGATATTCCACTGTTAGAAATACGATTTATTATCTCGTCCATCTGGAAACATTTCAAGAGCAAGCCGATGAGTTTCTTCTTTCCTTCAGAAAGGAGATCGAAATCACCAACAGAAGAAGTATATCTGGCTTCAGAGACTAAGAAATAAGAAGGAAAGGCAATTAAATAAGCTTTAAATTAGCGGATGTAGATCAAGAACTACTTTTTTCTTGTAGGTTATGCAGGAACAGGAACAAATTCAGAACCGGAAAATCATACATGTAGATATGGATGCATTCTATGCTTCTGTGGAACAAATGGACAATCCTGAATTAAGAGGAAAGCCGATTGCTGTTGGCGGAGGCGGAACCCGAGGCGTCGTGGCAGCGGCAAGCTATGAAGCACGGAAATTTGGCGTTCGTAGTGCCATTAGTGGCTATCTTGCGAAGAAAAACTGTCCCGACCTGATTTTTGTACGGCCACGCTTTGAACGCTATAAGGAGATTTCAGATAAGATCCGTCAGATTTTTTATGAGTATACCGATTTGGTCGAGCCGCTTTCGCTTGACGAAGCCTATCTCGACGTCACGGTAAACAAAAAAGGCAATCCAAGCGCTACGCTGATTGCGCAGGAAATCCGAAAAAGAATCTTTGAAGAAATCGGGCTAACGGCATCTGCAGGTATTTCCATAAACAAATTTATTGCAAAAGTAGCCTCCGATTTCAACAAGCCCAACGGACAAAAGACAGTCAATCCAGATGAAGTCCTTTCTTTTCTGGAAGAACTCCCGATTCGTAAATTCTACGGTGTAGGAAAGGTCACCACAGAAAAAATGTACCAGCTGGGCATCTTTACTGGCAAAGACCTAAAAGAAAAATCAGAAGAATTTTTGGCCAAGCACTTCGGGAAATCGGGAACTTTTTATTATGCGGTTGTCCGCGGCATTCACAATAGTGCCGTAAAATCAGAAAGAATAGCCAAGTCTGTAGGAGCAGAGCATACCTTTAATGAAAACCTGACTTCTGAAATATTTATGGTCGAACGGCTGGAGTCTATTGCGGCAACTTTAGAGCGCAGGGTAAAGAAATATGATATTGCAGGAAAAACAGTCACCCTAAAGATAAAATACAGCGATTTCTCGCTCCAAACCAGAAGCAAGACGATGCCTTATTTTATTTCGGACAAAAGCCTTATCCTAGATGTGGCCAAAGAACTGCTGTATCAGGAAAAGATGAAAGACTCTGTCCGATTGCTTGGGATTTCGCTAGGGAACCTCAATACAGAAGTAAAAAAGACGGTAGTCGTCCAGCTGAAATTTGATTTCTGATACCTTCAACAATAGTTAAACTTTAGGCAGATTTGAAAAACTCTATTCTATAAATTTATCTTTGCTTAAATTATTTAAAGTGTCAAACCTCACAGAATATGAAAATGCAATAGAAAAGCATTCCAGCACGCTGGACAGTATGCCCGTGCCTTTATATTCGTGGGATTTTTTTGGCGAATACCTTGACAATCTCAAGCTTGCTCTTTCTGACTTATCCAAACTGAAAGAACTTTCGAAAGCAAATCGTTGGAAATTCAACTGGAATTTTGAAGAAGAACTGCAGCAAGATCATGTAATCGTTGTGACGGACAATAGCTTAAAAATTGTTTTTACCTCAGAAAATACCCTCAAGATGACAGGCTATACTTCGGAAGAAATTGTTGGGAAAACGCCCAAAATGTTCCAAGGAAGCAAGACGTCTAAAAAAGACTTAAAGCAGATTCGGGAGGCGATTGATTTCCAAAAGCCTTTTGAAAAGACGATTATCAATTATAAAAAAAACGGAGAAACTTACTCCTGCCATATCAAAGCATTCCCGATTTTTAACAGCAAAAAGCAGGTCGTAAATTTCATTGCTTTTGAAAAAGCGGCTTAATAGCAGCTTATACTTTCACTTCTATAATTATTTCAGTCATTATCCCCCTAAAAAAGGGGAAATTTCCCCTTGTGGCATTTGGGTCGTTCGAATAGCTTTGCAACTCATTGAATTATATAATGGGGGTAAGTGGGCTTTAAACTTTAAGTGGGCAGATTAGTGGCTGCCTGCAAAAGTAAGCACGAAAAAAGGGTTGACGAAAGTCAACCCTTTTTAGTTATAGAAAGTTTTTAGGCTAGTTTCTACTAGAAAGCTTAGAAAGCAGTCTCAAGAATTCAATATACAGCCAAACTAAGGTAATCATCAATCCCATGGCGCCAAACCACTCCATATATTTTGGCTGGCGATTTCTTACGCCTTTTTCGATCAAATCGAAATCAAGGAATAAGTTCAGGGCAGCAATAATAATCACTACAACACTGATTGCGATACTCATCAAAGAATTTCCATGATGTACAGGCACGAAGCTCGTAAACATAGAAAGCAACCATGAAATTAGGTAATACGTAGCCACAGCCAATGTTGCGGCTATAACTACAGATTTAAATTGCTCGTTTACTTTTACTATTTGATATTTATACAATCCAAAGCAGATTAGGAAGGTTACAAACGTAGCGCCCACAGCTTGGATTACAATTCCTGGATACATAGCTTCAAAAACGGCAGAGATCCCTCCAACGAACAATCCTTCAAACAAAGCATAAGCAGGAGCCAGATAAGAAGAATATTGCGGTCTGAATGAAGAAACCAATACCAAAACAAGCCCGATGACAGCTCCGGCGATTGCCAAAGGAAGCGGATTCGTGCCGTTAAAGGCAAGCCACCAAGTAAGAGAAGCGGTTGCGGTGAGCAGCAAAAGCATAAAAAAGCTTTTGTTGATGGTTCCAGAAATGGTCATTTCTTGACCATAATCAATCAAGGTTGTGTTTTCGTCTTGGTTATAGGAATGAACAGCAGGCTTGCTGAAATTCTTGTTGCCTAAAAATGGATTATTTGATTTGAAATTCATAATCGTTTGTTTTAATTCAGCCAAATATAATTTTTTCTTTTCTATTTTCCTTGGAATAAGAGAATAAAAAAATCCGTTAGAAGCTAACGGATTGGGTTGTAATTTGTTTTTGGCTATTCTATTTCAGAAACCCTCAAGGTGTTTACCATTCCTTTATCAGCAACCGGCATAGCGGCCAAATTGATCAAGAAATCACCTTTGTCTACATATCCTTTTTCTCTTGCCATTTCGTTGACATCGGTAACAGTATCGTCCGTGCTCACGAATTTATCGTAGTAGAACGAATTCACTCCCCATAAAAGGTTCAACTGCGTAAGGATTCTTTTGTTGGAGGTAAAAACCAAAATATGCGACTGCGGTCTCCAAGCCGAAATCTGGAAAGCCGTATAGCCGCTATTCGTCAACGTACAAATGGCTTTCGCCTTGATTACGTTGGCCATCAAAGCCGCGTGGTGGCAGATGGATTTCGTAATAAAACGTTTCGTTCTGATTTGTGGCGTATTTTGCGGTACTTGAATCAGCGGAGAATCTTCCACGGCTTCAATAATCTGCGTCATTTTTTCAATAACCTGTACAGGATAGTTCCCGACAGAAGTTTCTCCCGAAAGCATAACTGCATCAGCTCCATCCATAACAGAGTTGGCGACGTCGTTTACTTCGGCACGTGTAGGCGTCAGGCTCGTAATCATCGTTTCCATCATCTGTGTAGCGATAATTACAGGAATACGGGCCGTTTTAGCGCGCTGTACCAATTTCTTTTGAATCAACGGAACTTCTTGTGCTGGAATCTCAACCCCAAGGTCACCACGAGCTACCATCAATCCATCGCAGAAAGCTACGATTTTGTCTATATTTTCAACGCCTTCTGGTTTTTCGATTTTGGCAATGATTGGAATCTTATGAGCAGAATTCTTAGAAATCAAGTCTTGAAGCTCTTGAAGATCTTCCGAAGTTCTTACGAAAGAAAGCGCAATCCAATCCACCTGATTTTCGATAGCAAAAAGAGCATCTTTGATGTCTTTTGGCGTCAAGGCTGGCAACGAAACTTTTGTGTTTGGGAGGTTGACTCCTTTTTTAGATTTCAACGGACCGCCTTGAACGACTCTACAAACTACTTCTGTCGTTCCGTTAGTTTCAATGGCTTCAAACATTAATTTTCCATCGTCAAGAAGGATTTTTTCTCCTGACTTTACATCTGCAGGAAACTGCTTGTAGTTCATATAGACTCTTTCGGCTGTTCCAGGAACATCTTCGGCCGTCTGGAACGTAATGATATCGCCTTTGCTTACAATGACGTCTTCTTTCATGACGCCAACACGAAGTTTCGGTCCTTGAAGATCTGCCAGAATTGCGGTATTGTATCCAAATTCATCATTCAGTTCGCGGATCATATCTATTCGGGCTTTTACATCGGTATAATCTGCATGGGAAAAGTTAATCCTAAATACATTTACTCCGGCATCAACCATGTCTTTCAGGACCTCTTTGGTGCTGCATGCGGGGCCTAATGTAGCTACGATCTTTGTTTTTTTTCTTGTCGACATTATTAGAAAATTAAATTGTTTTTAGATTTTATTTTGTCTGGAAACACCTCATATACGGTCGTAATCCATTCTATTTTGTTTAGTTTTTGCAGTATATCTTCGATTTCAAATGTGCTGCAGTTGTTTTCGATTTTTAAAAAATAATCTACTTTTTTGAGTTCCGGAAGAAGATAGACTTTAGTGGTTATCTCCACATTTTCATCCAAAAAAAGATCCTGTTTGTTGCTCTTTTTGTGAGTGATGATTTCGTTTTTGTTTTGAACCAAGCTCCATTGGATGTCTTTGGCAACATCATCATACCCAAATTTCGTGAACATAGCTTCTCCTTCTTTGGTTTTTACGCCAATCTCGTCACTGCTTCGGCTCAAGATAATAGGTAATTGCTGATTGATGAAGAAAGCCAATCTGAAATCTTCTAATGAAGTATGAATAGCAATCAGCTCATAGTCAACTTCATCAAATTCGTCAAGATGCAACTTATGGATGCCCATATTGAAATTAAATAAGTCGTAAATATAACTATATTTAATGAGGAATTATATAAAAAACAATTAGGTTAACGTTAATTTATCAACGAAAACGATATAGTTTTAAGATATTTACAATTATTTAGTATTGATTTTTTCTTGAAAAGCAAAATACGCTCTTTGAGAAGCTTTTTCCTCTGCCTTCTTTTTAGAAGTAGCTCTCGCTTTAGCAACTACTTTCTGGTCAATGCTCAGCTTGACGCCAAAGAAACGCTGTCCGTCGATGCCGTTGTCTTCAAAAACATCATAATGAAAAGTCCTTTTTTCTTTCTGGCACCATTCGATCAGCAAGCTTTTGTAGCTGATGACTTTGCCTTCCAGTTTGGCAATATCTACGTAAGGTAGGATAACTCTTTTTTTGATAAACTTTTCGCAATACATATACCCCTTGTCCAAATAAATAGCCCCTACAAGTGCTTCAAAGATATTTCCATGTATGTTTTCCCCAAAATGCTGTGCAGGAACCTTGCTTTCGATAAAGCGGATTAGGTTGAGGTCGCGGCCTAATTCGTTCAAGTGTTCGCGACTCACTATTTTAGAGCGCATTTTAGTCAGATAGCCTTCATCTCCCGAAGGAACCTGGTTGAACAGATGCGCTGCGATGACAGAGCTCAGCATGGCATCGCCTAAAAATTCAAGGCGTTCGTAATTGATCTGGTTTCCGTCAGAATCGAGCTTGTTAGAAGAGCGGTGTGTAAAAGCCCTTCGATAGCATTCAAGATTGTTAGGCTTGAATCCTAGTATTTTTTGGATATCAGTAAAAAAAATCCCGTCTTCTTGAGAACGGGAATTTGTAAATATTTTTCTAATGATACTCATTCGAATATTATAAGTCTAGTTTTTTCACCAAAACGCAAGCGTTGTGTCCGCCAAAGCCAAAAGTATTACTCATGACAACGTTCATGTCTCTTTTTTGAGCTTTGTTAAAGGTAAAGTTTAGTTTTGGATCAATGTTTTCGTCATCCGTAAAGTGGTTGATCGTAGGAGGAACTATACCGTATTTGATAGATAAGATCGAAGCAATTGTTTCAATCGCTCCAGCAGCACCTAGCAAATGTCCTGTCATTGATTTGGTCGAATTCAGGTTCAGCTTATATGCATGTTCTCCAAATACATGCTGGATTGCTTTTGATTCTGCAATATCGCCAAGTGGAGTAGAAGTACCGTGCATGTTCACGCCGTCTACATCTTCTGGTCTCAAGCCAGCATCTCTCAAGCAGTTCAACATTACGTTTTTAGCGCCTAATCCTTCCGGATGTGGTGCCGTGATATGATGCGCGTCAGCAGACATACCGCCGCCGCCAATTTCGCAATAAATAGTTGCGCCACGGGCAATAGCGTGCTCATACTCTTCAAGAATCAAAGCACCCGCGCCTTCGCCAAGAACAAAACCTTCACGGTCTTTGTCCATCGGTCTTGAAGCCGTTTTTGGATCATCATTTCTTGTAGAAAGTGCATGCATGGCATTAAATCCGCCCATTCCGGCAATTGTCACAGCAGCTTCAGAACCACCAGTAACCATTACGTCGGCATGATTAAGTCGGATATAATTGAAAGCGTCGATAAGCGCATTGGTAGAAGACGCACACGCAGAAACTGTCGTGAAGTTCGGTCCTCTAAAGCCGTATTTTATAGAAATATGGCCACCAGCGATATCAGCAATCATTTTTGGTATAAAGAAAGGGTTGAATTTTGGTACGCCGCTTCCTCTCGTAAAGTCCATTACTTCCTGCTGGAACGTTTCAAGACCTCCGATTCCGGAACCCCAGATTACCCCAACTCTGTCTTTGTCTAGTTTGTCAAGATCAAATTTGGCATCTTTTACAGCCTCGTCAGACGACACGATAGCATATTGCGCATAACGGTCCATTTTACGAGCTTCCTTGCGGTCTATAAAATCTTCTGCATTAAAGTTTTTCAGCTCGCATGCAAATTTAGTTTTGAAATGAGTGGTATCAAAATAAGTTATAGGAGCAGCACCGCTGACGCCATTGATCAGTCCGTCCCAATATTCTTGGACGTTATTTCCAATGGGTGTCAAGGCACCTAAACCAGTTACTACAACTCTTCTTAATTTCATACTTACAATTTTATAGTTATAAATTTATATAAAAAATACCCATGCTTTCTTCTTAGTCATAAAAAAGAGACAGGGGTATTGCATAATATCTTAATGATTGAAAGCAATCAAGGATTGAATCTTTTGTAAAAATAATAACTCCCGTGAACTCTAGGAATGCACGGGATGTTAATTGTTATTATTTTTTTGCTTCTTCTATGTAAGAAATTGCTTGACCTACAGTAGCAATGTTTTCCGCTTGGTCGTCTGGAATTTGGATATCAAATTCTTTTTCGAATTCCATAATAAGCTCAACAGTGTCTAATGAATCAGCTCCTAAATCATTTGTGAAGCTAGCTTCTGTTACAACTTCGTTTTCGTCAACGCCTAATTTGTCTACGATAATCGCTTTAACTCTTGATGCAATGTCTGACATAATCTTTTAATTTTTGAATTTAATTGTTGGCAAAAATAAAAAACTTTATTTTAAAACAACGTTTTAGTTGATAAATGTGAGTACTAATTTAAAAAAAATATTTCACAAAGCCCCCTAAAATGTATTTAATATCATTTATTATTCTTTTTTTTGTGCCATAATTAACGACGTCCCAATGAAAAAAATCATCCTGTTTGCTTCGGGTTCGGGTTCCAACGCTGAAAACATCATCCGATATTTTCAGGAGAAAAAGACCGCCGAGACAGTTGCGGTTTTTTCAAACAACCCAAATGCCAAAGTCCTAGAAAAAGCAGCATATCTTCAGGTTCCGACTCATATTTTTACAAAAGAAGAGCTCAATACAGGAAAAGTACTGGAGATTATTGCCGATTTAGAGCCCGATTTGATCGTGCTGGCTGGTTTTTTATGGAAATTTCCAAGCGATATTATAGCAAAATACCCTAACAAGATTATCAATATCCATCCGGCCCTGCTTCCAAAATATGGCGGAAAAGGAATGTATGGCATGAATGTGCATAAAGCCATTTTAGAGAATAAAGAAACGCACTCCGGTATCAGCATCCATTACGTAAACGAAAACTATGACGAAGGCGCTATGATTTTTCAAGCGGAAGTTGAAGTAAGCAGTTGCACGACTCCTGAAGAAATAGCGTTAAAAGTGCAGGAATTGGAGCATATCTATTTTCCTGAAGTTATTGAAAAAAAACTAAATTAATTATGAAATCATTATTGTTTCTTTTGCTGCTTCCCATTTTTTCCGTTTTTGGACAAGATAGATTTGAAGTTGAAAACATAGGCTTTTCAATTCAAGTCCCTAAAGGCTGGACAATATCAGAAGAAAAGGAAGTGTTGGAAAACATCAAAAAATTCGATTTCAATACTAAACAATTGAATGAACTAATCGTAAGTGATAGAGGAGGTTTGAATTTAGTGACTTACACAAAATACAATCCTAAAAAATATGCTGGAATAATCCCTACGATAAAAATTAGAGTTTTGAATACAAACGCTAAAAACATTGAAGACCTGTTGAAATCTGTAGAAATGTCAAATGTTGAAGCTGAAAAAGTACTTGATGATTTTACTTTTGCTAAGAAACCTTCAGTCGTTAAAATTTCAAAAAATGACGCTATTTCATTTTCAGTCAATTTTAAATTGAAAAACGCCAATAATGAATATAAAATCAATAGTGATAGTTATTATATCCTAAGAAAAGGATATTATATATCAATAAATTTTATTGAACAATTAGGTAAGGAAGATAATTCAGAATTATTCAAAACTTTAGTAGAAAGCATAATATTAAGGAATCAATAATGTCCCACGAAGTACACATCTATACCGACGGCGCTGCCAAAGGAAATCCAGGTCCCGGCGGCTATGGCGTAGTGATGGAGTGGGTAGGCAAGCCCTATAAAAAAGAATTCTACGAAGGTTTTCGCCATACCACCAACAACCGAATGGAGCTTTTAGCGGTTATCGTAGGGTTAGAAAAGCTCAAGTTTACAAATACCAAAGTCTTGGTCATTTCTGATTCAAAATACGTAGTAGATTCCGTCACTAAAGGCTGGGTCTTTGGCTGGGAAAAGAAGGGTTTTAAGGATAAAAAGAATCCCGACCTTTGGATGCGCTATCTCAAGATCCACAGAAAGCACCAGATCGATTTCAAATGGATAAAAGGGCACAACAACCATCCGCAAAACGAACGTTGCGATCAATTGGCCGTTATGGCATCAACATTGCCTAATTTGTCTGTGGATGCTTTTTATGAGCGGGAAGAGAAGGGGTTGTTATAATTTAAAACAAGGAATATGATGTCTGTTGTTTTATTTGAAATTGTTTTAAATGTCTTCTGTCTAATTTAAATACGATTTCCCATTTGCGACCAAAACAATAGGGTTATTGTTGCTAATTTTAAATAAATAACTATATGAAGTCCCATAAGATAATTCCTCTGAAGAAAGCATATCAGAATTAATAGTATTATCAAATTTTCGTAATTCACAATACAAGAAATCTTCTTGTTGTAATGAAAAAAAGCATACATATTTGGTTTTGTTGCTTAGCCTATTGTGTTTTGGACTCACTGCATTCTTTTGATTTCGTTTAAAATTTAAGTTATAAAGTTTGCTCTTTTGAGATAATGAATCCCTAACCTGATCAATCTTTTTTAATTCATCCTCGCTGTGTTTTTTCATCTCATCGTAATCAGTAATGTGTTTTTTTTGAACCATTCCAAGAGATAGTGTTTCTAAATTAAAAGGGATAGTTTCATCAGAAATAAAAATAACTTCTTTTTTTAAGGGGAGGTCTTTACTGTTATTGATAATCAGATTCACGGCTTGCGGGTAAATGTCAGTATTGCCCTCCAGTCTAGACTTGCAAGAATTTATAGTTAGTGATAAATTTATTGCTAGCAGTAATAATACATGTTTATATGGTACTCTCATGATATGTTTTCAATGGTTCGGATTGTAATCCGTGTTTAAAACAAATTATCTTAACCCTAATAAATTACCGATTATTTAAATACAATTTTCTTTTGAGTAAGATTCATAATGTAGAATTCTTGATTGTCTTGATAAAACTTACCACTGCCTAAACATAAAATTTTATCCCATCCCTCAAAATAGTCATTGGCTTTTTTCTGATTAGAAAAATTGAATAACCCTATATAAATAATACTGTCGTTTGAACTATTTGTATATCCAGCATATTGTCTATAGTACTTAAAGAATTTATTTTTGACCTTTTTAGGTTCTTTCAGCTTTGTATCTAGTTTATGGTTTGATTTAAAACTATCCAATACTTTTGTTCTATATTCATAATAGCTTGAAAAAAACAAATCTTCTGCTTGTTTAATTTGTTTTAGAGTAGGAGTAAAAGGCTCTTTATAATCAGATTCTATAAATGGATATTTATAATTTTTGTCAAATATTACTCCTTTGCCATCATAATATTCTTTCAAGGTAATTATTTGAGGCAATTGTAATCCTATAAATGTGCTGGCGATTAAAATAAGTGCTTTTTTCATATAATTATTTTATAACTCTTGGTTTAATCACAATTTAATTTTGGGACTTTATAATCTCCCATTCCTTTATTTGTAGTTACTTTTTTATAGTTCTTCAGATTTCTTTTGCAGAAATAATATTTAGCCCCTTTTTTTGCATCATCAATAATAAATTCGGCATGAGCAACAGTTTCAACAGAATCTATTAAATTATAATCATTGAGCTTGTAAATAATCTGTTCATTTGACTCAAAATTCTTGTCATTCCAATAAAACAGCTTTTTTTCATATTCTAAATATCTATTGGGTAATCGACTCCTCTTCCCGTCTTTTGTTATGATAAATTTACCGACGCTGCTTAATAAGCCAATACAAATTATTTCATCATTTATTTCTTTAATATCAACAATAAAAGTGCTGTCATTTTTGGCTAAAGAACTTTTATGACTGAAATCAATAATCGCATTTGTGATTGCAATTTCATATCCTCCATCTGATTTTATTGTTGATTTCCAAGAATTGCACGAAGAAAAAACCGTCAAGCCAACACAAATTACAAAATATTTCTTCATTTTAATGATTGTTATAAATTGTAGTTTGCTAATACTTTTTTGAATATTCTTGCCAATCTTTAGGATGAGTTCTTTTTATATCGTTTAGAATATAATCCGATAATGGTTCTTTGCTGTAATCTAATCCTCTTTTCTTTAAAAATTAATTACTAATTTACACAATTGAATACATTACCGGCGTCAATACTTCTTAGGCATTACCTCATATTTAATTTTTCTTACAATAGGGTATAAACTCTTGCGAATAACAAGCTTTTTCTGTTTTAAATATGCCTTTCTCAAATGCTTCTTTATGTAGTTTTGGTAGCTTTTTGAATCTTTTCATTCGAAGTCGGTCTACCTTCTTGAGAGTCATAAAATCATAGGTGTCGCTTAACATTATTACAACCTCAACTTCATCACATTTATTTAAAAGCTCTATACTTGTCGGATCCAATCCAACAGACCCGAAAAATATTTTTTTCACAGAAATAGGAATATCTATTTGGAAATAACCATTTAGATCTGTTTTACCAATATCGATCGAATCATTTATCATAATTGACACTCCTGGCATCGTTTCAAAAAACTCAGAAATCACTCTTCCTTTAATCGTTTTATTCTGAGAATAAGCACTGCATATTGAAATACTGAGTAACGCAATGATAAATAATAATTTCTTCATTTTTCTATTAAATTTTTTAGGCATCCTGAAACTCCTTGCCGTTGTACTTATAATTATACACAAACTGCGGCACGGGATCGACAGCGGCAGCCATCAGCATAAGCCCCGGTCCAGGATCCTTCTCCTTAAAGGCGAGCTGGTCCGAGTTATAATTCGCATGCTTGAGCCCGAACGGGTAGTAGTGGCTTTCCTCAATAATCTTAAGAGCGTTCGGGTTTTCCGGATCCTGCGCATAGCTCAGGCGGATGTTCCCCAGATGATCCATATAGTTATATACGTAGCTGTAGGCAAAGCCCACCTTGAGGGCCGTGGCCTGCACATAGCCTTCCGCAGTCGGAAAGAACTTCAGCGCCGTCCCCTGGTACTGGAACCCAGCCCAGATAGTCCATCGACATGATGCCGACGCCTCCCGCCACGCTTCCCGAGGCATAGGGGGCATCCTTGCGCACCTTCCTTCCATCTGCGGCATAAAGATACTCAATTTCCTATTCTGCTAAAATTAGATATATGTCTGTTTTATCGCCCATTTTGATACACTAAGATACTTCAAAAGTATTCTAAGACTTTAAAAGCCTTGAAAATAAAAGAGGCGACCAATTAGTCGCCTCTTTTTTAATTTGTAAACTTTAAACTGACATTCTTTATCAGGCAGTTAGGTGGCTATTTTGTAAAAACACCTAATCTGATACATTACCCGAATTCAAAGCCACTGTAGTCTTCAAAATGTATTGGTAAAGTTGTTATTTGCATTAATCGATATATTTAAAACTTTTTACCAATTCCAAGTACTTCTCAAAGTTTTTCTCCTTAACATTATACAACAAAATCAATGCTTTCCCGTCAGAATAAACTTTTGAAGCGCGACCTGACTTAGAGCCGTTTAAAGAATTTTCATCATATTTTCTTTTGTCCCAGTAGGAACTTAATTTCTTGTAAATCTCATCGCCATTAGTTTCCCTCATTGTCCATTTTCCTGCTTCTCCTTTGTTTTTATATCCAGAATTGATATAGATTATTTCTTTCCCGTCGTATTCAAAGAAAAATTCATTGCTTGAGCTTTGCCAATTTTTAATTTTCTTGGGAAGGTTGACGCTGAAGTGCGTTGTATAGTAAACTTTGCTGCCAGCAGATGCATTAATTTTGGATTTGTATATAAACTCATTGTACTTCTCCATATAATTGAAGTCCATATACTCTGTATGAATGTCGTTGCCATAGTCCAGATACGAACCGCATGAACTTATTAAGGTCGATACTATTATTATAGCTAAAATTTTTCTCATTCTGCGTTTATTTTTTTGATTGCGCTTTGTAAATCTGAAAAAGGAACAGTGATTATCGGATTGTTATTTGTATCATAGAATCCAGCCGTTGGCGTATAATTTACTTGAGGTGTACCTCCAATTTGTCCAGGTGGTAATGACTGGATTTGCTCCTTATATCCAAGAACAACCGACGGTTAAGTATATCCTCTATTATTTTCTGGTAAAACATCCGTCGGAGAGTCTTGTGGCAATCCGTAAGCTGTCATGTTGCCAGATGAATGCTTGAGCCCAAACGGATAGTAGTGGCTTTGCTCAAGAATTTTAAGAACGTTCGGGTTTTCCGGATCCTGCGCATAGCTCAGGCGGATGTTCCCCAGATGGTCGGTATAGTTGTACACATAGCTGTAGGCAAAGCCCACCTTGAGCGCCGTAGCCTGAACATAGCCTTCCGCGGTCGGGAAGAACTTCAGCGCCGTCCCCTGGTAGTGGAACCCGCCCAGGTAGTCCATCGACATGATGCCGACGCCTCCGGCCACGCTTCCAGAAGCATAGGGGGGCATCCTTGCGCACCTTCCTTCCGTCTGCGGCATAAAGATACTCAATTTTCTATCCTGTTAAAATTAGATATCTCCCTGTTTCATCACTTATTTTGATACACTAAGGTGCTTCAAAAGCCTTCAATAAAAAAGAGACGACCCAATTGATCGTCTCTTTTTTATTTGTAAACTTTACATTTATATCTTTATCAGATAGTTAGGTGGGTGTAAAAACACCTAATCTGATACATTGCCATTATAAGTGATTAAGTTCTTTAATTAAAATAAAAAGTAATGTAAAAAAAGCATAACCAAAAATCAGGATTGATGGTATGGTCAAATAAAGCCATTTAAAAGGCTTTTTGAAATTTTTAAAATAATAATTTAAAACTATAATTATGCTTATTAAGCATACTAACAAAGAAGGTAAAATAATAAAATATCCTAATATAGCCTTTATTCTTCGATAGACTATATATTCGCCATATAAAGATAATTGAGTTATTCCGGCCATAACGATTATTATGGCTGATAAGAAATTAATGCGTGCCGCTTTTTTTATTATTTTTTCCATTTTAAAAGAAGGTTTTTCATATAATTATAACCATTTTGTATTGCTCGTTGATCGGCTGGAGAATCTGAAAAACCTCCACTTCTATTTGTTGATAAAATAGTTGAAATAAAGTTGTTGACATGAGCTCCACCTTTTGCTTCAATCATTGTATAAGTATTTGATCTCATCCAAGCTCCCCATAAAAACTGTCCGAAATCGGCAAAATTATAAATGCTTTTTTGCCCTTCAACTCTAAAAAAAGATCCATCCCCTGCTTCGTAACCATCATATTCAGTATTGTATAGTTTAAAATGATCTCTCATTTGGCTATAGCCAAAGTCTGCGATTCCATGAGATTTCATGGCGGTTTTTAAATAACCAATTCCATTAAATCGTAGCCAAGGGCTCATACCTACTCCAGCTTTCATTAAAAAATTTAATATCATTTCATCGTCTATTAATTGATATAATTGATCATCTTCTTGAATAGCTCCCAGCCAGTCTGAGTCAAAATTACTATCATTAACATGTAGTTGATTTCCTTTTTCATCAAAAACTCTATGAGGCTTGTCATTTATTTTTACATTAGTAACTTTACCCTTTGAATCAACGGTTATATCATTATCAGATGAAGATTTCGTTTTATTTTTTAATTTATTAAATATATCTTCTGCTTCTTTTTCTGTATAGCTAACTCCCCAACTATATTCTTTTACTTCCATTCCGTCAGGATCAATAAATAATACAGGATTATTAATCCCATAATTATATGGATTAAAATTAAAATATTTTTCTGCCAACGGGTCCATATTCATCCATCTTCCAATGGCAGGATCGTAATTCCTCGCTCCATAATCATACCAGTTCATCCCCATCTCGTCCTGAAACTCCTTGCCGTTATATTTATAATTATACACAAACTGCGGCACGGGATCGACAGCCGCAGCGGCAGCCATCAGCATAAGTCCCGGTCCCGGGTCCTTTTCCTTAAAGGCGAGCTGGTCCGAGTTATAGTTGGTGTGCTTGAGCCCAAACGGATAGTAGTGGCTTTCCTCAAGAATTTTAAGAACGTTCGGGTTTTCCGGATCCTGCGCATAGCTCAGGCGGATGTTCCCCAGATGGTCGGTATAGTTATATACATAGCTGTAGGCAAAGCCCACCTTGAGCGCCGTGGCCTGGACATAGCCCTCTACGGTCGGGAAGAACTTCAGTGCCGTCCCCTGGTAGTGGAATCCGCCCAGATAGTCCATCGACATGATGCCGACGCCTCCGGCTACGCTTCCAGAAGCATAGGGGGCATCGTTACGTACCTTCCTGCCGTCTGTTGTATAAAGATACTCAATTTTTATATTATTAGTTTTGATACACAAAGTTGTAGTTATTCATTATAATCTTTTGTTTAAGACATAATTTAAAATAAAAAAAGACAAGCAATATTGTTTGTCTTTTTTTTATAAATAAAATAATTATTGATAATTAGTTAATTTTTTTATAAAGATATAATAACTAACTCTGATACTTTACGCAATTATTCCAAAATTAAAACAGGTCTTTTTATTAAATTAAATTCTTTAAAAACGCTAACGAGCGAGTCTCTATTAACTGCATCTGCCCATCCAATTGATTCCCCTTGTAATCCAATAATGTTTTTGCTTAGAGCAATCTTAGAACTTAGAATCAGTTTCTTGTTATGATAAATTAAAATTTCACTTTCGCAAGTTGCCATATCTCCTCCAGATTTTTTATGATAGAAATTCTTTGCTAATCTATCTAATACATTGTTATCAGAGCAAAATAGAACTTTTCCTTTCTTTATTCCATCTGGAAGTTCTTCAATGTCCTGATGTGAAATTAATAGATATGCTTTATTATCTCCTACGTTAAAATCTATATTTTGTAATGGATTAAATGTCAAGCTATCATTATATTCGACATAAATAATTTCCTTATTTGGTTTTTTAACCCAAGGTGAAAAATATAGTGCAAAAACTAGAAATAAAATTATTAGAATTACTATTGATACTGTCTTTTTTTTCATTATTTTGTTTTTTTGATAGGGAGTTCTCCTTTTTTTTCTACAATACTACCTTTATTTTTTTCTACTAATTTTGAATCACTCATGACTCCTCCATTATAATAAACTCTCACGTCAGAAGCATAAACTGTTGAGTTTTTGTCTAATTTTTCAGCAAATTGTGTTGCTACGCTATCTTCAAAAAAACCATCTATTGCTGTCCTACATCCGCCAACTAAATTTATGTGAGCACCACTTACAAAAGCATTAGAGTTAAATTCACTTGGATCAAAATCTTCGCCAGAACCTTGATAGCCAACATCTAAATCCCCCGGAGTGGCATGACCCACATAATAAAAACTTGTTATTTTATCATTTTTACGTGTTTCTCCTCCATCTTTCTTATTTACATATTCAACAATTTCATCAGCATTTGAGACTATTTTTAAGATTATTCCAGCTTTTTCTGCTTTTTTTGTATATTCTTTAATCTGTTCATTTGAATACCCTCCTTTAGGGTCATTGTAAATTATCCATGTAACTTTCTCCTGTTTCTTTTTTGTGCGTTTTTTTGCAGCACTGGCTCTATCTAAGCCATTAGCAAGAAAATGTTCTTTATTATCATGATCCCCTGGAGAACCTGATACCACGATTCCTTCTTTCCCATCTGGATCTATAAAAATATTTGGACTATTATAACAGAATATAAACGGAGAATTTGTAGGATATTTTTCTGCTAGTGGGTCCATATTCATCCATCTGTCTATAGCAGGGTCATAATTCCTCGCTCCATAATCATACCAATTTAGCCCCATCTCATCTTGGAATTCCTTACCGTTGAACTTATAATTATACATAAACTGCGGGACGGGATCAACAGCCGCTGCTGCAGCCATAAGCATAAGTCCTGGTCCCGGATCCTTTTCCTTAAAGGCGAGCTGGTCCGAGTTATAATTGTTGTGCTTGAGCCCAAACGGATAGTAGTGGCTTTCCTCAATAATTTTAAGAGCGTTCGGATTCTCTGGATCTTGCGCATAGCTAAGCCGGATGTTCCCCAAATGGTCGGTATAGTTATATACATAGCTGTAGGCATAACCGACTTTGAGCGCTGTGGCCTGTACATAACCTTCTGCCGTCGGAAAGAACTTTAATGCTGAACTCTGGTAGTGGAACCCGCCCAGATAGTCCATCGACATGATCCCGACGCCTCCGGCTACGCTTCCAGAAGCATACGGAGCACTCTTGCGCACTTTTCTTCCGTCTGCGGCATAAAGATACTCAATTTTCCAAGATTCCGAGCCAAAGACGATTTTTGTCGGCAGGTTCAGATGGTTATAGGTGATGGATGTGATGCCCTTGTTCTGGTCGGAAGTCAGGTTTCCGAAGCCGTCATAGGCATAATCGTCGTCCGGATCGGTAATCCCGTTGCTGTCGTCGTCAAAGCCTTGCGGGCTTAGGGAGGTATCGAACACCTTGCGCAGCTGGTTCGGCTTCTGCGTATCGTAGGCATACGACAGCAAGTCGATCCCCTGTGCGGCGATATGCGAGTCGCTGCCCCCGTTTCGGTTCAGCGATCGGATATTCCCGTTCTTGTCATACAGGATGTCCTCGTTATACGAATGCGTGGCCTGCCCGTTCTTCTGGTAGAAAGCCCTGTTCAGACGGTTTAAGGCATCGTAGGCATAATCGTAGCTTCTCAGGTGGTTGTCGCTGGCGCTCCTCCAGAAAGTCTCGGCGATATTGCCATTATACAGGGGCTTTACCTCATAGCCGGTCGTGTTTTCAACCTGACCGTAATTAATCTTAAAAGCAAACAAGTCCAAAGGAGCTCCCGCCTGGTTGAGCGAATCTGTGTCGTTGATGGCCTTCAGCCACCCACGCACGGTAAAGGAATAGTCCGCCTTCTGAAGCGGAGCGTTTCCTGTTAAGTCGGCACCGCCGACTTTCTTGGAAATTAGTTGCCCTCGCTCGTCATACTCGTTTTTGGCCAGCAGCTCGGTCGGATTGCTGTTGACCTTGTGCGTATGGGTAAGCAGCCGGTCCTGGTCGCTATATGTAAAATCCTCACGTATTGTCAAGACAGTACCCGTTGCGGCGCGTCTGTGCGTGGTCAGGGTATAGAGCATCTTTCCCGAAAAGTCTAGTTTGGTGTCCGTCTGGTTATAGCCGCCTAGATAGTTTGAAGTCCATGTGCGTATTGGTCTTGCTTTATAATCATAGAGTGTATAGTTGAGTTCTCCAGTGACCAATGTGCTGGATTCCAATACTCGAGTCCAAGATCCTGTCACTTGCCTTTTCGGTTTTACTGTAAGGTTATAGTATACGGCCTGCCCTTCTACATTAGTAAACGAAGAAGGGGCTCCCGGATAGTTATAATCGTCATAATAGCTCACGGTCAGCACATGCCATCCAGTTCCCGTCGGCCATGCCGTATTGGTATAGCGGAAGGCGACTCCGTTGACGGTGTTGTCAGAAGGAGCCTTGGCTTCGCTCAGGTTTGCGGTCTGTGCATCGCGAGCCGCCTGTAAGGTGGAACGTTCGGCACTGTTCACAGTGGCAGGCATCCATCCGGTATAGGCAACACGATTGAAAGCATCGTATTTGGTAAAGAGCCACCCCGTGCCCGTCAGGTTGCTGAAAGGCGAGAGCGCCGGGCCTGTAGCGATGACGCGGTCTAGATTGTCATACACGATAAACTCCCAGTCCTTTCCAGGCAGCTTCTTCTCCACCAAGCGGTTGCGCTTGTCATAGCGGTACTGGTAGCAGAGCCCGTCAAGATCCTGCGTGCTGCCGCTGCCATCAGACAACGGTGGCAGCACGAATGTGAGGTTCCCGAATTGGTCGTAAATATAATAGGTGTCATGCCAGCTCTCAGCCAGGTTGCCGTTGGCGATGGAAGAACCCCAAGTGCGTTTCAGCACGATTTGACCTTCCTTGTTCTTGAATTCCTGAACTGTATGATTATTGTTGGAAGAAGGAGTCCAGTTCTCGTCTTTTGTGACGGTCTTGTAAAGCTCTCCGGCGGCATAGTTGCCTTGCTGTGTAAGAGCAGCCGGATAATATCCGTTAGTGCTGGTTCCGGTCGTTGCCTTATAATACTTTACTTCGTCGGTAGCATTGGCCAGATAATCAATCTTTACTTCATGCCCCGATCCCATGGCCCAGGCATCGCCGGGTGTTGCCTGCTTCAGTACACGGTTGAGAGGAGAGGCCTCGAAGAGTTTCTCGCTGAACGGGTTTGCGGTCGTCTCGAACCCTCCCACGGCAGGTGAAGGCGTGCTGGCATAGTAAAACAGGGCGGCATTCTCCGCATTGGCATCATAGGCCAGCGAAGCAACCGTAGTCGGGTAGGGCAGATATTCCTTGGACTGCCTTCCAAGGTGATCGTATACAACAGGAGTTACTAAGTCCTTACCGGTCCCGGATCGCTTGTGAGATCGTTGTTGTATAGGTCTTCCCAGCCCGTCGAAAAAGGTAATATCTTGTGCTCCTTGTGCTATAGAGGGAGTAGTTATTGATGAGGAAGTTTCTATTTTATAAGTTGTGGTCTTAATATAATTATGGTCAGTTGGAGATGTCTTGTAAAAGTACTCGTATTCGGAAAGTATCTTTTCGTTACAATCATAGCTGGCTTTGAGACGGCCGAAACTGTCATAATCGTAGCGTATTTTGTCGTTATTCGGATCTGTGATAGTGCTTGGTCCTATAAGTAACTTATGGCTACAAGTAGTGACTTGTGATGTCGACAGTTCTGGCGCATTTCTTAGGTTTTGTAATGCCGTCATTAGGTTGGCCTCCACATAAGGCACGGCATCAGAAGCAGTCTGTATAGCGGTAATCAGGCCGGCAGGAATAGCACCATAGGACATGTTCTCAATCTTGGCGACCATCTGTGTCTTATTATAGCCCCAGATATACGAGATTTTCATGCCATTTTCCTGCTGTATTTCCAATGGATTACCATTGGTGATATCCACAGCATTAAATCGGATTTTGGTTTCCAATACTTCTTTGGCTTTGGTAGCTTGGACAAGTTCGGGAGCCAATAGGCTGCCGCCCCAATTCTTATAGATGATTTTTTGCTCAGAAAGTTTGTCCATGTTGCGGAAACGTTCTGTTTTTAATACTCCGTCGACCATATTCTTGGCCAATAGCGCTGCGGTATTGGGTTCGCCAGGCAGCTCGTGCGCATAATAATAGTCGGTGCGTTCCTTGCTGCCGTCAGAAGTAAATTTTGTCACGGTTTCCGGTTTCAGTACGGTAGGATCCAATATCGTTACCGATTTTTCCGTAATCGTGGCAGAAGGAGTGTAGCTATATAAGTCAGACTTGGTGTAAGATTTTCGGATATAATCGCTGTTGACATAAAAATTCGTAGCCCCTTGTCGCGAAGAATAATAAAAATACTGCAGGGTGTTGGCCTGCGCGATTTCATAATAATACTTGTCCTTTTTTAGGAGCCTTCCTTGGCTGTCATATACTTCAGAATAATTCAGGAGCCCTTCGTCCAATACCGTAAAATACTTCCACAAATCATAGCTGCTGCCTGTTGAAGACGGATTCTTGTCATAAGGCGTATAATAATACAATTTGGTATAGCCGTTGTCGGTTCCTTGCGTAATCTTTACGTTTTTATAGAACACCTTGCCCTGCTGGTTTTCTTCATCCATGACTTTTTCAAGAATCAGCTGCCCGCTGGAGCTGTATGGGTCGTTAAAATCTTCATACGCATAAGCTGTAGAGGTGCTCGCAACCGCAGCGCCGCTATCGGCAAAATGGCTGATCTTCTTGATACGCAGTCCGCCCTCATAAGCCCATTTGCGCAACGGCTGTGCCGGTTTCCCCTTGATAAAAGTATAGGTGCCGTAGCCGCCGTAGTTGCTGATAAGGTTTAAGGAATGCGTTCCCGCTTCCAGCCTAAACTTCCGGATTTTAATGCATCGGTCATTAATGACGGTACTTTCGATGACGGCACTGCCCTTCTTGATCGAATAGTCGATAAAAAGCGGATCATTCAAGAACTCCGAAGGATAAGGCGTTCCATGAAAAAGCACATACAGTTCTGTAGCCTCGGTCAGCGTAAACGGAAAGCTGGCGTTCCCCACATGGCTGTCGTAGTCGTATTCGCCGATAAGCTCATAGGTCCTGTTTTCAGGATTGATATTGCTCTCATAGATCCAGCTCTGGTCGCTCGGCTGGAATGTATAAGTATTCGTGTTCTGGTCCGTAAAAAGACTTTCGTTAAAATTATCGTCTGTGTTCAGGTTCTCAAAGCTAAGATTGCTGGCCACATAGTCCACATAGTTCACCTTATGAGGCTCAAAATCAAATCTGACCTGCCCTCCTGTCGGCAGGGTAACGCTTTCAAGCACGCCATGGGCGGCCGACTGCGGATTGCGTCCAAAAACAGCATCAAGGTTGCACGTATCGATTATTTTCGAAAAGCCATAAAGGTCGGTCTCATGGATAGCAGCAGTCTGCAGGTTATAGGCAAACTCAAATTTTTCTACAGGGACATTGTTTTTGTCGGCAATCTCAAACTTGCTGAGAAAACGCACCAGATCCGGCCTGTTGGCCTTGGGCTGGTGGTTTTGCATCGTATAGCTGAAGTTGCAGTATTTGATGGCCTCGCCATAGGTATTCTTCAATACGATAGAATTCAGCTGCGAGATATCGTTTCGCGTACGCTCAAGCGTTGTATTGGTGCCAAAGCTGAATTCAAGCTTTCCGATGCCCGGAGACGTTATGCTTTTGAGCTTGCTGACAGATTCAGACTTTATCGTAGATCCCGAAGGAGTAGTAAAATAGACTTCCTCATACTGGAGATTGGCGATTTCCGTTCCGGTCGTATCATAAACCTTGGTAAGGAAAAAAGCGCTCCTGTAGGCCATAGGAACAGGGTTCAAGAGCTGTACGTTTGTGATGGTGTTTATTCCATAGTTGCCAAAAACATATTTCATGCCCTTTTCATCAGTAATCGTAAAAGAATCGATCTCCAATCCCGGATAAGCCGAATTCACGAATTCAAATTTCAGCTTGTTGGGCTTTAGGTTCAGGATAGAATAGGCGCCGGTAGCAGCATCCCTGTTGATCTTGAATTTGCCGGACTGTCCCGGAAGATTATAATAATATTCGTCATCAAAAGTAGCATTGGCAGGAATGGTGGGCCTAGTGTTGTACCTTCTGTCAGGATCTCCTACTACTGCTACAGAAATGACGCCAGCACCAAAAAGGCTCCATCCCAATCCCACATCAGAAGCCGCATTAAAGTGCGAGATGTTGTTAGGGTGGTACTGCAGCGCTAGGTCAAAGCTCGTATTTCCCGATCGGGTCGGTAGCGAAAACAGGGGATATTGGATATTGGGAATCCCTGTATAAGTATCCACGGGGATATCGACATAGGTCGAAAAAGAAGAAGCGGTAGGCGCCTGGGGGGCAGCCGCAAAGCCGGGATCTTCTTCCTGTGCCTGTAAGCTCAAGGTGGCAAACAATAGGGCCAGCAGCAAGGCTGTTTTTTTAAAGCCCGATAAAAAGGAAGAGGCTAGTAAGGATGCTTTAGCATTAAGCAATGCGCATGCGGCGGCCAAAAGGTGCGCCTTGGAGGGTTGGAGGAGGGTCATGTGCTTGTCTTTTATTAAGTTATGGCTTGTTAAATCGTCTTTAATATAACGGCAAAGAAATAAATTTATGATAGAATTATATAACAAATGATAAGAAAAAATATAAAAAAGAATAAATAAGTAAAAGTAAAACGAAAAGTAATGCCAGAAAAAGCCCCTGCTAGCAGGGGCTTTTAAAAACAATACCCTAAAGGCTAGGCTGTTTCCAGCACATGCAGCACATTATGCGACCCGTTTTTTAACGGATACTGCACCCCGTTGACCTCTTGAAAAAACTCAATCAGCAGTAAGTAGAGCAGCACGCCATTGCCTTCAGGCAGGCCCGGCGGCTCCAGCGAAAAATTAGCCGCTTCTGGTGCCAGTGCCGCATTCTGGATCTCGCTGGCAGAAAGGCCATACGTCTTGCCGGCCAGGTCGATCTGCAGCACGGCTGCCTGCATCGAATAATGCGTAGCGCCGCTCGGGCTGCTCAAATGCTCAGACGCTTTAAAGCCGCTAAAGCTGATGGCGCCAGTGGCCGTATCCAGCGCTTTGTCCGAACGCAGCACGCTGTCCATAGTGGCCTTGCCGTTAAAGTCAAACCCCTTTAGCAACGATTTTCCCTGTGCGGTTTCCAATCCCTTCGCTACGCTGCGCTGTCCGCGCGGCGACACTAAGTCGTTGTTTTTCACTTTAGAGAGCACGCTGGTTAGGCGGCTCGTAAGCTTGCCGTCTTTCGCTCTAGAAATCAAGCTCCCCGCAGCCTGGCGGAATAATTTTCCTGCCGTAGCACACTCTCCAAATTCCGAAACATTCTCGCGTGTTCGGATAAAAGCAGGATCATGCAAGATCCTGTTGCGGCTTACGCCGCCTTTCTTGCGCACGCGGTATCCGTCCGTGCTTTTGTAAAACGTTAGGCTCTCTAACGTACCCTCGATCTTTAAGATCCCATCTTGTTTTGCCATGATAAAATAATTTAATGTTAGAAGACAAACGTATAAAATATAAGAATATAATCCAAATAATTATAATATTATTTTCATATAAAAAGAGGATTTAAGTCAAATTGGCTGTAAATAAAGCGATTTATGAACTATCGTTTAATAGAAAATATTCTAGCATCTGTAAAATGGTTTTTTACGGCTTGCTATACCGTTACTCCATAGATACTCCACGGATACTCCATAGATAGTCCATGTAGAGTCCATGTCAAGGACAGCGAAACCCAAATTGCGGCGATACCGTATTTCAGCTTCCAGACAATTGGGGCGCTTGCTGAAGAATAGAGCAGCGATAAATGGCTAAAATACAGGCCGCTATCTTAATAAAACTTTGTGAAGCACGGGCGTTGCAAGTTTGCAAGTTATAAAGTATCTTTGCGCCTTAATTCGAAAACCTAAAGATGAATAAATTATTGATTGTTGGAACGGTAGCTTTCGACGCTATAGAAACCCCTTTCGGAAAGACAGATAAGATTTTAGGCGGTGCCGCGACATACATCGGATTGTCTGCCTCATTCTTCAACCTTAAATCTGCCATAGTTTCTGTTGTGGGCGACGACTTCCCTCAAGAATATTTAGATCTATTAAAAGACAGAAACATCGATATCTCAGGATTAGAAATCGTAAAAGGCGGCAAGACCTTCTTTTGGAGCGGACGCTATCACAACGACCTGAACTCCAGAGACACCCTAGATACGCAGCTCAATACATTGGCCGATTTCCAGCCAAAAGTACCGCAAGAGTTCAAAGACGCCGATGTCGTGATGCTGGGCAACCTCCATCCGCTAGTACAAGCCAGCGTTTTAGACCAGATGGAAAAAGAGCCAAAATTAGTAGTGCTCGACACCATGAACTTTTGGATGGACTGCGCGCTTCCAGAATTGCTAGACGTCATCAAGCGCGTTGATGTCATTACAATAAACGACGAAGAAGCACGCCAATTGACAGGAGAATATTCTCTAGTAAAAGCAGCCGCAAAAATCCATACCATGGGACCGGAATACGTGGTCATCAAAAAAGGGGAGCACGGAGCCCTATTGTTCCACGGAAAAGAAATTTTCTTTGCGCCGGCCCTGCCGCTCGAAGAAGTTTTTGACCCGACCGGAGCAGGAGATACTTTTGCAGGCGGTTTTGCAGGATTCATCGCGCAGAGCGAAAACGTATCCTTCAAGAACATGAAAAACGCAATCATCTACGGTTCCAACCTCGCTTCATTCTGCGTAGAAAAATTCGGGACAGAAAGAATGGTCGGACTCGAAAAAGCCGCAGTGCACGAAAGGCTGCAGCAATTCAAAGCCCTGACCCAGTTTGATATCGTAGTAGAAAATAACGGATAAGACCGAAGCCTCATGATGGGGCTTTTTTTAATCCATAAACACACCTTGTATACGCCATAGAACAGACAAGCTGTCAGAGAAAAGGCCCTTAAAAAAGAAGCCCGATCCCTGATCGTTCAACAAAAAGTACTTCGGTACAAAAATTGCTTTAATAACACAACAACTACAACAACACAACAACAATGAGCGACGCTTTAAAACACGAGTGTGGTATTGCCCTTTTAAGACTTAAGAAGCCGTTAGAATTCTACAAAGAAAAATACGGTTCCGCATTTTACGGAGTACAGAAGATGTACCTCCTCATGGAAAAACAACACAATAGAGGACAAGATGGAGCCGGATTTGCCAGCATCAAGCTCGATGTAGAGCCGGGCGAACGATACATCAGCCGCGTGCGTTCCAACGACCCGCAGCCGATCCAAGACGTTTTTGCACAGATCAATGCCCGCATCAACGAAGAACTGTCGCAGCACCCAGAATATGCCGACAGCGTTGAACTTCAGAAAAAAAACATACCCTATATAGGCGAACTCTTCCTGGGCCACGTGCGCTACGGAACGTTCGGAAAAAACAGCATCGAAAGCGTGCACCCTTTCCTGCGCCAGAACAACTGGATGCACAGGAACCTTATCGTTGCCGGAAACTTCAACATGACCAACGTAAAAGAACTTTTCGACAGTCTTGTAGAACTCGGGCAGCACCCTAAAGAAATGGCAGACACCGTGACCGTAATGGAAAAGATCGGCCATTTTCTAGACGATGAAGTTACCGGACTGTACCAAGACTGCAAAAACGAAGGCTTTTCTAAAAGAGACGCTTCTCCAGTCATTGCAGAACGCCTTGATGTCGCAAAAATACTCCGCAGGGCCTCAAAAGGCTGGGACGGCGGGTATGCCATGGCCGGATTGTTCGGACACGGAGATGCCTTTGTCTTTAGAGATCCCGCAGGAATCCGTCCGGCCTATTTCTACGAAGACGATGAGATTACCGTAGTAGCCTCAGAAAGACCCGTTATCCAGACCGTATTCAACGTGCCGTTCGAAAAAGTACAAGAACTCGATCCGGGCCACGCCCTGATCATCAAGAAAAACGGAAAAGTTTCCAAAGAAGAAATCATAACGCCAACGGTAAAAAAAGCCTGCTCGTTTGAAAGAATTTATTTCTCTCGCGGTAGCGATGCCGAAATTTACCAAGAAAGAAAAGATTTAGGAAAGCTGATTCTTCCGGCCGTATTGGACGCCATAGACCAAGACACAGACAATACCGTTTTCTCTTACATCCCGAACACGGCAGAAACCTCCTTTTACGGAATGGTCGAAGCCGCTCAGGATTTCCTCAACCAGAGAAAAAACAACTACATACTCGAAAACAGGAACACGCTCACCAAAGAAACCCTGCAGCAATTGCTCGAAGTAAAGATCCGTACCGAAAAAGTAGCCATCAAAGATGCCAAGCTTCGTACCTTCATTACCGAAGACAGCAGCCGCGACGATTTGGTAGCCCATGTCTACGACGTGACCTATGGCGTAATCAAGCCGACCGACAACCTCGTCATCATCGACGACAGTATCGTAAGAGGAACCACGCTCAAGAAAAGCATCATCAAGATGATGGATAGGCTCAATCCTAAAAAAATCGTCATCGTTTCCTCCGCACCGCAGATTCGCTACCCGGACTGCTACGGAATCGACATGGCCAAGCTCGAAGGGCTCGTAGCCTTCCAAGCCGCTTTAGAACTATTAAAAGAAAGAAACCTCTACCAAATCGTAGACCAGGTCTATGCCAAATGCAAGGCACAAGAAAACTTCAAAGACAGCGAAGTAGTCAATTATGTCAATGAAATCTATGCCCCGTTCCAGCCACAAGAAATCTCAGACAAGATTGCCGTGATGCTGAGTTCAGAAGGCATCAAGGCCGAAGTCAAGATTATTTTCCAGACCGTAGAAAACCTCCACGCTGCCTGTCCAAAAAACCTAGGCGACTGGTATTTTACAGGAGAGTATCCGACGCCGGGAGGAAACAGAGTAGTCAACAGAGCGTTCATGAACTTCTACGAAGGAAAAGACTCAAGAGCCTATTAAAAAAACACAAGATGTTGCAGTTGGTCGACTTTATGAAATAGTTCGTCTATTTAATTTTGTCGGTTAGCGCAAAATATAGTATATTTGGGGTACCATAGCATTAGTAGGTTAAGTTTATGGTAGATTTGGGGCAAAAAGGGTGGAAGAAATTCCGCCTTTTTTATTTTTAGCCCTTTGGCAGCAACGCCTGCCGTGCTCCCTCCGAATCCATTTTCAAGCCGTTTGGCACTCCCGTCAAGGCTCATTTCCGCACTTTATCGATTATTTTATTCGTTCAACAGAAATAGTTGCACGGCAACAAGCACACCACTACATTTGGAGAACCATAGCATTAGTAGGTTAAGTTTATGGTAGATTTGGGGCAAAAAGGGTGGAAGCAATTCCACCTTTTTTATTTTACGGCGCTGTGAAAAGCACAAAAAAAAAGCGTCCCAAACAATCAGGACGCTTTTTCGCTTAAGGGGGAAAATACTATTTCTCCAAAGCATATCTTCTCGAAACCTCTTCCCAATTAATTACATTGAAAAAAGCCTCGATATAGTCAGGTCTTCTATTCTGGTAATTTAAATAATACGCATGCTCCCAAACATCCATGCCCAAGATCGGAGTACCGCCGCAGCCCACATCCGGCATCAAAGGATTATCCTGGTTAGGCGTGCCGCAAACCTCTAGCTTGCCGCCCTTGTGAACGCAAAGCCAAGCCCATCCAGAACCAAACTGCGTAGCGCCCGCCTTAGAAAACTTAGCCTTGAACTCCTCAAAAGTTCCAAAGTCCCTCTCGATAGCATCCAAAAGATCCCCTTTAGGAAGTCCGCCGCCAGTAGGAGATATCACCTTCCAGAACAAGTTGTGGTTGTAGAACCCGCCCCCGTTATTGCGGACAGCAGCATTCTTTTTGTCAAGATTGATAAGGATATTTTCGATAGTCAAGCCATCTAGATCAGTGCCCTGAATAGCCGCGTTCAAGTTGGTTGTGTAAGCATTATGGTGCTTTGAATGATGAATTTCCATTGTTCTAGCATCAATGTGAGGTTCCAGTGCATCATAAGCGTACGGTAATTTTGGTAATTCAAAAGCCATAGTATATATTTTTATTCAGATTAATAAATATTTTATTCAAAATTAAACATTTAACTTTGGAATAAGAAATACTATTTTGTTATAATTACATTAAAGAAAATGATAATACCTCAAAAAAACAAAAGAAATGTGAAAAGCCAATACGGCAACTATCAGAAAATAAGCCAAGTAAACAATACGAGCCAATACCAAAACAATAAGACCCATAACCACGCTCCCTAACTATTGCAAACAAATTTGTTTATCGCCTAATGCACAAGACCGCATTCACATTATACGACGCCTCTGCCGGCTCAGGAAAAACCTTTACCCTCGTAAAAGAATACCTGAAGATACTCCTCATGTCTTCCAAAAACGACGCCTACAGGAATATCCTTGCCATCACCTTTACCAACAAGGCCGTAGGCGAGATGAAAAGCCGTATCGTCACCAGCCTCTCCGAATTCGCCAAAGACGACCCCAGTCCCAAAGCCATGGAGCTCATGCTGGCCATACAGCAAGAAACCGCCCTCAATCCCATAGCAATAAAAACAAAGGCCAGGCAGATCATCAAGAACATTATCCACAACTACGCCTCCTTTGACATTTCGACCATAGACAAGTTCACCCACAAAGTCATCCGCGCCTTTGCCCATGACCTTGGCCTGCCCATCACCTTCGACGTGTCCCTGGAGACCGACAACCTGCTGGCAGAAGCCGTAGACGCCATCATTGCCCAAGCCGGAGAAGAAGAAACCCTGACCAAGCTCCTCGTAGACTTTACGATGGAAAAGACCGACGATGACAAAAGCTGGGACATTACCCGCGAAATCCTCGACACCGGAAGGCTCCTTCTCAACGAAAACAACCGAAACGAAATCGTCCACTTCCAAGACAAGACGATAACCGAATTCGTGGCCATAAAAAAGAAAATCCAAGAAGCCGTAAAAGAACTCGAAACCCAATGCGTAGGCTGGGCCGAAGAAGCCCTGTCTAAGATAGCCGCGGCCGGCATAGACGAAAAATCCTTTTCCGGAGGCTATTTTCCAAAACACCTGCTAAGCATCAAGGAACGGAAATTCAATCCCAAAAACAAGACCTACCACGAAGCAGACGACATCAAGGTCAACAAGACCGCCAAAGACAAAGACGCTATCGAAGCCCTCATTCCAGAGCTGCTCTCGATACTCGGCTGCGTATACAAAAACCAAGAAAAGATAGCCTTTTACAGCGCCTTCCTAAAAAACATTACGCCCCTGTCGCTGCTCAATACCGTGAGCCAAGAACTCACAAAAATCCAGAAAGAACAAAACATCCTTTCCATTTCAGAGTTCAACGCCATCATCCACAAAGAAATCCAAAACCAGCCCGCTCCCTTCATCTACGAAAGGCTGGGCGAAAAATACAAGCACTTTTTTATAGATGAGTTTCAGGATACCTCCGAAATGCAGTGGCAGAACCTCATTCCGCTTATCGACAACGCCCTTTCCAGCGAAGACCTTGAAGGCGAAAGAGGCTCGCTCATGATTGTAGGCGACCCAAAACAATCCATCTACCGCTGGCGTGGCGGAAAAGCAGAACAATTTATAGAGCTCGGCAAAGAACACAACCCGTTCAACAATCCCGACAAAAGAATCGAGCATCTCGACAAGAATTTCAGGAGCTACTCCCAGATCATCCAGTTCAACAACCAGTTTTTCAAGATGCTCTCGGGTCAGTTCACCGATCCCGATTACAAAGACCTCTATGAAAACCACAGCCACCAAAAGCCCAATTCAAAAACAGGCGGCTACGTTAATATCTCCTTCATTCCCAAAATAGAAAAAGCCGAAGGCGAGGAAGAAGAAGCTCCAGACAAGACCCGCCAATTTGTGCTGGCCACTTTAGACGCCATCCGCAAGTCGGTAGCCCGAGGCTTCGAATACAAAGACATTGCCATCCTGACGCGCAAGCGCGACCAAGGAATCGCCGTTGCCAATTACCTGACGCAGCAAGGCGTGCCCATCCTCTCGTCAGAAACCCTGATGATCGAGAATGCCACCGAAGTCATCTTTATACTCAACGTGCTCCGCTACCTCAAAAACAGCAGCAACCTTGAGGCAAAAGCCTATCTGTTGCACTACATTGGCGAATACGTGCAGCAAGAACTTCCAGTCCACGACTTTATTTTTCAAGGGATGGAAAGAAAAGAAGAAAAAGAATTCGAAAGTTGGCTCACCACATTCGATATTTCCCTGTCGTTCCAGAACCTCAGGAGAAAATCGCTCTATGAAGCCGTAGAAAGCATCGTTTCCAAATTCATCAACCTCAAGCAGAACAATGCCTACATCCAATATTTCCTAGACCTGGTGCTCGAAAGAGACATCAAGAACCAAGCAGGAATTACCGATTTTCTTTCCTATTGGGAGAAAAACGGACACAAGTTCAGCATTCCCTCTCCCGACGGAAAAAATGCCGTGCGCATCATGACCATCCACAAATCCAAAGGACTGGAATTTCCGGTCGTCATCATGCCCTTTGCCGAAGAAGACTATTCCCGAAAGCCCAAAGACAAGCTCTGGCTCGACAGCGAAGAAAACATTTCAGAACTGCCGCGTGTCCTTATCGACAACAACAGCTCCGTCGAAGGCTTTGGAGAAGAAGCCTCCTTTGTCTACCAGCAGAAAAAACAAGAAGACCTGCTCGACAACGTCAACGTACTCTACGTAGCCCTGACCCGTGCCGAAGAACAGCTCTATATCATATCGAGCATGAACCTTTCCGCAAAAGGAGAGCTGCCAAAGAACAACATGGCCACGTTTTTTATCAATTACCTAGAGAACTACGCCGATTTTAAAGTAGACAAGCTCGAATACGAAATCGGAAGCCCCGAAAAGCTGTCGCCAGAAAATGCGATGACCGAAGAAGCACAGAAAGTACCTTTCGTACAGCACGTCCTAGACCCAAAAGCCATCAAGATAGCCCAGCGCGAATCCCTCATGTGGGGAACGCACCAACAGAAAGCCATCGAATACGGAAACGTAGTCCATGAAATACTATCCTATATAGAAACCAGTTCCGATGTAGAGCTCGCCCTAGCCAAGGCCGTCGAAAACGGACTGATCGTCGCAGCGCAAAAAGAAGAAGTCGCGCAGACGATCCTGCATATCCTCAACCATCCCGAGCTTTCCGACTATTTTTCCGAAGGCTACAAAGTGATGAACGAGCAGACCATCATTCAAAAAGAAGGCACGCCGATCAAGCCCGACCGCATGGTCATGGCAAAAGACAGGCAGGTCTATCTGCTCGATTACAAAACCGGAATGCACAACCAAAAATACCAGCAGCAGCTCGAAGCCTACCAACAGGCCATCGAGAAAATGGGCTTTCAAGTAGTCAAAAAAGCACTTGTATATATCGGGGAAGAAGTAAATGTAGTAAATTTGTAAAGTCAGAAAGGCGAAAGACATAAAGGCGAAAATCAGAAAGTCAAAAGGTAAGATAAGCCTAAAATCATAAATCATAAATCCAAAATCATAAATCCAAAATGTACGGAAAAATAAAAGAACACCTTCAGTCGGAATTGCAAACCATAGAAGACAATGGTATTTTCAAGAAAGAAAGAATAATTACTTCGCCGCAAGGAGCAGAAATCACGATCTCAACAGGAGAAACCGTCCTGAACTTCTGCGCCAATAACTACCTCGGGCTGTCTTCGCACCCAGAAGTCGTACAGGCTGCCAAAGACGCTTTAGATACCCACGGTTTCGGAATGTCGTCCGTTCGTTTTATCTGCGGTACCCAAGACATCCACAAGACCCTAGAGAAAAAAATAGCCGATTTCTACGGAACGGAAGACACGATCTTATACGCCGCTGCCTTTGATGCCAACGGCGGTGTCTTTGAGCCGCTGTTTGGTGAAAACGACGCCATTATCTCCGATTCCCTAAACCATGCCTCTATTATCGATGGAGTCCGCCTGTGCAAGGCCGCCCGCTACCGTTATGAAAACAGCAACATGGAAGACCTGGAGCAGCAGCTTATCAAGGCAAACGAAGCCGGACACCGTTTCAAGATTATCGTGACCGACGGAGTCTTTTCTATGGATGGATTGGTAGCGCCGCTAGACAAGATTTGCGACCTCGCAGACAAATACGATGCCCTGGTAATGGTAGACGAATGCCATGCCGCAGGATTTATCGGAGCCACCGGAAAAGGGACCTTAGAAGCCAAAGGCGTTATGGGCAGAGTCGATATCATTACCGGAACCCTAGGAAAAGCCTTAGGCGGTGCAATGGGCGGCTATACGACAGCAAAAAAAGAAATTATCGAGCTGTTGCGCCAGCGTTCAAGACCGTACCTGTTTTCAAACTCGTTAGCGCCGTCGATTGTCGGAGCATCCATCAAAGTTTTTGAGCTTTTAGAAAGAGATACTGTCTTGAGAGATAAGCTAGAATGGAACACCAATTACTTCAAAAAAGGAATGAAAGAAGCAGGATTTGATATCATAGATGGAGACTCTGCTATCGTTCCCGTGATGCTTTATGATGCCAAATTATCACAAAATATGGCTAACGAATTGTTAAAAGAAGGCATTTATGTAATAGGATTTTTCTTTCCAGTTGTCCCAAAAGACAAAGCAAGGATAAGAGTACAGCTTTCAGCAGCACATTCGAAAGAACACTTAGATGCTGCTATTCAGGCATTTACGACTGTAGGAAAAAGGTTAAACGTAATCTGAATTAACATTTAACTAAATTTGAGTTAATTTTTTAACATAAATCTTTGTAATTACCTTTTAACATATTACTTTTGTCTTAATTAACGTATTGTAATCTAATAAAATTAAGTATGAAACATCTAAACAAAATTTTTGCTGCTATGTTGTTAGCTGTAGGCTTAAATGCCACTGCACAGGATAGCGACAATCCATGGGCTATTTCCTTTGGAGCTAATGCTGTAGATACAAGATTTAGTGCAGCTAAGAAATTTGAAGATCAGTTTTCGAATTTTTTTAATGCAAAAGACAACTGGAACATCTTGCCTTCAGTTTCTTATTTGAATGTATCTAGACACATAGGTTCTGATTTCTCTTTTGGAGTTACAGGGTCTATTAACAAGATTGATAAGTTTGTGAATAAAGTTCCTGGTACTTTAAGCACTTTTGAATCAACTAATCCAGGGGATTTGACGTACTACGCTGTAGATGGTATCATCAAATATAGCCTTATGAACCTAATCGGTTCTAAAGTTATCGATCCTTATGCTCACGTTGGTGGAGGTTATACTTTCTTCGGAGACGCTAGCTACGGAACAGTGAATGGTGGTTTAGGTTTGACTTTCTGGTTTACAGAAACTGTAGGTCTTACACTTCAATCTACTTACAAACATTCATTCGACGAAAACTTGAGACGTCCTAACGGAGATGTTCCTTCTCACATGCAGCACTTCGCTGGTCTTACTTTCAAATTTGGAGGAAAAGATACAGATGGTGACGGAATCTACGATAAAGATGACGCTTGTCCAGATATCGCTGGTCTAAAACAATTCCAAGGATGTCCTGATACTGACGGAGACGGAATTCCAGACAAAGATGACGCTTGTCCAGATGTTGCTGGTTTAGCTGCTTTCCAAGGATGTCCTGATACTGACGGTGACGGAATCGCTGATAAAGATGATGCTTGTCCAAACGAAGCTGGTACTAAAGCTATGAACGGATGTCCAGACAGAGACGGTGACGGTGTTGCTGACAATGTTGACAAATGTCCAGATACTAAAGGTCCAAAAGAAAATGGTGGATGCCCTTGGCCAGATAGAGATGGTGACGGAGTTTTCGATAAAGATGACAGATGTCCAGACGTGAAAGGTACTGTTGCTAACAACGGTTGTCCAGAAATCACTGAAGAGCAAGTTAACAAATTGAACGCTTACGCTAAAACAATCTTGTTCAACAGCGGTAAAGCTACTTTCAAACCAGAAACTATGCCAGTATTGGAAGCTATCAACGCTATCCTTAAAGAATACCCAACTTCAAGATTCTCTATTGAAGGTCACACTGACAGCGACGGTTCTAACGCGTTAAACCAAACGCTTTCTGAAAACAGAGCTGCAGCAGTTAAAAACTTCTTGATTGAAAACGGAATCGAATCTTCTAGATTGAGATCTACAGGTTTCGGTGAAACTAAACCAATCGATACTAACAAAACTGCTAAAGGTAAAGCTAACAACAGAAGAGTTGAAGTGAAATTGATCAAAGATTAATTTTATCCTAAAATAAGTTTTAAAAACGCCTCGATTTATCGGGGCGTTTTTTTATTTTTATCCTATGGCAGAGACTACGTTTTTAGACAAAATAGCGTCCACGATAATCGATGGCTATAATCACAAATTATCCGACTTGGTCGTGGTACTGCCCAATAAAAGAGCCAAGGTCTTTTTGATTGAAGCCCTCAGGAAGAAGACCCAGAATACCATATTTGCCCCGCAGATTATCAGCATCGAAGACTTTATCCAAGACATTGCAGGAATACGCTCTGTCGATAGCATTGAACTGGTCTTCGAATTCTACGAAATCTATATCGAGATTACCGACAAAGAAAAACAACAGCCCTTTGAGCTCTTTGCCAATTGGGCAAAAACCCTATTGCAGGATTTCAATGAAATAGACAGGTATCTGTTAGAGCCCAGCCACGTCCTTTCGTACCTCAAAGACATCGAAGACATCAAGCACTGGTCGGTCGATGCCGAAAAAAGAACCACGATGATTGATAATTATCTACAGTTCTGGAACCTGCTGCCAGTTTACTACGAAGCCTTATACGGACATCTTTTAAACAAGGGAATCGGCTACCAAGGTCTGATCTATAGAGAAGCTGTCAAAAACCTAAACCACTTTTCTAATGCAATAGGAAATAAAGAATTCCTTTTTGCCGGTTTCAATGCCCTCAATGCCTCCGAAGAAAAAATAGTGCAGCACCTTTTGGTCACCGACAAGGCAAAAATCTTCTGGGATGCAGACGAAGCATTCCTAAACGATCCATTTCATGACGCAGGACTGTTTTTGAGACGGTTTAAAGAAAGCTGGAAGCATTATAAGGCCAATCCCTTCGAATGGATCGTAAAAGACTTTTCAGAGCCTAAAAACATCCAGGTCATCGGAACGCCAAAAACCATTGGCCAAGCCAAGATTGTCGGAAGCATAATCGAAAAACACGCACAGCGCGAAAATTCCCTTAACAAGACAGCAATTGTCTTAGGCGAAGAAAACCTTCTGGTACCGTTGCTTTATGCATTGCCGGCATCAGTCGAAGCCTTGAACATCACGATGGGATACTCCGGAAAGAACAATCCCGCCCAGATTCTGATAGCAAAACTCTTCAAGCTGCATTCAAATGCGCTATCAAGAAACCCGAGCAGCTATGTCTTCTACTACAAAGATGTTTTAGATATTCTGACGCACCCTTTGGTAGAACCCTATGCCCAAGCCGCCGCTTTGGTGAACATCATAAACCAAAACAACTATACGTTTATTACCCATAACAAGCTTTTGGAACTGAGTCCGAACCAAAGCACGCTCTTTCTATTGCTATTCCAAAAATGGGAGCACGGTTCGATGCAAGTGCTCGAGACGATTTCAAGCCTGCTGCTGCAGATCAAGTCCAATCTGAGCAACGACAACGACGAAGAGAAAATTACCAAAGCCTTTGTCTATTCCATTTTCAAGGTCATCAACAAGCTGATGAACTATTACTCCAGACATCAGCATATCGATACGATAGAAACGCTATTTGCCGTCTATAAGCAGATTATCGACCTTGCCGAAGTCTCTTTTGAAGGAGAACCGCTCAACGGATTGCAGATTATGGGAGTGCTCGAAAGCCGCGTATTGGATTTCGATACCGTAATCGTCACGTCGATGAACGAAGGAAAGTTCCCTGCCGGGAAATCACAAAACTCCTTCATTCCGTATGACGTAAAACGCGAATTGGGACTGCCGACGTTTAAAGAAAAAGACGCGATTTATACCTATCACTTTTACCATTTGCTGCAACGAGCAAAAAATATCTACCTGCTGTACAATACAGAAAGCGAAGGCTTGGACGGCGGAGAAAAAAGCCGCTTCATAACCCAGCTCGAAGTTGAAAAGCAGAAAAACCACACGCTTACCCACGAAATTTATAATGCTGCTTTGCCCGATATCGCCTACAAGCCAATTGTAATTCCGAAATCAGAAAGTGTCATGTCGCGCTTGAAAGAAATTGCCGTTAACGGTTTTTCACCATCGGCCTTGACCAGCTATATCCGAAATCCGATCCAGTTCTATATGCAGAAGATCCTGCGCATACGAGAAGTGGAAGAAGTCGAAGAAAACATTGCCTTAAATACCCTTGGGACAATCATACACGAAACCCTGCGTGTCTTGTATGAGCCTTTTATTGATAAATTCCTATTCGCAGAAGACATCAAAAACTGCATCAAGCAGATTGATGATGAGGTCTTAAAGCAGTTCAAGATTGTCTACAAGGAAGGGGAAATCAAAAAAGGCAGGAACCTGCTGGCCTTTGAAGTAGCTAAAAGAAACGTCCTCAACTTTCTGAAACTAGAATTGCAGGAAATCGAAAATGGAGATGCCGTAAAGATAATCGCTCTAGAAAAAACCTATGAAAGACTGTTAGAACATCCAAAATTGCCGTTTCCGGTATTGATTAAGGGAAACGTCGATAGGATCGAGCAACGCAACGGAAAAATCAGGATCATCGACTATAAGACCGGAAAAGTAGACGGCAAAGAAGTGTCGTTGAAGCAATGGGAAAAATTAACCTCAGAAATCAAGAACGACAAGATCATTCAGGTATTAGCCTATGCCTTTATGTATGCGCCCAATCTGCAGGGCCAAGAAATGGAAGTCGGTATCCTATCGTTTAAGAATTTAAAATCAGGCTTCCTTCCTTTTAATTTCAAAGAGGACAAGACCGAAATTTCAGTTGTAGATGATACTATTTCAGGGAATTATATCGAACAATTGGTGTTGCTTTTGAACGAAATCTTAGATAAGGAGATTCCGTTCCAAGAAAAAATCTAATTTCCAAAAGCGTAGTGTTTTTAGATGCTTTTAAAGAAAGCCGTCAGCTCTTTTTTTAGTTCCTCTCGGTTTTCAATCGGACTCATGTGCCCGTCGGGGAAAGTAAGCAGTTTAGCAGAAGTATTTTCAATCTGGTCAAGACTTTCTTCGTAATTCAATACCGGATCATTTTTCCCTAAGACCAATAGGATAGGATAGGGCGCAAAATGAAGAATGACTTCCCGATCCTTGCGTATTTTCATTCCTTCCAAAGAAGCAACGATTCCTTGAAGCGGCGTCTTCAGAGCCTCCTCTTTTACGCTTTCAATTTCTGAAGCTAACCTTTCGCGATTGTTTTCGCTGAACAGATTGGCGATAGACAGCCTTACGAAGTTAGTATAGTTCTGCTTTACCGCTTTGATAGCGCGGTCGCGATTGGCTTTCCGTTCGTCGCTATCAGCCCTTGAAGTCGAATTAAGCAAGACAATTCCTTTGACGTTGTCAGGATACAATTCGGCAAAAGCCAGAGCCACATAGCCGCCCATAGAATGCCCCACAAACAGTGCTTTCCGGATTTTCAATTCAGATAAGACGGCATGCACCGCATCGGCATTGTCATCCATAGAATGTACGTAACCTAGTGGCTCGGTTTGGCCGTGGCCTAACAAATCGATAGCGATAATGCGGTATTTCTTAGAAAAATCAGGAACAAAATAATCCCACATCGTACTGTTTTCTAAAAAACCATGGAGGAATACGATAGCCGTTCCTTTTCCGGAATCCGAATACGAAATTTTTGTGTTTTTGTAGATGATCTCTTTCAAAGCTTTTGTTTTGTCCTGCAAAAATAAGGATTATGTTCCTTAGCAAAAGCTTCTTTAAAATATAAAATAAAAACGGCCTGCAATCCGCAAGCCGTTTTCTAAATCTGCAATCAAAAATCTGCAATTTTATTCGTTCATCAAACTTTCGATTTCTTCAATCTCAATAGGAATATTGCGCATCAAGTTGAACGGCTCGCCGCTTTCTTGAACGACAACATTATCCTCAAGGCGAATTCCGAAGCCTTCTGCAGGAATGTAAATTCCAGGTTCAACGGTAAACACCATGTTTGCCTGCATCGGTTCGTGAAGCAATCCGTAGTCATGCGTGTCCAGCCCCATATGATGGGAAGTTCCGTGCATGAAATATTTTTTGTAAGCAGGCCAGTCCGGATTTTCGTTTTGCACATCCGCTTTGTCGATAAGTCCCAAGCCTAACAATTCAGAAGTCATCAGTTTGCCAACTTCTACGTGATATTGTTTCCAAAGTGTTCCCGGTACCAGCATTTTTGTAGCTTCGTTTTTGACTCTCAAAACAGCATTATAAACGGCTTTTTGTCTATCTGTATACTTTCCAGAAACAGGAATAGTTCTAGACAAATCGCTAGAGTAATTCGCATATTCTGCGGCAACATCAAGCAGTATCAAATCGCCGGCCTTGCATTGCTGGTTGTTTTCGATATAATGCAAAACGTTCGCATTGTTTCCAGAAGCGATAATCGGCGTATACGCAAAACCTTTGGAACGGTTTCTGACGAATTCATGAATCAATTCTGCTTCAATTTCATACTCCATCACATTAGGTTTTACAAAAGAAAGCAATCTTCTAAAACCTTTTTCTGTAATGTTGCAGGCATGCTGGATCAAATCGATTTCTTCGCTTTCTTTCACAGAACGCAAGCGCTGTAAGATTGGATTGGACTTTTCGACTTTATGAGCTGGATAATTTTCTTTCCACCATTTTACAAAACGCGCTTCGCGAGTCTCTGTTTCAATCGTAGCACGGTAATGCTCGTTGGTGTTGATGTATATCGTATCAGAATAGGCCATGATTTCCTTCAAAGTCTTGTTGAAATCTTGCAACCAGATTACGGTCTTGATTCCAGAAACCTCAAAAGCTCTTTCTTTAGTCAGTTTTTCGCCTTCCCAGATGGCAATGTGCTCGCTGGTTTCTTTCAGGAAAAGGATTTCTTTTAAATTCTCGTAAGGAGCATCCGGAAAAAGCAACAGAATGCTTTCTTCTTGGTCAACGCCGCTCAAATAAAAGATGTCGCGGTGTTGTGCAAAAGGTAAAGTACTGTCTGCGGAAACTGGATAAATATCATTAGAATTAAAGATGGCAACGCTATTTGGCTTCATTTGAGCCGTAAACTTTTGGCGATTTTTGATAAAAAGCTGGCGGTCTATTTGATGGTATTTCATAATAATTTCGTTTTTTGAACTTCGATTTCAAAATTACTGTTTTTTTGCAGAAGCGGCATAAGATTGATTTATTAAAGTTTCTTAATTGTTTTTGTATGCAGATTAAAAAAGCATTCAATTGGAATTGAACGCTATAAATTTTTTGGCGTCCTTCACGTGAATCTTGGTTTCATGAAAAAGGATTGGTTAAATTCCTCTTTTGTATATTCGTCATAGTAAAGATTCTAAATTAGAAAATGCAAAAACTAAATCCATCCATAAAATATAATCTGATAGTAGGTTTGCTACTCAGCTTATGGATTTTCATTTTTGCCTTTATCATAAAACCTTTTGATGACGGAACTTTAAATTTTCGGTCATGGATTTTAATAAGTGTTGGATTTAGCGTATTGGCTTTTTTATGTTACGGAATTCTTGCGGTGATTCAAAAAAGCATTTATGAAAGAATAGCAAAATGGAATATCGGTTTAGAAACTGGAAGTATTTTATTTTTTCATTTGATTTATTTGATTATTATTTATGCCTATTATAAAGGCCCAATTTTAAAAGGGGGATATAGTTTTGCGGTATTCTTTTCTGTAATATTTATTAAAGTTGTCTTGATCTTAACTCCAGTAATTATCTTAGCAAGAAGATATTTAATAAAACTTATTCCAATAAAAGAGGATATCTTAACCATAAAAGGAGAAAATAAATTAGATGTTTTAAAAATCAGCCAATCTGATTTAGTTTGTATTTCTAATGCGCAAAATTATGTAGAGATTTTTTATATTGAAAATGGCAAGCTTACTTCAAAATTGATTCGAAATTCGCTGAAAAAAGTGAAGGAAGATCTTGATTTTTTAATGCAAATACATCGTTCTCATTTGATAAATCCAATTCATTTTAAATCTTGGAGAAATCAAAATACAATTGTTCTTACTCAAATCGAACTTCCAGTTTCTAAAAATTATAAAGAAACTTTGTTGGCGTTATAATTTCCGTACCTAAAACAATAGGTTTTGTACCTAAGTCAATAAATCCAGTAGTTGCGCTAATTTTTCATTTTAGTTTTGTTTCAACAATTTTAAATTAATTATGAAAACAAAACATTTCTGCGTCATCGGATTATTATTTTTCTTTATCAGCTATTTATTTTTTGCTAACATTTTGCCCAGCTTTCACGAACCAATCGATTTTGCGCATTGGTTTAACTTAATTGGAGCCTGTTTGTTATTGTCATTTAATTATGTGTTTCCTAAGAATAAATTAAATTCGTTCGCTTCGATTCTAACAACTCTAGGCGTAATTGCGCATATTGGTCTTTGCACAATCGATTTTATTATGTGGAGTTTTGAGGATAATGATAATGCGAAAGCTGAATTGAATTATCAGATTAGGAATACGCCGTCTCTTTTTTATCCTTTTATTGTTATTGGTCCATCCTTGCTGTTTATGGGTTTGTCAATGCACGCTTTAAATTTTATAAAAAGTTATTTTATACTTGTTCTAATGGTTGTCCTTGGTTCGGTAGCAATAGGTTTTTCGTTTTTTGTCTTGAAAGATGGAATTTATATGTTGTTGGGTTGTCTGATTTTTGTTTTAGGGCTGGGTTTGCTTTTATATAAGAAGAAATAAGTAATACTAAGATTCTAATATAAAAATCCGAAGGCTTTTAGACTTCGGATTTGAAATAACTTATCCAATCCATTTATAATATCGAGCACCAATTAAACAGGGGATTTCTTTTTCTATCCTTTCCAAAATCCATTCATTTTTAGGAATTCTTATGCTTTGTTTTTGTTCTTTTTTGTGAAGTTTCTCATAGGTTTCAAAATCTATTTCTTGGCTTTCTTGCAAAGTTTCAAATAGCCTGACTTTTGAAATTTGCGTTTTCCATTCGGGTTGAATCGTGCCTTCAAATACTTTCGATTTGGAGCCGCTTCCGTACGCTAAAAAACCGAAAGTCTTTCCTGAAATTTCTTTCTCAGAATCGTGGAAATGTGCCAAAGTTGACAGCAGTCCCATAAAGATAGAACCCGTATACAAGTTTCCAATTAATGAAGAAGCCAGTTCTGCAGGAAGCAATTTTTGACTTACAAAGCTTTTATAGTCTTCAGACTTACTGATTTCTTTGAGTTTGTTTTGGTATTCAGAAGCAGATTCATTTCCTGATAAAACTTTAGCATCCAAGGCATAAATTTCCGAAAGCATCCTTCGCCCTTGAAAAGCATAGGGCAGGTGCATAATGATGCTTTCCCAAGAATTGTAAAGGGCTTCGTCAGTATTTTTTAATTTCTTGAACGAAAAGTAAGCATTTCGAGTTCGGTCCATATAACATTGGTTTGAATACTGTCCGTCAAAAACAGGCTGTTCCTTGTGAATTTCAATTTCGTTTTCGAGATTTTCATGCCAAGGCTCGTTGGCTGAGTTTCTGGTAATTTCTGATTTAGAAAGTGTTCTGTATGGCTTAAAAAAATCAAAAACACCTTTGCTGCTCGTTGCCCAATTATTTTCAAAAGCAATAATTTTTGGGTTGGAAGTAACCAGCATTGCCAAAGCGCCAGCTCCTTGCGTATATTCTCCCGTAGAATTCAAGTCGTATTTTGCAATATCAGTCGTAACAACTATCGCTTTCTTTTCGGGATTTAGCCGAATAAAATCAAGGCAATTCTGTAATGCATCAACGCCACCGATACAGGCAAAAGTAAAATCGACAGCATCGCATTCTGCTAGCAAATCGGCTCCGAATTTTTCTTCCATCAGAGACAACAAGAATGAAGCAATAGGTTTAGAACTGTCGATGCCGCTTTCAGTTCCGACATAAATTCGGGCTATTTCAGACAAATCAATAGCATTCTCTTGGATTAATTTGGTCAACGCATTGGCCCCAAAAACCACAGCATCTTGATACGTGTCTGGCAAGGTCATTTTAATCAGGCCCAAGCCTTTTTCTAACTTTTCAGGTTCTATATTTCTCGCGTTTGCCAGCGTTTTAATAGGCAAGTGTATTTTTGCGATGTCAAAAGCAATAGCATCAATTCCTGTTTTCATTTTAGCTTAAATTTCGGATGCTAAAATTAGAGTTCTGAATCTTAAAAAAGAGGCTTTTTGCTGTATAAAACAGGCCAAAATTTGATTTTTATCGATTTAAAAATAAACGTTTCGATAAATTAGCAATTCGATAATTTTAGTTTTGCTATCGGCTGATTTATGGCTATTTTAGCGCAAGATTTTTAAAATTCAAGAAATGAAATACTTTTTCTACATAATTGCATTTTTGGTTTCGTTTAATGGAGTTGCGCAAGACAAACTTCCGTACCAGTTATATACTAAAAGTGGAAAGAAAACGTCCTATAAAAAAATGCTTAAGGAAGCTGGAAATGCCGAAGTGATTTTGTTTGGAGAACACCATGATAATTCTATCGTGCATTGGCTTCAGTTGGAATTTACAAAAGATTTATCGGAGAAAAAACAGTTGGTTCTAGGCGCAGAAATGATCGAAGCGGATAATCAAAAACAGCTGAATCAATACTTAAAAGGCGAAATCAACCAAAAAGCATTCGATACGTTGGCAAGGCTCTGGAACAATCACAAAACGGATTATAAGCCGTTAGTAGATTTTGCAAAATCAAAAAATCTGACTTTCGTGGCGGCTAATATTCCGAGACGATATGCGAGTCTTGTGTACAAGCAAGGTGTTGAGGCATTGGATAAACTGTCTGCTGAGGAAAAAGCTTGGATAGCGCCGCTTCCGATTGCGTATGATAAAAATCTTCCAGGTTATGTGAAAATGCTGAAAATGATGGGCGACCACGCCAGCGAAAATATGCCAAAAGCGCAAGCCGTCAAAGATGCGACGATGGGGTATTTTATTGCGAAAAATTTACAGCCGAATACCATTTTTATCCACTATAACGGAACGTATCATAGCGATAATTTTGAAGGCATAAACTGGTATCTGAAACGCGAAAAGCCAAGCGTGAAAATTATGACAATCGCAACAGTTTCTCAAAAAGACATCTCAAAAATCGAAAAAGAGAACCTGAACCTTGCTGATTTTATAATCGTAGTAGACGAAGATATGACCAAAACATTCTAAGATTTGCTGTTTTTCTACTGATTTTTAGCTAATTTAAATTGTCTTTTTTAAGGTTTTATTTCTGTTTTTATAATTATTCATCAGTAAAATTATGGGTAATGAAATTTTATGCCTGATTTACTGCAAAATGCATCCACTTTATACTGATTATAAATAGTTCGAAAAGGTTGTAGTTAATTTGAATATGCCTTATTTTTGTGTGATTTTTTAAAACACACAAACAACTCTTATGGCAAAATCTGCAATCTTAAAGTCATCGCTAGCGAAAAAGTACTGGATGGCTCTAACAGGTTTATTTTTATGCTTGTTTTTGGTAGGACATTTAGCTGGAAACTTGCAATTGATTTTTAGCGATGCACTGCATTTCAATGAATATGCATTATTCATGACTACGAACCCAGTAGTAAAATTGTTGTCTTATCTGACGTACATTTCGATTCTTTTTCACGCTGTTGATGGAATTATGTTAACGGTTCAAAACAGAAAGGCAAGACCAATCAGATATGCAAAAGAAGACTCTTCAGCAAATTCAGCTTGGGCCTCAAGAAATATGGCAGTTTTGGGAACCTTGATTTTGGTTTTCATCGTAACACATATGGTGAACTTTTGGGCAGTAATGCACTTCGATAAAAACATGCCGTTGCAGTCTATTGAATTGAAAACGGAATATGGTTCACAACAATTATACGTAAAAACAGACGGAAGCTATATGCCTCTTGAAGAAATAGAAAGCGGAAAAATAGTTATAAAAGACAGGACTAATTTCTATGTGAAAGATGGCGACGTGAAAATTGGCGAAGGTTACAAAGACTTGCACAAAATTACTTTTGCATTTTTTAAAGATGCTAAATATGGCCTAATTGCAACAATACTATATGTGATTGCTATGTTTGTACTCGCATTCCACTTATTACACGGTTTTGCCAGTGCATTCCAATCTTTAGGAGCAAATAACCCAAAATATAACGGACTGATAAAAGGTTTTGGAAAAGGATTCGCGATTATTGTGCCCCTTTTGTTTGCAATTATTCCTGTTTATATTCACTTTTTTGCTAAATAACACACGAACAAGATATGAGTTTAGATTCTAAAATTCCAGAAGGACATATATCAGACAAATGGACAGACTATAAAGACCATCTTAAATTGGTGGCCCCTAATAACAGGCCTAAAATAGATATTATTGTAGTTGGAACCGGTTTGGCAGGAGCTTCGGCTGCAGCTTCTTTAGGCGAAATGGGATATAATGTTAAAGCATTTTGCTTCCAAGATTCGCCGCGACGAGCTCACTCGATTGCTGCACAAGGAGGTATCAATGCTGCTAAAAATTACCAAAACGACGGCGATAGTGTTTTTCGCTTGTTTTACGATACGATTAAAGGAGGCGACTACCGCGCTAGAGAAGCAAACGTTCACCGTCTTGCCGAAGTTTCAGGAAATATTATTGACCAATGTGTAGCGCAAGGTGTTCCTTTTGCTCGCGATTACGGCGGATTGCTTGACAACCGTTCTTTTGGTGGAACGCAAGTACAGCGTACTTTTTATGCAGCAGGACAAACAGGACAGCAATTGCTTTTGGGAGCTTATTCTGCTTTGTCAAGACAAATTGGTCTAGGTCGTGTAAAGATGTACAACCGTCACGAAATGCTTGATTTGGTGAAGGTAGACGGAAAAGCAAGAGGAATTATTGCTCGTAACCTAATTACGGGAGAAATCGAAAGACACTCAGCGCATGCTGTTATCATCGCTTCTGGAGGGTACGGAAACGTATATTTCCTTTCTACAAATGCGATGGGAAGTAACGTGACTGCTGCTTGGAAAATCCACAAACAAGGAGCTTATTTCGCAAATCCATGTTATGTGCAGATCCACCCAACATGTATTCCAGTTCACGGGACGAATCAGTCAAAACTGACGTTAATGTCAGAATCGTTGCGTAACTCAGGAAGAATCTGGGTGCCTAAAAAGAAAGAAGATGCTGAAGCTATTCGTGCCGGAAAATTAAAACCGACGCAGATTGCTGAAGAAGATAGAGATTATTACTTAGAAAGAAGATACCCTGCATTCGGAAATTTAGTGCCTCGTGACGTAGCGTCAAGAGCAGCAAAAGAACGTTGCGATGCTGGTTATGGAATTGAAGCAAACAGTACTAACGAAGGTGTTTACCTTGATTTTGCTTCCGAAATTCAAAGCAAAGGCCGTCAGACCGCTTATGCGCAAGGAAATCACAATCCTTCTGATGAAGAAGTTATCTCATTAGGAAAAAAATGGATCGAAGAAAAATACGGTAACCTTTTCCAGATGTATGAAAAAATTACAGACGAAAACCCGTATGAAACTCCAATGAAGATCTATCCTGCGGTCCACTATACAATGGGCGGTGTTTGGGTTGATTATAACTTGCAGTCTACTATTCCAGGTTGTTTCGTTGCTGGAGAAGCTAACTTCTCTGACCACGGTGCCAACCGTTTGGGTGCTTCTGCGTTGATGCAAGGTTTGGCCGACGGATATTTCGTATTGCCATATACAGTTTCAAACTATCTTGCTGATGAAATCAGAACCGGAACGATTCCTACTAATTCGCCAGAATTTGACGAAGCTGAGAAAAAAGTAAAAGACTCGATCAATTTCTTCTTGAACAATAATGGTACAAAATCAGTTGACCATTTCCACAAAGCTTTAGGAGACATCATGTGGAATAAAGTAGGAATGGGAAGAAATGAACAAGGACTTACTGAAGCCGTTGCGGAAATCGATGCTTTACGCAAAGAATTCTTTAAAGAAGTATATGTTCCTGGAAGTGCCGATGAATTGAATCCAGAGCTTGAAAAAGCACTTAGAGTGGCCGATTTCATGGAGCTTGGACAATTGATGGCGATGGATGCTTTGCAAAGAAAAGAATCATGCGGAGGACATTTCCGTGAAGAATATCAAGACGCTGAAGGTGAAACACTTCGTGACGACGAAAACTTTAAGTTTGTCGGAGCATGGGAGTATCACGGAAGCGACATCAATAAAGAAGAGCTTCACAAAGAAGAACTGAATTATGAATTCATAAAAATTGCAGCTCGTAATTACAAATAATCACAACTATGGCTTCATCAAAATTTATAAACATAAACCTGAAAATTTGGCGCCAAAAAAATGCCAAAGAAAAAGGAAAAATCGAAACCTACAGATTAGATAAAGTTTCAACAGATAGCTCATTTCTTGAAATGCTGGATCAGTTGAACGAACAATTGGTTTCAGAAAGAAAAGAACCTGTTGCCTTTGACCACGATTGCCGTGAAGGAATCTGCGGAATGTGTTCGCTGTTCATCAATGGTAGAGCGCACGGTCCAGACACTGGAATCACGACCTGTCAGTTGCACATGCGTATGTTCAAGGACAATGATACCATTTTTGTAGAACCATGGAGAAGCAAGGCTTTTCCGGTTGTAAAAGATTTGGTAGTTGATCGTAGCGCATTTGACAGAATTCAGCAAGCTGGAGGATTTGTCTCTGTAAATACTTCAGGTAACACAATTGATGCTAATGCAACGCCAGTGCCTAAACACGACGCAGATCGTGCTTTTGAAGCCGCTGCTTGTATCGGTTGCGGAGCCTGCGTAGCTACTTGTAAAAACGGCTCAGCTATGCTTTTCGTTGGAGCAAAAGTATCACAATACGCTTTGCTACCACAAGGAAAAGTAGAAGCAACACAGCGTGTCCTAAACATGGTTCGTCAAATGGACGAAGAAGGTTTCGGAAACTGCACGAATACTGGAGCTTGCGAAGTAGAATGCCCGAAAGGAATTTCCCTAGAAAACATTGCAAGAATGAATAGAGAATATTTGGTGGCAAGTATCAAATAATCATAAAATAAGCCTTATAGGCAATATAGAAAATGCATCTGTTAGTATTCAGATGCATTTTTATTTTGTGGAAATTCGTCTTTCAATCACTTGTACATTTTTTGTATAAACCGCTATAAATCTCGGTGCCATATCCCCCAAAATATTTCCTATATTTGGAAACCAAAACCAATAAAATGAAATATTTCTCCCTGCTATTTTTTATTTCGACTTTCACTTTTGCGCAAAATTACCAGCAATACGTTAACCCGATGATTGGAACGGGCGGTCACGGACACACTTTTCCTGGCGCAACAGTCCCATTCGGAATGGTACAACTTTCTCCCGACACAAGAATTGACGGAAGCTGGGACGGATGTTCAGGTTATCATTTTGACGACTCCATAATCTACGGATTTTCACACACGCACTTAAACGGAACGGGAGTCTCTGATTTTGGCGATATTATGCTGATGCCAACAATGGGCGTGCCAAGTCTTGACAATAAAAACTATCCCTCAAAATTCTCCCATAAAAATGAAAAAGTTTCTGCTGGATTTTATTCGGTGAAATTGGACAAGCATAATATTGATGTACGATTGACGACTTCAACTCGTGTTGGTTTTCACGAATACACATTCAATAATTCTGGACAAGCTAATATTATTTTAGATTTAAATCATCGCGATCATTTGTTATATGGCGATGTGAAAGTTATAGATAATAAAACAGTTGAAATCTGTCGAAGAAGCGAAGCTTGGGCCCTTAATCAATATGTTTTTGCCCGAATTGAATTTAATTTTCCGATGAAAGTTAGTAAATCGAAAGGAGATTCGAAACTTGAATTATTTTATCGAGGTTCTGAAGTTGCCGTTAGTTTTTCAAGACAAGTTAAAAAGGGAGAGAAAATCTTAGTAAAGGTATCGCTTTCGCCAACATCCTATGAAGGAGCAAAACTCAATATGTCAGAAATAAACCATTGGGATTTTAACAAAACGAAAGCCGATGCAGAGCAACTTTGGAACAAAGAGTTATCTAAAATCGAAGTCACATCTTCGGATAAAAATAAAAAAACAATATTTTACACCGCTTTGTATCACACGATGATGCAACCGAACATTGCACAAGACATAGACGGAAAATACAGAGGCAGAGACAATCAAATTCATACAGCCGAAGGGTTTGACTACTATTCCGTTTTCTCGCTTTGGGACACGTTTAGAGCCGCGCATCCGCTTTATACTTTGATCGATAAAAAACGCACGTCAGACTTTATCAATACCTTTTTAAAGCAATATGAGCAGGGCGGAAGATTGCCGGTTTGGGAACTGGCTTCCAATGAAACCGATTGTATGATCGGCTATCATTCCGTTTCTGTAATAGCAGATGCTATGGCAAAAGGAATCAAAGGCTTTGACTATGAAAAAGCATTTGAAGCCGCAAAACATTCTGCAATGCTGGATCATTTAGGATTGGATGCTTACAAAAAGAATGGTTTCATCAGTATCGATGACGAACACGAAAGTGTTTCCAAAACTGTGGAATATGCCTATGACGATTGGTGTATTGCGCAAATGGCAAAAATGTTGAACAAAAAAGCAGACTATGACTATTTTATGAAACGTTCCCAAAACTGGAAAAATATTTTTGATTGGGAAACAGGTTTCATGCGCCCAAAGAAAAATGGCGGCTGGGATAAGCCATTCGATCCAAGAGAAGTCAATAATAATTTTACCGAAGGCAATTCGTGGCAGTATTCTTTTTTCGTGCTTCAAGACATTCCGGGCATGATTGAGGCGTATGGAGGTAACGAAAAATTTGAAGCCAAACTCGATGAAATGTTCAATAGCGAAAGCAAAACTACGGGGCGTGAACAAGTCGATGTCACTGGACTAATCGGACAATATGCGCATGGAAATGAGCCGAGCCATCATATGACATACCTATATAATTATATTGGAAAGCCAGAAAAGACCCAGCAAAAAGTAGATTATATTTTGAATGAATTCTATAAAAACACGCCCGAAGGTTTGATCGGCAATGAAGACTGCGGACAGATGAGCGCTTGGTACGTTTTAAGCTCGATGGGGATCTATGCCGTAACCCCAGGAAATGCCGAATGGATTAAAATTAAGCCGCATTACGAAAAAATAAAAATCAATTTCGAAAATAAGGAATCGCTTACCATTACTAAAAGTGCACTAAAGGGCTATCTGAAAGAAGTGCTGGCAAAAGCAGAAAAAGATAATTTCACTAAAATTACGCCAGTTCCAGTGATTGAAGCACAAGGCAAATCGTTTAAAGAAAAAATGAGTGTCCGTTTTGCTTCTCCAGACAAGACTGCCAACTATTTTTACAAGGTAAACAATGGCAATTTTAAAGCTTTTACAAAAGAATTGATTTTGACCGAAACATCAGACCTACAATTTTACTCAGACAATGGGCAAGGAAGCGTAAGCGATACGATTTCAGCTACGTTCATCAAAAAGCCCAACAATTATACTGTCCAGATAAAATCAAAATACAATCCGCAATACCATGCTGGCGGTGACGAAGGCCTGATTGATGGTGTTTTTGGAAATGAAAATTGGCGCAAAGGCGATTGGCAAGGCTATCAAGGACAAGATTTCGAAGCTGTTGTAGATTTGACCAAGATGCAAAACGTAACGTCATTTTCTGCTCGATTCTTGCAAGATTCCAGAGCTTGGATTTTGATGCCGACAAAAGTAGAATTCTATACTTCAGAAGATAACCTGAATTTCAAATTAGCTAAAACAATTGACAATACGCTGGACGCTAAAAACACAGAAGTTCAAATCATCGAATTCAAGACAGTAATTCCGGCGACCAAAGCTAGATTCATAAAAATCAAAGGCTACAATTACGGCAAGCTTCCAGAATGGCACCAAGGTTTTGGCGGTGAAGCTTTTATTTTTATAGATGAAATAACAATCAAATAAATTATAACCCTTTCAGAGTTTTAAATTCTGAAAGGGTTTTTTAAACTGACAAATGAAAATAGCCTTAATCCAAGCTCCCTTGATTTGGGAAAGCCCGCAAGCCAACCGTGAGTATTTCGAAGAAAGAGTTAATTCAATCGAGCAAGAAATAGATCTGATAATTCTTCCAGAAATGTTCACGACAGGATTTACCATGAATCCAAAAAATGTGGCAGAAACAATGGAAGGCGAAACGATTTTGAAGCTAAAAGATCTCGCAAAAAATAAGAACACAGCCATTACCGGAAGCCTTATTATTATTGAAAACGAAAAGTATTACAACAGATTGATTTTTGTTTTTCCATCAGGAAAAATTGAATATTATGACAAGCGACATCTTTTTTCATTAGCAGGAGAAGAAAAAATTTATACTTCGGGAAAAGAAAAACAAATCGTAGAATATAAAGGCTGGAAAATCTGTCCTATGATCTGTTACGATCTGCGTTTTCCTGTTTTTTCCAGAAATACAGAAGACTATGATTTGCTTCTGTATGTTGCCAATTGGCCAAAACCACGTACAAATGCTTGGGATATTTTGTTAAAAGCACGTTCGGTAGAAAATATGTGCTACACGCTTGGTGTCAACAGGATTGGTTTTGATGAAAGCGGACATGAGTATATAGGGCATTCGCAAGCCATAGATTTTTTAGGCAATACCATTATAAATGCAGAAGAATCTGAAGGTGTTTTCATTGCCGATTTAGATAAAAACGCAATGCTGGAAGCCAGACATAGGTTCGGTTTCCTTAACGATAGAGATGCTTTCGAAATTGTATAGCGTCAATCGCCGAGATTTACCGTTTGGTCTACATCCCAATTGGCTCTGACATCAATAGCAGTAGGATAATAAATTACTTCTTCGGGCTGTCGTTTTTCTAGATAGCTTCCGGTATCCCAAATCTTGTTTTTATTCTCGTCATAAATTACGCGTAGCGTAAAAAGATTAGGCTGCAGTCCCATAAAATCAATGATATCCTTGCCGTCGGAATATTCAGAAGCAATAAGTTCCCCTTTGGAATTGGTAATTTCTACAATAACAGGATAGTGTCTGACATTCTGTAATCGTATTCGAAGATTCCCATATTCGGAAATATTTTGAGTCTTGAGCTTGTAATCCAAAGTGTCATTTGCTTGTTCCAAATAGTCTGTAAAAGCGCCAGGAAATGCCGTAATGGAATAGCTTTCCAAAGGCTCTTTTTCAAAATCGATTTTTACTTCCTGATTAAATTCGTCATATTCTGTCGTAAAAGGAACTGCTATCGAATCCTTATTAATCAGTTTTATTTTAGAATTGTCAATTTTGCTCAAAGGAAGGGTTGAATTGACAGTAAATCGGTCGCGGAAATGCAACGTGCCGCTTTGTAACGCTTGGAAATTCAGCGTGTCCTTTTTCTGATTCTTGATTTTTACGGTAAATTCTTTGCTAAAACTCTCCTTGTCTATTTTTAGGCTCAAAGAATCCGTTTTTATCGGATTGAACCATACTTGGAGAGAATCTTTTTTGGGCATTTGCGTAACTTTTATCGGGAGCTCCTGACTTCCATTTTTTAGCGTAAGCGTGACGTTTTTTGAATCTCCTTCATACGGAACTACAATTCTGTTGTTTGAAGCCTGATACGGCTTTAATCCTTTAAATGGCACAAGCTCATTAAACAACTCCATTTCGTAAATAGTGTTATTAGGAAGAGTAACAAACTCTTTATGGAAAGCGATCTTGTCCTTGTTCGGATTGAACTTAAAGTTATTGTTGTAGTCTTTCATCGCAATCAGCAGGTATTTTCCTTCCTTTAGGTTTTCTAGCTTGAAAGTCTTGAGGCTGTCCAAAGTATTCGTGATGTATCTCGGATTTTCTTTGTAGATGATAGAATCGGTAAACGTTTCATTTACTTCATATAACATCACCGAAACAAAATTTTCGACATCTTTTGTATATGCATCTTTGATAAAGCCTTGCAACGAAAGCGAATCGATATAGCTTCCCGTAGAAAACACATATTTGAATTGCTGGTACGGATTGTTTTCATTGTTGTCTTGGATACTGCTTCCGAAGTTAAAGCTGTAGGTTGTATTTGGCTGTAAGGTATCCTTGATTTTGATTGTAATAAATTTGCTGGCATTCGTAGGCGAAACGATAGGCGGATATTTCATCGGCGGCGAAATAATCAGCTGTTTGTTTACATCCTTGATTTTTACATATTCGTCAAAAGTAATCTTGATTTCCTTTACGTTGAAATTCGTACTGAAATTTTTTGGCGTACTATAACGAAGTACAGGAGGAAGAGTGTCTTTTAAGCCCCCGGTAATATTGCCTCTTTTTGCGCAACCCACCACCGATAGAGCTAAAATGATATATAAAAATGCAAACCGAATTCTAAACATCAGGAAATAATTTATGTACAAAATAACAATTATATTTAGAGGTAACGAAATCTTTGCGAAAATATATTTCAGCAGCTAAGGTTTTCATTGCTAATACGTATAGGCCATAGCTACAATGCTAATTTTTGCTCCTGGAATTTTTAGCAACGCTTTGGCACACGCTTCAATCGTAGTGCCACTGGTGATGACGTCGTCGATCAATAAAAAATGCTTGTTGTAGTGTGCCTCTGTGAAGGTTACGTCGAATAAATCTTTCTTGATTTCTGTCCGTCCGAAAAAACTTTTCTTAGTCTGTGTTTTGGTATGGAAATTCCGATGCAAGATAGTGCCGTCATATTCAATAGCCAAGATGGATGCTAATGCCCTGCCGAACTCTTCTACTTGATTGTAGCCTCGTTCCTTGAGCCGTTTCTTATGCAAAGGCACAGGGATTATAACATCAAAATTTTTTGCAATTTCTAAAGTTTTTAAATCTTCAGCGTACCATTGTCCCAGCATCTTGCCGATTTCCTGATGGCTTCGGTATTTTAGATTATGAATTAGCTCTTGCACGATTCCTCTTTTATGGAAATAAATCATGGCCGCACCAAATTCAATAGGAATCCTGCCGTAAAACTTTTTGATTATTTCATTTTCGGTCTCAAGATGATGATTGGTCAAGGGCAATTCATGTCGGCAAGAAGTACAAATTACATTTTCATTCGACTGAATAAACGAACCGCAGCCTAAGCATAATTGCGGGAAGAAGAGGTTGAATAGGCTTTTAAACATTTTTAATTGGTTTGTATAGAGTAGCTTAAAAGTATAAAATTTTTAAATAAATAAGACGTATAGTTTCAGTTTTTCGGATGATTATAAAGTCTAATTTACATTCTGTAAAGTTGTTTGATTAATTGCTTTGTGTTTTAAGTATTTGATATGGTGTTGTTTAAGAATTTTTTAAGAAATATAAAGAAGTGATTTAGGATGCAATAGTGTTAAAGACTGTTAGTTAAGCCCTTTTATTAACTGTTAGTCGATTATTTTTTGAAAGCATACGCTGTTGGTTTAATTTCACGAAAATTTTTAGAAACCATGCCTTTCAAGCCTGCTTTGTCTTTTGTAACTATAACCGCCACAATATCCATCCTGACGGTAGCTATCCTTGCCGTAAAATTATGTGACATGAAGACAGAAAAAGAGAGCTTATCGCATAATATGGCTATTGATAAAAAAGCACATAATAATGAGATTAGTGAAATTTTAGTGCGTTATGACGCAGTACTGCAGCAAAACGAGCGATTGGAAGCAGAAATTGAAAAACTAAAAAATCAAACCTTGCAAATTGATGATTCCGTCAAAAGCAGCTACCAATCTTCGCTGAATATCCTTAAAAGCAACATTTCCACGCTGACCAAAGAAACTGACACCAAAAGCACACAACTAGAGACATTGAATTCGATCTTGAAGCTAAAACAGCAAGATTTTGAAAACAACAAAAGAGAAATCGAAAAGCTCAATGCCAAGATAAACCAGTTAGAATTGGAAATTACGGCAAGTCCTGACTCAAAAGCAGAAAAAAGAAAGCTCAAGGCTTCCAATGTAAGCGCAGTAGGAATAAGGATGGTTTCTGAAAAAATTCTGGAAACCAAAAAAACCAAAAACACAGAACAGATTAAAGTCTGTTTTACGCTTGGAGAAAATACTGCAATCGAAAAAGGCGCAAAAGAAATATTTATCCAGATCATTAATCCGAAAGCCAATATCGTAAGCAAAAATAAAGCCTCTGTCGAAATCAAGAACAAGACACTTTTTTATAGCGCAAAAACAAGTGTCAACTACGAAAAAGATGATGTCGATGTTTGTGTTTTTATTGAAGCAGGCAAGCAGCATCTTATAAAAGGAAATTACAATATCAATATATTTTCTGGCGCAAATCTTATAGGAAATACGAATCTTCTCCTCCTTTAAACTTTCTAGTTTAAAAAATTAACAATTCCCGCAATTTTCATTCTCTTTTTATATTTTTGCACTATGGCAAAACAAGACGATTTATTTAAAAATGTAGTTTCGCATGCAAAAGAATACGGATATATTTTTCCGTCAAGCGAAATTTACGATGGTTTAAGCGCAGTGTATGACTACGCACAAAACGGTGTTGAACTAAAAAAGAATATCCGCGAATATTGGTGGAAAGCAATGGTGCAAATGCACGAAAACATTGTAGGAATTGATGCTGCAATTTTAATGCATCCAACTACATGGAAAGCTTCGGGCCACGTAGATGCCTTCAACGACCCGTTGATTGATAACAAAGATTCAAAGAAAAGATACCGTGCCGATGTTTTAATTGAGGATTATGCCGAAAAATTAAACCAAAAAGCACAAAAAGAAATCGAAAAAGCAAAAGCCCGTTATGGTGATGCTTTTAACGAACAAGAATTTATTGCTACAAACGCAAGAGTTGTAGAATATAAAGCAAAGCAAAGAGAAATCCTTGAAAGAATGGCGCGTTCTCTTGAAACTGAAAACCTAGAGGACGTGAAAGCCCTGATTGAAGAGCTTGAAATTGCTGATCCAGAAACAGGTTCCAGAAACTGGACCGACGTAAAGCAGTTCAACTTGATGTTTGGAACGAAATTGGGAGCTTCTGCAGAAAGCGCGATGGATTTATACCTTCGCCCGGAAACTGCACAAGGAATTTTTGTAAACTTTCAAAATGTTCAAAAAACAGGAAGGATGAAAATACCTTTCGGAATCGCTCAGACTGGAAAAGCATTCAGAAATGAGATTGTAGCCAGACAGTTTATATTCAGGATGAGAGAATTCGAGCAGATGGAAATGCAATTTTTCGTGAAGCCAGGTGAAGAAATGAAATGGTACGAATATTGGAAAACGACACGTCTAAATTGGCATCTATCTCTTGGCTTAGGACAAGAAAATTATCGTTTCCATGACCATGAAAAATTAGCGCATTATGCCAATGCGGCGGCGGATATCGAATTTAATTTCCCTTTTGGATTTAAAGAGCTAGAAGGAATCCATTCCAGAACCGATTTTGACTTAAAAGCGCACGAACAACATTCAGGCAGAAAGTTGCAGTATTTTGATACGGAAACCAACCAGAACTATGTTCCTTATGTAGTGGAAACCTCTGTTGGGTTAGACAGGATGTTTTTGGCAGTTTTCTCGAACTCGCTAAAAGAAGAAACTCTCGAAGACGGATCGACCCGAACTGTTTTGAGATTGCCGTCTGTTTTGGCACCGACAAAAGCGGCTGTTTTGCCGTTGGTTAAAAAAGACGGACTTCCAGAATTGGCACAAGAAATTATAGAAGACCTGAAGTGGGATTTCAATGTTGCCTATGACGAGAAAGACGCTGTGGGAAGACGCTATAGAAGGCAAGATGCACTTGGAACGCCATTCTGTATTACAGTAGACCATCAGACTTTAGAAGATAACACGGTAACTATCCGTCATAGAGATTCTATGAAACAAGACAGGGTGAAAATTTCTGAACTAAAAGATATCATCAATAGAGAAGTCTCGATGAAGACTTGGCTTATGAAAATGTAAAAACTCACTATTTTAAAAATAAAAGAGGCTGACCTTTATTGGAAAGCCTTTTTATTTTCCTAAATTTTTATTTTACATAATAAATCGATTTCGCTGTGCAGGCGGCTAAAAAGACGTACTTTATCGGATTTTTTAAGCCGTTAAAGTATTATATCAACAATAATTAAGAATGTATTAACAACAACTCTATTTTTGCACCAAATAGATTAAATTAGTTGATGATTTTATGTTATAAAATAATGAAAATGATTCTTTTAAATTAAAATCCAGTTGATAAAGAACCGTTTTTAAGTTAATATAGTCCCCAAAACTACTATTCCCATCCGGTTTAAATTTATTTTACTGACTTAATCACGATGCTCTGACAAAATAAGCAACCATTTAATGGATTGCTTTTCCAAAAACAAATTTTGTTACCAGCAATTGATGAGTTATTCGTACGTTATCATTAACGATAATCAAGAGAATGTTTTGAGCATCCAAGGTATGGCCGATGGATTCCAAAGCCTTCACTTTGCTGCATCTGCGAATAATTATGACGATGGCTTGAATGCCATTTTGGAATATCAGCCCCAATTGGTTTTTTTAGAAATCGATCCAAAAGATAAAGCAAGCAAGCTTTCGCTTTCGCTGATTAATGAATTATACCGTTATCTCAAGACAATTCCCAAAATTGTCGTTACTGCCAAAAATGGCAATCTAGCCTTGGAAGCAATAAAGCACGAGGTTTTTGATTATCTGGTAGCCCCATTCGAATTGAATGATTTCCGAAAGACGGTATTGAAATTTGAAAAGAGCATTTCTTTACCAGTTTCGAATGTTCCGACTGAAACAATACAAAAGCCGCTTGTCATAGATAATGACCAGTCCTTAAAAGCGGAACCAGAACAACTGACCATCTGCATAAAATCTTACGGAGACTACCGATTTATTGACGCAAAAGATATTCTTTATTTCCAGGCAGATAATAATTCTACCGACATCCATCTAAACAATGGCGAAATGATTACGGCATTCAAGACGCTAAAACATTTTGAAAATGTCCTGCCATCGCAATTTTATAGAATACACAACAGCTATATTGTAAATATAAATTACGTTTCCAGAATCCACACCGGAAACACGGTCTGCTATATTAAAAATACTACTACAAAGCTTCCGTTCTCTAAATCCTACAAAGCAAATGTCGATCAAATTATTGCGGTCATCTCCAGCTCAAATTATCTGGAAATCTAAAAGAGCGGCAAACTAATTTTTTCTTTATTCTCCTTTTTTATTTCGTAATCCCGCTATTTATAAGGTTTTAGGGCTTTTTTTAAGGCTATTTATTGCTTGAAAAACAGCAAACTCTTGAAAATGGGTCATTCACTCTCAAATTGGTATCATCTACTCACAAACGGCCTCATTCTACAATAGAGGCTAGCAATTACTACAATAACTGTCAGATGCTCAGTAGTTTTACACCGTGAAAGTCAAACATCACACCCTAATTTCAAGAACAAATCTTACACATATTCATTAAACCACAAATGAAAACATTATGAAAAAAGCGATTTTAACATTCGGATTATTCTCTTTTACTTTTTTATTATCAGGACAAGGTAATACTGATACAGGAAATCAAGGAGCAGGAGGAAATAAAAAATTAGATGGTATAACTGCAGTGAACAAAGAGCTGTCGGCTAATGCGAAATTGAACTTAACTCTTTCAATTGATACAGGAAATCAAGGAGCAGGAGGAAATAAAAAATTAGATTACTAAACTACTAGTAGTTCTTTAAAATAAAAAAAACCAACACAAAGTGTTGGTTTTTTTTATTTCTAAACTGCAAAAACTATTATAAGTTTTTGCTTTTGAACATTAAAATGATTTATAAAAAGAAACAATCATGTAATTTATTCAATTGTGATATTTTTATGTCAATAGTTTTATTATTTTTGGGAACAAACTTTCCGACTATTGAAAAAAAATACCTACTTGTTTTTCATGCTTGGTCTCTTGCTTTTTGGATGCTCAAAGACGAAAGATAATTTTTCCGAAAAAAGCGTTTCAGATACTCTTGATTCTTATTTACGTTTAGCAAATGAAGACACATTGCCTTATGAGAGTAGGTTTGACTACAATAAAAAAGCATTTGCAATTATAATTAACCAAGATAACGATTCTATTAGCCGGAAAAATTTATTTAAGGTTGCGAATCGATATTTCAATATGAATAATATTGAAGAGTATCAAAAAATTTCAAAAATCATAATAGAAAAATCCAAACAAGGTAATGATACGCTGAGTATAGCTAAAGCATATAGTTATCTTGGAGATTATTTTGGATTCAAATCTATTTCAGATAGTGCGTTTTTATATTATTCTAAAGCTGAAAAATTATATAATAAAATAGGGAGTAACCCTAATATTGCTAAGATACAGCTTAATAAGGCTATTTTACAGTATAACGAAAATGAATTTTTAGGTAGTGAAATTTCTGTATTTCAAGCCATAAAATCCTTAAAAGGAGAAAATAATGATGAATTGCTGTATGAAGCCAATAACCTTTTAGGTATTCTTTATAATGAGTTAAATGAATTTGATAAATCGATAGAATATCATAATAAGGCACTAGAGATATTAAAATCAAATGCCGTACCAGCAGAATACCAATCCAAGGCCACTTCTTTAAATAACTTAGGAGTCGTATATCAAAAACTGCAAAACGACAAAAAAGCCATTGTTTATTTTGAAAGTGCTTTAAAAGAAAAGAATCTATTTCAAGAAAAACCTTTTATATATGCTATGTTATTGGACAATATTGCATATTCAAAATTTAGGTTGAATGAGTTTGATGAACTCCCCGGGATGTTTTATAAAGCGTTGAAAATTAGAGATAGTCTGGATGTTACCTCCGGAATTATAATTAACAAAATACATCTTTCCGAATATTATGCTGAAAAGAATGATACTGTAAACTCTAGAAAATATGCAAGAGAAGCATTAAAGCTGTCAAAATCATCTAATAGGCAACGTGATGTGCTAAGCTCATTAAAGCAGCTTTCAAATGTAGAGCCATTAAAGAGCTCCCTGTATTCTAAAGAATATATTAGAATAAACGATAGCCTTCAGCAAACTGAAAGAAAAGTCAAGGATAAATTTACGAGAATTGAATTCGAAACGGATGAAATTATCCAGCAAAATGATAAGCTAGCCGAACAAAACAGAAACATACTTTTCTTTTTCGGATTGGTTGTCATGATCGGAGTTCTTCTTTTTGTAATTAAAAATCAGCGGTCAAAAACTAAGGAGCTGATGCTCAAGCAAGCGCAGCAAAAAGCCAATGAAGATATCTATAATCTGATGTTGTTCCAGCAGAATAGGATAGAAGAAGGACGAGCTAATGAAAAGATAAGGATCGCTCAAGAACTTCACGATGGAATTTTAGGAAGGTTGTTTGGTGCTCGCCTAAATTTGGACAGCTTGAATAAAAGGCAAGATGCTGAAGCAATTGTCAGCAGAAACAATTATCTGGTAGAACTTAAAAATATAGAGCAAGACATCCGAGAAATATCACACGACCTGAATCGTGAAAAACATGCGCTTAATAATAATTTTATCGGCATCGTCAACAATCTTATCGAACAGCAAGAAACGGTTTCTCAAGCCAAAGTTTCTTTTGTTGTCGATATGGAAATCGAGTGGGAAAAAATAGAAAACTATGTTAAGATCAACTTGTATAGGATCCTTCAAGAAGCCTTGTTGAATATAAATAAGTATTCCCAAGCAGAAAATGTTAAGATTGAAATAGTAAAGCATGAAAAGACCCTGAGATTAATAGTGTCTGATGATGGTGTCGGATTTTCAGTAAGCAAAAAGAGCAAAGGCATTGGCTTACAGAATATGCTTTCAAGAGCGAATGCCTGTGAAGGTACTTTTGATGTGAAATCAAAACTAGGAAAAGGAACTATTATTAACGTCACATTCCCAATGGAAACCAATCAAAAAATAACATAACCCTATGGCAAAAAAACTAAATATTCTGATTGTCGATGATCACCCCTTTATTATCGAGGCCTATAAAAATACGATTGCAGGATTTCATCCGTCTGAGTTTGAGTTTAATATAACCCAAGCAAACGACTGCAAGTCTGCGTATGAAATCTTGACAAGCCCGACGATGATTCCGTATGATGTTGCTTTTTTTGATATCAGCATGCCACCTTATCAAGAAAAAAATATCCTATCAGGGGAAGATCTGGCCAAATTGATGAAAACGGTATTGCCGACTTGCCGCGTCATACTGCTCACGATGCATACAGAATCGCTAAAAATAAACAATATCATTAAGACTATAAATCCCAACGGGCTTATTATCAAAAATGATCTGACTTTTGACGAATTACTGACGGCATTCGATAAAATATTAAAAAACGAAAACTATTACAGTCAAACGGTTGTCAAGTTCGTAAGCCAGCAATCCAGCGATAGCAATCTTATTGATGAATACGATCGCCAGATACTCTACCACCTGTCAAGAGGTGTAAAGACAAAAAACATTCCTTTGCATACGCCACTATCGTTAAGCGCCGTTGAAAAAAGAAAGCTAAATCTTAAAGACCTGTTCAAAATCAAAGGAGGGAATGATGAAGACTTGATCAATGAGGCGAGAATCAGAGGCTTTATTTAAAATTATCTCTTTGACTTTAAAATAATTATACGGTTTAACCGTAAAACAAATGCGGGAAAACCGCAAACAATCTGCTTCAATTAGCAGTAATTTAGCAATGTAATTTTGAGTTAGAATAAATTAGGCCGAACCTCCTAGTTTGATTCCTTAAGAAAAAAAGCTGTCTTTTAGATGATAAAAGGCAGCTTTTCTGTTTTATTATATTAAGAGGTTTTTTTAAAACTGTTGTACGGAAATGTTTACGGGAAAACCGTAAAACAAATGCGGGAAAACCGCAAACAACTTTATTTCGTAATTGTTAGTTTTACAATGTAATCAAAACAAAAGATTTTTTTAAAAAAGTTAAAAGCCTAAGAACGGACCAAGCAGCAGAATAATACATAATACCACCCTTTTGTCAGCCCCCAAAATTGACTTAACCTACAAATTTTATCAGCTAGCTTGCAATTTCCAAAAAAAAATAAAAATGCGGTAACTCCCCAAAGTGCCGCTTTTTTTATGCCTTTTGAAGTTACGGCTAAACCGTAAAACAAAAACTGGAAAACCGTAAAATATATGCGGGAAAACCGCAAACATGATAAACGCCTGTTCGATAATTTAGCGTTCAATACAAAGTGAGAATTCGATGAAGATTAAAACCGTAATCATTATAGCCACATTTACAGTTTTGTTATGCTGTAAAAATGAGACAAATATTAAAAATAGTTCTATGCGTACAGCAAAGACCCATGAAGCCAAAGATTCTTCAGAACAGAAGAAAGTAGCCATCATAAAAAACAATGAATATTTCTTATTGAACGATAAGAAAATGGATCAATGATTTGATTGTTAGAATGATAAGTTTGAAATAAAGAGCTTTTACGGGAAAACCGTAAAACAAATGCGGGAAAACCGTAAACAACTTATGAGTTCCTGATGTAGTTTTACAGTGTAATAAAGTATAAGTTTTTTCATTAAAGAGATTAAAAGTAAAACCCAAGAACGTAATAAGCAGGAAAGACCAGTAATACCACCCTTTTGTCAGCCCCCAAAATTGACTTAACCTACAAATTTACTGCTTATCCAATTGGAAAAATAAAAAAAGCGATGATCCCCAACCATCGCTTTTTTTTATTTTATAACGTTCTATTCCAAATCTTAATTATCTAAAGCATTCCAGCCTCTAGCTTTTAAAGGTATTTTGGTGTTTGCTCTGGTTATCAGATGAATGCCTTCGCTTTCTTCAACCATGTGTCCGATAACAGTAAAATTTGGATTTCCTTTAATTTTATCAAAATCATTCATAGAAATGGTAAAGAGCAGTTCGTAATCTTCTCCGCCATTGATAGCAACTGTCGTGCTGTCGATGTTGAATTCTTCGCAAACACTGATTAACTGCGGATCTAAAGGCAGTTTTTCTTCGTATAAATTGCATCCAATTCCAGATTGCTTGCACAGATGAATGATTTCTGAAGATAATCCATCCGAAATGTCAATCATCGAAGTCGGTTTTATTTCTAAGGCATGTAGCAGCGTTCGGATGTCTTTTCTGGCTTCCGGCTTTAACTGCCTTTCGATAATATAGGTATACGCATCTAAATCAGGCTGGTTGTTTGGATTCACTTGAAATACTTGCTTTTCTCTTTCCAAAACCTGCAATCCCATATAAGCCGCTCCAAGATCGCCCGTAACGACAAGAAGATCGTTTGATTTAGCTCCATTTCTGTAGGTAAGCTCGGCCTCGTCGGCTTCACCAATAGCAGTAATGCTGATGATTAATCCTTTTTGAGAAGAAGTCGTATCACCGCCGATGACGTCTACATTGTATTCTTTTGCGGCCAAAGTTATCCCGTCAAATAATTCTTCAAGAGCTTCTAGCGGAAAACGATTCGAAACAGCGACTGAAACCGTAATCTGTGTAGGCTTTGCATTCATGGCATAAATATCAGACACATTCACAACGACGGATTTGTATCCTAAATGTTTCAAGGGCATATAAGCCAAATCAAAATGCACGCCTTCAATAAGCAAGTCGGTTGAAATAACAGCCTTTTTATCTTTAAAATCTAAAACAGCAGCATCGTCTCCAATTCCTTTTAGGGTAGACGATTGATTGATTTCGAAATTTTTTGTCAGGTGTTTAATAAGTCCGAATTCTCCTAAATCGGATAAACTTGTGCGTTGCGGATTTTTATCTTCAATCATTATAATATATCTATGAATTTAAATGCAAAGGTACAAAGTTTGGTTGTGAGAGTGCATTTTAAAATTTATACGAAGGTTCTTCTTTTTAAAAAGAAGTTTCAAAAGAGTAACAAAATCATTCTTTCCCCGTCTAACTGATATAATCAACCAAAATACTTACAAATTATGAAGCTTAAAATTAACAACTTAAGTAAGACGTATAAAAACGGCGTTAAGGCTTTAGATAACTTAAATCTAGAAATTGGTTCTGGAATGTTTGGCCTTTTAGGACCGAATGGAGCAGGAAAATCATCATTGATGAGAACTATAGCCACTTTGCAGAAACCAGATTCTGGAACGATTGAATTTGAAGGAATCAATGTTCTGGAAGATAACATCGCTTTAAGGAAAATTTTAGGCTATCTGCCTCAAGAATTTGGCGTTTATCCAAATATGTCGGCAGAGAAATTGTTGGATTATTTTGCAAGATTGAAAGGCATTTCTTCAAAAACAGAAAGAAAAGAATTGGTAAAAAAAGTGTTGGAAGTAACCAATCTTTATGACCAGAGAAGCAAATACGTAAGCGGCTATTCAGGTGGTATGAAACAGCGTTTCGGAATTGCACAATTGCTTTTGAATAACCCTAAATTAATCATCGTTGATGAACCTACAGCTGGATTGGATCCTGCCGAACGTCACCGTTTCTTGAATGTATTGAGAGAAATCGGAACCAACCATACCGTTATTTTTTCTACTCACATTGTTGACGACGTAAAAGAATTATGCCACGAAATGGCCATCCTAAACGGTGGAAAAATCTTGGCTCAAGGCACTCCAGAACAAGCCGAAGAAAACCTAAAAGGTCAAATCTGGACGAAAATAATTACACGTGAAGAATTAGAAAGTTACGAGCGTGATTTTAATGTAATTTCTTCAAAATATAACCAAGACAATACCTTGAATATTAAAGTCTATAGCGCAGAAAAACCTAACGAGACTTTCGTAGCGGCAACGCCGCAGTTAGAAGATGTATATTTTGTAGCACTTAAATCAGACCAATAATATGTTTTCTACGATATTTAATTTTGAATTAAAACGATGGTTCAGAAACCCTTCGTTTTATATATTCGTAATACTGTTTTTTGGAATGTCTTTCCTTTTTGCAGCTGCGAGTTTTGGTGTTTTTGATAGTGTGACCGCGGCCAGAAGCTCTAATGCTTATGCCAATTCGCCTACAGCTTTGAACGGTTTTATCAATAGGATGAATATTCTTATTTATTTCTTGTTGCCCATAATTGTAGGTTCTTCTGTATATAGAGACTTTAGGTTCAATATGCACACGATATTGTTCTCTTATCCTTTTACGAAACTAGATTACATCGCAGGAAAATTTTTAAGTTCCTTGTTTGTTGTTATTCTAATCACATTGACCATTATTTTAGGAATTGTTGCTGCATCATTCCTGCCGTGGGCGAATCAAGATTTGCTATTGCCTTTCAATACGGTGGCTTATGCTCAAATTTATCTGATTTATGTTATTCCGAACTTGCTTTTTATCGGAGTTATTATTTTTGCTTTAGTCACGATTACTCGAAATATTTCTATAGGATTTATTGGAATCATCCTAATTTTATTATTGCAGGTAGTGCTTTCTAGTTTTACACAAAACATCGATAATAGATATGTCGTAGCTTTATGGGAACCTTTTGGAATGGAAGCTGCGTCCTATTATACGAAGTATTGGACCATTTCAGAACAGAATGACAACCTATTGCCGTTTGAAGGCGTAATCATTTACAACAGATTGATCTGGATGGGCATTTCAGTTCTTATTTTAGGATTGCTCTACTATTATTTCTCATTCAGCCAAACCGCTCTGACTATCGGCAAGAGCAAAAAGAATGAAAGAGTTATAAAAAATAATTTTGGTGGAATAACCAAAATCGAATTGCCGGTTGTGAAATTTGATTATTCGAATTGGCAGAATTTAAAGACAGCCTGGAGCTTGTCTAGTGTTGATTTTAGATTTATACTGAAAAACTGGGCATTCATTGTTATTTCGATTGTTGGCCTTCTCTTTTTATTGCTGGTATCAATTTCTACAGGTAACATTTTTGGAACAGAGACTTATCCTGTTACTTGGCAGATGTTAGAGATTTCAGGTGGTTCTTTCACGCTTTTTATCAACGTACTCACATTTTTGTTTGCAGGTATATTAATTCACAGAGCTGATACAACTAGGATGAGCCATCTGATTGATGTCACGCCGATTCCGAATTGGGTTTTGCTGTTCTCGAAATTCATAGCGGTCGTAAAAATGCAGATTTCACTTTTGTTGCTAATATTGGTAGCAGGAGTGCTGATTCAGTCATATCACGGCTATTATAATTTTGAAATCGGACATTATCTCTTCGAATTATACGGTATAAAAATCTTTAATTTTATGGCTTGGGCCTTATTGGCCGTATTCGTACAGACGATCTTCAAGAACTATCTTTTAGGGTTCTTTGTCCTGATGCTTCTTTCTATAGGATTGCAGTTTTTACCGCTATTAGGTGTTGAGCAGGATATCTTCCAATTTAATTCAGATACAGGCTATGCCTATTCAGACATGAACGGCTACGGACATCAATTAAAAGGATACTATCTCTATAAATTCTATTGGATTTTGCTCGGAATTGTCTTGTTCTGCACAGCATTGCTGTTTTGGAGAAGAGGAATCCCAATGTCGACAAAAGAAAAATTTGCGAACGCAAGAAAACGTTTTTCTCCAAGATTGGCAATTCCGATGATTGTAGCATTAGTAGGTTTCTTGGCCATAGGAAGCGCTATTTATTATGAAAATAATATTACGAATCCATATTATTCCCAAAAAGAAAGCGAAAAGCAAGCTGTCGAGTGGGAAAAGAAATATAAGAAATACCAGCATTATGCACAGCCAAGAATCACAGACATCAATGTCGCGATGGATATTTATCCAAAAAGTAGGGATTTCAAGGCAAAAGGCTATTATTTCCTAAAGAATAAATCAAAAGAAAGCATCGATTCTATATTCCTGAATTATAACGGATACGAAAGCAAATTCAAGTTCAATAAGGAAGCACAGTTAGTTTCAAAGGATACGCTTTATCATTTTAACATCTATAGGCTGAAATCTCCTCTAGCGCCAGGTGATTCTATAAAACTGGATTTTGAAGTGTATAACAAGCCTAATACCTTTATAACAGACCACTCTCCCGTTTTGGAAAATGGTACATTTATCAATAATATGTACTTCCCATCTATTGGATATTCTGAAGATGCAGAGCTTGTGGATGATGAAACAAGAGCAAAATATGGCTTGAAGCCTAAAGACAGAATGGCTAAGGCTACAGATAGTATCGCTAGGCAGAATACCTATATCTCGAACGACGCTGACTGGGTAAATTTTGAGACAACAGTCAGCACTTCTGACGACCAGATTGCTATTGCGCCAGGGTATCTTGAAAAACAATGGAAAGAGAACGGCAGAAATTATTTCCATTACAAGATGGACCAAAAAATGCTAAATTTTTATGCCTATCAATCAGCAAGATATGAAGTGAAAAAGGACAAATGGAAAGACGTAAATATTGAAATCTATTATCAGAAAGGACACGAATACAATATCGACCGAATGATAAAAGGAATCAAAAAATCGTTAGAATATTACACCGAAAATTTCGGGCCATACCAGCACAAGCAGGCAAGGATTATTGAATTCCCAAGAACCGGAGGCGGTTTTGCCCAATCTTTTGCCAATACGATTCCTTATTCCGAAGCCGTTGGTTTCATAGCCCATGTTGATGATGAAAACGAAAATGCAGTCGATTATCCATTTTCTATAACTTCGCATGAAATGGCGCACCAATGGTGGGCGCATCAAGTTATCGGAGCGAATGTGCAAGGTGCAACGCTGATGTCCGAAAGTTTATCAGAATACAGCTCGCTAAAAGTGCTAGAGCATGAGTACGGAAAATCACAGATGCGCATGTTCCTAAAAGAGGCGTTGGATAGTTATTTACAAGGAAGAACCTTTGAAAACAAAAAGGAACAACCTCTGATGTTTAACGAAAACCAGCAGTACATTCATTACAACAAAGGATCTTTGGTTTTATACACCCTTAGCGATTATATCGGGGAGAAGAACATGAACAATGCCTTGAAAAAATACATCCAGAAAGTAGCCTATCAAGAAGCTCCTTACACGAATTCTATCGAGTTTGTATCGTATTTGAACGAGGCGACTCCGGATTCTCTGAAATACATGATTAAGGACATGTTTGAGACCATCACGCTTTATGATAACCGTGTCAAAGGCTTCTCTTCTAAAAAATTGCCGAACGGCAAATACGAAGTGACGATTGATGCGCAGGTAAGCAAATATCGTTCTGACGAAAAAGGAAAAAGATCCTTTAAAGACGAAAACGGCAAAACGCTTACCTATAAAGCAAAAGGAGAGAAATATGCAGTAGAATCCTATCCGCTTAATGATTATGTTGAGGTCGGAATATTTGGCGAGAAAACCGTAAAAGGCAAGATCAAAGAAAAAGAACTTTATCTCAAAAAGCATAAGATTACCAAAATAGATAATAAGTTCGTTATCGTTGTTGACGAAAAGCCTGTTGAGGTTGGAATCGATCCTTACAATAAACTCATCGATACTGATTCAAACGATAATAGGAGGAAGCTTTAAAAAGTAATTTCTTCAGTAATAATAAGGCCTGCAGCTCATTTGACTGCGGGCTTTTTTATGCAAATTAAAATTTTTTAAAATTTGAAAATACTGCTGACAAACTGTTGTCACAAGCCCTGTTTAACTTTGTCATGTAAACAATAAAAAACAAGAAATTATGAATGCAACAGCTCTAGGACCACAGGTAATTACGAAAGAAAATTTATTAAAACATTGGCAAGGACACCGTGCCTTAACTCGTCGTGTCATTGAAGCTTTTCCAGAAAAAGACTTTTTTGAGTTCTCAATAGGAGGAATGAGAACCTTTGCACAGCTAACTTCGGAACTTTTGGCAATCGGTGCTCCAGCGATGAAAGGAATCGTGAATCGCGATGTAAAACCGTATGCAGAAAAATTAGATATCGGAACCACAAAAGCTGATTATTTGAGCAAATGGGATGAAGCGACCGAAGAAATCAATACGTACTGGAATATGCTGGATGTTGCAGATTTCAGCCAAAAATTCAACCTTTTTGGACAGTATGAATTTCCAATTATTGATAATATTTTTTATTTTATCGATAACGAAATTCACCACAGAGGACAAGGCTACGTTTATCTAAGAGCCTTGAATATCCAACCGCCATTTTTTTGGGAAAGAGAACTATAGTCTAGATCGGGTTTTGGAAATTAATTCCAGAACCCGTTCTTTTAATCTTTCGGGTTCAAGTATCGTTCCATAATCGCCAAACATCATATACCATCTCGGAAAGCCTTCTTCGATATCGCGTGACATAAAGGTCATTTCTACTTTTCCGTCTTCTACTTCTTTCTGCGAGACAAATCCATAATGTTTTTTCTGCGAAGAAATATACCTTGATATTTTTCTCGGAACCAAAATCCTTACTTGGGTTGTGCTGAATTTTTGCTGATCCTTTTGCATGTACGTTTCTAAATCAGGATGCTCAAGCGTGAAAGGCTTGTCAGTCGTCTTGATTTGATGAATTCGGTCTGCCCTGAACTGTCTGTAATCTTTGCGCAAATGGCAAAAGCCGAGCGTATACCAATTGTCATTTTCGTGAAAGACTCCAACAGGTTCTATAAGCCTTTCAGTCGTGTCGTCAGCTTCTATTGCTTGGTATAATAATATGATTTGAGTTTTTTCTGCAATACTTTTAAAAAGTACTGCCAGTGTATTCGGAACTTTTTCATTAAATAATTTTCCAGTAGGCTGCATCAAGACATTCGACTCAATTGTTGAAACCCAGTCTTTGTCAGAACTTTGTAATACGGCCTTTAGCTTGAATGCCGCTGAGGTGTAATGGCTTCGCAATTCCTTGTCCGTAAATTTTTCCATAAGCTTTTCAGCCGCTATAAAACTGCTGGCTTCTTCTCTCGTAAACATTACGGGTGGCAATCGGTAGCCTTCCAACAAAGAATAGCCAACGCCAGCTTCGCTATATATCGGAACTCCAGAAGCTTCTAAAGTGCGGATATCGCGATAAATGGTGCGCAGGCTCACTTCAAAGCGATCTGCCAGTTCATGCGCCTTGATGATTTTTTTGGATTGCAGTTGGATAAGAATCGCTACAATCCTGTCAAACCTTTTTGGAGACTCGTCCATCATAATTGAAAACTATTTGCCAAATCAAATATACGCCAAAACAAAAAACCTCGGCAACTTTCGCTGTCGAGGTTTCTCTCTTTTTTTTATTTTTAGAACTAGTCGTTTAGTTTTAAAACCGCCATAAAAGCTTCTTGCGGAATTTCAACGTTACCAACCTGTCTCATACGTTTTTTACCTTTTTTCTGTTTCTCCAATAGCTTACGTTTACGAGAAATATCTCCACCGTAACATTTTGCAGTAACGTCTTTTCTTAAGGCTTTGATTGTTTCACGGGCAATAATCTTAGCACCAATCGCAGCTTGGATCGGAATGTCAAACTGCTGTCTTGGAATCAGTTCACGTAGCTTTTCGGTCATTTTCTTACCGATATTATAAGCATTGTCTTCGTGGATCAAAGCAGAAAGCGCATCAACACCCTGTGCATTCAATAAAATATCCAGTTTTACCAACTTAGAAGTACGCATTCCGATTGGAGAATAGTCAAACGAAGCATATCCTTTTGAAACCGTTTTCAAACGGTCATAAAAATCAAATACGATTTCGGCCAATGGCATATCAAATGTCAATTCAACACGATCTGTCGTCAAATAGGTTTGGTTCGTGATAATACCGCGTTTTTCAATACATAGCGACATTACGTTTCCGACAAAGTCAGATTTTGTAATAATTGTAGCCTTGATGAACGGTTCTTCAACACGATCCAGCCTTGAAGGCTCAGGAAGGTCGGAAGGATTGTTTACTATAAAACCAGTTTCTGGGTCTTTTTTGGTATACGCCAGATACGAAACGTTAGGAACCGTAGTAATTACGGTCATGTCGAATTCACGTTCCAATCGTTCTTGGATAATTTCCATGTGAAGCATTCCTAAGAATCCGCAACGGAAACCGAATCCTAATGCTGCAGAGCTTTCAGGAACAAATACTAAAGAAGCATCGTTCAGCTGCAGTTTCTCCATCGAAGCTCTCAAGTCTTCATAATCTTCCGTATCTACAGGATAAATTCCAGCGAAAACCATCGGTTTTACATCTTCGAATCCTGTAATCATATTGGTTGTCGGCGTTTTCGCATCGGTTAGCGTATCACCAACTTTTACCTCCTTAGCTTCTTTAATTCCAGAAATCAGATAACCAACATCACCTGCAGAAATCACCTGTTTTGGAACTTGGTTTAGCTTAAGCGTGCCAATTTCATCGGCAAAATATTCATTGCCAGTAGCCATAAATTTGATTTTCTGGCCTTTTTTGATCTGTCCGTTGATAACCCTAAAGATTACCTCAATCCCTCTAAAAGGATTATAAACCGAGTCAAAAATCAATGCTTGAAGCGGTTCTTCAGGATCTCCTTTTGGAGGAGGAATTCGCTCAATAATTGCCGACAAGATGTTTTCAACTCCAAATCCGGTTTTTCCAGAGGCATGGATAATCTCTTCTAATTTACATCCTAACAAATCCACGATATCATCGCTGACTTCTTCCGGATTAGCACTTGGCAAATCTACTTTATTCAAAACAGGAATAATTTCCAAGTCGTTTTCCAAAGCCAGGTATAGATTAGAAATAGTCTGTGCCTGGATGCTTTGTGCGGCATCAACAATCAAAAGCGCGCCTTCGCAAGCCGCAATCGAACGAGAAACTTCATACGAAAAATCGACGTGTCCCGGAGTATCGATCAAGTTTAGGATATAATCTTCACCTTTATAACGGTATTCCATTTGAATCGCGTGGCTCTTGATAGTAATGCCTCGCTCGCGCTCCAAGTCCATGTTGTCAAGCAATTGGGCTTTTTCTTCACGAGCCGTGACAGTTTGTGTTGCTCCAAGCAAACGGTCAGCAAGCGTACTTTTTCCGTGGTCGATATGTGCAATAATGCAAAAATTCCTAATATGTTTCATCTTCGTTTTATATCAAATTTAATTTGGGCGTGACCTCAAGGGTCAGGCTTTCCCTCCAATCTTTTTCTTTTTTAAGAAAAAAAGAAAAAGGATTTTCGTCCAATCCTTCACGCATTCACGAAAAAACAAATGCTCAAAAACAAGCTCTTTTCTTCGCTTACCGCTTTATTTCCTTAAAGGTAAGGATTTAATCGGCAAATATAGTTTTTTAGTTGTTAAGTTGAAAGGGGAATTTTTAGCAAGAATCGGAGCCAAGATTTATCAAATTTGAGTTAAAATCAGGCTTGTTTGGGCACAAAGGTTTTAATCCAAAGATAAATTTCCTATATTTAGTAAAAAGAACAAACCTCATGAAAAAAGTAATTTCAATAATAGCCTTTAGTTTAGCCTGCCTGCTTTCGGTAACATCCTGCAAGAAGAAAGACAAGGATCTTTCCGGCATTGATGTCCACGCAGAAGAAAATGCAATTCATTTTGACAGTACCAAAATAGCTGGATTTTTTTCAAAATATCCTGATTTTAAAGAATTTCAGCCCGAAATAAACGAGCTATATAAAAAACACGATTACCATTATATCTGGTACGATCGTGATGGGCTTATCGAATTTGCCGAAGTCTTGTTTGATAAAGTCAATCAGATAAAATCAGAAGGAGTGCAGAATCAAATTCCCTACAAGGAACAGATAAATGATCTTTTTTACGAAGCCAAAGAAAAAAGCGATCCAGATTTGTCTTCGGAGTTGCTGATTTCGTCTATGTATTTTTTCTATGCTAAAAATGTTCTTCATGGCATAGATCCAAAAGAAAGCAGGGAGACCGGTTGGTATCTGCCACGTGAAAAAGGCTCGTATGTTTCTTACCTAGACACGCTTATGAAAGACCCGAATCTTCTCAAAAAAGATGATTCAGAATTAATGCCGCTTTACTACAACCTAAAAAAAGGTTTGCAGCACTATAGAGAAATTGAAAAAAAAGGCGGCTGGGGAACAATCGAGATGGAAGCAGGCGTCAAGTCGCTTAAGCCTGGTGACAGCTCTAAGACTATCGCACAGGTTAGGAAAAGGCTTTTTGTTTCAGGCGATTTAAGTAAAGATTCTGGAAAAAGCCAATTTGACGAGGAACTTTTGCAAGGACTCACAAGCTATAAAAAAAGAAATGCCCGCGAAATGGACAATCTTATCACGCCAGATTTGATCAAGCATTTGAATGTTTCTGTCCAAGACAGAATTAAATCTATTGTGGTAAATATGGAACGTTGCCGTTGGATTTCTACGGATTATACTAAAGATGGCGAGTACATTGCCGTGAACATTCCTTCCTACAGAGTACGCTATTTCAAAGACGGAAAGGTAAAGTTAGAATCGAATGTTGTCGTTGGAAAAGAAATGAATAAGACAGTTGTCTTCAGCGGCCAGATGAGCTATCTCGTTTTTAGCCCTTATTGGAATATTCCGAAAAGTATCATTGAAAAAGAAATAAAGCCCGGAATGGCAAAAGACAAAAATTACCTCGCAAATCATAACATGGAATGGAATAATGGAAAAGTACGTCAAAAGCCAGGTGATAAAAACTCTCTTGGATTGGTGAAATTTATGTTTCCGAATTCAAACAATATCTACCTACATGATAGTCCTGCAAAAAGTCTATTCAATAAAGAAAGCAGGGCTTTTAGCCACGGTTGTGTACGTGTTGAAAAAGCAAGAGATTTAGCCGTAGCAATTCTGGAAGGCGATAAAAATTGGACACCTCAAAAAATAGACAAAGCAATGCATGCTGGAAAAGAGAACAGTTATGCGCTGAAAAAGAAAATTCCTGTTTATATAGCCTATTTTACAGCTTCAGCCGATGAAGAAGGCAACGTGAGCTTTTTTGACGATGTCTACAACAGAGATAGTCGATTAGCTTCTTTGCTCTATAAGCAATAAACCATAAAAAAATGTAGAAAAAAGACTGTGCAACGGCACGGTCTTTTTTTTGCTGTAATGAAACAAGAAACGAGTTTTTTGCTAACTTTACATGCCACATTTATGCCCCACATAAATAACCTACTTATGAAAAAAGACAAATTAGCCATCGCTCTCTTGGACGATGACCACGAAGAGCACCTGCTTTTTAAGGAAGTTGCCGATGATTTCAGCGAAATAAAATCGGTGCTTTCGTTTGCCAAAGGAAAAGAAATGCTTGACTATCTTACAGGAGAAGACAAAAGCATACTTCCCGACATCTTGTTTTTGGATTTAAATATGCCGCTATTATCAGGTTTAGACTGTCTTATCGAAATCAGGAAGAACGAAAAGTATAAAAATCTTCCCGTGGTGATCTATTCAACGTCCAGTTCAGAAAAAGACAAGGAAGTCACCTATCAAAATGGCGCCAATCTTTATGTCAATAAGCCAGTCGAATTTTCAGATATGAGAAAAATTTTCAATGAAGTCCTCAAGATTAATTGGAAAGAACACTCAGGTGCATTCAATTTCCAGAAATTTTTCCTAGCAATTTGATACTAAGTTTTTGTTGCTAGAATGCCGAAAATGAGGTTGGGTTTCATTAAATCAAAATTTCGTAATTTTGCAGCAAAATGAAGAAGATGGTCAAGATTGGCAAAATAGAATTACCTGATTTCCCTTTACTTTTAGCGCCTATGGAAGACGTAAGCGATCCGCCGTTCCGCAGATTGTGCAAGCTTCATGGCGCGGATTTGATGTACAGCGAATTTATTTCTTCTGAAGGCCTAATCCGTGACGCCATGAAAAGCCGTCAGAAACTCGATATTTTTGACTACGAAAGGCCAGTAGGAATCCAGATTTTTGGTGGCGACGAAGAAGCAATGGCGCTTTCTGCCAAAATAGTAGAAACAGTCAATCCTGATTTGGTGGATATTAATTTCGGATGCCCTGTCAAAAAGGTAGTCTGTAAAGGAGCTGGAGCCGGAGTCTTGAAAGATGTAGATTTGATGGTTCGTCTGACCAAAGCTGTAATCAAAAGCACACACCTGCCAGTAACTGTAAAAACAAGGCTGGGTTGGGATGAAAATTCCATTAATATTGATGAAGTTGCCGAAAGATTACAAGATGTTGGGGTACAGGCTTTAACGGTACATGCTCGAACAAGAGCCCAGATGTATAAAGGCCATTCCGATTGGACACATATTGAACGAATCAAAAATAATCCTAGAATTACCATGCCTATCTTTGGCAATGGCGATATTGATTCTCCAGAAAAAGCACTAGAATATAAAAATAGATTTGGTCTTGACGGTATGATGATTGGCCGTGCGGCTATTGGATATCCTTGGATTTTTAACGAAATTAAGCATTATTTCAAGACAGGTGAAAAACTAGCGCAACCGACTATGGAAGATAGGGTCGAGGCTGCAAGGAACCATCTTACTTGGTCTATGGATTGGAAAGGAGAAAGAGTTGGAATTGTAGAAATGAGAAGGCATTATACTAATTATTTCAAAGGTATTCCCGGTTTCAAGGAATACAAGCAAAAATTAGTCACAACCGATGATGCCGAAGGTTTGTTTAGAACATTGTATGAAATCCAAGAAGTTTTTGGCGGTTACAAATTCGTATAAAATTATATAAATAAGAAGGCCTCAGGATTCATAACCCTGAGGCCTTTATTGTTTTTAGACTTCAATGCGTTTCCACTTTCCTCTTTTGAAAAGAATATAACCTGCAATGGTGATGGCCGTTTCTGCAATCGGCACAGCCATAAATACTCCTGTTGGTCCCATTCCCAGTTTTTTAGCCAATACATAAGCCAATGGTATTTGGAAAAGCCAGAATCCGAAGAAATTAATCCAAGTCGGTGTCCATGTGTCTCCGGCACCATTAAAAGTATTGATCAAAACCATTCCGATTCCGTAGAAAATATAGCCAAGACTCATGATTCTGATAGCCTCTACCGCGATTTCTTTCACTCCTTGGTCATTAGTGAAGAACCCAGCAATATATTCGGCTCCCAAAAGCGTAATCACCATGATGGTTGCCATGAAAATGACATTGTATTTTGCAGTCTGCATTACCGATTTTTCAGCCCTCTCAATCTGCTTAGCACCTAGATTTTGTCCGACCAAAGTCGCAGCAGCATTACTTAGTCCCCAAGCTGGAAGAATAAAGAACATCATGATTCGTAAAGCGGTCTGATATCCAGCTGAACCATGGTCTCCGCCTGTTACGGCAACAAGATTCGCTAGAAAAATCCAGCTACAAGATGCGATGACAAACTGTAAAACTCCAGGAGCCGCTACTTTGATTATCGCTTTGATTTGTTTCCAGTCTGGAATAAGATAAGAAGCGACAATTTTTAAAATGCCTTTTCCATTAAATAAATGATACAGCTGATATAGTACGCCGATGCTTCTTCCCGCAGTTGTTGCTATTGCTGCGCCAGTTAAGCCAAAGGCAGGAATAGGTCCGAAGCCATTGATCAAAATAGGACAAAAGATAATATTGCAGATGTTGGCAATCCAAAGGCTTTTCATTGCTATGGCAGCATTTCCAGCTCCTCTGAATATTCCGTTTATAAGAAACAACAATACGATGCAGAGGCTTCCGCCCATCATTATTCTTGTAAAATTTGTACCATGGAGTGCTGCTTCTGGAGAAGCTCCCATGAGCATTAATATTTCTGTAGCGTATAAAAATCCGAAAATGCTAATGACAGTATTGATGGCAACTGCTATTACAACAGCTTGCATTCCAGCTTTGGATGCGGCTACAGGATCTTTTTCACCAATCCTTCTGGCGACTACAGCCGTCGCGGCCATACTTAAACCGATGGCTAAGGAGTAGATAACTGTCAAGACAGATTCTGTAAGGCCAACAGTCTGGATGGCAAAGCTGCTGTTTTCGAGATGGCCGACAAAATACAAATCGACCAAGGCAAAAACAGATTCCATCATCATTTCCAAGACCATAGGAATGGCCAATAGGATAACTGCTTTGCGGATATTCCCGGAGGTATAATCGAAATCTGCCTCTCCTTTTAGAGATTGCTTAATTGTAATAAATATGCGAGATAAAAAACTTTGTTTTTGTTCTGATTGTGTCATGATTATTTAATATGATAGTGAACGACACCTTGTTTTTAAGGCGACGGAAAAAATTATTAATCAAGGCGGCCTAAAAAGTGGTTAGGCCAAAACAAACACAATCATAGTTTTAAGTATTGGATTACAAATGTATGATTATTTTTTTAAGGAAGAAATGTTTTTTTAGCCAAGCAGTTTTTTAGTTACTCGGCTGGATGCTATGAGTGAAGAAATAAAGCCAAGCGAAAAGATTGTCGCCAAAACAATAACCAAATTCTCTATGTTGAAAATTACGGGATAGGGCATGGAAGGTGTAACCATGACAAGATTATATTTTTGCTGTAGAAGCACAATAATGATTCCGAGAATTAAGCCGATACTGCCGCCTGTAAGTGTCAAGATAGAACCTTGAAATAGGAAAATTCTCCTTAGGTTTTTGACTTCGACACCCAAATTATATAAGGTCGTAAGATTGCTTTTTTTATCGATAATCAGCATGATAATAGCTCCTGCCAAGGTAAAAAGCGTAAGTATGATTACCAACGTAAAAATAAGATAAAGAGCGGTCTGCTCTGTGTTTAGCATCTTATACAGCGAGTCATTTAGTTGTGCTCTGTTTTTTACGGTTAATTTATTGTTGAAGATGGTTTGGAGTTGCTCAGAAATAACAGCTTCATCAGCTCCAGGCTTAAGCTTGAATTCTATTCCTGTTACTTGATTGGGCTTGAATTCTAAAAGCTCTTGAGCCAGATTCAAATCGGCGAAAACATATTTTTCATCCAATTCTTCACTGACGGCATATACGCCTACGGGAAGAATAGCAGATTTGTTAAAAGCTTGTTCGGCATTATTAATAGTACCTTTGCCTGGTTTTGGCACATAAACTTCTAACTGATTGCTGTAACTTAATAATCCGAGTGAAAGTTTTTGGTAAATTCCATAGCCTACAACAACTTGCGGTGTTTTAGGTTCCAGCCATTCACCTATATTCAGGCTTTTTTCGACGTTATTGACTTTAGAATAAATGCTGTCGACACCTTTAAGATATGTCACGACCTCTTTTCCTTCATATAAAAAAAGAACGCGTTCTTCAATGATGCGGCTCTTTGTAGCAATTCCGTTGATTTTTTCGATTTTTTTCTCTTGTTCTGGGGAAATAAAAAAAGATTTTCCTAAAGCGCTCGTGATTTTAAAGTCTGGGTCAAAATCGTTTGAAAAGGAAAGGCTGAAGTCTTTTAGGCCGCTAAAAACAGAAAGCACCACAAACAAAGCGCCGGCACCTACGATAATTCCTAGAGAAGCAATGCCGGTAATGATATTGATGGCGCTGCTTTTACTAAAGCTTACAGTGTAACGTCGGGCTATGTAAAAAGGAAAATTCAAGCTATGATTTTTTTCTTTTTTCTAACAGGTCACGGTTTTCTATTGGATTTTCTTTGCCAGCTAGGGCTTTGTCTATTTTTTCGATGTAATCTAACGAATCGTCAATAAAAAAAGTAAGGTTAGGTACTTTTCGCAATTGCAAGCGTACTCTTTGAGATAAGTCGTGCTTGATTAATGGCGTATTTGTTTTTATAGCAGCCAATAATTCAGGTGCTTTTTCCGGTGGGAAAATGCTTAAATGTACGGTTGCTACTGATAAATCTGAGGTTACGCTAACTTTAGAAACAGAAATCACTAAATTCGGGATTCCATTTTTTCTCACTTCGCCTTGAAGGATGTCTACCAAATCTTTTTGGAGAACGCTTCCTATTTTTTTCTGTCTGTTTGTTTCCATCCTGCAAAAATACGATTAATTTTAGAGTGGCAAAGGTTCTGAGTAACAAAGGTAAAAGATTGAAGCGGCAGGAAAGGGAATAAGTTTTTATATTTGCCGATATCAAGACTAATAAGACAAACAATGAGAAAAATAGAGCATATTGGCATTGCAGTAAAAAACTTAGAAGAATCGAATCTTCTTTTTGAAAAGCTTTTTGGTGCTCCTCCTTATAAAATGGAAGAGGTAGCGAGCGAAGGCGTGAAGACTTCTTTTTTTATGAATGGCCCCAATAAGATAGAGCTCTTGAAAGCTACCAATCCTGAAAGTCCGATTGCTAAATTTTTAGAAAAAAAAGGCGAAGGTATCCATCATATTGCTTTTGATGTTGAGGATATTGTTTCAGAAATAAAAAGATTACAATCGGAGGGTTTTACGGTTTTGAATGAGATTCCGAAAAAAGGAGCAGATAACAAGCTGGTCGCTTTTTTACACCCAAAAGGTACAAATGGAGTGCTGATCGAATTGTGCCAAGAAATAAGATAAGCAAGCTTTTAAATCAGAAAAAGTGTTGTTCTTAAAAAGAATGAAGCAAAAGCAAAGATTCAGCTTGTTTTTTACACCTTAAAAAAGCGAGTTTCCTGCTAAATTATTTGCAACATATTAAATTTAGTAGTAATATTGCAACCTCTTAACCGGTCCTATAGCTCAGCTGGTTAGAGCACCTGACTCATAATCAGGTGGTCCCTGGTTCGAGCCCAGGTGGGACCACGAAAACCCTTCCAATTTTATTGGAAGGGTTTTTTGTTTTTTTAGAAAAATATAATCTACTGATTTTTAGAAGCAAAATACAATCAAAATTCATAAGTAGCAGATTTTTATTTCCTAATTATTTTTGTAAGTTGTTGAAATTTTATATCTTCCGTTTTTAAAAAATAACCACTACTTCAAAACCCCACTATTTTGAAAAATTTTTTAACTTCTGTTTCTATGGTCGTTGAAGAGGAATCAAGGATTTCATTTCGACTGTTAAAAGTGTTTTTGATTACCCTATCAATTATTTGTATGGTATTGCTGACGTTTTATAACTTCAAGGTATTTGCTAATGGAGGCAGTAGTAACGGTTTAGACTTTTTACTTCGGATTGCCTATAGCTTGTATTAGTCTGGAATGATTTTTTGTTCTTCTAAGTTGGAGTAGATTTCTGCTTCAGCAGCTTTTTACTACGAGCTGTATATCCAATTGCATGGCATATTCCATTCGTTTGACACCGCTGATTTTTTTTGCTTTCTTCAGGTCATTTTCTATAGCTTCAATAGCTCCTCCGCGTGACCAGTTTTGATTAAATGATATTTCCCAAGCCATATTCAGATTCTTGATCTTGAACCATAGCTCTTTTGATAAGACGTTATTAAAAATATTTTTTTGTTCCTCAGTGGCATCGGGCATCTCTAAAATGACTAAAGCTTTGTATCCCATGATTCATAAAATTAGGCAGATTGGTACCCAAATTTACTGTTGGTCAGGCCCATTTCCTTACGGTTTTCCGTAAAGGCGTTTTTTTAAGTTTTTTTTAGCATCTCAAAATAAAAAAACCGACAGGGATGTCGGTTGAGAAATAGCAGGCTTGGGGTGCTGTTATATGAGTCCTAGATCTTTTGCATTGCTGATCAGATGGATGGTGTTCTTTGCCTTGAAATAGAGCTTGAGTTTGTTTATCCTCTTCTCAATGCTGCTGTTGCTGGAGGGCACATTGCCTTGCTTCTTGAATTTGGCGCCTATTTCGTCTTGCGTCAAGCCGATGGACAAGTATTTGATAAGCTTGAGGTCATATTCCTCAATTTCAATGATATTATTGGCCTGAAATATATTAGAAAGTGGGGCCGCGACGTAATTTTCGGTGCTTCCGGCTAAGGCTAATACGGCTTTTTCCAGTTCTTTCGATCCTTCGCGTCCTTTGGATACATATCCGTTTATGCCGCATTCTTCAAATAATGCTTTTATTTTATAGGAACGATCTTCTATGGAGTAGGCTATGACCTTTAATTCTGGCTGTGTTTCCTTGACGCTCCTGATAAGATCTTCCCCGGATTCTAGCACAGTGTCTCGATGGTCTTGCTTAAAAGAAAGATCTGTTATGAGCAAATCATAAGGTTCTTCATCTAACAGTGCTTTTTTGACTTTTAGATACGCCTCGTCACAGTATTTAGCATGATGAATTTCAGCATGTGTCAGCTGGTCGAGCTGTGAAATTACCGAAGTCTGTATACTGTCAATGTCTTCTGCAATCAAAATTTTTTTAAACATAGTCTTAAATTTTTTAAACAGGATAGCCAAAAGAAAGCTTTACTCCTCTGTTTGTCTGTATGTCAAAAATAAGCGTTCCTCGGATGCTTTTTATACGGTTTTCCACATTCTGAAGGCCATTTTTTAAAATAGTTTTTCCAAGTGGCATTCCAATGCCATTGTCCGAATATTGGACGTTAATTTTTTTATCAGCAGTCGAAAAATCAATAACAGCTAGGGTGGCTTGGCTGTGCTTTTTCATGTTGACCATTAATTCTTGGAGAACTCGGTAGGTTACCAATTTCTTGTTTTCATCTATTTTTATCCAATCGACAGCATCAATACCTTTAATCAACACATTGAGCGATTCTGTCTGGTATTCAGAAAGCATTTCTTTTAACTGTCTTGAGAAATTTTCACCCAATTCGACAGGGCTGTTTTCTCTTGAGATATCCCGGGTTCTTAAATATACGCTATCAAGCGAGTGTATAAGCGCTTCTTTTTTTTCTGGTTTCTCTAAGTTTTGTGTCGAGGCAAATGTCATGACATTATAAACGTCATTTGCAAGCTCGTCGTGTACTTTTTTTGCAATTCGTGTTTCGGTATTGTAAGCCTCTTGAAACTTTTCTTTTTCATGCCTGGATTTCAATAGTCTGTATAGCAACGTTCCAACGAGCACAAGAAATGATATCGTTAGTAATAAGAGCTCATTTCTGCGTTTTGCTTTTTCTGCTTTTAACTTGTTTTCTGCATTTTCTGCTTGATATTTTAGCGATTCTTCTTCAACTTGTTTGGAATCGTAACGAATTTTCGCAAACTGATTTTTTGCTTTCTGACGGACGATTTTTATACTATCGTTCAACTTCGTATATTCAGAAAACAGTTTGTCGGCTTCTTGTTTTGAATTCGATGTCTTGGAAATAAATTTAATAGCGTCAAGCTTATCGTCGGTATTTTTTAGTCTGTTTGCTAGGCTATAGGCTCTTTCTGCGTAATTTCTTGATAATGCAGGATTGCTTTGGAGATAGTATTCCGAAAGATGTAGGCAGCTTGCTGACAAACCAAATTCATCATGAATAGAATCTTTTATTTTTAAAGCTTCTAGCATATAAGTGATTCCTCTTTTATCATTTGACATAAAATAAGAATATCCCAAGTTGTCCATTGCTTTTGCTTTGAGTTCTGTATTTGAGCTTGAACTTTTTTTAGAGATAAGAACCTTAAGGATTGCTATTGCCTTTGCATATTCTTTCTTGTCCATATAGACTAAGGCAATATTGTTCATTACTGCGTCTTTTGATATAGGGTCTTCAGTGTTTTTATACGCTTTATCATAATAAAACAAGGCATTCTCATAATTGAAAAGCTGCTTGTAAGACATACCTAGGAAATTATAAGCGGCTACGAGATAGGACGTATTTCCTGTGTTTTTTAGGCATTCTAAAGCATTTGTTGCTGTCGTTTCAGCGCCATAATAATCAGAAGAAATTCGCTGCAGGTCGGTCATCATCAATAAGCTATATCCAGCTCTCAGGCTATCTTTTGCTTTCAGGTATTCCGTTTTTGAACGATCATAATAGGCAAAGCTGCTGTCAACATTTATTGCTGAAAAATACGAAGCATAGAGATAGTAATACCCGCCGAGATACGTTTTGCTTTTTGTCTTGAGTGCCAGATGTTTCAGTCTCGTGAGATAATATCTAGAACTGTCCTTTCCATAAAGAAGATCGTGTTCTATCTTATTGTATAAACTCTTGTATTGAGAAGAGTCATTTTTAGAAGCAACGCCTATGCGGTAGGCCTTATTGCTGTAGTCAAGCTGTTTTTCTTCTGAAAATCTATTGTCATAAGACAGCTTCATATAATGCTCGAGACTGTCAGTGATAGAACTTCCTTTTTTTACGGGCATGCTTTCTCCGCATGAAATGAGTATCAATGTTATAAAAAAAAGCAAAATCGGGGAGTAATGCTTCATAGAAGAATCTTTCCCCGAAAATACTAAAACTGTTTTACAAAAACTTTTTTTATTTATACTTTTTGGCCTATGGTGTTAAAACAGGAGGCGGTGGAGGTGGTTTTGTAGAAGTGTTTGTGTTATTACCGCCGCTATCGTCTGCTTGCTGGCTCATTCCATTGACTTCATCTGTCGTGTCATCTGCTGTGCAGGAGATAAACAGGGTGCTAGAGGCTATGATAGCCAGAGCTAGAATTAATTTTCTCATCTTTTTAGTATTAAAGTTTGACAAAGAGGATTGTATTTCGATACTGTTTTTCGAAATTTTAATCCGTCGTTTTTAATGGGTGGTGGCCCTTTTTTTGGGAAGTTCAGCATGCTAAAACAGAAGAGAAGATCATACTTCCCGAATGGTCATTCCATCCTGTTTAGCAACACTGAGGTAAAATCAGTTTTGTACATTTGTCCCAAATGCATGTTAGGACAGGAACTGATTTCTGAGGCAAAGTAAATCTGGTTTTTGCTAGTGATAGCAAGGGAATTCCGATGATTCCGATAATTCCGAACGATTCCAATTAATTCTGAATTTATAAATATGAAAAATAATTTTGAAGAATATAAAAAGGCCATCATAACCCGGTATGAAGAAGAAAAAATGGGAAAATATTCAGATTTGCTTTTAGATCCCACTCCCGCAAATCTTAAAAGATTATGCCTTCTTATCAGCGAAGAAGAAATGAGATTTTCTGATCTTGCTACTTTTCGTCATTTCTTTTGTTTTAAGACTGAAGATGATATTGCAAAGTGGATTAAAAATTTCGATACCGAAAAATTCAAGCCCTTAAGTACCTTCTTGAAGTTAGGAACCAATCTCAAGGATTACCGAAGCGCAAATTTGATTGCGGTCTTGGTAGATTTTAAGCAGAGGCCCTATACGAAGTTTTTAGATCCCAATCATCCTGTAAATGCCGATGACCATAGAAGCAATAATGGAAGTTGGACATCGCCTTCGAGAGATTACTTTTCTGAAAGAATGGCTATCTCAAAACCGGATGAAAACAACCATCAGTTGATGATAAAACCTCCTATGTCAAAAAAGGTGGTGCTGACATTGAGTCTCTTGGGCGGAATTCTTTTTTCTGCTTTTGTTTTAAAAGACGTTTTTGATGATAAATGCATGATTTGGAAAGGAGACCACTATGAAAAGTTTGATTGTGACGAAAATCGAGCATTTGGTGAAATGAGCTATGATAATGTGGTTGCCTTGAATAAGGATGTATTAGAAAATTTCAGAAAGATAGAAATTAGTGATACGACCACTTTTTTTATCAATGATCGGCCGATGGTCTGGTATATAAAGCAAGATGGAAAATGTGAGTTTTTTTCATGCAGTGGCATTCATCCTATTACTAGAAAGCAACTCCGGCCTATTACAAAACATATGGTTGAAAAACATATCCTAAAGGTTCACAATAAGAAATAATTTGGGGAAGTTTTCTTAAGGATTTTGTAGTGTTCTGTCGTTAGTACTGCAGTTAACGTCGATGCATACATTTGTCTTTTTTTGTGTATCGCAATATCTTATGACGAAAAACCGTCGTGATTGTAAAAATGAACAACTCTTAATGATGTTTTTTTCTACTCATGACGGTTCTTTTTTTAATTTTTTACTACTCGTTTTAAGTTAAATTGTTTTTTAATTTATTTATATTCAAATAATTAAATATTTTTTTTGACTGTGAGTAGATGTGAGTATGCATTTTTTTTCATAATTTAAATTTCCGCCTTTTATTTGTCCTGTTACTTTTTATCAGAGCACTTCTTTTTTAGAAGCCTACTCTTGTTAAAACTTAATATTCTTTGAGATCCCAAATCTGCAGAAAGAACAACTTACCAATTCTATAAATGTGTTTGATTAATTGTATGGAAATCTTTGTAAAGATTTTGCGTATTCTGTTTGGCTTTGAATAATAGCATTGCTATGAATTAGATAACTATATCTTGGACTTCTGTGTTTAAGATTAAAATAAATTACCAACTAAAGCTATTGCTTTAACATTGATTGGTGGTAGGTCAATGCGGTAGTTTTTGAGAGGAGGGTGACCCGTAGTGTTATTTTAGGGGAAAATATGTTCTTGGTTTATGTCGCCCTCCTTATTTTTACTTCTCTATTTTTTTTCAAACTATTAAAACGGACTGAATAATTTTTCCTTTAAAAGGCAAAATACGCTGTTTTTTTATTTTGTAAAGCTTATGATACTATAAGCTTGATCTTTGGCTTTTTTGCAAGCTATTTTTCCAACATGCTTTTATATTTTTATGCTGTTTCTTTCATTTATAAAGAAATAAGTGGTGTTAAAATTATTTTTTCACAAGAAAAATGGTTTCGTTTTTGAATATATTGCAACTTTATAAGATGGAAAATATAATTTCTGTTTTAAAAGCCCCTAATTGTCAAATATTTATCGGTTATTGTATTGTTTTTTTATGAAAATGTGTTTTTTATGATGTGATAAATATTTATTTATTTTGCCTGCCCTAAAAATATAGATAGATTGTAAACTAAAACTTCATAATATAAGTGCCTTTCTGTATTTATGAAAAAGAACAAGTATTTCCTATTCTTTATTTTTTTCCTATCACTTGGTAAAAGTTTTAGTCAGAATTTTAATCAAGCTCAAATCGATAGCCTCTTATCTGTTGCCGAACAGCTGGAAAGCAAAAATGCGGCCTATGGAGTTACTCTGAGTCTGAAAGCTTATGATGACTCGAAAAAGCTAGGATATAAAAAAGGCATGGCTCAAGGATTGCTCATTGCCAGCAGAAAGCAACATGAATTATCAAAATATGAAGATGTTCTGAAAAATGCATCAGCAGCAGAGAAACTTGCGGTTGAAATTTCAGATTCTAAATTAATTTCAGATGCTCTTCGATTAAAAGGAATTGGATACACAGGCTTAAGAGATTATGAAAACGGGCTAAAGCAGTTCAGAAAAGCGCTTTCTTTTGCGCAAAATCTTCCTGACAAAGAAATTAAAAGTTCAAGACTAGGAGTGCTTTACAATGACATTGCCTTTAACCTGGATGAGAAAGGCGGCACCACCGATTCGGTTGCTTTTTATTATAGGAAAGGATACCAGGAATTTGAGAAAATGGTGCTGAATAATCCACTGCGGAATAAGACACTTTCCTTGGCATGTTCCAACGTCGGTTCTAGTTTTTTAAGGGCAAAAGAACTTGATTCTGCAGAGTTTTATCTTGACAGAGCATTGCAACTAGCCAATTCTGTCAATCATGAATCTGTAAAAGCCAATACGCTAAGCGATTTAGGAAGCCTTAATTATTTTAGGAAAAAATACAAACTGTCCATCGATTATTTCAAAAAAGGAATTGAAGTAGCAAAATCTATCAACGATGCCTATGCGTTAAAGTCTACGTATCTTGGACTGTCAAAATCGTATGAAGCAATTCGTGATGATGCAAACGCCGAAAAATATCTTTCAGAATATAATGCTATCAACGATAGTCTTAAAAATGTTCCGGGAGAAAATACGTCGGTTCAGACTGCATCAATGGGAGAAAATACTCTTGTTAAGAATGTAGACGATGACTTTAATCGGACCATTATATTTACTGCGGTATTTGTTTTATTGCTGATTGTAATATTAGTCCATATTTATGGGAAATTCCAGAAAGAAAAAGCGAACAATGCCCGCCTTCTGGCTGAGGTTCAAGATACCGCCAATATGTTTGTACTGTTGCAAAAAGATGAAGCCCATCTAAAGAAAATGCTTTATCTGGCAAGTACTAATGATCCTTCCTTTTTGATGATTTTTAAGGAAACCTACCCGGATTTTTATAAGAAGCTAAACAAAATAAATTCAGGACTAATTGCCGGCGAACAAAAGCTGTGTGCTTTTTTAAAACTGGATCTTTCCACTAAAGAAATCGCCCAATACACAAATTCATCAATTCGAGCTGTCGAAGCGAAAAAATACAGGCTTCGGAAAAAACTTTCAATACCCTCCGAAGAAGACATAAATGTATGGATGATGAATCTATAACAATTTTATTTTTTCCACATCAATTAATCCTTGTCGAAGCAAGGATTTTTTATTTATACAATTTTCACCATTTAGAAGTAGAACAATAATATAAAAAGCAGTATTTTTCTTAACTTATAATTACTATTTTTCGCGTAGATAGTGCTTAATTACTACTCATAATCTTCTTTCTTTTTCATATCTCTGAAAAATAATTTATTGATAATCAGTATGAAAATAAAATGTTTATTGCTGAGTAGATGTGAGTAGTAGTTTTTTTGCAGAAATATTGTGTCTGTATTTTCTTTGCCCGCAAACAGTATAAATAATTGAATACAATGACGCGAAAATTAATAGCAGAATTTATTGGCACGCTTTGGTTGGTTTTAGGAGGTTGCGGAAGCGCTGTATTGGCAGCTTCAGTTCCTGATTTGGGTATTGGATATATAGGTGTTTCGCTGGCCTTCGGTCTGTCGGTCCTTACTATGGTTTACACAATCGGCACTATTTCTGGTTGTCATCTGAATCCTGCTGTGACAATCGGACTGTGGATTGCAGGAAGAACCGAAAGAAGAGAAGTTTTCCCTTATATTATGGCGCAAGTTTTAGGAGGGATTTTTGGTGCCCTTATTCTATATCTTATAGCAAGCGGACAGCCAAATTTTGAACTGGGAAATTTTGCTGCAAACGGTTTTGGAGAACATTCTCCAAACCAATACGATATTTTCTCGGTTCTTACTACCGAAGTAATCATGACTTTTATCTTCATGCTCATCATTCTCGGATCTACCCATAGCTCCGCTCCAAAAGGATTTGCCGGGATTTCAATCGGTCTTGGACTTACTTTGATCCATTTGATGAGTATTCCAGTTTCCAATACTTCGGTAAACCCTGCAAGAAGTACAAGCCAAGCTCTATTTGTCGGAGGATGGGCTTTAGAACAGCTATGGCTTTTCTGGTTGGCTCCAATTGCGGGAGCAATTTTAGCAGGAATCTTTTACGAGTATCTGTCTTCTCAAATTGACGAGGTAGAATAGCTTGGAAAAGAAGAGAAGCTAATTATACCCTTATGGTTTATTAAATTCTTACAAACGAAAATAATAAATTTTATTGATTTATTAATTTTTGATAACAATTACATAGCATTTGAGAAATTTTATAGTGTAATTTTGGCGGATATTCATTTGAATATTTTATTTTACAAAATATTTTGACAAAAAGATTTTTTATTTACTTTTACAACCTATGAGGATTGTCCCAAATACAATAATAAATCTTGCAGTGGTTCTGTTTTCTGTAGCTAATTGCTTTGCTGATAATGAGCCTCCTGCGCCGCCACCGCCTACAGGTCCAACGCCAATCGGTCTTCCTATCGATAATGGAATTCTTCTTTTGTTGGTGATAGGGTTGGTTTTTGCTTTTTTACAATTTAAGATGTCAACTAAAGATAAAAAAACTCCGATGTAAGTCGGAGTTTTTATTTTTGGCTATCTAAGCTGGTGCAATCGCGAAACATATTTTCCAATGACATCAAACTCCAGGTTGATTTTTGTTCCGATTTCAAAATTCTTGAAATTGGTGTGCTCATGCGTGTAAGGAATAATCGCAACACTGAACTCGTTCTTTTTAGAATTTACAACAGTCAGGCTTACTCCGTTCACGGTAATCGAGCCTTTTTCAATGGTGATATTGCTTAAGGCTGGGTCGTATTCAAAAGTATAATACCAGCTTCCGTCAGCTTCTTCAATAGATTTGCAGATTCCTATTTGGTCTACATGACCTTGCACAATATGCCCGTCTAGCCTGTCTCCTAGCTTCATGCCGCGCTCCAAGTTAAGCAGGTCGCCTATTTTCCAGTCGCCTATATTTGTTTTGTCGATAGATTCCTTAATTGCCGTAACCGTATATTGGTCGTCCAAAATTCCCACAACTGTAAGACACACGCCATTATGCGAAACACTTTGGTCAATTTTAAGCTCATTAGTGATCGACGAGGACACGGTTATGTGTATATTTTCTCCCTCTTTGCGTAAATCTTTGACCGCTCCAAGGGTTTCTATTATTCCTGTAAACATTCTTGTTTTATTTTACTAAATTTGCACTTCAAAATTAGCAATAAATAAGGAGCAAGTAGTATGAAAAAAGCAGAAAATATAATAGTTGGAATTTCAATAGGAGATTTGAACGGTATTGGAAGCGAGGTAATCCTGAAAACTTTCGAAGACCCGCGGATGCTTGAGCTGTGCACGCCAGTTATTTTTGCCAATGTGAAAATACTCTCTTTTGCTAAGAAAAACCTTGATGCCACGATTGCGCTTCATGGAATTGACAAGATTGATCAGTTCCTTCCGGGAAAAATCAATGTTTTAAATGTTTGGAAAGAAGGTGTCAATGTAGAATACGGAGCCAATGATGAGAATATCGGGAAGTATGCCATAAAATCATTTACCGCAGCTACAGCAGCTTTGAAAGAAGGGCAGATAGATGTTTTGGTTACGGCGCCAATTAATAAATACAACATACAGTCCGAAGATTTTAAATTCCCAGGACATACTGATTATCTGGATCAAGAGCTGGAAGGGAATGCTTTGATGCTTATGGTGCAAGATGATTTGCGCGTGGGCTTGATTACAGATCATATACCTGTAAATGAAGTCGCTTCACATCTTACAGAAGCACTTATCAAGAGCAAAATCGAAACCGTTAAAAAATCGCTCATCCAAGATTTTAGCATAAACAAGCCTAAGATCGCCGTTCTAGGATTGAATCCTCATGCGGGTGATGGAGGCGTAATCGGTAAAGAAGACGACGAAATCCTAAGACCTACAATCAAAAAGCTGTTTGAAGGTGGAACCTTAGTTTTTGGGCCGTATGCGGCCGACGGTTTTTTCGGAAGCGGCCAATATGAAAAATTCGATGCTGTGATAGCGACGTATCACGATCAAGGTTTGATTCCTTTTAAGACGCTTTCTTTTGGAAAAGGCGTGAATTATACGGCGGGATTGAATAAAATCAGAACATCGCCAGATCACGGAACGGCCTATGAGATTGCAGGAAAAGGAATTGCAGATCCCAATTCATTTAAGGAAGCGGTTTATTTGGCTATCGATATCTATCATTCCAGAAATGAATATGCGATTATTACCGAAAAACCCCTAAAAATAAAAGAAAAACACTTATAAACAAAAAAATGTTTATAACGCTTTTGGAATTGTAATTATTTTATATCTTTGCACTCCCGAAGTTTAGGGCAAATTGTTGTTAAGATGAAAGTAACCAATGAGTTTTTAATTCCTTTTATAGGATTAAAGTTAGGAAAACATCAGTTTGAATATCAAATAAATAAAAAGTTCTTTGAAGACTTTAGTTATGACGAGTTTGAAAGCTGTGATATCAAAGTCAATGTAGTTTTAGAGAAAAAAAGCACCATGCTTGAACTTCAGTTCAAACATAAAGGAACGATTTATGTTCCGTGTGATTTGACCAGTGAAATGTTTGATTTGCCGATTAAAGGGAAAATCAAGCTTATCGTTCAGTTTGGAGAAGCTTTTAATGATGATAATGAAGAATTGCTCATTTTGCCTCACGGCGAACATCAAGTGGATATTTCACAATACATCTATGAGATGATTGCGCTTTCCATTCCTCTAAAAAGAATTCATCCAGGCGTGAAAGACGGTACGTTAAAAACAGACGCTCTTGATAAACTGAATGAATTGCAAGTCAATGCGAAAGAACAAAAAGCTGATGCAAAAGAAGAAGAGACAGATCCACGTTGGGATCAATTAAAAAAACTATTAACGGATAAATAATATAGTAAAATGGCACATCCAAAGAGAAAGACCTCGAAAACAAGAAGAGATAAAAGAAGAACACATTATAAAGCATCTGTTCCTCAAATCGCTACATGTCCAGTGACTGGAGAGGCGCATTTATACCACAGAGCTTACTGGCATGAAGGTAAAATGTACTACAGAGGTCAAGTAGTAATTGATAAGCAAGAAGCTGTTGCTTAATACAATTTTGCAGTAAAAAATCGAACTCTCACGTTGTGGGAGTTTTTTTGTTATTTATAATTTATTGATAAATAACGCTTTGCAAAAAGGTATGTTTTAGATTTTTTTTGTAATTTCCACCTCTTTTCGGAACTATATTTTTCGAGAAGAAATTATTAAAAATAGTATGAATACAATCACAGCCGCAATTACCGCAGTTGGAGCCTATGTGCCTGATTTTGTGCTTTCTAATAAAGTACTTGAAACGTTGGTTGACACCAATGATGAGTGGATTACTACTCGTACTGGGATTAAAGAAAGACGCATTTTAAAAGATGATACGAAAGGAACATCTTTTCTTGCCATTAAAGCTGCAGAGAATTTGATTGCGAAAAACAATATCAACCCAGCAGAAATCGATCTAGTACTGCTAGGAACTACAACTCCAGACATGCCCGTTGCCGCGACAGCTGTTTATGTTGCCTCACAAATTGGTGCTGTCAATGCTTTTGCTTACGATTTGCAAGCTGCCTGTTCTAGCTTTTTATACGGAATGTCTACCGCAGCTGCTTACATTGAATCGGGCAGATATAAAAAGATTTTATTGATCGGAGCCGACAAGATGTCTTCCATAATCGATTATACAGATAGAGCCACGTGCATTATCTTTGGTGATGGAGCCGGTGCTGTCTTGTTCGAGCCGAATCATGAAGGTCTTGGATTTCAAGACGAATTTTTAAGAAGCGATGGCGTTGGCCGCGAGTTCTTGAAGATTGAAGCCGGAGGTTCCTTGCTTCCTGCGTCAAAAGAAACCGTCGAGAACAAACAACATTATGTTTTTCAAGATGGTAAAACCGTTTTCAAATATGCTGTTTCAGGAATGGCTGATGTCAGCGAAAAAATAATGCAACGCAACAACCTTACTAAAGAGGATGTGAATTGGCTGGTAGCTCATCAAGCAAACAAAAGAATTATTGATGCTACGGCAAACAGAATGGGTCTGGATGAATCCAAAGTACTCGTTAATATTCAAAAATATGGCAATACTACTTCAGCAACATTGCCATTGCTTCTGAATGATTTTGAGAAGCAATTCAAAAAAGGAGATAATTTAATATTTGCCGCATTTGGAGGTGGATTCACTTGGGGATCGATCTACATGAAATGGGCATACGACAAACAATAAAACTAAAACCTAAATTCGAATATCATGGATATTAGAGAAATTCAAAACTTAATCAAGTTTGTAGCAAAATCAGGAGCTACTGAAGTAAAATTGGAGATGGATGATTTCAAAATCACAATCAAAACTACTGACGGAGCGTCATCTGAAACTACTACTTACATCCAACAGGCACCAATAAGCCACGCATTGCCACAAGCTGCTATGCCGCAGCCAACGGCTCCAACGGCTCCTTCAACACCAGTTGCGGCTTCTGCAGCAGGTGAGGACAACTCAAAATACGTTACGATCAAATCTCCAATTATTGGAACATTATACAGAAAACCTTCTCCAGACAAAGCGCCATTCGTAGAAGTAGGCAGCTCAATCTCAAAAGGAGATGTAGTTTGCGTTATCGAAGCAATGAAGCTTTTCAACGAGATCGAATCTGAGGTTTCTGGAAAAATCGTAAAAGTATTGGTAGATGATTCATCTCCAGTAGAATTTGACCAGCCATTATTCTTAGTAGACCCGTCATAATTTAGATTTTAGATTGCAGATGTTTAGATTGCAGATTTTACTAAAATCTCCAGCCTGTCTAATCGTCTAAGTATCCAAATTGTCTAATTATCTAATTTAAATACGATGTTTAAAAAAATACTAATAGCAAACAGGGGAGAAATAGCGCTTCGCGTTATCAGAACCTGTAGAGAAATGGGTATCAAAACGGTAGCCGTTTACTCAACTGCAGATGCAGAAAGCCTTCACGTTCGCTTTGCGGATGAAGCTGTTTGTATCGGCCCGCCGCCAAGTAATTTATCTTACTTGAAAATGTCTAACATTATTGCTGCTGCAGAAATTACAAATGCAGATGCAATCCACCCTGGATATGGCTTCCTTTCTGAAAATGCTAAATTTTCAAAAATCTGTCAGGAACATGGTATCAAATTTATTGGTGCTTCTCCTGAAATGATTGACAGAATGGGAGACAAGGCTTCTGCAAAAGCTACAATGAAAGCGGCAGGAGTTCCTACGATTCCAGGTTCAGAAGGTTTGTTAGAATCTTACGAGCAAACTAAAAAACTGGCGAAAGAATTCGGTTATCCAGTAATGCTTAAGGCTACGGCTGGAGGCGGTGGAAAAGGAATGAGAGCCGTTTGGAAAGAAGACGAACTTCAAAAAGCTTGGGAAAGCGCTCGTCAAGAAGCTGCTGCTGCATTCGGTAACGACGGAATGTACATGGAAAAATTGATCGAAGAGCCTCGTCATATTGAAATTCAAGTGGTAGGTGATGCTTACGGTAAAGCATGCCACCTTTCTGAAAGAGATTGCTCAGTTCAAAGACGCCACCAAAAACTGACAGAAGAAACGCCTTCTCCATTCATGACAGACGAGCTTCGTCAGAAGATGGGTGAAGCTGCTGTAAAAGCGGCAGAATATATCAAATATGAAGGTGCTGGAACCGTAGAATTTTTGGTTGACAAACACAGAAATTTCTATTTCATGGAGATGAATACTCGTATCCAAGTAGAGCACCCGATTACAGAACAAGTTATCGATTATGACTTGATCCGTGAGCAAATTTTAGTTGCTGCTGGTGTGCCGATTTCTGGTAAAAACTATTTGCCACAGTTGCATGCTATCGAATGCCGAATCAATGCGGAAGATCCATACAATGATTTCCGTCCGTCACCGGGAAAAATCACGACGTTGCATACGCCAGGAGGACACGGAGTTCGTCTAGATACTCACGTTTATTCTGGATATACGATTCCGCCGAACTACGATTCCATGATTGCAAAATTGATTACTACGGCTCAAACAAGAGAAGAAGCAATCAGCAAGATGAAACGTGCTTTGGATGAGTTCGTAATCGAAGGTGTAAAAACAACCATTCCTTTCCACAGACAATTGATGGATGATCCGGCTTATGTAGCGGGTGATTATACCACTAAATTTATGGAAAGCTTCAAAATGGAAGATCCTAAATAAAATAGAAATCCCAGCTGAAAGGTTGGGATTTTTTTATTGCTTGCTTTTTTGTTTTTGAACTACTACCAAACAGAGAACAATGATGGCAAGTCCGCCAAATAAGTACCAATAATTGCAAGTAGAATCCTCCGAAATATCGCCATAAAAAACAAAGGCACTCCAAAAATAAGGCGACTTTTTGCTGTTTGGAATACTTTTGTCTTGTAAAAAGTCCATCTTTGCTTGATGATTAGCCCTAAAATACATCTCGTCTTTTTCGCAGCTTTGATAAAAATTCTTCATTAAAACAGAAGTCGTATAATCATTCACTTTCCATAACGAAAACAACAAGTTTTCAGCACCTGCATTCTGAAACCCGCGTGCAATGCTTAAGGCGCCTTCGCCGCGATACAACTTCCCAATACCCGTTTCGCAAGCGCTCAGGACAACCAAATCCGGATGAATATCTAAAGAATACAAATTGCCGTACAAAACATCTTGATCGTAAAAAGAAATTGCAGCGGGAATTTCCGTATTTCCGGAAGATGCATGGGTAGAAAGGTGAAGTATAGAATAATGTCGGATGTCTTTCAAAAAATTAGCATAGGTTGCCTGATTTTTTTCCAAATAAGTTCCGCCATACAGCTGCTTGATGGATTTTAGCTCTTCTATAGAAAAAGCCAGGCCTCTATTGCTGTTTTCAAAAACAGGAAATACACCTAACACAGATTGATTTTTATAACTAGGTTTTTTATTGTTCAAGTAAAACTCGGCAGAAGTTGCATAGCTTATGATTTCCTCGTTCATCAGATAAGGCAGTTTCGAAAAATCAGTGCTTTTCGATGCCTTGGTAAGCAACGACTCAAAAGAAATAAAACAAAGCAATCCATCTGGAAGTATCAGGTGCTTTTTTGTTGTTATTTTCTTTAACTGAAGCAGATTATAGAGCTTATGGCTCTGTTGTTTGTATCCCGCAAGATTATTTGAAATGGCAGACGATTCGGCGAAATAATCTAAGTAATCGGTGATTATTTTTTTATTTAGAGAAGAAGTAAGAAAAGAAGTAAGCTGTATCTGAGAATCAGATACATTAAAAACATAAACTTTTTCTTTCCCATAAAAATAAGCCGTTAATGTTGCATCGTCGTTTTTTAATTTATGATAGAGCCTGTCAAAATCCAATTGTGATGGGCCATTGAATTTGTCTTTTTCAAAGCTTTTTTTCAATGCCGCTATCTTTTCATTCTGAAGCGCCAAAGCAGTATTGATAGCTTCCAGATTGGCTTTTTCACCTTTTTCTTGTTCTTTGATGACAGTATTAGAGAGTTCGTGAATTTTATATAAAATTTCTTTTTGGCTTTTGTTTCCCGATTTTTTTGCGAGCGTAATATAGTTTTTCAATGCGCTAGATTTTGTTGTTTCTTGTAGCGCGAAAGCTTGTTCTAAAAACACAGGGTCTTTTGATTCTTGATAGCGCTTTTCATACATTCCAATTGCTTTTTCCACTCGATTTTGGATGCTCGAGCTGTGGATAAGCGAAGTTTCTTCGTAAAACAAAAAAGAGGAAAACTGTGCATCAATCGCAAAAGTAAGGTTGTAACAGTCAATCGCTTTTTGATAGTTTTTTTGCTCCGCATACGTTGAAGCCAATACATCCAATGCATCAATCAAGAGTCCTTCTGGATAAAGCATTTTCTGCGTAGGAAGAAGGTTACTCGGATTATAATTTGGAATCAATTCTTTGAAAATTTCCTGAATTGCTTTTTGGCTTTCTTTTATCTTTTTTTGGTTCAGCAATAGTTGTGCTTCTTCCAGATAAAGCTGTGAAATGTCACGCTTGGAATTGCCAGAGAGTTCTAATTTTGCTTTTTTAATATAATCTTCCGCTTTTTTATAGTTTTTTTGGTGTCTGTAAACCGTAGCAAGATTTTTATAAAGAAGGAAACTTGGAGCAATAATTTCTGCTTTTTCAAAAACCTTTTGTGCTTTGTCAAGCTCATTTTTTGCCAGATAATTTTCTCCAAGAAGGGAAAGAATAATAGCTTTTCTCTCATCTGAAAGCTTCTCTGAAACATAGATATTTTCTAGCAAATCAATAGCTTCTTGATTTTTTCCGATGCTTTTATAAACGGCAGAAAGATTAATTACGGCACTTGCTTTCTGCGACAAATTGTTGTTTTTGATGGCGAGATACAGATAGTGCTTAATGGTATTTTCAGCACTTGTATAATCTCCAGTCATCGTATAGAGATTTCCCAAAGGCTTTAAGCAATATTCGACAATATCATAATCCGAAAGTTGGTTTTTTTGAAACAGTCCTAATGCGTTTTCATAGGAATGAATTGCTTCAAAATAATGGCCAAATTGTTTTTGATAGAAAGCCTTATTGCAGTTTAAGATGACAATAGCCAGCTTTTCATTTTTAGATTTTGGCTTTGGGTCTTTCCAAAACTGTTTTTCTGTTTCTTCCAGATTTTTTATTCTAGCTAAGGTCGGATGAGCGATAAAATTATCCAATGCTGCGTAGATATGATTTTCAGCAATCGTCTGTTTTTGTGCGAAAGCAAATTGTGCAAATAGTATAAAGAAAATAACCTTTTTCATCAAAATTTCCAGATTGCATAGAATTGCCAATGACTGAAATCATTTTCAAAGCTCCATAAATAACGAATTCCGAGACTTGGTCCTATTCGGGCAAAGCCAAAAGTAATGTCTGCAAAAACATTGGTTTGCAATTTTTCAAATGCTTTTGTAGTTGTCTTTTCGCTCTGGCTTTGTCGGGCACTGGTAATTTCTTCGCCTTGCCGTGGGGGATTCGGGTCATTAAATACGGGCTGAAAATATCGTGTTGTGGTTTCATTTTCGAAAGTCTCATCCAATGCGACAGAAAATTGCGGTCCGAAACCAAATCCAATATAATTATTCAGGCTGTAGCGAAGCGACACGGGAACCACTTCGGCCAGATTCCGTACCGTTTTTTGCTTGTTTTCTGTCTGAACATAGGCTATGTCTAAAACTGTTCCGTTGCTTAATACTAAAGGCGGATTCAGCTGTCTTAATGTCGGATTTGTGCTGGTGGAAGACCCGCTTTCCATGTAATTATAATACAATTCAGCCTGTAAGTACCATCTGTACGATTTATAAGGCGAAATTGTGGCACCTAGAAAATAGCTCTTCGGATTTTCTTGATCTGGAAAATAATTATATCCTGTCCGTATGCCAATAGAAATTCCCGGACTGAAACGCGTGACGGCATAATTGGTAATAATCGGTTCATTTTTGTCAAAGATAATCGCAGTACGGCTTTTGGTTTTTACCTTATGGAAATCTTTGCCAAACTTCAAGCTATATTTTACAAAGCCCTTTGTGCTGTCTTTTTCCATCACATTTTTTTGGTTGCTTCCAGGAAGGTAAATGTTCTTGAAGGTAAAATGTATCTGATTCTTCAAGACAATCGTATCAAGACAGCTATAGTTTACCTCTTCGTTTTTCGGACAGATTTCGCACTTCGGATACATATCGACAATTTTTAAGGTTGATTTGTCAAAAATATCGGGAATATCTGTTTCGAGTTTTATTTTTCGAGCCGGGCCTTCGCCATCATTTTGAAAGCGAGTCTTGAAATTCAATGTCTTAAATCGGACGAGCCTATAATTCATGAAAATACCATTCGAAGACATCTTGTTCGGATCATGAGAAGTCACAATTTCCATCTCAAGATTTTTTACCTTATGGTTTTTATAATTTCTGTCAGGGACAAAAACACCCCTGATGGTCAGCGTGGCGCTGGTGTCCTTGATCATTTCGGGAGTTGTCTTGAACGTAAAAAATAAATTTCTTGTTTGTTTTGGCGAAAGGCTGTCGAATTCAAAAACCTTTGAGTTTCGGTAAAGTGCTTTTGACTGCTCAAGTGTTTGTTCTAAATTTTCAAGGTCTTCTATAATTTTATTGTTCTTGATTGCTAGACTTTCTGTACTTGCGAGATATGTTTCATGTCTATCATAATCATCAACGAATGCGTAGTTTTCTTCTAATTTTTCTTTTTCGTTTTCATGTACCCTGGTTTCTACTGTTCCAAAGTTGTCATTTTTGAATTGCTTGTCGTTATAAAAAAGATAGAGCTTCCCGTTGGTAGAATAGTCTTTCAGGTTTTGATAGCTCATGACTACCACGATTTCCTCGTCGGGCATCGGTTCCCTGTTTTTCTGCAACAGGAAGCCGTCGTACTGTTCTATGGAAGCAATATCTTGATAATCTGTTTCTGATAATTCTGTGACAGCAATCGTTTTTGGACGGGTTGCTGGCGGTTTTCCATTATCATAATTGTTGGTCACGGCGAGCCTTACGGTAGCATTGCCTTTCTTTTTGTAGGTATGTTTGGGTTCTTTTTCCTTGCTGTAATGACCGTCGCCAAATTCCCAGAAATAACTATAACTGGCAGGCGGCGCTCCAGCGATTTGGATAAGCGGTGGGGTCTGGGGCTTGAAAGAAACTTTATTTCCCTTTTGGTCAAGGCCGATTACGGCTCTTCGGGTTATCGTGTCTTTTGTTTTTGTTTGCGAAAAGCAAAAAGAAATTCCCGAAAATAAAACGGTTATGAGGATTAATTTCTTCATAATCAAGGGGTGTTTGTTACTATAAATGTAAACAAAAGTGATGAAGTTGTCATCACTTTTGTTAAGATTATAGTAATTATTTTATGGAAGGGCGTTAATCGCTGCGATTAACTGAGCTTCTGTTCCGACTGTTGTTTCAGCTAGCGTAAATACATACACATCATTTGCGGCAATAGTAACGGATTTGATAGCGTATCTCCACTGGCCATTATCTTCGGTCACAAAAATCACGTGGCATTCAAGACCGACAGGGATTTGTCCGTAGTGCTCAGAAAACTGATTTGTTGTCGGGTTGAAGGTATCTAATTTTGCCAAAGAGCTTCCTTCGCCATCATAGTGCAGGTAGATAGCACTGTTTTCAAAATTATATCCCGTTGGAGCTTCTGCCAAAATGGTTGTTTTCGGTCTTGGATCGCTATAAAAACGGTCGACATTGGTCCATCCGAAGCTGCTGAAATACGCATAATAGTTTGGGCCTTCTACAAAAACACCATTTTCTCCATTCGCACGATCTTGCTCATCCCATTCCAAGTTGCCGTCTTCATCGATTGTTCCATCCCATAAAGACATTCCGGTATCAGCACCTCCAGTCAGGTTTGCAGGAATGATAACTTGCATTGGACAAGAAATAGCAAGCTGTTGTCCGTTTTTTGTCGCATTGATGTAGAATTCTCCTCCCGAAATCAATAGAGACATGTCGCCGTTTGGCATTCTTCCCATGGTTGGCTTGTTAGTCACCAGCATTGTTCCAGGATTAAATAATTCAGCATATTCGACTACGACTTGTCCTGTTATGGGATTTCCGTTTTGTGTCAGGCAGTTTCCGTTTATGGTAAATTGTACGCCATTTGCCGTTGTGAAAGTTGTAGCGCCATCTTCAGCGTTAAATGTAAAAGTCTGTGTGTCTAGGGCTTCTTCTCTTAAAGCTGCGAAGGCAGAAGCTGATGGCACGTAATCTGGCGTATCGCCGTCGTCATTTTTGCTGCAGCTCGCTACAAGTATTCCTAGTATAAACAATTGTCCGATTTTTTTAAAATTTGTTTTCATGATTTCTAATATTTTATGTGTTAGTTATTGTTATATCAATTCTGGTTTTAGATTGTTACCCTTTTATTGAAAAATAATATCGATATACGGAATTCCGAAATCTGGGACAGGACCTCCCGTACCATAGAAATCCGAAGAAGTGATCGTGATTGCGGCATTTGATACTGGATAAGGACTCGGTCCGTTGAATCGCAAAAGCCTGCCGACTGTATTCCCAATGTTTCCTAGATAATTTGTCACCGTTCTTCTTAACGTATACGAAGTTCCGGCTGTGAGGTTAGTTGGCGTTATCGACACATATTCTGTTTGGGCAGAATCGAAAACATGGTTACCGCTGTAGATAGTCAAATTGGTAGTGTTGTCTACAATTTCAATCAGATAAGGAATGCTGGCGGCATAAAGATTTGCATTTCCTTGGTAGCCAATAGAGCAGACGGTCTCGTTGGTGTTTACTTCAAAAGTGTATTCGTGTGTCAGAAGATCCATTGTTGTCACATCAGTAAACGAGGAATTGCTTGCTAATGTGGCCGCATAAAGCTGGCTGAATTCTGAATTGGCCGTGCTGCAGCCTCCGCCTTGGTTTTGGTTGTCGTCATTGTTGCAGCTTAGTGTTGCAATTACGGCTACTAATAGGAGTCCGATTTTTTTGATGTGTGTTTTCATGATTAAGTGTTTTTTGTTGTTTTAGTTACTGCGTAAAGCTGTTATCATAAATTATCGTTCAAATTCTGCACTTCGGATAATCTTGTAGGTAAGAATTTCGCTGGTGCTGACAAGCTGGATCATTTTTAAGGCATGTCCTTCGGAACTTGAAAATCCTTTTGCGGTACCATTGGTGGTTTCCACTTCCCAGAAATACAATCGCAAGGTTGGGCTCGAAATTTCTTCGGCTAATTGGTAATAGCTTTCGATTTTTTTGTCGAGGATGATTTCACCGGCAGCCACCAAGGCAATCCTGTTTTCTGCTTTTTCTAGCGATAGGGCAGTACCTGAATAACTTCCTTGGTCTGTTTTTACGCTCCAGTCGTAAACGGTTACGATTCTGTCTTTTGTAATTTCTGTTGCATTTTTTGTTCTTGCAGCAGTTTTTACTTCAGTAGCATTTGCGCTTATCGATAATGCTATCATTGCTAATGTTAAGATGGACTTTTTCATGATTTCTAAATTTTTAATGTTGTGTTTAAATTTCGATTTATACCGTTATATCAAAATGCTTTTTAAATTGTTACCCTTGATTGGGAATTTTTAAAACAGTATTTGATGAACTTTATATTCCTATATACTCATTGCTGAAAATTTGTTACCCTTGTGTTTTTATTTTTTCTACATTAGCAGTAAATAAGGCAGTTATGACCGAAAAGAATACTCATTCTGACCAGTTCTACATAGAGGGTTTGCTGCAAAACGATTCGGCAGTCATCCAGTCTATCTATAAAAAGTTTGCGCCAAAAGTCAAGAACTACATCCGGACGAATAGTGGCGATGATGACGCTGCAGCTGATGTAATCCAGGAAGTTTTAATAGCTATTTATAACCAAGCAAAAACTAAGGGACTTCAGCTCACGTGTCCGTTTGATGCGTATTTTTTCTTGCTTTGCAAAAGACGCTGGCTAAATGAATTGAAAAAATCTTCAAACAAAGGGGTAACAATCAAAGACGATACTCTATCTATAAGCGAATCAGTTCACGAGCTGATCCTGCAAGCAGAAGCTTTTGATGAAAAACAGTCCTTGTTTGACGAAATGTTCCAAAAGCTCGGAGAAAAGTGCCAAGAGGTTCTCAAGCTTAGTTTTGTCTTAAAAACTATGGAAGAAGTAGCCCAGCGGCTAAACGTGACGTACGGTTATGTGAGGAAGAAAAAATCACTCTGCACAGGACAGCTTACAGAAATGATTCAGCAGTCGAATAGGTATAAATCGCTAAAAAAATAACGCCATGAACGAAGAGGCATACAATAGCTTTGAAAGCTATCTGAATAACGAAATGTCGACAGAAGAGCGATTGGATTTTGAATCAAAGCTTCAGGATGATTCTCAATTCAGAGAAAGCTTTGAACTGTATAAAGAAACATCAGCTTTTTTAGAACATAAATTTTCTGCCGAAACCCAAGATTTCAAAAAGAATTTGGCGTCGGTTTCGAAAGATTATTTTTCGGAAGAGGAGGAAGGAACTAAAGTTATTTCCTTCAAGCCTTGGTATTATGCGGCAGCGGCTTCGGTAGTGATTCTTTTGGGGACTTGGATTTTTATGAAAGGCCCAACTCCGGAATACGGCGATTATGACCAGCATGAAAATGCGTCTTTTGTTGAAAGAGGCGATGCTGACGAAAACTTGAAAAACGCCCAGGATTTTTTTAATAAAAAAGAATACAGAAAAGCAGTAGTTTCTTTTCAGAAAATACAGAATCTGGACAATCCAGAACATCAATATTTTTATGCTATTGCTTTGATTGAAACGGATAATTACGTGAAAGCAGAAATGCTTCTGAATGAAATCCAGCATGGTACTTCTATCTATAAAAATAAGGCAATCTGGTATTCTGCTTTGTCTGAATTAAAACAGAAAAATGTGGAGGAATGCAAATCGTTATTACGACAAATTCCAGAAGATTCCGAAGATTATGATAAGGCTCAGGAATTATTAAAAGAATTAGATTAGATAAAAAAATCCCCGCGAAGAGCGGGGATTTTTTGTTATAAAGTTTCTTTCAACCATCTAAAAAATTCTTTCTGCCAAACTTGTGCATTCTGAGGTTTTAGTACCCAGTGATTTTCATCAGGAAACAGAATGAACCTGCTCTTGATGCCTTGCAATTGAGCGGCTTGGAAAGCTTCCTGTCCTTGCCCGATCGGCACTCTATAATCTTTTCCTCCTTGGAAAATTAAAATAGGAGTATCCCATTTGCTCACGTTATTGATCGGGTTGAATTGAGAATACGTCTTTTGCGCCGCTGCGTTGTTTGCTTCCCAATAAGCACCGCCAGAATCCCAGTTCGTGAAAAATACTTCTTCCGTGGTTCCGTACATGCTTTGCAGGTTGAAAACGCCACAGTGTGCTATTAAAGTTTTGAATCTTTTTTTGTGAATTCCAGCTAAATAGAACACAGAATAGCCTCCGTAGCTTGCCCCAATAGCCCCCAGCCTTGCTTTGTCAACATAGCTTTCTTTTGAAACATCGTCGATAGCAGAAAGGTAGTCGTCCATTACTTGGCCGCCCCAGTCTTTGCTGATCTGCTCGTTCCAGGCAACGCCATGACCTTGCATTCCTCTTCGGTTTGGTGCTACGACAATATAACCTTGCGCCGCCATAACCTGAAAGTTCCATCTAAAAGAATAAAATTGTGTCAATGCAGATTGCGGTCCGCCTTGGCAATATAAAAGTGTCGGATATTTTTTGTTCTTGTCAAAATTGGGAGGAAGCACTACCCAAACCAGCATTTTCTTTCCGTCAGTTGTCGTAACATAACGTTTTTCGAATTTGCTCAAGGCTATTTTCGAATAAGCAGCATCGTTTACTTTCGTAATTTGGTTCCATGTTTTTTTCTTCAAATCGTAAGAAAAGATTTCTGCTGCATGATTGAAGTCGGTTCTTGCCACGATAGCCTTATCTCCAGAAAAACCTACAATATCGGTCACGTCAAAATCACCATCGGTAAGCTGTCTTACGGTTATAGCAATTCGAGTCAATCCCGGAAAATTTACCTCAAATAATTGTTTGGTACCGTTGATTGGTGCTAAAAAATATACTTTTTTCCCATCAGCACTCCAAGTAAAGCTGTCAACAGTTCCATCCCAGCCCGAAGTCAGGTTGATGTCCATGCCTTTAAAACGTACAATAATATCATTTTTGTCGGCTTCATAACCATCGCGTTTCATCTGCAACCACGTCAAGTCGCCATTCGGAGAAAATTGCGGAGCGGTATCATAACCCGGATTGCTTTCCGTTAGGTTTTTGGTTGTTTTTGTAGCTAAATCGTATTGGTACAAGTTTGTATTTGTAGAAGTAGCATACGCGGTTCCTTCTAGTTTTTTCGAAACATACACAATGCTTTTTCCGTCGCGGGACCAAGTATAATCTTCATCGCCACCAAATGGTTTTTGAGGTGAATCATAAGGCTCGTCCTTCATGATATCGGTGAAGTTTTCTTTATCATTTACAGGAGAAAAAACCACATGATTGTGCGTGCCGTCATTCCAAGTGTCCCAATGACGATAATCCAATCCATCATAAACTTGTACTTCAGATTTTTCTAAAGCAGGATAATAATCTTTTCCTAAGACTTTCCCGACTTTTACTTCTTTGCTTGCCAATAAAAGCTTGCCGTCAGGAGACATGTTTTTGTCATTTAGTAACGAGGCATATTCTGCAACTTCGGTGGCATTGCCACCTGAAACGGGTATGCTGTAAAATTTAGAATTTGATTTATTTTCTTCTACCGAAGGAATTGAAACTTTGTAGATGATGTTTTTTCCGTCTTTTGAGATGCCAAGCGGACTGACTCTTCCGAGCTGCCAAAGCAATTCTGGCGTCATTACGTTTTGTGCGGCTGCATTTAATCCGATCATACTAATGGTTAAAAAAAGAATTTTTTTCATTTGCGAATGCTGTTAAAAATAAAGGCTTAAAGGTAATCATTTATCCAAATACAGCGGATGTTTCAATAAAAAAGGCCGTCTGAAAAGACGGCCTTTTGCTAAAATGAAAAATGAATTACTTTTTGATGAAACGTTTTACAGTCACATTTTCGTTATCATTAATCTCAACGATATAATTTCCGTCAGTCAAAGAAGAAACAGCGATAGTTCCATCTTGGATTTTTCCTCTCATAACTTCTTGTCCTAACATGTTTACGATTCTGAAGCTCGCTTTTTCAGAAACCGAAGTTAGGTTGATTGCCGAAGAAGCAGGATTTGGATATAATTTGATCTCCGCCTGTGCGATGCTTTCTTCTCTTCCTGTAGACACGATGTTTACCGTATAATCTTCTACTTGGCCATACGAAAAGGCTTCACAGGCAGTCGGCACGGCATTGTATTTCATAGAAACTCTCATGCGGGTTGCGCCTAAAGTGGCACTAGCAGGAATTGTAAAGCTGCCGCTCACAGGTGTTGTTGTCGAAGCCGTTTTTGTCCAAACTTGTTCTCCAGCATCGGTGAAATCGCCGTCTTTGTTATAATCAATCCAAACAGAATACCCTTCGCTGTAAACAGAACTTGTCCATGATGGCGTGATGGTAATCGTATACGAAGTTCCTCTAGTCGCATTAGTAGAAATCGAAGTGAAATCAGTATATCCCGTTCCTCCAGTCGAAGTATTGTCGATGGTTCCAAATTGCACACGCCCGATTTTTTCGTCAGCTACGCTGTTTCCTTGCGAAGCGCAATACGAAACCGAAGTCGATAAGGTAGTTACGTTCACGCTATTGCTTGAAGCCGAACTGTTTCCTGCCGCGTCTTTTGCTTTTATAGAAAAAGTGTATGTAGTTGCCGCTGTCAATCCGGTTACGGCATAGGATGTTGTGGTTACGGTAGTTCTTAAAACACCATCTTGATAGACTTCATATCCAGTGACGGCAACATTGTCGGTTGAAGCTGTCCAAGATAAGTTCGTGGCTGTCTGTGTGGTTCCCGAAGCCGCTAAACTTGTAGGTACTGTTGGAGCTGTAGTATCGGCAGATCCAGCCTGAATGTTTACGGTATAATCTTCTACTTCTCCATAAGAGAAAGCCTCACACGCAGTTGGTACTGCATTGTATTTCAAGGAAACTCTCATTCGCGTTGCGCCTGTTGCAGCTGTTGCTGGAACCGTAAACGAACCGCTTGCTGGAGTTACTGTAGAAGCAGCTCTGCTCCAGACTAATTCTCCTGTGTCGTCAAAATCGCTGTCGCCATTATAGTCAATCCAAACAGCAACACCTTCCGCGTAAGTTGTTCCCGTCCAAGTTGGCGTTACGGTAATTGTATAGGCTGTTCCTTTGCTCAAATTGGTAGAAATAGACGTAAAGTCAGAATAACCTGTTCCTCCTGTCGAAGCATTGTTGATGGTTCCTAACTGTACTCTTCCAATGTATTCGTCAGCAACGCTATTTCCTTTTGAAGCACAATAGGTTGCGGTTCCAGCCAAAGTAGTCACATTTACCGTGTTGCTAGAAGCTGATAAGTTGCCAGCCGCATCTTTAGCTTTTACATAAAAAGTATAAGCTGTAGATGGCGTCAATCCGGTTACGGCATAGGTCGTTGTAGTTACGGTAGTTTTCAGTACGCCATTTTGGTATACCTCATAACCTGTAACGGCAACATTATCGGTAGAAGCTGTCCAAGACAAGTTGGTTCCTGTTTGAGTCGTTCCAGAAGCGGCTAAGCTTGTAGGCGCTGTCGGAGCTGTTACATCTCCCGATCCGGTAGTAATTGTAAAATTGGTATTGGAAATGTCAAAGAAGATATGGTTGGATCCTTTGACCATGATTCTATTTTGCGTGCCAGGATTATTCGGAACGGTAATCGCTTGAGTTCCGTCATTTGGAGTTCCTGCTAACAAAGTGATAGGGTAGGTATTTCCGCCATCGGTCGATAGCAAGATGTCCACGTTTGCTGCATTTACGCCATTTGCAGTTGTTCCTGCAACGTTCCATGTCACGGTTTGGGAGGTTCCAGATGCCCAAGATACGGCTGTGTTTGGTGCTGTAAGGACAAAAGGCCCTGCTGTTCCGTTTACGGTAACAATCATATCGTCGCTATTGTTTGCAGGACCGCCCGCTCTATTGTCTCTAACTGTTAATCTGAAATTTAGAGTTCTTGCTACGTTTGGAACGGCTTCCCATTGCCAAGTTGTCGCGCCAGTTTTAATGGTTTCTAGTCTTGGAAAATAGCGTGTGCCTGATGTTGAAGGTACAAAAGAGCGGAAAGCTGGTCCCGAAGTGGCTGTCGCACTCGGATAAGTGGTGCTTGAAGTTCCTGAATTCATCTGCTCCCAGCAATACGTCAAAGTATCGCCGTTAGCATCCGTTCCAGAACCGGTCAATAAGAAAGGAGTTCCTTTTGGAACTGTATAATCTGCTCCTGCATTGGCTGTCGGTACTGAATTTCCGGTTGCCGTATTGGTCTGACAAGAAGTTGTTTTTACGTAATTGGTTACTTGTTGGATACTTACGGCATGAAAGAACGGATCGCTATGTGGCTGTACATCTGTAGCGCCTGTAATTCCAGCATATCCCATGATTGTGGTTCCGCTTCCAGGTTCGTTTTGTACGCCAGTTCCCTCATTACTGAAAGTAAACGTATGGTTGGCTCCAAACTGATGTCCCATTTCGTGGGCCACAAAGTCGATATCGAAATTATCGCCAATTGGGACTGTGCTTGTCGTAAAGCCGCTGCCTTTCCCAGAAGCACATACGCAGCCGATACAGCCTGCATTTCCATTGTTTCCAATGGCTGACATCAAGTGTCCGATATCATAATTCGCGTTTCCGATTACACTAGTCAAAGTGGATTGAAGCTGTGAATTGTAATTGGCATCGGTGCTGCCATAAGGATCGGTCGAAGCGTTGGTATAGATTACCGCGTCTGTATTGGAAATGAGTACCATTCGGACTCCGAAATCTTTTTCAAATACGCCGTTGACACGTGTCATGGTATTATTGATAGCCGCTAGAGCAAGGGCTTTGGTGCCTCCATGATAGGCCGTGTATTCTCCGGTAACCGACATGGCCAGCCTGTAAGTCCTCAATGTACTATCGTCTGCATTAGGACGTAAGGCAAGGTCAGAATCCATCTGGCCTTTTACATGATCCATGACTTCACATTCAAATTTGGTGAAGGCCATTCTCTTGTCCGTTCTTTTGTAGACTGAGTAAGTACTGAGGTCTTTGGAATACGGCTCGATAAACTCAGCCGGTTTGTCTGCCGCTAATTTCATTCCTTGGAAGCCAAGCGGCGAGACGCTGAAATAGATTGTCGCAGTCGGGTCATCGATTCCTTGTCCTGCATAGGATTTGATTTCTGGATAGCGTGCTGCCAGTTCCGGATCCATGATAGGCAGATCGTAGATTCGGAATCGCTCTGATGCACCGTCGGCTGTTGGAATAGCGATAATAACATTTGAAGTCTGTTTGTAACTGTTCCGAAGCGGTGCCTTTGTCAGTTGGTTTTTTAAAGAAGACAAATCCAGTTCAAATAAATTTTTTGTGGGAAGTGGCATCCGGTTTTCAAAAATGGCAAGATCGCTTTTTGGAGCTGATGCTTTCCAGAGTGATTTTCCATTCTGCGCAAACGAAAAACCAGTCATAGCCAAGAAGGCTACTGATAGTAGAGCGTGTTTCATAAATTAGTAGGTTGGTTAAATTTGGTTATATCAAATGTATGATAATTTTATTTATATTGTGATTTTTAATCAAAAAAAAGATTAAAAAGATATAAATATAACTGTAAAGTGTTGTTATTGTTGAATTATTTGTAATTGAAAATAACGAGATTTTAGTCGCGTAGGAAGCTTTTGTGTTCTAAAAAATTAAGATTTTATTCACTATTCAAATAGGAGTCAAAAAATATAACTATTTTCACGAACTAAAATAATTACGGTTTGAAAAACAACAATAGACTATTTGCAGCAATCATCATTGCTTTGGTTCTCGGAGTTGCTTTGGGCGCTTATGTCCATTATCAATATCCAGAAGGAAAAGCAGATTTTGCAAAAAATATAAAACTTCTAGGAACGATTTTTATCAGGCTCGTCCAGATGATTATTGCTCCCTTGGTATTTTCGACTTTAGTGGTTGGAATTGCTAAAATGGGCGATATGAAAATGGTCGGAAGAGTAGGAGCCAAAGCCATGGCATGGTTTATCACCGCATCATTAGTGTCGCTATCCGTAGGTTTGGTGCTTGTGAACTGGCTAAAGCCTGGCAAAGGAACTTCAATAAAAATGGATGACCTTTCTACAGCTGACGACCTGCTAAAAAACACCAAGTCTTTTTCTTTAGAACAATTCGTTACCCATGTCGTGCCAAAGAGTGTCATCGAGGCCATGGCGACCAACGAAATATTGCAAATCGTAATCTTCGCGATTCTTTTTGGAGTTGCGCTTTCATCAATGGGCAAGCTCGGTAATCCGATTATCAAATCGCTCGACATTGTTTCGCATGTCATCCTAAAAATGGTAACCTACATCATGTGGGTAGCTCCGTTAGGAGTTTTTGGCGCTGTTGCCGCTGCCGTTGCAAATTACGGTTTTGAAATTTTCAGCCTATATGCCAAATATTTGGTCGATTTTGCTATCGGAATTCTAGTCCTTTGGGCATTGCTCCTTTTGGTCGGCTATTTTATCCTTGGCAACCGACTTTGGACATTGCTCAAGAGAATCAAAAGCCCTTTGCTTATTGCTTTTTCTACCACTTCCAGCGAAGCCGTTTTTCCAAAATTAGTGGAAGAATTAGAGCGTTTCGGTTGCAAGAGCAAGATCGTTTCTTTTACGCTGCCTTTAGGCTATTCCTTCAACCTTGACGGAAGCATGATGTATATGACTTTCGCCAGTATTTTTATCGCTCAAGTCTACGGAGTGGATATGTCTCTAGGAGAACAACTGACGATGCTTTTAGTACTGATGCTGACAAGTAAAGGAGTTGCAGGCGTGCCTCGTGCCTCGTTGATCGTCGTTGTAGCAACCTGTGCCATGTTTGGAATTCCGCCAGAAGGAATCGCCTTGATTTTGCCAATTGACCATTTCTGCGATATGGCAAGAAGCATGACAAACGTGCTGGGCAATGCATTGGCAACAACTGCTGTAGACAAATGGGAATCTGAGCCAGAAACAATAACACAAGAAATAGCATAACCATGGAAAGCTTTGAATGGACGCAATTATTGAATCCTGAATTTTATATCAACCTAAAAGTCAGCGGCGTTCCGATTGGAATCTACGTTGTCTTGTTTATCGTATTTGCTGAAACGGGACTCTTTGCAGGGTTCTTTCTTCCAGGCGACAGCTTGCTGTTTCTTGCCGGAATTTACAGTACTGAGCTGACTTCAACACTTTTTACGATCGAAAGTGATTTTATAAACCTAGTCGTTTTGTCAACCATGATTGCTGCGGCAGGAATCATCGGCAATACTTTTGGATATTGGTTCGGCTCTAAAAGCGGCTATTACCTTTACAACAAAAAAGACACCTTCTGGTTCAAGAAAAAATATTTGATCGAATCCAGGATCTTTTTTGAAAAGCACGGCGGGCGGGCCATCATCTTTGCGCGTTTCGTTCCTATCATCAGGACTTTTGCACCGATCGTGGCAGGAATCGTGTCGATGGAAAAGAAGAAATTCATGTTCTATAATATTGTCAGTTCATTCCTATGGGCATTTACGCTCATCTTTGCAGGGCATTATCTTTACGATCTCTTCCTTACCAAATTTGGAATCGACCTGAAAGCGCACATCGAATTTATTGTCTTAGGCATCGTCGCCATAACAACCGTTCCGCTCGTAATCAATTACCTAAAGAAAAGAACCGGACCAAAAGACGGTCAAGAAGAAGCATAGCTGTCTAGACGAAATACTATCCTTAAAAACCAAGGAAATGAAAGCGAATTTAAGCTACTGGGAGCTGAAAAACTGGTTTTCAAATGTAGACTTTACTATTGTCGGAAGTGGCATCGTAGGCCTACACGCTGCTTTACGGCTCCGCGAGAAATTCCCGGACAGCAAGATACTGGTCTTAGAAAAAGGATTTCTGCCTCAAGGAGCGAGTACCAAGAATGCCGGATTTGCTTGTTTTGGAAGTATTTCCGAAATTATTGACGACCTTCGCAACCATTCTGAAGAAGAAGTCATCCAGCTGATCCAGAAACGCTGGCAAGGACTGCAGCTTCTCAGAAAACGATTAGGCGATGCAGCCATCGACTACAAATTATATGGCGGTTACGAACTTTTTCTCAAAAATTCCGAAAGTCATTACAATGAATGCCTTCAAAAGATTCCTTTTATAAATGATGTGCTCAAACCGCTTTTCAAAGCCGATGTTTTTGCGAAAGAAATCGACCGATTCAATTTCGGTGGTATAGAAGAATACCTGATTTTTAATCCGTTTGAAGGTCAGATTGATACCGGAAATATGATGGAGGCATTGTTAAAACAAGCTATTGCAGCGGGTATTCTCATCCTGAATAAGCAAAATGTGACAGCCTATCATGAAACTTCAGAAGGTGTGCAAGTCAGTACCGACGATTTTGATTTCCGAACAAAAAAGCTGCTGTTTGCGACCAACGGATTTGCGGAAAAATTAACGCAAGGCGCGGTAAAACCTGCTAGAGCGCAAGTGCTGATTACAGAACCGATTCCGAATCTAGACATAAAAGGAACTTTCCACATCGACAGAGGCTATTATTATTTCCGAAACTTTGGTGACCGAATCTTGTTTGGCGGTGCGAGAAACCTTGATATTGAAGGAGAAACGACTTCCGAATTCGGACAGACAGATTTAATACAAAATAAACTCGAAGAAATTTTAAAAGAAGTAATTTTGCCTGACCGTGATTTCAAGATCGAACATCGCTGGAGCGGCATTATGGGAATGGGTTCGAGCAAAAAACCGATTGTCGAAAAACTGTCGCAGCATGTGAGTTGCGGCGTGCGACTTGGCGGAATGGGTGTAGCCATCGGAAGCTTGATCGGACAAGAATTGGCTGATCTTGCTACAGAATAATTTAAAATTTATAAGATTCTTTTTTAGACTATGTTGAAAAAAATATTCAGGTTTTTGTGGAAATGCGCGCTTTGGTTCTTCGGAATTTCCATCTTTTTTGTCATTCTTTTCAAATTTGTACCTGTTCCATTCACACCTTTGATGGCCATTCGTGCCCTAGAGCAAAAACAAGCCGGAAAGGAAATGACTTGCAGCCACGACTGGGTGCCGCTTGAAGATATTTCTATAAATTACCAAAAAGCCGTAATTGCTAGTGAAGACGGAACGTTCTTAAGTCATAATGGCTTTGATTTCAAAGCATTGCAGAAAGCCTATAAAAACAATTCCAAAGGAAGAAAACTAAAAGGCGGAAGTACTATCTCACAGCAGACCGCAAAAAATGTTTTCCTCTGGCAAGGAAGAAGCTATTTGAGAAAAGGGCTCGAAGCTTATTTTACCGTATTGATTGAAATCTTCTGGGGCAAAGAGCGTATCATGGAAGTATATCTCAACAGCATTGAAATGGGCGATGGCGTTTATGGCGTACAGGCTGCGTCGCAGCATTGGTACCGAAAAGATGCTTCGCAGGTATCAAAAAGAGAAGCTGCCGGAATCGCCGCCATTCTTCCCAACCCGAGAAAATTTAAAGCGACCAACTCCTCATCGTATACAGAAAGAAGAAAAGGCAGAATCATGAAGCACATGAACTATGTCAAATTAGACTATTGATTATGCGCCAAAAATTTCCCCTGTTTTTGTTCCTGATTTTTACGTTGCCGCTTTTTGCGCAAGAGCATTCTGGGGAAATAGGTCTCGTTATTGATAACGATTTGTTCACATCTACCGTCAACGATCAATATTATACCAACGGAATCGAAATTTTCTACCGATACCTGAATGCGAATGAAAATCCCAAGATAAATAAAAGAACTACCGAGTTCCGAATCGGGCAATACATTTATAATCCGCACACCGTTGAAGCCGCTTCGATTTCAAAACACGACCGTCCGTTTGCGGGCTATCTTTTTGCCGAAGCCGGATTTGCAAAATTCTATCAAAGCGAATCTGTATTAAAATTCAGCACGCAGTTGGGCGTTATCGGTCCGAATTCGCAAGCAGAAGGTTTTCAGAAATTATTCCATAAAGCTTTTGGCTATAAAGATGTACAAGGATGGAACTACCAAATCCATAATGGAATAGCTGTACAAGGTGGCCTGTTCTATTCTAAAAAGTTAGGCACGAAGCCAGCTAACAAAATTGATTTTCATGTGCAAGGCGAAGCAAATTTAGGGACGGTTTTTACTGGAATTTCTGTAGGGCCGTTGGCACGAATCAGCTTCAAAAAGAAGTTGCTTCCTATTTATGATTCGGGATTGTACGGTGCTTCGCTAAATTCCGACAAAGCAAAATATAAAGAACAGTCAGAGTTTTATTTTTACATCAACCCAAGCTTGAATCTCCAAGTTTATGATGCTACAATACAAGGGAAACTTTTCAATGACAACAGTCCAGTTACGTTTGATCTCGTACCGCTGCGTTTTAATGGCGTGGCCGGTTTTCGATACCGAAAAGACCACTGGAATCTTCATTATCTGTTTGTATTCCGAAGCAAGGAACTGCGTAATGACAGGATAGAAAATTATTTTTATGGATCTATTGGCGCGACTTATTTGCTGTATTAATTCTAGGCATCGATATTTTTCCTAACTTTAAGAACACAACCAAAACTTTTTTTCCAATGAGTGTTAAATACAAATACGCTACAGTCCTTGAGGCCATAAAACAGCTCCGCGATGCAGGATTTATGGTCGATTTTAATATAGAAGGCAGCTTCTTGAGTGCCAATTCGAGCAAATACCACACCGACGATTTTGAGATTACCGAAATCTACCGCTACGAAGGCGATACCAATCCCGATGAAGAATCTACGGTTTATGGTATCGAATCGAAAGATGGTGTAAAAGGTATTTTAGTTACTTCTTACGGAATGTATATCGATGATGTTTCGGAAGAACTGCTGCAGAAGCTTTCGCTGCAATAGACAGTCTTTTACCTAAAACATAAAAAGCCACCTTTTTGGGTGGCTTTTATAATATCGTGAGAATCGAGTTGCTATTCCTTGACTACTTTTAAGGTTTTTACTTGATTGTCGGCATACACTTTTACCAAATAAGTTCCGCTCGACAAAGTAGTCATGTCGATTTGATTTTCGGTCGAATTGACCTTTTGGAAAAGCACCTGCTGTCCGAGCAAATTAAATAGGGCCACATCAGAGATAACTCCGATTGAAGATAAATTTATCTTGTCTTTTGTTGGGTTTGGATAGATGCTTATGTCAGGTTTAATTTCCTTTTCGGTAGCGGATAAGAAATTGCAGCTTACTGGTGTGGGTACCGTAGTAGGAACTGCTGTCAATGCTCCATTTCCTTGCTGACCGTATTCGTTTGCACCCCATGACCAAAGACTGCCATCTATTTTTTGTGCTAAGGAATGTCGGGATCCTGCCGATACGATTTTCCAATTTGTATCGGTTCCGACTTGTGTAGGTGTAATAATATTAGAATGCTCAGCGGGCGCTCCCATTCCTAATTGTCCGTGTATTTTGTTGCCCCAAGCCCATAGAGTGCCATCGCCTTTTAGCGCTAAAGAATGACTTCCTCCAGCACTAACGGCTACCCAATTGGTGTCGGTTCCGATTTGTATTATCGTATTTTTATTATTATAAGTTCCGTCTCCTAATTGTCCAACTAGGTTATATCCGGCCGCCCATAATGTTCCGTCGTTTTTGACCGCTAGCATAAAAGAATTGCCCACAGAAACCATCCGCCAATCGGTATCATTGCCTACTTGCGCAGGAGTATTTCTATTACTGCCTGTTGAACCATCTCCTAATACGCCATAATTGTTAGCACCCCAAGTCCATAATGTTCCATTGGTCTTAATTGCTGCCGTACTTTTATATCCAGCCGAAACGGATTGCCAATTGCTTTCGGAGCCGATTATGGTTGGTATTGTCTTGTTGATATTGGTACCGTCGCCTAACTGACCTTCCGTATTTTCGCCCCATGCCCATAAAGTACCGTTGTTTTTAATGGCGAGAGTATGGGTGAGGTCGGTAGATTTATGGGTTGACACCGTTTTCCAATTAGTGTCAGTTCCTATTTGTGTCAGGGTGTTTTTGTTTGTCATCGTTCCATCTCCTAATTGTCCAGCAGTATTCATCCCCGCCGCCCATAAGGTTCCGTCAGTTTTAATAGCAAATGTTACCATGCCTCCAGCAACAATAGATTGCCATCCTGATGTGCTTCCCGATGCCGTCGGAACATTTCTCTCGATATTTGTACCGTCGCCTATTTCGCCATAATAGTTGCTGCCCCATGCCCAGATTGTGCCGTTAGAAGCTATTGTGGCAGTATGAGAGCTGCCAGCACTAACGGTCTGCCAGCATTGAGCATATAGCTGGCTGCCAAAAAGAGAGACTGCAAGAAGTAATGCTTTTTTCATAGTAAGAGAATTAAGCTGTTATTTTTCTTTTCAAAGTTATCTATTTTTTTTAATAGTATTAATTTTCAACAATTTAAATACAAATGTAACAGAGGCCAAAGCCTGCTCCTATACCTGATATCAGGTAATTTTCAATAATAAAATCCAATATCTTCTACAAAATAGCCTAAGGTTAGTAATTTTATCTTCCGAAGTAAAGGATTGATTTCCTTAATACGGAAGTCTTTTTTATTTATAAAACAAGTATAAATTAAAAAACCCTAATGTTATGAATCTTAAGTTTCTATATTTCGTAATCTTTATGCTATGCCTTGGACAAAATCTTCGGGCGCAATATGTAGAGAAAGAAGAAGAAGAAAAAATCACGACCCTTTATCCAGAAGCGGTTTTCGATTCCATACAAGCTAAAAAAGCCTTGGCTTTGGGAAAAGGGAAAATTACAGGAGTTGCTTTTACTAAAACGGCACCTTTGGCACCGAGAATCTATGCCGATAACATGAAGATTATGTTGTTTCCTGTAACGCCCTATTTTGAAGCATGGTATAAGCTGCGAAACAGCAAGGAAAACTTAAGAAAGAGACGCTATGTTTATATGTCGGATGCAGCTTTCCGATACAGGCTTGAAGCCATATCCAACAGCGTCGGAAAGTTTACGTTTCCGGATATGAAACCTGGGAAGTATTTCCTGACCGGCAATATGAGCTGGAGTAGTACAGGTTCTTACAACGAGCATACCGGAACCAGCTACGGCAGTTATGGTACCCAAGCAGATCATTATGAAAAGAGGTATTATACCCAAAATCACGAAGAACGTTTGGAGAAATTTGTAGAAGTAAAAACCGACGGTGAAATAGTAGAAGTTAAGTTGAAATAAATTTTGAAACCCTTTAAGACGAAAAAAGCATCCATAATTGGATGCTTTTTTTATGCGATAAATTGGGCAGCTTATTTTTTAAACTCTCGGATTCCCATGTTGTATAGGGTAAACGATAGGATATCTGCTGCTTCTTCGATAGTCTTAGAAACCGGTTTTCCTGCACCATGTCCTGCATTAGTTTCAATGCGGATTAATACCGGATTGTCGCCTTTTTGTTTTGCCTGCAATTCTGCCACAAACTTAAAGCTGTGTGCCGGAACCACCCTGTCGTCATGGTCGCCAGTAGTGATTAAGGTTGCCGGATAGCTTGTGCCTTCTTTCACGTTGTGTACTGGAGAATATTTTTTCAGGTAGTCGAACATTTCTTTAGAATCTTCTGCCGTTCCGTAATCATACGCCCATCCTGCACCTGCAGTAAACATATGGTAGCGAAGCATGTCTAGAACGCCCACTGCCGGAAGCGCTACTTTCATCAAGTCTGGACGCTGTGTCATGGTAGCTCCTACTAGAAGTCCCCCGTTAGAGCCTCCGCGGATAGCCAAGAAGTCAGACGAAGTATATTTCTGTGCGATTAAGTATTCTGCCGCCGCGATAAAATCGTCGAACACGTTTTGCTTTTTCAGCTGCGTGCCGCCGTCGTGCCATTTTTTGCCGTATTCACCGCCGCCGCGAAGGTTCGGAACCGCGTAAACGCCTCCTTGTTCCATCCAAACTGCATTGCTGATGCTGAAAGCTGGTGTAAGGCTTACGTTAAAACCGCCATATCCGTAAAGGATCGTTGGATTCTTTCCGTCAAGCTTCAAGCCTTTTTTGTGCGTGATGATCATCGGTATCTTTGTGCCGTCTTTTGACGTGTAGAATACCTGCTTGCTTTCGTAATCGGCAGAGTTGAAATCTACTTTTGGCTTTTCGTATACAGATGATACTCCTGCTTTTGGCTCAAAAGCATAGATAGTTCCAGGAGTCGTATAGTTTGTGAACGAGTAGTACAATTCTTTGTCTTCTCTCTTACCGCCAAAACCTCCGGCAGAACCGATGCCTGGCAATTTGATCTCACGCAACATTTTTCCCTCATAATCATACTGTTTTACTTGAGAAACGGCATCTTTCATATAGTTGGCAAAGATGAATCCAGAACCTGTCGAAACCGAAAGTACGTTTTCTGTTTCTGCAATAAAGTCTTTCCAGTTCGCTGGTTTCGGGTTGGCCGCATCCACAGTCACTACTCTTTGGTTTGGAGCATTCAGGTTGGTTACGATATACAACTTAGTGCCTACGTTGTCTAAGATGTAGTTGTCGCTGTCAAAATTATCAACCACGTTTACAATCTTGCTGTTCGGAACGCTAAGGTCTTTGAAATACAATTCGTTTCCAGAAGTTGACGTCGAAGCCGAAATGACAAGATATTTGTCGTCTTCTGTAACGCTGGCGCCCACATATCTTCTTTTTTCATTCAAGCCGAAGATAACTTTGTCTTCTTTTTGCGCCGTGCCCAATTTGTGGAAATACAATTTGTGCTGGTCGGTTTTGGCAGAAAGCTGGCTTCCTTTTGGCTTGTCGTAGCTGGAGTAGTAGAATCCTTCGTTGCCGATCCAGGCAATACCGCTGAATTTTACGTCTACCAATTCAGCTTCTAGTTTTTTCTTGCTAGCGGCATCTAAAATGATGATCTTGTTCCAGTCGCTTCCTGCTTCTGAGATTGAATAGGCTACTAAAGAACCGTCTTTTGAGAATTCTACAGAAGACAGCGATGTAGTCCCGTCAGAAGAAAAAGTATTTGGGTCAAGAAAGACTTCTTCCTTGCCGCTTTTGTCTTTTCGGTACATCACCGACTGGTTTTGCAATCCGTTGTTCTTGAAATAATAGGTGTAATCTCCTTCCTGCGTAGGGGCAGAAATCTTCTCATAATTCCAAAGTTTTTCGAGACGGTCTTTCATCTCTTTCCTGAAAGGGATTTTTTCCAAATAGCCGAAGGTAACTTCGTTTTCAGCTTTTACCCAAGCGGCAGTCTCGGCAGACTTGTCGTCTTCGAGCCAGCGGTATGGGTCTTTTACTTCGGTTCCGAAATAAGTGTTGACTGTGTCAACTTGCTTGGTTACAGGATATTTAAGCACTATAGCTTCTTCTTTTGTTTCTTCCTTGCAGGAAATGAGGGCAGATGCTGCAATCATCGTGACGAGTACTTTTTTCATTAAAATGTTTTTTGATTCTTACAAAAATAGGGAATCGTTAGTTATTAATTAGTTAAAAAGTGGCCTGTATTGCGGCCAATGTTTGTAGATAAGGATGCCGTTGAGGACAGCAACCAAAATGGCGCCCCCGATGCTCGGAAGGTCCAAGAAAAGATGGAAAAGCAAAATGTTTAGGGAGATAGGAGCCAGTACGATCAGCGCAAAGGCAATCCAGTTTTTTGTAAAAAGAAGCAGGGCGATGAAAATTTCCAAGATTCCGATAATTGGCAGCACATAGCCTGTGGCGGCTAGCGAGCCCATAAAACTTGCGGCGTCTTCTGGCAGCTGTGGTACCGGAATAAAGGGCAGTGTGTAAAATTTGTTCAATCCAAAAACTAAAAGAACGAGTCCAAGAAGCACTCTGACAATGGAGGTAAATTTCGAATTCATAAGTATCTACAATTTTTTGGTTACTAAACGTTCATTGAAATTCCTAAATTACTAAAAAAACAGCAATCAAATGGATTGTATGTAAAAAAAGCAGAATCTAATTAACAGAATTTCAATTTATAACACGAAAAAGAGGCTTTTGCACTTATCATCCTGAGTTGACGCTTTCGCCACGTAGTTGCCTCTTTCCCCTTCCGGAAAGCCTTAACTAATCGGCGGAAAGGATTGGCGTATCTCGAAAATAAACAAAAACCGCCTTTTTGAGGCGGTTTTTTATAGAGCAGTAAATAAAAATATTTATTGTGCGGCTACTGTTATCGGGAAGCTTACCTGAATATCGGTTTCTCCTCCGGCATTGGCGATGTTGCCAGCTGCAACGCCTTCGGCATTTTTGTTCGGTTGATGGCGTAATATAATCGTAAAAGTACCTGTCCCAGTTACAGTCCCTGTAGTCAACGTAAAGTTAAGTCCTACCGGCTTTCCGTTTTCGTCATTTGGAACGGCATAGGCTGTTGTTGCCAGCGCATTCGAAATGGTAAAGAAAAATTGGTGGTCGTGTGCCTCTTCCAAGATTTCCTCGGTAATGCTTTCGGCAGGCGTAGCCGCCTCGTTCAGCAAGTCAAGCGACCCGGTATAGGTAGTGCTTGGCGCAAGATTTCCAGAAACTGTTACTACTGGAGCATTTGGTCCTTCAGCACCATCAAGATCTCTTGACGTTAAGGTAACCGTACGTCCGCCGCCTGTCAAGGTAGCTGTCAAGGTCGTGATTACTTCTTCTTCGTTCACGGGATTGCTGTCGTCATTGCTGCAAGAAGAACAAAGCGCTATGGCTGCCAAGCCCATTGATAAAAATTTAAATACGTTCATAAGAATAATGGTTTAAAAAATTAATAATTTAGTTTTAGTTGAATCCTGAAATTCCTGCCCAGATCATCTGCATAAAAGCGCGTCCTGTTGAGGTAATCCCTGTAATTCGTGTTTAAAAGATTTTGGATATTGAATCCGAGGGTCATTTTAGATTTTTTCAAGACATCAAAACTCATCTCTGAGCTAAAATGCAACAGGCTGTATCCCTTTGGCGGCTTGCTGATCTGCACCAAAGTGCTGACAGGTTCTCCAGAATCTGTAACGTCTATATAAAAATCATTGTTAGGATAGCGCTGCTGCGTAAAGACGGTTTCGTTTTTTAAAGCAAGCACCAGATGATTCCAATTTTCCTTTTTAAAGCTCAAGGTATTGTTCAGATTCAGCGGAGGCATGTCGATCAGCGGCCTGTCGTTGGTCGCATCTTCGCCATATACAAAAGCGGCGGTCGAATGCCAGTTGAGGTTTTTGGCAAAGTCATAATCGGCCGTGAGGTCGATCCCGAACATCCTCGCATCTACCTGACGGTATTCCCAGACCGGAAAAGGGCCTCGGTTCGACAAGATGATGGTGGTTGGAACTAGGATCTTGAAATCGGAAACTGTATTAAAATAAGGATTGATTTCAAAGGCAAAGCCCTCTGCAGCATAATTAAGTGCGGTCGACATCTTGAGCGCTACTTCGCGCTGCAGCCTCAAGTCGCCCAATTCGATCTGTCCGGTAGCATGGTGCAGCCCGTCGCTAAACAATTCTGCGGGATTAGGGTTCCTGCTGGCCACGCCGATGTTGGCAAACCAATGCAGCTTGTCGTTGATCTCGTATTTGGCGCCGAGACTTCCGGAAAAATTATGGTAGGTGAACACCGGATTGGTATACCACTGCTGTCCTTCTTCTCCGATAATGATATCGCTGAAATCGCGGTCATAACCGCGTTCTGTCCATCTAGATTTTAGATAATATTTCTTGGCATCGATGTGGCTGAAATCATAGCGGAAGCCTGTTTCCAGCACCAGCTTTTCATTGGCTTGATAGCTGGCAATAGCGTAGAGACCCGCATCGAATTTGTTATAATTCGGAATCAGGGCACGTACCTCTGTAGCGCCTGTGTTCGCTGCATTGTTCTGGTAAGCACCGCTGATTCCAGCCTTATATTTCATCTTATCCGAAAAATTAGCTTCATAATCGGCATTGAAGGAGTGAGTCATCAAGTCCAGGTCAACAGATGCCTTGTTGCGGTCATCGCCCCTCCTGAGGTCAAACTCTAGGCGGTTGTTGAACTGGAAGGCGTATTGGAGCGACAGCTTACTGGCATCGGAAAAATAGGTGTAATAGTTAATTTTTCCGAGATGATGCTGTAGTTCCTGCTTGGGCGCATTGATATCATAAGTGAAATCTCTAATGACCTGAGGCTGTCCGCTGTTGATGGCGCGGATCAGGTCGGAGATGCCGCTGATGTGCGAGGCTCTCAGGATTCCGATCTCGGCATTAAAGTAGCTGTAAAAAAAGCTGTAGCCGTGATTTTCTCCCTTGTAGCCTAAGCTGGCAGACAGGTTGCGCTCGCGGTTTCCGGTATTAGAAAGTACATAATCTGGCGCTTCGAAATCGCCAAAGTATTTGAACGTTCCCTGAAGATTCCAGTTCCAGCCGTTTTCATAGCCTTTGGAGAGCGAAGACGAAATGCTGCCTCCGCGTCCGTTTGATGCGCCGTTGATAATGGTCTTTCCAAAAATCGTGTCTTTTACAGGAATGTGTGCGGGTTCTATAATGACGGTGCCGCCTATGGCATCGCCGCCATACTGTAATCCGGATGCGCCCTTGATGACCGAAATTTTCCCGGCGGTATTGACATCCATGTTCGGTGCGTGTTCGGTGCCCCACTGCTGGTCTTCGAGGCGCACGTTGTTATTGACGATCAGCACGCGGCTGCTATGCAGTCCGTTGATAATCGGCTTTACGATCGTACTTCCGGTCTTTAATGACGATACGCCGCTGATTTCCTTTAGGGCATCGCCCAGGCTCTCGCTGCTATAGTTTTCGAGCACGTTAGCTTTGATTTCTTGTGTCGAAGCATTTTTCTCGGAAAGGGTCTTTTTAAGGACAACTTCTGACAGCTGCGAGACTTCTGGCTTCAGGGAAATGTCCAATACGACATCTTTCTGGACAGCGATTACGGTATCTAGGGTCTTATAGCCCAGATATTCGATGGTCACGGCCAAGTTGCCGTTTGGGATGCCACTTATTGAAAAGCTCCCGTCGGCTGCAGCATTCGCAAAAAAAGTTCCGGCATGGATGTGGCTCCCCGCCAAAGGTTGTTTTTTCTCGTTGGTAATCTTCCCGCTCACCGTGTGTTGAGAATATACGAGGGTTTGGTTTCCTGCCAAGAGGAAAACAAAAAATAGGATATAGCGCATTTTGAAAAAATCTAAAATGATAATTAAGGCATGCTTCTAAAAGAAACAGCCCGAAAGAAGAGCAAGGCTCTTTTCGTTAATTAACAGCTAGATGGCGGTCCGCGGTGCGAAAACAGGCTGCCTGCAAAGAATTCTGTTGTTTCTGCAGCAGGAAAGTTGTAGGCTACAGCCTTGAAAGGGACCTGAAGGTTGAATGTGAAGGTTTCTGTCGCGATAAAACTGCTTAGGGTAAATTCGCAGACAAAACATTTTTCGTGATTGTGGTCGAGGGTCTGGATTTTGGTACTGCCGTCATCGTCTGATTGGCTAACAGTAGCAACGTTTCCGTCTAAGAAGTGCTCATAGGAATGGACTGATTGAAACAGTATCGAGAACAATACTGCAATCATCAATGAGAGGTTTATTATGGCGAACTTCTTCTTCATCCAATTGCAAATGTATGAAAGTGTAAAAGAAAACCGCCTGTTTTAACAAATTTTATGGTTTGTCAAAACAGGCGGTTGTGGCATGTGCTGGTCAGCTATGGGTCTTATACCAAGCCGTTAGCGACTAGATATTCTGCAATTTGTATGGTGTTTGTAGCGGCTCCTTTTCTAAGGTTGTCGGCAACAATCCACATGTTCAAAGTGTTTGGCTGCGACTCGTCGCGGCGAATTCTTCCCACAAAAACATCGTCTTTGCCATGCGCATACAGGGGCATAGGGTAAGTGAAGGTGTCTGTATTGTCTTGAACAACAATTCCAGGCGTTTCGTGAAGAATCTTTCGTACATCGTTTACGTCGAAATCAGTAGAGAACTCTACGTTTACGGCTTCGCTGTGTCCGCCTACTATAGGCACTCGCACGGCAGTGGCTGTTACGGCAATGGTCTTATCGCTTAAGATTTTTTGCGTCTCGCGCACCAGTTTCATCTCTTCTTTGGTGTATCCGTTGTCCTCGAAAACGTCGCATTGTGGGATAGCGTTTCTGTGAATCTGGTATTTGTAAGCCATTTCGCCTTTAGTTCCAGCATATTCGTTTTCCAATTGCTGTACGGCTTTGACTCCGGTTCCGGTAATGGATTGATAAGTCGAAACGATAATTCTCTTGATGTTGTATTTTTTATGCAAAGGTGCCAATGCCAAAACCATTTGTATGGTCGAGCAGTTTGGGTTGGCAATAATCTTGTCTTCTTTGGTCAGTTCTGAAGCGTTGATTTCAGGAACAATCAGTTTTTTGTCAGCGTGCATTCTCCAAGCGGATGAGTTGTCGATTACGGTAGTACCGGCTTCCGCAAATTTTGGCGCCCAGGCTAGAGAAGTTTCTCCGCCAGCAGAAAACAAGGCGATTTCTGGCTTCATTGAAACGGCTGTTTCTAATCCAACAACGCTATACTTTTTTCCTTTGAATTCGATTTCCTTGCCTACTGATTTCTCTGAAGCTACGGGAATTAATTCCGTTACAGGAAAATTTCTTTCTGCCAAAACTTGAAGCATTACTTCGCCAACCATTCCGGTTGCACCAACAACAGCAACTTTCATATTCTATTTTTTAAAGTGGTTAAAAACTGATTTTCTGAATGCAAAAGTAGCTAATAAAGTTATTGAAAAAACGAATTATAAAAATATAACATATTGTTATGAAAATAAATAATTAAAAGAAAAACCGCCCTGTTTTGTGAGCGGTTTAGTTAGAATATATAATGCAGCGGTACTATTTCGGGATTATTTATTTCTTAGTGCATCGCGGATTTCCATCAATAATTTTTCTTCATTGGTAGGAGCTGGCGGTGCAGCAGGAGCTTCTGCTTCTTTTTTTCTGGCAGAATTGATTCCTTTAACAACAATGAAAAGCACAAAAGCAACGATAAGGAAATTGATTACAGCTGAAAGAAATAGGCCGTATTTGACCGATCCGAACATGACCAAGTCTTCAATTTTTGAAAGATTTGCGGCTTCAAGAGCTGGCTTGAGCAGTAATGGCGTGATTACGTCTTCAATAAATGAACTTACGATTTTTCCGAAAGCGGCGCCTATGATGACCCCGATAGCTAAGTCTACGACATTGCCTTTTAATGCAAAGGCCTTAAATTCAGATACCATTCCCATAATTAGTTGATTTTAGGATTATTATATAAAAATTGGTTTTAGTTACTAGCTAAAGTAGTTAAATATTTTAACATTTCTGCACCGAATTTTTAAAATTTGTGCTATTCTCTGTAAAAAACACGCTTAACACGGTGGGAAATGCCGGTTAAAATCTCGTAAGGAATTGTCCCGAGTTTTTCTGCAATGTAGGTAACGTTTGGGTTTTCTCCGAAAATAATAACCGGATCGCCTTCGAGACAGTCGATGGTCGAAACGTCTACCATCAGCATGTCCATGCAGACGCTTCCTACAATACTTGCTTTTTGATTCTTGATCATAACATAACCGAGCTGGTTGCCCCAGCTTCTTGGAATTCCGTCGGCATAACCGATTGGGATGGTCGCAATTTTGGTTTCTTTTGAAGCCATAAACCTTCTGCCATAACCCACGCTTTCGCCGGACTGAATGGTCCTGATCTGGGAAATTATCGATTTCAATGTGCCTACGTTTTCTAAATATTTGGTCTCCGACGGATCGTTAGAAACACCATAAAGTCCGATGCCGAGGCGCACCATATCGTATTGCGCTTCCGGATAATTGCTGATTCCAGACGTATTAAGGATGTGACGTATTGGGTTTATAGAAAGCTCTTGCATGAGCCTTGCAGACAGTTTTTCAAACAAAGCAATCTGCGACTTCGCAAATTCATGGTGCGTCAGGTCATCGCTCGTAGCCATGTGCGAAAGGATACTTTTTACTTTGATAGAAGGCGTATTTTTTAAGGTTGCTATCAGTTCGTCCAAATCATTTTCTTGAAAACCCAAGCGATGCATTCCGGTGTCCAGCTTGATATGGACAGGAAATTGCTCGAGGTTTTTCTGTTCGGCAATCTTTAGAAAAGCTCTCAATCCTTTGATGGAATAGATTTCAGGCTCGAGATTGTGCTCAATGATGGCGCTAAAGCTTGTGTTTTCTGGATTCAGGACCATGATAGGCAGGGTGATTCCGGCACTTTTCAGCGCAATTCCTTCATCGGCAAAAGCAACGCCCAAATAGTCAGCTTTGTGATATTCCAAAAGTTTTGCAATCTCAAAACCGCCGCTTCCATAGCCGAAAGCTTTGACCATCACCATAAGCTTGGTTTGCGGTTTTAGCTTCGATTTGAAGAAATTCAGGTTGTGGCTGATGGCGTTGAGGTTGATTTCTAAAACCGTTTCATGGGTCTTTTCTTCCAGCAAGGAGGCAATTTTTTCGAATTGGAAAATTCGTGCTCCTTTGATCAATATGGTTTCGTTTTCAAAATTCAGGTTTTTGAAATCCGAGATAAGATCGTCTGTGTTTTTGTAGGTGATGATGTTTTTAAAACTGTTAGAGTAAGTCCCGATTTCTTCACCTACGCCAATAACACGGTCTATTTTGTTGGAGGTAACGAGTTCTGAAACCTTTTTGTACAATTCGTCCGTCGGCAATCCGCTTTGGATGATGTCCGAAAGGATGATGGTCTTTTTCTTGTATTGTTTCTGCTGCTCCAGAAAGTCCAATGCAATTTTTAGCGATTGGTAGTCGGAACTGTAGCTGTCGTCGACAATTGCCGTATTATTGATTCCGTTTTTGACTTTCAGGCGCATTTCAACGGAATACAACAACTGCATCCTTTCTTGGATGATTTCTGGCAGATAGCCGAGATAAAGCAAGGCCATCAGGCAGCTTATGGCGTTTTCGATGGAAGCCTTGTCCTGAAAAGGAATGATAGCGTTGAAAGAAATCGTATCGTAGGAAATGCTTAGCTGTGTTTTTTCAGAAAGTTGCTTTTGCGTTATAAAGACATTCGCATTTTTGTCGTTGAAACTCCACGAAAAAGTTTTTGTAGTAGCATCTATAAGCGAATCGACTAGCGGGTTTTTTTGGTAAATCAGGACTTCGGAATGTTCAAAAAGACGGAGTTTTTCCGAAATTTTTTCTTCTAGATTCTGAAAGCCTTCGTCATGAGCGGAACCAATATTGGTTAAGATCCCGATAGTCGGCTGGATAATTTTTTCCAGCTTTTCCATTTCATGAACGGTCGAAATTCCGGCCTCAAAAATTCCAAGATTGTGCTTTTCGTTTATTGAAATTACCGAAAGCGGCACGCCGACTTGCGAGTTATAGCTCTTCGGGCTTCGGATGATGTTGTAGTCTGGGCTCAGCAGAAAATTCAGCCATTCTTTTACGATGGTCTTCCCGTTGCTTCCCGTGATTCCGATAATCGGAAAATGAAAAGATTTTCGGTAGTAGGAAGCAAAATCCTGCAAAGCTTGCAAGGTGTTTTCTACGAGGAGAAAATTGGCTTTACTTTCTAAATCTTTTGGAATATGATTAACGACAAAATTCTGAACGCCTTTGGCAATCAGGTCGGGAATGTATTGATGGGCATCATTATTCAGTCCCGTCAAAGCAAAAAACAACGTTTGTGAATTGTTTTGCAATGAACGGCTGTCGATAGAAACGGTGTCGATTTCAGTATCTGGATTTCCAGAGAAACGGGCGTGAATCTCAGGAATGATATGTTGGATTTTCAGGCTCAATTTATTTTCTTTTTAAAGCTATGTAAAAATAACTAATTTTTTGATGGGAATTGTGGTTCTGTCACGCAGGTATACGACGCAATAGCCTTCTTGTTATGCTTGCGCTCTAATTTATTGTGTGAATTTGGAAGTCTTGGCTTACGGAGTTTTCTTGTTCTTTGAAAAAAAGCTTTCTTCTTTTTCCTGAAGCTCTTTCATCGCATTGAAATATGCGGCGCGGCTCAACGGTTCGTATTCTTCCGTTTCTCCCAGCATAACCAGATTATTGTTGTTGGCTTTACGGAAACTGTAATTGGCAAGATTTCCTGTTCGGGTACAGACGGCATGGACTTTCGTCACATATTCTGCCGTAGCCATAAGTGCAGGCATCGGGCCGAAAGGATTTCCCTTGAAATCCATATCCAATCCGGCAACAATAACGCGGATTCCAGAGTTGGCCAAGTCATTACAGACCGAAACAATCTCGTCATCAAAAAATTGGGCTTCATCGATACCGATAACTTCACAGCCTTGCGCTAAGATGCGTATGTTGGCAGCGGCAGGAACAGGAGTAGAGCGTATTTCGTTAGAATCGTGTGAAACCACCATCTCGTCATGGTAGCGTGTGTCGATGGCAGGCTTGAAAATTTCTACTTTCTGCTTGGCAAATTGAGCCCTTTTCAAACGGCGGATAAGCTCTTCGGTCTTTCCCGAAAACATCGAACCGCAGATTACTTCAATCCAGCCAAATTGTTCTTTATGATTTACTGTATTTTCGAGAAACATTTTGTATTTTTCAGCCTTAAAAAGGATTAGTTTTTTTTACTTTGTGATGAAAACAAATTTATTAAAAAACCATTGCTTTACTCAATATAATATCAAAAGTTATGAAGAAAAAATTAGAAGCCGAATTAATCAGTATTGCGCACAGAATCTTGAAGCTGAAAAATAAATCAGAACTGATTCAGCTGCATCAGGAAAGCCAAAAACTGTATGAAAAATTGTCTGTTTTGTTGTTTGTAGAAGAGAATTTTACAGGCGCACAGCCGACAATTGGAAGATCTGAGGCGTATGAAGTGCTGGAAACGGCTTTTGATGAAAATGAAGTTCCAGGCAAAGTTGAGATGGACGTGCAGGAGGAAATTGCCTTAGAAGCAGAAAAAGCTGTGGAAGAAACGCCGAAAGAAGAAGAAACGGGAACTGTTGAAACGGCAGAAGAAATCAAAGTGGCGGAAGAAGAAGCTGAAACACAACCCGAATCAGAACAAGAAAAAGTAGTTGTTGGAGAAATCGAGCTTTCTGATGAAGAACTGGAAGAAGAAACCGTAGCTGCTGAAAATGAAGAAGAGGGTGTCGTTGAAGAGTCTGAAGAAGAGGAAGAAAGCGTTACTGCAGAAGAAGAAAAAGCATCAGAAGAAACGAAAGAAGAAGTAATAGAACCTGCATTTGAACTGGCTTTCGACAAAAAAGAAGACGTCGAAGAAGTCGCAAAAGAGTCTGGACATCAGATTATCTTTGAAGATTTCTTGGGCTCCGATTACAAAGACTTAGAATTCGTGAAAGCTGAAATCGAAGAAAAACACAAACACGACCACGATGAAGAGCTTGCAAAAGAGGAAGTGAAAGAAGAAATTGAAGAAGAGGTCAAAGCAATAGAGCCAGAACCTGAGCCTATACAAGAACCTGTTGCCGAAGCGCCAAAACCAGCCGTTGAAAAAGTAACCAAAGGAATCACGATCGGTCTGAACGACAGAGTCGGTTTTGTAAACCATCTTTTTGGAGGCAGCAACGAAGATTTCAACAGAGTCCTGTCGCAATTGAATACTTTTGATACTTTCCAAGACGCGAAAAATTTCATTGAAGATTTGGTAAAGCCAGATTACAACGAATGGAAAGGCAAGGAAGATTATGCAGAACGCTTTTTGGAGGTAGTGGAAAACAAGTTTAAATAAGCTAGATGTCAAAATTATATTTAGTTCCAACACCTATCGGGAATCTTGAAGACATGACCTTTAGGGCGGTAAAAGTCCTGAAAGAAGTGGATTTGATTCTGGCAGAAGACACTCGAAACAGCGGCAAGCTGCTGAAACATTTTGAGATTGGAACGCATATGCAGAGCCACCACATGCACAACGAGCACAAAACGGTGGAAAATCTGATTGCACGATTGAAATCGGGTGAAACCATTGCCTTGATATCGGATGCCGGAACGCCGGCTATTTCCGATCCAGGGTTTTTGCTGACGCGTGCCTGCGTAGAAAACAATATTGCCGTAGAATGCCTTCCGGGTGCTACCGCTTTTGTTCCTGCGTTGGTCAACAGCGGCTTGCCGAATGACAAATTTGTCTTTGAAGGTTTTCTCCCAGACAAAAAAGGAAGGCAGACACGTTATCTGGCTTTGGCTGAGGAAACCCGAACCATGATTTTATACGTTTCGCCCCATAAATTGGTCAAGACGTTAGCAGAGTTTATCCAATATTTTGGAGAAGATAGGTCGGTTTCTGTTTCTAGGGAATTGTCTAAACTGCATGAAGAAACCGTTCGAGGAACCGCTTCGGAAGTCTTGAAACATTTTGAAGCGAAACCTCCAAAAGGCGAGATTGTGGTGATTGTTGGAGGAAAAAGCAGCAAGTAAAATCTTATACAATATAGTCATGGCGACACATCACGTAACTACAAAATGGCTTGGAGATATGGCTTTTGAAGCCACGAATCCAGGTGGAAAAATAAAAATGGATTCCGATCCAGAATATGGCGGGCACGATGATGGACTTCGTCCTAAATCCATGATGCTCGCTTCATTGGCGGGCTGTACTGGAATTGATATCGCATCTTTAATTAAAAAGATGAAGGTTGATATTGATACTTTTTCAATTGAAGTAGAAGGCGACCTGACTGAAGAACACCCAAAATATTATCACACGGTTCGTGTAGATTATCATTTTTACGGATTGAACCTTGACGAAACAAAACTTCAAAAAATTGTTGATTTGTCCGTAGAAAAATATTGCGGCGTGATGGAAATGTTCCGTCATTTTGCCAAAGTCGAAGTCCGAATACTATATCATCCTAATTAAGGTACTGAGTTACTAAGGAGCCTTAAAACCTTAGCACCTCAGAGCCTTAGCACCTTAACTTAAAATCCATACAAAATGCGCTGGAACCTTAAACCTAAACCCGATTCAGAAAAAGTAAAAAGCCTACAAAATTCCTTAAGCGTTGACGAACTTACGGCAACATTGCTTGTGCAACGAGGCATCGAGACTTTTGAAGAAGCCCGACAATTTTTCCGACCTAAACTAGAAGACCTGCATGATCCGTACCTGATGAAAGATATGGACAAGGCTGTTGCTCGGATTGAAAAAGCCATCAAACAGCAAGAAAATATTTTAGTCTTTGGCGATTATGACGTCGATGGAACTACAGCAGTTTCTTTGGTTTCCTCTTATCTAAGAACTTATTATCCTAACGTCGATACCTATATTCCGGACCGTTATGACGAAGGCTACGGAGTTTCTTTTAAAGGAATCGATTATGCAGAAGACAACGGAATTACATTAATAATTGCGTTGGACTGCGGTATAAAATCAATCGACCATGTCGCTTATGCAGCTGAAAAAGGTATTGATTTTATAATCTGTGACCACCATAGGCCAGGAAATTCGCTTCCCGAAGCCGTGGCCATTCTAGATCCAAAACGCGACGATTGCAACTATCCGTATGATGAACTATGCGGTTGTGGCATCGGCTTCAAATTGCTTCAGGCTTTGGCTCAAAACAGAAATCATACGATTGAAGATTTGATTCCGTATCTGGATTTGGTTGCAACAGCAATTGGGGCTGACATTGTTCCTATGACTGGAGAGAACAGAATTTTGGCCAAATTTGGTTTGGAGGTTATCAACGCTGATCCTCGTCCCGGTTTTAAGGCGATTACTCAAAATCTAAAGAAAAAACAGCTTACGATCAGTGATGTCGTTTTTATCATTGCCCCAAGAATAAATGCGGCCGGACGGATTAAACACGGAAATTATGCCGTGCAACTGCTGACGGAATTTGGAATCGAGGAAGCCGAAGCTTTTGCTAAAGAAATCGAAGTTTTTAATGCCGACAGGAAAGATCTGGACAAACAGATTACCTTGCAAGCCTTGACACAGATTATAGACAATCAGGAAGAAAATCGATTTTCGACAGTAGTATATCAGGAAGATTGGCATAAAGGAGTTATCGGGATTGTGGCTTCACGCTTGATAGAAACCTATTATCGTCCGACTTTGGTGTTTACCAAAAGCGGCGATAAGCTGGCGGCTTCGGCACGTTCTGTGAAGGATTTTGATGTGTATAATGCATTGGAAGCCTGTTCTGAATATTTGCTGCAATTTGGCGGACATATGTATGCGGCAGGACTTACATTAGAAGAAACTCAGTTCGAAAATTTTAAAAATCAATTTGAAAAAGTAGTATCCGAGACGATTGCCGAAGAACTACGGACTCCTGAAATTCTGATTGATGCTGAAATCGACTTAATCGATATCAACGAAAAGTTTATCCGAATACTAAAGCAATTTGAACCTTTCGGGCCGATGAACATGACGCCTATTTTCTTGACTAAAGACCTTATCGATACGGGCTATGCAAAAAAGATAGGCAACGATGAGGAGCACCTGCGTCTTTTTGTGAAACAAGAGAATTCGGAAGGGTTTGGCGCTATCGGATTTAAAATGGGGAATAAGTTTGACATAGCGAAAGAACGTCAGCTTTTTGACGCCGTCTATTCGATAGAAGAAAATGAATTCAACGGAAATGTGAGCCTGCAATTACGACTTCGTGATATTAAAGGAAAGGAGTAAGATGCAAAAAGTTTTCTAAATTTTAAGATAATTTAATTTAGAATGATTTTAAATAATTCCTATATTTGTTCGAAATAATTCAGGTTATGAAAGAAATTGAGCAAATCTATTTTAATGATTTTGGTGTCGCTTTTCATTGGAAAAAAGAGCAAAAAGTGCTGAAAAGCAAGGTGCAACTGGTTTTTAAAGAAACAGGTTTTTACCTTTCAAAAGAAGAACTCAATATCTTTGCCGATACTATTGATGCTGCCTGCGGTGATGCTCATTGCAATGGCTGCGAGTTTAAAAGGAAATGTCACAAGTTCTTGCTGAAAACACCGTTACAGCAAATTGATTTGGCCGTTTCGGTAAACGAATTGATGCAGATAAAGGATTTGGTAGAAGGAACGATCTTCCAGATCCAGCTAAAAGAATATCTAGATGAAATCTGTCAGAATTAGTTTTTGTATTCTTTCAGTTCGAACGTTTTTCCATCAAAAACACCGTACGTAAAATAGCCAATCCAGTCGCCTAAATTTACGTAGCTTGAATTTTCTCCCACTTTTATAGTCATAGGCAGATGCCTGTGGCCAAACACGAAATAATCGTAGTGCTTGGTTTCCAACTTTCGTTTCGAATATTGCACCAACCATTCATTTTCTTCTCCTAAAAAACGTACATCCTCGTCTCCAGAAATCAATTTGTTTTTGACAGAAAGATATTGCGCCAATCGTACGCCCAAATCCGGATGCAGCCATCTGAAAAGCCATTTCGAAAAGGGGTTAGTAAACACTTTTTTCATCCTTTTGTAGCCTTTGTCGCCTGGACCGAGACCATCGCCATGACCGATCAAAAATGATTTGCCGTCAAAGGTGAATTCTTGCGTAGTATGATAGACAGGAATATTTAATTCTTTTTGAAAATAATCGTGCATCCACAAATCGTGATTGCCCACAAAAAAATAAACAGGAATACCGCTGTCACGGATTTCGGCTAATTTGCCTAAAACACGGACAAATCCTTTTGGGACGACAGTCTTGTATTCAAACCAAAAATCGAATAAGTCGCCCAATAAGAATAATGCGGTTGCATCTTTTTTGATTTCATCCAACCAAGCTACAAATTTTTGTTCCCTTGGAAAGCTGAGTTCGGGTGTAGGAGCTCCAAAATGCTGGTCTGAAGCAAAATATATCTTAGTGTCTGCCACGTGTATTCAATTAAAATCCAAAGATAGGAAAGATTGCGCACTTATTTAGAGTAGCATCGGTATCTTCTCTAGCGCCCCCAGATTTCACTCTCAATAACCATCGGGATGACCACGCCGATTACAAAAGACGACATGACGAGCGTCCAGTCGCGTTTTGAAAAACGAAAGACGGTCTGTACGATATACGATAATATCAATACAATAAGGACGACGATAACCTGTGCGGCTTCAATTCCCAAAGCAAATTCTAACAAAGGAATCAGCTTGGCGGAAGCATTTCCAGGTAAAATCGTATTAAAATAATTGGAGAATCCGAGTCCGTGGATGATTCCGAAAAATAAGGTGACGATAGCAATAAAGCTGATGCTTTCCTTCTTGTTGTTTTTCCCAGCTGTAAAAAGATGAAAGAAAGCCGTAATTAAAATGGTTATTGGAATCAAGAATTCAACAAGATTCACTTTTATCTGAACGAATCCATATACAGAAAGCAATAATGCCATGGTATGTCCCACCGTAAAAAGAGTGACTAAAAGCAAAACCCTTTGCCAATCCTTAAAAGCATAAGGAATAGTAAGAGCGATTAAAAATAAGACATGGTCGTAGGCGTGAATGTCTAAAACGTGACGCAATCCTGTGTTGAAGTAGATCCAAAACTCAGACATATATTGAAAATTTTGATTGGGATTCCAAACTTACGATATATTTTGGAAAGAGTTTATTTCTGTTAAGAAAAGTCGGCATTTTGTGCCGTTAAAATAGAAATAGGATTATATTTGCAAAAAATATATAATTATGTCAATTTCAGATTTATTTGATAGCGGATTTAAAAATAGAAATAAAGGACATTTCTCTTCTATCGTGAGAGTTGCAATGGAAAACGGGCATTTGAGCGAAGAAGAAAGACATTTCTTGGACAAGCTGGCCATGCAATTGGAAATCTCTTCTGAAGAGTATGCCGAAATTCTTGCAAATCCAACGAAATACCCGATCAATCCTCCGTATTTGCACACGCAAAGACTAGAGCGTTTGTACGATCTGTCAAGAATGGTATATGCTGATCACGTCTTAGGACCAAAGCAAAAAGAAATCCTTACACGATTTGCTTTAGCATTAGGATTTACTCCTGGAAACGTGCACTATATTGTTGACAAAGCTTTATCATTGCTTGTGTTAGGCGTAGACTTAGACACTTTCCTTTTCGAAATGACTCACATGAATAAATAAAAAAAGCTCCAATCGGAGCTTTTTTTATATCTAATTACTTGCCTTTTTCATAAATTCTTCGGCCTTTTCGACCATATTTTGGCTGCCACAAAAGAACGGTACGCGTTGGTGCAGTTCTGTCGGCTGGATTTCCATGATTCTTCCAAAACCATCTGATGCTTTTCCGCCCGCTTGTTCTGCCAGAAAAGCCATCGGGTTGCATTCGTATAGCAGGCGTAGCTTGCCGCTTGGCGCTTTTGAGCTTGTTGGATAAATATAAATCCCTCCTTTGATCATGTTTCTGTGAATGTCAGAAACCAAGCTTCCGATGTAGCGTGAAGTATAAGGTCTGTCGCCTTCTTCCAGCTGGCAGTATTTGATATAATCTTTTACGCCTTGCGGAAAATGAACATAGTTTCCTTCGTTTATCGAATAAATAGTTCCGTCTTTAGGGAATTGCATGTTCGGGTGCGAAAGATAAAATGTTCCGATAGCTGGGTTTAATGTAAAACCGTTCACGCCGCGGCCAGTCGTATAGACAAGCATCGTCGAGGTACCGTAAATTACATAACCTGCCGCTACCTGATTCACGCCCGGCTGCAAGAAATCTTCTAAAGTTACCGGAGTTCCGATCGGCGTGATTCTTCGATAGACAGAAAAAATCGTTCCTACAGAAACGTTCACGTCAATATTTGAAGAACCGTCTAGCGGATCCATCAGCACCACATATTTGTTGTTATGGCTTTCGTCTTGGCCTTTGATGACGATGAAATCATCGCTTTCTTCCGAAGCAATACCGCAGACAATCTCACGATTGATAAGCGTCTGTATAAAAGTGTCGTTTGCAAAGACATCTAATTTTTGTTGGTCTTCTCCCTGCACATTCTGGGCACCTGCAGCGCCCACGATGTCTACTAGCCCAGCTTTATTTACCTTGTAGTTTACGACTTTGGCAGCCAGTCGGATGGAGTTGATTAACCTTGATAATTCTCCCGAAGAATATTGAAAATCTTCTTGTTTTTCAATAATAAATTCCCCTAATGTTTTATTGCGTTCCTCCATTACTATAACGTTGTAGTTGTGGGTGCAAATATCGTTTATAAATTGCTATAATTTTAAAATGCCATCAAAAAAATATTTATCAAAAAATGTTACAAATATAAATAATTGTTATTTTTGTGTTTTTTAAATTGATGTGCTGATTTCGAAAAGAAATACCGATAATTGTGCAGTTGCATCAGCTTTTAATATATTCGCTGTGAAAAGCGAAAGCTGAAATACATAGAGGAAAAATGATAATCAGGAAAGGTACTGAAAACGACATGCCTGCTGTTTTAGGACTAATTAAAGAACTGGCCGTTTTGGAGAAAGAGCCAGACGCAGTCGTTATTACAAAAGAAGATCTGGTTCGCGATGGTTTTGGAACGCAACCGCTGTTCCATACTTTTGTGGCAGAATTAGGTAATCAAATTATCGGAATGGCGTTATTCTATTACCGATTTTCAACGTGGAAAGGAAAGACCATTCATCTTGAAGATTTGATTGTTACCGAAAAGATGAGAGGAACTGGAGCCGGAATGGCGCTCTATTCTGAAATTATAAAAGAAGGAGAAAAAGAAAACGTACGCCGTATCGAATGGAACGTGCTCGACTGGAATACACCAGCGATTAAATTTTATGAGAAATCCGGAGCAAAGGTTTTATCCGATTGGCGCGTGGTCCACATGGACGAACAAGGAATTAATGATTTTTTAAAAAATAATTTACCTATTTCAGACAGCAATCGAGTAATTGGCTAGGTCTAAATCTGAAATCTAAAATCTGAAATCAAATAATGAGAGTATTTAAATTTGGAGGTGCTTCAGTCAAAGATGCTGAAGGCATTAAAAACGTATACGACGTTTTGCAGCAGGTGGGTTTTGATGATGTTTTGCTCGTAGTTTCGGCTATGGGAAAAACAACAAATGCCTTAGAAGTAGTGATAAAGAACTATTTCGAAAAATCGGCAGAATTGCAATCTTCTGTACAAGATGTCAAGAAGTACCATAACCAGATTTTGCTAGATTTATTTGAAGACGACAAAAATGCGGTTTTTGGCGCTATCAACCAGCTTTTTTCTGATTTAGAAAGCTTTTTGAAAAACAACAAATCCCCGAATTACAACTTTGTCTACGACCAGATTGTCAGTTTCGGGGAAATAATCTCGACAACCATCATCAGCCACTATTTTAATTACAAAGGATTAAAAAACCAATGGCTTGACGTCCGTAATTTTATAAAAACCGATACGACTTATCGCGATGCCATCGTAGATTGGGACCAAACTCAGACGCTCATTTCTAAAAATGTAAAGAAAAAAGTACTGAACATCACCCAAGGATTTTTAGGCTCCGACGAAAATAATTTCACGACAACGCTTGGCCGCGAAGGTTCCGATTATACCGCCGCCATTTTTGCCTATTGCCTGAACGCCGAAAGCGTTACGATTTGGAAAGACGTTCCGGGTGTGATGAATGCTGATCCGAGGTATTTTGAAAATGCCACGCTCTTGAACCAAATTTCCTACCGTGAGGCTATCGAATTAGCTTTTTATGGCGCGACAGTCATCCATCCGAAAACATTGCAGCCGCTACAGCGAAAAGAAATTCCATTGTTTGTGAAATCGTTCCTCAATCCTTCTTTGCCAGGAACAAGCGTGAGCAAAGGAGCTGATTTAGAGCCGCACCTGCCCTGTTATATCGTAAAAAAAGGACAGTTGCTGATTTCGCTTTCTTCTATAGATTTTTCTTTTATCATGGAAGAAAACATTAGCGAGATTTTTGGGCTTTTCCATCAATACAAGATGAAGGTCAGCCTGATTCAGAACTCGGCTATCAGTTTTTCAGTGTGTATTGAAGACAAATTCGGCAATTTTAACGACTTGAAAAACGTGCTGTCTAAGAAATTTAAAGTTGCGTACAATGATAATGTTTCGCTTTATACGATTCGCCACTTTAATGAAAAAGCCGCAGAAATGGTCGAAAAAGACAAACAAGTGTTGCTCAAGCAAGTCAGCAGAGAAACCATGCAGATTGTTACAAAAGAAGCCATTAGCTAGAAAATAATGAATCGGGAGCCTCAAATTTTTGAAACTCCCGATTTTTTTATGGCAGCTTGGTTTTTAAGCGAAAGCAGCTATTGAAATTTTAATTTTATAAATACTACTTTTGAGCTTTCAGAGTTATAGTATTTATGTTGAAAAAATTGCTCTTTCTGTTTTTAATAGGCTTTGTTTCTGAGCTTTCTGCTCAGGAAGTCAAAACGCCGTATAAAAATAGGAAGATTACCGCTTCAAAAGATACGATCCAAATTGACAGCGTGAGCATCAGCAGCTCTTTCTTTAAGCTTCAGGACAAGCTCGGGAATGATATCGATACGACCTATTATAAAGTAGATTTCCAAAAAAGCATCCTTGTTTTTAAGAATAATTACGCGTCTGAAGATACGCTAACACTGCGCTATTTCAGCTATCCCGAATACCTTACAAAAAAATACAGCATTTACGACGACAGCCGCGTCGTGAGCAACGAAGCAGGAAAAGGCAATCTCTATAAAGTTTCCCGCGATCCGATAAGCACCTTCAAGCCTTTTGACGGATTGAATACTTCGGGAAGCATTACGCGAGGAATTACCATAGGAAATAACCAAAATTCAGTTGTCAATTCAAATCTCGATTTGCAGATAACCGGAAAGATTTCAGACAAAGTAAGCCTTCGGGCATCCATCCAAGACAGCAATATTCCGCTGCAAGAAGGCGGCTATTCGCAAAAACTGGATGAATTCGACCAGATTTTTATCGAGCTTTTCAGCGACAAATGGAACATACGGGCAGGGGATTTATTCTTAGAAAACAGACAATCGCGATTCCTGAATTTTAATAAAAAAGTACAAGGACTGTCCGCTAATTTTACTTTCGGAACTCCCGAAAAAAAGACCAATGTCTTTGCTTCAGCGGCTTTGGTAAGAGGACAATATGCGCGAAGCAGCTTTACGGGACAGGAGGGCAACCAAGGCCCATACAAGCTTCAAGGCCCGAATGGCGAATTGTATATCTTGGTGATTTCAGGCTCCGAAAGAGTTTTTGTCAACGGAATTTTACTGACACGAGGCGAAAACAACGATTATACCATCGATTACAATGCGGGAGAAATTATCTTCACATCCCTGTTTCCGATTACCTCCGAAATGAGGATCAATGTCGAATACCAATATTCCGATAGAAATTATACGCGATTTGTGACGTATGCGGGAGCGACGCACGAGCAGGAAAAATGGAGTATCGGCGGTTTTTTATATTCAGAAAACGACGTGAAGAACCAGCCTTTGCAGCAAAATCTTTCTCCAGAACAAGTAAACGTGCTGAAAGAAGCGGGAGATAATCCTTCGCAAATGACGGCGCCTTCTGCGTATGTCGACAGTTATTCTGAAAATAAAATCCTTTATAAAAAAGTAATCATTGGCGGCGTTGAGGTCTTTGAGTTTTCAAATAATCCAGAAGACGAGCTTTACAACGTACGCTTCTCCTTGGTTGGCAATAATCAAGGGAATTATAGAATTTCAAATACGGCAGCAGTCGGTAGAATCTATGAATATGTCCCGCCCGTGAGCGGAATTCCGCAAGGTAATTTTGAACCGATTATCCGATTGGTCGCTCCGACAAAAATCCAGATTGCTACCGTGTTGGGAAAATACAAGCCCAGCGAAAAGACATTGGTCGATTTTGAGATTGGCGTAAGCAACAACGACCTGAACCTATTTTCGTCTAAAGATGACGGCGACAACCAAGGCCTTGCCGGGAAAATCTATGCCAAGCAGCGGCTGTTTTCAAAGAAATGGCTGGTAGATGCTTTTGTTAATTATCAGTTCGTGCAGAAAGAATTCAAGACCATCGAGCGTCTATTCACGATTGAATTTGACCGCGATTGGAATCTGACGAATCCTTTGGGCAACCAGAGCCTGTTAATTTCGGGCGTAAATTTCACGCTTCCGAACAAAGGAAGCGCAAGATACCAGTTGGAAAAGCTTGATTTCTCCGAAAGTTTCTCAGGAACTAGGCATGTGGTCGACGGCTCTTTCCGATTTAAGAATTTTACCATCCAGAACAACGGAAGTGTCTTAAAAAGCGACAGCGATTATTCCGAATCTAAATTCATCAGGCATCAGACACAGGCCAGATACCATTTCGGCAAGAATTGGGTTGGCGGAACGTTCAGGCTGGAAGATAACGAAGAAAAAATCAAGGAAACGAATCAGTTTTCGGCCTTGAGCCAAAGATTTAACGAGTTTGGTCTTTTTACAGGACGCGGCGATAGCACTAAGGTGTATGTGGAATTAGGCTATCTGCAGCGTTCTAATGACAGTTTGGTCAACGGATTTGTGAGAAAGGTAAATACGTCCAATTCCTATTACCTCAAGTCACGATTGATGAAGACCGAAAAGAGCGATCTTTCCTTGTTCGTGAATTACAGGAACTTAAAATTTGAAGACCCAACCCGTAAAAACGAGCCTTCGCTAAATTCCAGGTTGCTTTATAACGACCGTTATTTCAACCAGCTGGTTCAAGTCACGACTACCTATGAAACCACGTCGGGAACCATACCGCAACAGGAATTTACGTATCTGAAAGTAGAACCGGGGCAGGGTGTCTACACTTGGATTGATTACAACGGCAACGGAATCCAAGAGCTCGAAGAATTTGAAATCGCAAAGTTTTCCGACCAGGCAGAATACGTCAGGATTTTTCTCCCGAATCAGATTTTTATCAAGACCCACCAAAACAAGTTCTCGCAATCGGTTATCTTGAACGCCAATCAATGGCAGAACGAAAAAGGGCTTAAGAAATTCTTGTCCTATTTTTACAACCAGACCTCTTTTTTGATCGACCGAAAGATCGTACGCGACAGCGACAATTTCGACTTGAATCCGTTTTCTACAAGCGATAAAGACCTTTTGGGACTTAATTCTAGTTTCAGGAACAGCTTTTTTTACAACAGAGGTAAGCAAGACCATTCCGTAACGTATACCTATTTGAGAAACCGTGCCAAAACGCTGCTCTCGGTCGGATCTCAGGAAAACAACAACCGTTCGCACCAGCTGCAATATGCCCATCTGATCCAGAAAAGCTGGCTGTTAGGCTTTTTGGGAAAGACCATCGAATCAGAACTTTTTTCAGAAAACTATTCCAGCAAGAATTTCGAGCTGAAAGGCTATCAGCTGGCGCCTAAGATTTCCTATCTTTTTTCAAGAAATGCAAGCTGGGATCTGTTCTATGAATACCAAGACAAAGAGAACAAGATCAATGATATGGAAAAGCTGCAGCAGCATCGCTTCGGAACCTCTTTTACCTATGCTTCGGAAAAGAAATTCACGATGAACGGCGAATTCTCTCTCTACCAAAATGATTTTACTGGCGATGCTTTGTCTCCAGTTGCTTACCAGATGCTTGAAGGACTGCAGGCAGGACAGAATATGACTTGGCGACTGCTATTGCAAAAGAACCTGACACAGTTTCTAGATATCAATATAAATTATGAAGGAAGGAAAAGCGAAGAAAGCAAAGCAATCCACACAGGAAGCGTGCAGTTAAGAGCTTATTTTTAACATAGATAATCATCTGAAACGCTTATATTTGAATTCTTAATTTAAAAAACTAACAATGAAAACAAAAATAATAGCTGGCTCGCTTTTGGCAGTTTCACTGTTCATGACTTCATGTAAAAAAGAATTAGAGCCTCAAGAAAGTGCAGCGCCAGCAGAAGCTGTTGCAGCAGATCCGGCAGCTGCTCCTGCAGACGGACAAGTTCCGGTTACTGCTCAGCCGCAAACGGTACAAGCACAGCCACAGCAGATCCAGCCACAGGCTACAGCTACGGCTCCGGGCATGAATCCGCCACACGGACAGCCAGGACACAGATGCGATATTCCTGTAGGGGCTCCGTTAAATTCGCCTCCAGGACAAAAACCAGCGGCACAGCCGCAACCAACACAGCCGACAGCAACTGCCGCTCCAACTACAGTAACACCTGTGAACAATGCAAATGTCGTTACTGCTCCAGGTATGAATCCACCACACGGACAGCCAGGTCACAGATGCGATGTTGCTGTCGGACAGCCATTACCAAAAGTATAAACAGCTACATTTCCAATAAAAAAGCCTCCAAGATAATTGGAGGCTTTTCTGTTTTAGTATAGCGCATTACCCTATTAAAGAAATCAGGTTTGCGATTGAAAAGACAATACTAAGCGTGACGCTGATGATAAGGGTTGCGAATACAAATTTTGGTTTTTGCTGAGACAAGACCGCTCCGTTAAATCCCATACAGAAGATGGTGACAAAAAATAGCTGTACCATTTGTCCGACTGAAGTTCCTCCCATAAGAATAAGCATTGCGGCAATAGAACCTAGACAGCTTTGGGCAAGAATGCTCAATGTAGCAAAACCGATAAGACCTCGTTTGTAACCTTCCAGATAATTATGATATGTTTTCATGATAAAAGTGCTTTAGAATTATAGTAACAAAGTTAGCTACACATCCCGCCAGCATTTTATGACTTAAATCATATTAGGTGAAATAATTGCAAAAAATTATCGAAAAACTTTTCGGTTCTCGATCAAAAGCAGTCCCTTTTTTTCGAGTGATTTTATGGAGCGGATTACGGTTTCCACCCTCAGTCCGGTCAGGTCTGCAATCTGCTGGCGGGTGAGGTCTACTCTGTATTTTTCATCGGGTTGTATTTGGCTGATAGACTCCTTAAAATAATCAATCAGCTTTAAAATGCGGTGTTCTGGTTCTTGGGAAGAAATTTCGGAAGCCATGACCGATTTGTAATAAAGACGCTGGGCAAGATTGACCGTCATGTTCAGGTGCGCTTCGGGATTTGAATACAGCAATTTGAAAAACGATTCTTTTGAGATGGCATAAATTTCAGAATCTACAATAGCAACAGCATTAGCAGGATAAGGCTTGTCGATAAACAAAGGCGGCTCGCCAAAACAGTTTCCTTCGCCAAAAATGCTTTGGATAAATTCCTTGCCTTCGTCGTTGAAATTGTTCATCTTGATTTCTCCAGAATGTACCTGGAAAAAATATTTCGCAGCAGCACCTTCCTCAAAAAGCATTTCTCCTTTTTTGAGTACGATTGTATGGGCGCCGAACGCCAACAGAAGTTGTTCTTCAATCATGTTTTTGTAAACTAAAATACCCAGCCCTTTTCGAATAGAGCTGGGTAAATTTACTAAAAAAGCAGATTGCTATTGGAGCCCATCCTTACATTTCTAGTATCGCATCATTAATAAATTTCATTTCGTCGGCAGTGATGGAAACTGCTGCGGCTTTTGCGTTTTCGATAGCCTGTGTCGCATTTCTTGCGCCTGCCAGCACTACGCTGATTCCCGGCTGCAAGCTTGTCCATCGCAAGACCAGTTGCGACAAAGAAGCGTTCTTGCTTTGCGCAATCGGCTCGATCTTGTCTAAAAGCGCTTTGACACTTTCGGCAGAAAACTGTCCGAAGTAGCCGTTTCTATGATCGTCAGACTGTAGCTTGGCCTCCTTAAAATATTTTCCGGTCAGCAGTCCTCTTTCCATAGGGCTGTAGGCGATGATGCCCATGTTTTTCTCAACAGCATAAGGCACGATGTCTTTTTCAATAGCCCTGTTTAGCATGCTGTACGAAACTTGGTTCGAAGCCAGCTGTATTGTTTTTTCTGCTTCTTTCAATTGCGATAGGTCGTAGTTGCAGACGCCTGCAGCGCGAATTTTTCCTTGCTCAATCAAAAGATTTAAAGTTTCCATCGTCTCGTCAATCGGCGTAGTCGAGTCGGGCCAGTGAATCTGCAACAGGTCGATATAATCGGTACCGAGGCGTTTCAAGCTTTCTTCCAGTTCTTTGATGATATTCGCTTTTGAAGCATATTTATAGACTGGAAATGTTTTTCCGTCTGCAGAAGCATCAAAGAAATAATCTCCCTTTCCCTTATTGCTTCCGTCCCATACGAGGCCGAATTTTGTAAGCAGCTGTAGCTTGTCGCGGCTTTTCCCTTTGATGGCTTCCCCAATCAATTCTTCGCTCAGTCCCATGCCGTAGAAAGGAGCCGTATCTAGTGAAGTAACGCCGTGGTCCAGCGAAGCATGTACCGCAGCAATAGAATCCTGCTTTTCGTTGCCGCCCCACATGTTGCCGCCAATGGCAAAAGCTCCGTAAGTGATAGCCGATAATTCCAAATCCGAACTTCCTAATTTTCGATAGTCCATTATCCTATTTTTTGTGTTTTATAAATAATTACGTTTTGTTCCAGAAGCGCTTCCGAGGCCTTTACGAAATCTTGAATGTACGGCTTTGCATTATGCTCTTCCAGTCCTTTTGCATCTTTCCAGATTTCATGGAACACAAAAATGTTCGGCTCCTCATTATTCTGGTGCAGGTCGTATTGAAGGCAGGCTTCTTCTTTTTTAGAATGTAGCGCCATGTTCAACAGGTAGGTTTTTACCTCTTCCGTATGCTCGGGCCTGCTTTTGATTATTGCGGTCAAATGTATAGCCATGATTAGTTTATGAAGATTTTGCTCAAGTGCTCGTTATACAATTTCAAGTCTCTGGCGACGTCGGCATTTTTCTCAATATCATGAAAATGCATGCTTTCTAGAGGCGTCATTCCTGTAAAAGCATTCATGCGATGGAAGCCAAACAAAGGTCCTTCGTCGACGCTTTTTTGCGAAAAGAATTCTCCCGGAAGCGTAAAGGCTTCTTTCGGAGCGTTCCATGAAGTCGTCAGCATGTATTTTCTGCCGTGCAGCATGCCTCCAGTTCCGTAATTGATAGCAGGGTTTTGAGAAGAACGGCCGTCGCTGTTGTAAATTCCAGTTGCATGCCCTTCCGTAAAGACCACGTCTATATATTTCTTGAAGTCATGCGGCACTTGGAACCACCAGATTGGCGTATGGTAGATGATAACATCGGCCCAGACAAACTTCTGTACTTCTTCGGCAGGGTCGTAGTCGTGGTTGATATCGGTCAGCTTCACTTCAAAGTTGGGATTGTTTTTAAAAAAATTCAAAGTTTCTTGCGAGATGGTTTCGTTGAACCTTCCGCCCGAATGGCCAAATTTTTGACCTCCATTAATGATAAATATTTTTTTCATAAGTCTTCTATCTAATTAATGATGCAAATTTACGGCGGCATTATCTATTATTAAAATAACTTAATTCATACCTTTGCATCAGAATTATAATAGTTTAATCATGGTAAATCTAGAATGGTACCGGACATTTAAGGCGGTCTACAAATCGGGAACGCTAACGGGAGCTGCGGAAGTATTGTTTATTTCCCAGCCAGGAGTGAGCTTGCACTTGAGCTCGCTGGAAAATTATGTGGGCTATAAATTGTTTGACCGCACGGGCCGCAAGATGGTGCCAACGGAAAGAGGAAAGGTACTTTATAATTTTATCATCGAAGCCATGACCAAGCTGGAAGAAGCCGAAAAAAATTTCCAGCGGAGTACCGAAAAACATACGCCCACTATCAGCGTAGGAATGTGCTTTGAGACTTTCCAGATTACGCTTGAGCAGTATATTTCTACATTGCCATTCAACGTCATCATCCAGTTCGGGGAATATCCGGAAATGGTAGAGAACTTAGAAAAAGGCATTCTTGATATTATCATCACGCCGCAGATGGTTCCGAAAAGCAGCATCGACTACCAGCCGTTTTCGTCAGAAACCATCGTATTGGTGGGAGGCAACGATATTGATGACGCTACATTTGACGCCTTAGAAAAAGCATGCGACATAGAAGGAATCGAGGCTTGGCTGAAAGAGCAGAAATGGTACGGTACGACGGGTGATATGGAACATCTGAGACGGTTCTGGCAGCTGAACTTTAACAAATACCCCGACTTCCGTCCCAATTATATCGTCCCGAACTTGAATTCTATCGTGCGTTGCCTGAGCAGCGGACAGGGACTGGCGGTAATTCCTGATTTCTTGTGCAAAAAAGAAATCGAGAGCGGGCTGATCAAGATGGTCTGGAAAGGGAAGACGCCGCTAGAGAATACGCTCCATTTTGCCACACGAAAAAAGACAATCTACGCGGACGAGATTGCCTTGATTAAAAAGATATTTATAGAAGTGATGGGATAATAGCCTTATTCTTTTTTCTTCTTGAAATTAGGCATAAAAGAAATTCCGAGACTGAAATAGCCTGTAGGATCCTGGTTGGTCGAAAAGATATAATCGTTGGTGTTTTCGCCTCTTTCGGATAATCTCGAATTAAACACATTCGACAGGCCTGTCTTGAACGTAGCAATAATCGTAGTATTGATGCGATGTTCGTACGTAATTCCGGAACGCAGTTCTAAAACGCGGTAATCATAAACATCGGCAAAACCTGGCGCCTTGTTGTAGACATAGAATCCGTCGCCGCTCAATTCGGTTCCCAAAGAAAGCTTTCCGTTTTCAAATAGCGGCCTGTGGAACAAAAGGCGCTGCGGAAGGATTAAATCCATGACCCAAGGCGAGTTTTTGAACTTATGTTCCATGATAAAGGTAGGAGCGACCGGAACCGGTGAAGCAGGGTCGATAAAAATAATGGCACCCACGCCAATCATCGTTCTTTCTGTTTTTTTCAAGATGATAGAAGCACCCACAAAACCTTTTAATCGCTCTACATCTTTTTCAGAACCGTCTGCCGTAAAGCTGGCATTGTAGATAAACGGCTTGTTAAACAGCCTGGCAAAATACGTAAAGCTCAACGTGGCAGAAAGGTAGTGGAAATCTACATTTTTGTTGTAAGGAGCAATCGCATCACCGGCAACATTTTCTACATCATTAAGCTCAAAAGCTTCATATTTATAGTTGAGCGAAGTCGTGATGTTCCATCTTGGCTTGGAGAAGATGGTAAAATTAGTATTAGCATTCAGTCGGTAATGGCTCTTGATTTCTCCTTCTTCAAAGGCCCTGTCAAACAGTTCCGAGTCAAAATCGGTTGGGAGATATTGCTGGTACTGGATGTCCAGAAAGCGCGTCGTAGGAAATCGATCCGTGACGGCTTCCTTTACTTTTTCCTTCAATTCTTCGTTTTCTTGGGCATTCACAAATGCGCAAAAGAATACTGCCAATGGCAAAAACTTTAATTTCATAGCTTGTTTATAAAAAGGTTTGTTATAATCGGTCGGAAATATTCTTTCCTAAATACTGCTCCAGGAATTTTTTTCGGAAAACATCTCCGATCGGAATTTCTGAGGTTTTTATATGGATTGTGTGGTTGTCAAAAGAATCAATGTGCTGCACGTTGACCATATACGATTTGCTGACCCTTATGAATTGGGCTTCCGGCAAATGCTGCGATATGGTCTTGAGGTTCATGGCCGTGATGATCTTGCTGTCGTTGGCATAAATCACGACATAATCTTTCAGTCCCTCGATATAGAGCACGTCGCGAAAAAGAATCTTGTGAAATTTTCGATCCGATTTGATGAGCATAAAATCTTGTTCCAGGCTTTCGAGCGTGCTTTTTCCTTCCTTGTTGGCCAAAAGCTCTTTATAAGCAAAAGCTTTTTTTATGGATTTGTCCAAGCGGCTCTTGATGATCGGCTTGACCAGATAATCTATGGCATCGACCTCATAGCTTTTCAGGGCATATTGCGAGAAGGCCGTGGTAAAAATAATCAAGGTGTTTTCAGAAATCGATTCGGCAAATTCCAGTCCGTTGATGCCAGGCATCTGTATGTCCAGAAAAATCAGGTCGACGGAGTTCTCTTGCATGAATTCGCGCGCTTTCTTGGCACCATTGAAGCACCCGATTACATTCAGGTCCGGAATGTCTTGCAGCAGCAGCAGCATTCCTTCTCTCGCCAACGGTTCGTCATCAACGATTATGCAGTTCATATAGGTAAGGTTAAGGTTGCTGTATAGTTGGTGTCATTATTTTCGATCTCGAGCTTGAAATCCTTGCCATAAAGAAGTTCCAGCCTGCGCTTGATGTTGGCCAGTCCGAGGCCTCCCTTTTTGTCGCTATCGATAGGCTCTGCGGGTTTTGTGTTGGAACAGACAAAGCGCAGTTCTTTTTTATAAATCGTAAAGCTAACGTCTACTTTAGAAGGACTGTCGGCATCGGCACTGTGCTTGATCGCGTTTTCAATAAACGTGATGAACAAGTTGGGCGGAAGCACAAGCTGCGAAATCATATTTTCGTTAGGGCTTTCGTTCTGTATGCTGAGGTTGAAATTAAAATCATCGCGGCGGATTTTCTCCAGTTCCATAAAATCGTTCAAGAATTGAATTTCCGACAGCAGCAGTACCGAATGCTGGTTGTTGTCATACAGCTGGTATCTCAAGAAATCCGAAAGTTTCATGATAATCGTAGACGCCTTGTCTGGATTTTTTTTGACGAGCACATTCACGTTGTTCAGCATATTGAAAAGAAAATGCGGATTGATCTGGTTCTTTAATTCCCGCAGTTCGATCTGGAGCGAATTTCTTTCCAGCTCGTTAATCCTGTCGCTGTCTCTTGCCCACCGCTGGAACAGCTTGATGGATGTAGAAGCAAAGACCATTAAGGTGAGGATGTGTATGGTTACGAAAAAATTCTCGAACGAATTGTTTTCCTGCTCTTCCTTGACAAAATCATAGCCTTTCATGAACGTGGCCGTTATTCCTGTTACTATCAAGTAGCCGCTGATAATCAAAGCAATGAGGCTGAGAAGATAGGTAAGGTACTTTCCTTTATAGAGAAAAGCAGGCATGAGGACATACATGTTTAGGTAGAACATAGAAAGGAAGTAGAAATTCCAAATAATACTTTTCAAGTAATGATGATGTACAGCTTCTCCTGTGTGTTCATCAGAGATTACAAAAAAAGGAATTGTATAAATAAAAACCAGCAGGTGTCTGTATAGCCTGTATTTTGGAGCGATAAGAAACTCCATGAACCAGTTTTTGTTACAATTTTTGTCAAACATAGTTTTTGCTTGCTGTTGATTTTGATGCGAAGTAACTTAAAAACTGCTTAACAAGGTATTATATTATACAAAACCTGAATTAAATTATACAAAACCCTATCCGAAGCTTTTTAGCACCCCAATTAAGGATTTAGTATAAAATAAAAGGCGGTTCGTATAAAAAAGCCAGCCAGCTTTGGTGTTCGCTCTATTTTTGAATAAAAAAAGATGAAGATGATTCAAGCAATAGAAAACTGGATGGATGCCATAGAAAGCTCAAAGCAGAAAAAAAGGGTGAAAGAGCAAGAAATCAAAGCAATTGTTGATTTGTGGAAATTTGCTGAGTCGTATGACGGCGAGGCCATCATTTCGCAAAAAGGAGAGCTCATCATCGGGGGCTCCCAAGGCCCAGAGAAGATTAACGTGCAGTGCGCAGACCTGCTCTTGAACCAGAAAAAAAACGCCATCTCAAAAATCCTTTTAGAAATCGAAATCGAATTGACAGCTTTAGGTTCCCGATATACCGGACTCTATAATGTAGAATTCAGGAAGCCGAATGCTAATTTTGATGCTGGAGAAATGCAGAACCTGAAAAACGAAATTATTTCGGGCATCAAAGGCGAGGTCATCTTATATAAATATGTAGAACGCATCCGCAAGCTGCCTTCTTCGGAACTCAAAATTGTCAACCGCGACTTCAAGATTGTCGAGTGCAGCAGCAGCGCTATTGCAGGAATCATTGCCAAGAGCCAGCCGATTCAAGCGGTGCCCGAAAAACAATGGCTCGTCTTGATATTAAGCTCTATCGACCATTGCTGCAAGTCGTTCTTGATTGACGAGGCGATACAGGCCAAGACCTTCGAATCGGATTTTGACAAGATCTTTATTTTTGATTTCTATACCTCAGAAATTATCGAATTGAATGTCACATTTGGCGTTCAGAACCCCGCGGATGGCGTTCCATCACCCGCGAATGGCGTTGCCTGACGCCAAAACACACGTTCCGAACGCCAAATTTGACGTTCCGAACGCCAAAATTGGCGTAGGGTAACGCCAATTTATACGTCGCGAACCCCACGAATGGCGTTCCGAACGCCATCGGCGGGGTTCCGAGGGCCGTGCGCGGGTGATGGAACGCCATTTACGGCTCTTTTTGCCTCAAAAAAGCATCAATTATACCCTTCTGCGCAGTCTGTTGCACTCTTCTGGGCTGCAATTGATAAAAACACGCACCCTACCGAGGCCGAGTCTAGAAAAGGCCTTCGATAGAAAGGTAGCGTTCCCCCGTATCATAATTAAAAGTCAGTATTCGCGCATCGTCTGGCAGTGAAGCTATTTTTTTTGCGACAGCGGCCAAAGAAGCTCCTGTAGAAATTCCTGCCAAGATGCCCTCTTTTTTTGCGATAGCCCTCGCATAGTCAAAAGCATCTTCCTTGCTTACCTGAATGATTTCATCAATTGCATCGTCATGGTAGTTCTGCGGCACAAAACCAGCGCCGATTCCTTGGATAGGATGGGGCGACGGGCTTCCGCCGCTTAATACTGGCGACAGTTCGGGTTCGACGGCAATAACTTTCAGGTTAGGGAACTTTTCCTTCAGGACTTCGGCTACGCCCGTGATATGTCCGCCGGTGCCCACACCTGTGATGATATAATCCAGTCCGTCCGGAAAATCCTCTAGTATTTCTTGAGCCGTAGTGTTTTTATGCACTTCGACGTTCGCAGGATTCTCAAACTGTTTCGGCGACCAAGCATTTGGCGTTTCGGCTACCAGTTCATTGGCTCTTTCGATAGCCCCTTTCATTCCTTTCTCGCGCGGCGTCAGCTCGAACTCGGCGCCGTAAATTTCCATCAGCTTTCGGCGCTCCACGCTCATGGATTCTGGCATGACTAAAATGACCTTATAGCCTTTGACTGCCCCCACGAGCGCCAGTCCGATTCCGGTATTGCCCGATGTCGGCTCAATAATCACGCTGCCCGGCTTGAGCAGTCCTTTTGCCTCAGCATCTTCGATCATGGCCAAGGCGATACGGTCTTTGATACTGTTTCCGGGATTGTTTCTTTCTAGTTTTATCCAGATGTTCTTGGTCTCGCCAAACAATCGGTTAATTTTCACCACGGGCGTTTTGCCGATGGTTTCTAAAATACTATTTGCTTTCATGTTCTTTCTATTTTTTAAATTAGGGATGCTTTTTATTTAGATGCTAAAATTGAGCGCTTCTGGAAATACCTGCTTGCTCTTGATGATGATTTCGCTTTTGTGGAAGACGAGCGATTCTGCCGGAATGGAATTGGTAATCCAGACGTTGCCTCCGATGACAGCTCCTTTTCCGACGACCGTGCTGCCGCCCAAAATGGTCGCGTTGGAATAGATAATCACGCCGTCTTCGATGGTCGGATGCCGTTTTTCTTCGGCCTTGTCTTTGCTCACGCTTAGGGCACCTAGGGTAACGCCTTGGTAAATTTTCACGTCGTTTCCTATACTAGTTGTCTCGCCGATAACGGCTCCCGTTCCGTGGTCGATAAAAAACCGTTCGCCGATAACCGCTCCCGGATGGATATCTATTCCGGTGGCGCTGTGGGCATATTCCGAAACCAGTCGGGCCAAGGTAAGCGCCTTTTCCTGCCATAGTATATGAGCGGTGCGGTAGACTGTGACCGCAAAGAATCCAGGATAGGCGAGGATGACTTCGTTTCTTGATTTGGCCGCAGGGTCAAATTCCAGCACGGCTTTTAAGTCTTCCGATAGCAGCTTGTGCAGCGAGGCTGCGTTCTCAAAAAAGGCTTCGGATAGTTGCGAGGCGTCTTTTTCTGCAAACGATTCGGCTTCTAAAAGTTCTTTCAGTAGCAGTTTCAGTTCAAATTCCTTCTTTTCGAAAAAGCTAAAATCAATATATTCTTTCTGGCTGCAGAAAAGCCAGGATGCTAGTTCGGTAATCCAATAGCTCGCTTTTTTCTTGTCCAGAAAAATCTTTTTCTCCGAAAAATTAGACTGGTACAGCGATTTGTTTTTTGACTTCTCGGGCATGGCAAGAGGGATTCGTTTTTTTAAGTTTGACATTCGTTTGTTCTGTGATATAAAAAAAGCCTGTTGAGAATTTCAAGAGGCTTTGGCGGGGCTAATTATATCGGGGCGTTATAAATAGGGCGGCTACCTCTGGACCACAAAAGCAGACAGCAGCACATTTCGTTTAAAAGTGATAAGTTTGAAACCATAGTTTATATAATGCTTTAAATAACAAAAACTCCCCAATTTCTTGAGGAGTTTTTGTTATGCTTGAATCGTTTTATAAATTGCTAAAGCTGACAAATCACTCCTCGTTTTTCGAGCAGCAGATGCAAGCCATACGCTTCATTATTAATGGATTGTTCATTAATTTCTTTCTAAATCAGTACAGTAAACTTATAAAGTTTTCTCCACTTTTCAAACTTTAAATCGGCTGTTAACACCGAAATCAGAAATTGTTTTTTTAAGGTTTAAAAAATTGAAGTATCGATTTTTTTGAGGCCCTATTCTGTTATAAAATCTAATAATTGTCAAGATTTGGGAAATTGAAATGTTAAAGAGGAGCCTTTCTTTTCTAGCACGATTATCTTTTTATAATCTTTTTAGCGAATGACGTTCCGTCTGTAGTACTACCTTTAAGAAAATACGTTCCGGCAGCCAGCGCGCTGATGTCGATATTCTCGCTTCGATTGGTCTGCAGCACCTTTTGTCCGGTAATTGTATAAAATGCCGCTTCCGCTAGTACTACATTGGAAGGCAATGCGATAGAAACAGTCGCTTGAACCGGATTTGGATATACTGCAAAAGAAGGATTCTTAACAGGAGTCGTGCCCAAGCTTCCGCTGGTGATTACAAAATTGTCATAATATGCATTGCCGCCATAATTATTGTGCAGCATAGTAAAGCCGGCAATTTCCAGATCGGTATAATTGTCGATGGTTTTTTCTAAGACATTGTTGACATAATACTTGATTGCATCTGCAGTAACCTCAATCTTGATGGCGACCCATTGGTTAGGAGTCCACTCGGCCTCGGCATAGAGAATGCCGTAATTTACATCTTTAATCAAGTAGATATACCCTCTGTTTTCGATGCCGACTCCGGCAACAGGCACATATTCTTCGTTGCCGTCTATGGCAAAGAGCGTGAATTCAAAGTCAGAGCCCTGCTGTTCTGTAGCCAATACATCATAAGTGATGGTGAAATTAGCAAACCCCTGAGGCACATCGAAAATTTTTGAAGCCCCGAATATCGGTAAAAACTGGTCATTAAAGCTAGGCTCGAAAGCATTTTTAAAAGAAAAACTGCCAGCAGAAGCCTTTTCATTGCTTACGACCTGATTGAGGAGAAAGCCGCCAGAGCCTTCCGTCACTTCCCAGCCATTTTGCTGGTTTAAGGTTCCGGGCTGATAGCCTTCTGAGGTTTCGAAAGAAATGGTCTGCTGGGCAAAGGCTGCGGCTGACGTGAACGCAAGAAATAAGGTGTAGATCGTTTTCATAGTTATCTGGTTTTAATGTTATCTAAATTTAATCCGCAGAAAACAGGGCGCAGGACAATTCCTGACAAGTTTTCGCTTGCGAAATGTTGTTACTGTTGCTCTAAATAGCTTGACTGCGGCCCTAGAAATAAAGGCCGTCAGTTTTTTTTGGGAATCCTATCGCCGGGCGGGAATAACCGGCAGTTTACAGAGAAGCGAAAATAAGGCGTTATTTTATCTTGAACTTTCACGGCAATTAAAAACTTATTAACAATTTGTCGGAGAAAGCAGATTTTTGCAACATATTTTGGGCGTAAAAGCAGTGTTTGCATTTCGGCAGAATAGGAATTGTAAAGAATTTTAATAGTTTTGTAAACAATTCAGAAGCATATACCACAGTCCCCCTATAAAACCTATGGCAAATTTTGTTTTTTACCTGACGCTATTTTTTTGTGTTCTTTTACCCCAACAGTCGCATTCCCAAAATACGGCAGATTCGCTGCAGACACTCCTAAAAAAAGCAGACGAGCCTCGAAAAGGCGAGCTCAACTTGGAAATCGCAAGACATTTTTTGCCAACCCATCAAGATTCTTGTATCTACTACAGCCGCATTGCGCAAGCCATCGGGAAAAAAATAAACAATCAGACCGTAGTAATCCGTTCGTATGCGCTGATTGCAGAAGCCTATCAGAAACAAAACAAGATGAAGGAAGCCATTGCTTCTTACCTGAAAGGTATTGAGCTGGCTGAAAAGCACAACGAAAAATCCCTGGCGGGAACGCTATACAACGGCATAGGCACTTGCTATTTCTACCTGAACGATCCAAAGAAAGCAGAGTCCTATCTAAAACAGGCGGCACAGGCTAAGAAAGAGGCGAATGACTACCAATACTATTCCTTTATTGCCGCAAACCTTGCGGCTTTGCAGATCATGAACCAATCTTTTGATGAGGCCATAAAGACGCTGAAGGAAGCAGAAAAAACACTTCTAAAAAATAAGCAGGACAACTATCTGGCTACCGTATACAACTCTCTCGGGGCCGCCTATCAAGGAACAAAATCGGATTCTTGCGTGTACTATTATGAAAAAGGCCTTACGCTTTCTGAAAAGAACAAGGACTATCTCAATATGATGACTACCCATCAGAATTTGGGCGATTATTATCTCGAGAAGAAAAACTATTCCAAAGCAATCGAATACATGAAAAAAGCGATTGCTGTAAACGAATTGAGGCCAGAAGACCCCTATAAGCCAGCCTTGTTTGAAAGGATGAGTGTTTTATATGAGTCGATGGGAGACTTTAAAAATGCCCATCAGTATAAAAAGCTGGAAACCGAAACACGCCAGCGCCTGCTTGCAGCAACCAACAAAAAAGAAATCGAAGAGCTGGAAATCAAATACCAAACCGAAAAAAAGGAAAAAGAAATCCAGCGGCACAAGCATGAAATTGAAAAAGCCAAAAACCAGCAGATCTGGCTTTTATTCGGTGCTGTTTCGCTGTTCGTGATTGCCGGATTCATTACGTACCTGATTTTCCAGAGAAGAAAGATTACCCGGAAATTCGAGCAGGAAAAACTCAGGCTGTTTGAAAACATAGTACATGACATAAAAACGCCGCTCACGCTTATCGACGGTCCTATCCAGATGATGAAGCAGCACCCGGAGACTCCGCATCAGGAGCAGCTGGTCTTGATGGAACGCAATTCGAAAAAGCTGATGGGCTTGGTCAACGAACTGCTGGACGCGTCAAAACTCCGAAAAGGAAACTTTCAGTTGCATTACACGACCGGAAATCTTGATAGTTTTATTGAAAACAACATCGACAGTTTTGCAGGCGAAGCCAAGTCCAAAGACATACGCATTGTCCACACTAAGAATAATGCCGAAAAACACTATTCATTTCCTTCAAACGCTTTAGAAAAGATACTTTCCAATCTTATCGGGAATGCTGTAAAATATTGTCCTCCAACATCAGAAATCCAAGTCACGCCTATCCTAGAGGCTGGCAAGCTGATAATCCGCGTAAATGATAACGGTCCGGGAATTCCCAAGCAAGAACAGAAAAAAGTGTTCCAGCGTTTTTTCAGAGGAAAAGAAACGTCGGATGTCAATGGCACGGGCATAGGCTTGTCATTGGTCAAAGAATTGGTAGACTTGGCGCAAGGAACAATCGAGCTTCAAAGCAGTCCCGCGGGAACCACATTTGTCGTGTCTCTTCCGATACAAGAATTTACTGCTGCAGTTGATACAATGATTCAGAATGACGGCATCCCGTTACTCCTATTAGTAGAGGATGACGCCGATACAGCCGTTTTCAGTATGTCTGTACTCAAAGAAAACTTCCAGGTCCTGCATGCCAAAAACGGACAGGAAGCTATGGGCATGATCCGTGAAAATTTGCCAGATATTGTCCTTTCCGACATCATGATGCCAGAAAAAGACGGAATCGAATTGCTGCAGGAAATCCGAGCAGACGAATTGACAAGCCATCTGCCTGTTGTCTTGTTTTCTGCAAAAGCCTCGCTGGAAAGCCGTTTGAAAGGACTGCAGCACGGAGCCGATGCTTATATTTCGAAACCTTTTTCACCAGAAGAATTAAAGCTGACGGTACAGAACTTGTTTGCCACTGTCCAGCGAAATAAAGAAGCGTATAAAGACTCCATCCAATCCGAAAAAACATTCGAAGAACGGACCAAGAGTCAAAACGCATACGTCAATAAAGTTATCGCTAGCATCATCAGCAATATCGATAATCAAGACTATTCGGTTACAGAACTTTCTAATGACATGTCGGTCAGCCGAAGCCAGCTCCATCGAAAATTAACGGCACTCACAGGATTTTCTACAACCAATTTCATCAGCATGATCCGTCTTGAAAAAGCCAAAGATCTTTTGTCTGGCAACCAAGGAAACATCACCGAAATTGCGTATAAATGCGGCTTCAGCAGCCAATCCTATTTCACAAAATCCTTTACGGAATACTTTGGAAAATCACCAAGCCACTTTCTTAAAAAGTAATGATTTTCAGATAAATGCAACAATGATGCATAATCTGGCAACATGATTACATAGCTAATTGTGGCCAGAAATCTAAATTTACCGACGTAATCAACAATCAAATCAATAACTATTTATGACAAAACGTCTATTACTCTTTTTTGTCTTTTTTTGGCACATTACCTCCTATGCCAATGACGAATGCTCTAATGCAATACAATTAACTCCGAGCGCTAACTGTACTAACATAAGCGGAACATTTAATGGAATGACTATTAGCGGAGCTGCCCCTACCTGCGCGCCAAACGCCTCGCAGGACGTATGGTACAGGTTTACGGCTACCGAGCAGACGATGGCCATATCCGTTTCCAGGGCCACGACGGGCTGGACGATGTACTTTGCCA